>CACYQI010000004.1 GCA_902776455.1 uncultured Bacteroidales bacterium | reverse complement strand
TGTGCGGTCACAATGCCCGCATTGCTCCCTTACATAAGACGAAAACCTGCTCTAAAAAGAAATGCACGCTGACTAAAATTCTAATGACCGATTTGGGTTCAACTCTTCCGGCAGTTTTGGCATAGCGCCATGCTGTGTGCAGACGTAGGCACTGACGGCGACGGCTTTGCGATGGGCTTCGCGGATGGAAGCGCCTGCAAGAATGTGTGCGACAAAGGTGGCAGTAAAGGAATCGCCAGCACCTACGGTATCGGCGACGACGACCTTCGGTGTCTCGATGTACGACGTTTCGGCTGCATCGAAGACATAGCTGCCGACGGCTCCGCAAGTAAGCACGACCAGGCGCAAACGGGGATAGCAGCTCAGCATCCGGCGGCATTGCTCCTCCATGCCTCCACTTAGGCCAAGGAGCTTTGCCACGACGGCGATTTCCTCATCGTTCAGTTTGAGCATGGTGGCAGAGCGAAGACTTTCTTCGATGACATCAAGGCTGTAAAAGTGCTGCCGAAGGTTGATGTCGTAGATGCGCTCCGTGTCCTCGTCCATCGAAGCGATAAAGCGCATGATGGTCTGCCTGCTGACGGGCGAGCGTTGAGCCAGCGAACCGAAGCAGACGGCTTTGGTGCGGGCGGCAAGCGCAGTCAGTTCTTCCGTCCAAGGAATGTTGTCCCAAGCCACATCTTCGCATATCTCGTAGGAAGGGATGCCGTCCTGCGAAAGCGTAACCTGCACGGTTCCAGTGGGATAGCCGACGCGAGCTATGTCATAGGAAAGCCTTACTTTATCGAATACTTGCAGTATCTCGTCGCCCAAGGCATCGTTTCCAACGGCGGAAACGACTGCGCTACGCCATCCAAACTGGCTGACGTGATAGGCGAAGTTGGCAGGAGCGCCGCCCAACTTACGTCCTTCTGGCAGGCAATCCCAAAGTGCCTCGCCGATGCCGACGACTGTATCTTTCATCATTTTCCTTCTTTCTTTCCGAACACAGAGAAGTGGACGTAGCGCTTGGGATGCGCCTTGAGGTCGGTGACGAGGCTGTCGGCGCTCTGAACCGTATGGTTGAGGTTGTCGTAAACCGACGGGTCGGACATCAGCTTGCCGAGTGTTCCGTTGGGATTTTTTATCTGTTCCATCGTGGCGTGGACGCTGCTGATGGTCTGGTTGACGTTGTCGAGGGTAGCCTGAAGGTCGAGTTGGTTCAGCTTGTCGGTCAGCATGGTGACGTTCTCGCCTGCTTTGGTGAAGGTGCCCGTCATCTGCGGGATGTCGTTGCGTAGCAAGGTGTTAAGCTGTTCGCTGCTCTTGTTGAGGTTCTCTGTGACGAGTTCTGCGTTCTGAATGATGAGAGGCAGATTGGGATTGGAAAGCAGGGTGTTGAGCGTGGCAACGAGTGTATCGACCTTAGCCACCACTTGTTCCAGCTGCGGCACCATGTCGCCGACCTTTGCCATCAGACCGTTCACATCGTTGCCCTTGATGGTGTCGCCGGAATGGTAGGCTTCGGTGAGGTTGGTGGCAAGCAGGAGGTTGAGCGTACAGCCGCCGAGCAAGGCTTCGTCGAGCTGTGCCGAACTGCCTTTGGGGATGCGGAGTCCCTTGTCAGTACTGATTTCGACGATGACTTCGCCCAAGTGGTTGAAGTCGTACTTGATGTTGCTCACGATGCCCACCTTGTAGCCGTCGGCATAGACGGCACTGCTCTTCGTCAGTCCTTTGGCATTGGCAAAGGTGATGTAGTACTTCTCGCTTGTACTGAACAAGTTAACACCTTTCAGGAAGTTGATGCCGAGGAAGAGCGCAACAAGGGCAATGACACCCACGAGACCTATCTTTACTTCTGTTTTCACCTAACGTTTACTATTTAATCATTTAACTATTTACCGTTTGAAAGCCTTGCAAGCCCCGCTCTAAAAGGGAGGGGCTTCTCACTTCTTGTACGCAACGAAAGCGTTGTATATGCTCTTGGCGAGGGCGTTTACTCCTGCCGTAGAGGTGAGGTAGGCTGCTTCGTTGGGGTTGTTGATGTAGCCCAACTCGATGAGGACGCTGGGCATGCTGGTGGCGCGAAGCACAAGGAAGCCGGCCTGGTGTACGCCTTTGTCGATGCGCTTGGCAGTATTGCGGAACTGCTTCTGTATGAGACCTGCCAGCTTGACGCTGCTCTCCATGTTCATGTCCTGCATCAGCTCGAAGATGATGTAGCTTTCGCTGGAGTTCGGGTCGAAGCCTTCGTACTTCTCCTCGTAGCCCTTCTCGAGCGTGATGACGGAGTTTTCGCGCTTGGCGACGGCAAGGTTGTCGGCGGCTCTGTGCATACCAAGCGTGTAAGTCTCAGTGCCTTGCGGCCCCACCTTGGCAGCGGTGGCATTCGTGTGGATGCTGATGAAGAGGTCGGCCTTGGCGCGATTGGCGATGTTGGCACGCTCGTCCAGCTCGACGAACACATCCGTCTTGCGCGTATAGACCACCTTGACGTCCTTGAAGTTCTGCTCCACGAGCTTGCCGAAAGCAAGGGCCACGGCCAGATTGATATTCTTTTCCTTCGCCGTCTTCGACTGAGCGCCGGGGTCTTTCCCGCCGTGACCGGCATCGATGACCAGCGTATAGGGCAGAGCAGCCAAGCCCCAACAAAGCAGCAGCAAAGCGGCTATATATCGTTTCACCATAGAGAGTAGTTACATTATTCCGCGTGCAAAGGTACAAAAAAAATTGAAGAATGAAGGGATATGAAAGCAGATTTATTTTGCAAATTATACTTATTTATATATTGTTCGCACGAAAGGTATGTCATTTACCGTTCTCCATTGACCATTTATTCAAGTTCCGTAAGCTACAAAAAGTGTTATAACGGATGTTGCTATTGGACAGTCAGCAACCTGTTCTGGCGGATTTGTAATCCGCCAGAAGCGAGTCTGGGCATTTGTAATGCCGACAGCAAAGTATTGCGGGATTACAAATCCCTATACTCCTTGCGGTCGGATTACAAATCCAACCAAACAGGGAACTTGATTCCCCATTTAACTTCATCTCAAAACCTACGCAACTTTTGTCAAGATATTTCTCATTGAGGCGCGTTCTGACGGCCTTTTTTTGCTTCTGTGGCACTTTGGTCCCACCGAGAGCGAGAAATGGCCTCAAATCGAATGGTGCTTGATAGTCAATGGGTTACAAAGAGGCTTTTTGTGAGGCTGTGTTAAGAAAGTGTTGGGACGGCACACAGTGCCGTCAAACAGAACAAAGAATAAAGTTGAAAATTGAGAATTGAGAAGGGAAAGTTAACGTGGAGGAAAAGGCGATGCTACGTGGAGCGTAGGCCGACACAACGTGGAGCGTCGGACTACGAGCCGTGCGGCATCGCCTTTTTCCCTATGCCGTGACACATTTTCATGTCAAGGTTTTTCGCGTATCTTACCACAGGAGTGGTCTCCACTTCCGTGGTCTTATTTCAGTCTCACCTTTGCGCCTGCCATGACCCAAATGCCGGGCTGAGGCACAGCACCCAGGTCGCGGTAGCGATGGTTGGTGAGGTTGGTGGCCTGGACGTAAAGCTCTGAAAGTTGAAAATTGCAAGCTGAAAGTTGAGACTTGGAGTCTGAAGCCTCCGGCATCGACCACAGCAACTTGGCGTCGAGCAGCCAGTAGGGATGGTAGCCGACCAGACTGCCGTCGCTCACATAGCTGCCTACGCGCTCTTGCCAACGCACGTCCCACGTCATGGAAAGTTGAAAAGGTGAAAGGTTGAAAAATTGAGAAAGCTTCGCTCTGCCTTTTAACCTTTTTACCCTTTTACTTTTTATTATGCGATGCGTGAGGCTCGCCACAGCCTTATGCCGCAGATACTCCATTGCCATGTTGCTCTTGACGACGCCCTCGGCATCGTGCTTCGTCTGATGGATGTAGGTATAACCCACGCTGAGGGAGCGCACCCAGGTGTCGTGCCCAAGGAGCTGAGCGAAGGAGGCTTTGCCCTGGACCTGCACTCCGACGTTATCGAGGTCGAAGGAAGCCGTATGGTAGATGTCGTCGGGCGCATACATCACCCAGTCGATCATCTGCGTGCCTCGGTGGTAGAAGCCGCGGACGGATGCGCTCAGACCCTGTGTCGAGTACTGTCCGCCAAGCGAGAAGGAGTGATTGTGTTCGGCTTTCAAGTCGCGATTGCCTTCATGGGTGGGACTCTTGTAGTAAAGCTCGGTGAAGGTGGGCAAGCGGAAGCCCTTGTTGTAGGAGAAGAGCAGCTTCCAGCGGGATGTGGGACGATAGGCGACATCGACGCCCGGATAGAAGCGGAAACGATGGTCGATGGCCGAAGTCATGCTTGCCATCACGCCTGCAGAGATAGTCCAATGCCTCAGCAAGATGTTGTGTTCGAGGCTGAAGGAGACTGTCGTCCGATTGTCGTTCCATGCATAGAAGCTCCCTTCCGGCTGGCGATTGCATCCCAGATTGGTGCTTAAGATGTTTTCGTGTCGCAGGAGTGCCGAGACTGCCGTCTTGCCGAGTTTCCAATCGACGTGCCCTCCTGCCTTGATGCCAAAGACGTCTGTCCGATGGAAGTTCTCGCCGAAAGTGGAGTTATGCACCAGTTGGAAGTTGTCCCACGAGCGGTTCCAGAAGACTGAAGAGAGAAGTGTGAGGTGTGAAGAATTAGCGTTTGTCTCGTCCTTCATATAGTTTTTATCCTTCACTCTTCGTTCATCACCCTTCACTTTATACTCAGCATCAACGCTTGCCATGAGCCGCTGGTTTCGCTCGTACTGGTCGGGATAGGCGGCGCTGTAGAAGGTGTTGGCGCCATAGCTCTTCTTCGAGAGGCCGAACTGCCAGTCGAGCTTCAAGTCGTCGCTCTCGTAGTCGCCCTGATAAAAGAGCTGTCCCTTTCGCCAAGAGCTGTTCTGTGTGCCTCCGTCGCTCCTGCCGCCTCCGCCGCTGATGCGGTTCGACACCTTGCCTGTCGTAAGAGAAAGGCGTGCCTCGCCCGTAGCCGTACCGAAGGAACCGCCCGAAGCTGCAAGGTCGGCCGTATGGCCTTTATCGTGCCGCGTGACGATGTTGATGGCTCCTCCGAAGCTCTGGCCGCCATAGACGCGACTGGCCGCGCCTTCGAGCACCTCGATGCGCTCGATGTCGCCGATGCTGACGGGGAAGTCTGCCGATAAGTGTCCTGTTTGGGGGTTGCCGATGTCGATGCCGTTGAGCAGGAGCGTGACCTGGTCGAAGGTGCCGCCATCGATGCTGATGTCCGTCTGAATACCAAAGCCACCGCGTTGCCGGACGTCCACGCCGGTGACTAATTTAAAGAGATCGTTGATGCTTTCTACCGCCGCCTGCTCGATGTCCTGGCGGCTGAGTACAGTCACGATTCGTGCCGACTGCAACTGCGTCAGCGGAGCCATCGTGCCGCTCACGGTCACTTCCCGCAAGTCTCCCTCGTCGATGGTCTCCTTCTCCTCGGCCGTAACCACGACGTTGTCGTTGAGCCGCGCATGTGCCTGAGCTGCCACAGCAAGCGTTGCGACGCTGAGCACACCGATGCGCACCTGACGATGAAGACTGGCGAAAGCGCTGTAACCCTTGTTGGCAAACTGCCTCCAAGTGACGACAACGGGCCTGTCTTGATGTTTGTTGTACATTGACTAATGATTTTAATGATAAATGAAGAATTAAGAAAGAAGAATTAAGAATCCTGATATAATGCTCGTTCTTAGCTTTCAATCTTAATTCTTAATTCTTCTTTCTTAATTCTTAATTAATTATATAAGTTGCATTCCTGCCTCTCGGCATTCCTGCCTCATGCTGTCGGGCCAGATGCTGGCCTGCGTCTCGCCGATATGCGCCTTGTGCAGCAGCACCATGCAGAGACGGCTCTGACCGATGCCGCCGCCGATGGTCAGGGGCAACGTGTCGCTCAGCAGTCGCTGATGGAAGTAAAGCTGCTCGCGTTCTTCCTTGCCTTGCAGGGCAAGCTGGCGCAAGAGGGCCTCCTTGTCAACGCGGATGCCCATCGAACTAAGCTCGATGCTTCGTCCCAACATGGGATACCAGACAAGCAGGTCGCCATTGAGGCCCATGAAGCCGCTCTCGTTGGGTGTGCTCCAGTCGTCGTAGTCGGGGGCGCGGTTGTCGTGTACCTCGCCATTGCTCAGCTTGCCGCCAATGCCCATAATGAACACGGCTCCGTACTTCTGGCAGATGAGGTGCTCGCGCTCCTTCGCCGTCTTGTCGGGGAACATCTGTAGCAGTTCTTCGCTATGTATGAAGTGGATGTCCTCGGGCAGGTAAGGCCGAAGCTGCGAATACGTTTCGCAGATGTAGAACTCGGTGCGAAGGATGGCGCTGTATATCTTCTGGACGATGCGACGCAGGTATGCCTCGTTGCGATGTTCAGGCAGCAGCACACGCTCCCAGTCCCACTGGTCAACGTAAAGGCTATGTATGTTGTCCAGCTCCTCGTCGGCACGGATGGCGTTCATGTCGGTCACGATGCCGAAGCCCGGCTTAGTTTTGTACTCGGCAAGCGTCAAGCGTTTCCACTTAGCCAAGGAGTGTACCACCTCGGCCACAGCATCGTCCATGTCCTTGATGGGGAAGCTGACAGGGCGTTCCACACCGTTGAGGTCGTCGTTGATGCCCAAGCCGCGCAGCACGAAAAGCGGTGCCGTTACACGGCTCAGACGCAACTCCGTACTGAGACTGCAAAGGAAAAAGTCTTTAATCTTCTTTATTGCCTGCTCCGTTTGGCTGAGGTCCAGCAAAGCTTTGTACCCGGCAGGCTTTGAGAGTTTGCTCATGTTTTGCCTTCTTTTTCAGTGTTTCTTTCAATTTTCCATGCAAAGGTAGAGCTTTTATTTCAATTTGTCAACAAAAGAAAGGGAAAATGTTGCAAAAACATACCATTTTCGCCTTTTCTTCGTTATATTCAGAGTTCTGCATCGCTACACTGGAAGGTCGTGCCGCGACTGATGTCGCCTGTGGTCAGTCCCAGCTTGAGCCACTTCATGCGCTGCTTGCTGGTGCCGTGGGTAAAGCTTTCGGGCTGAGAGTATCCGCGAGCCTTTTCCTGCAGATAGTTATCGCCGATGACCTCAGCACAATGGATGGCTTCCTCCAGGTCGCCGTCCTCCAGGCTGCCGAACATCTTGTTGTCGTGGTAAGCCCAGATGCCGGCATAGAAGTCGGCCAAAAGCTCCAGGCGGACGCTCACCCTGTTGGCATCCTTCTGGTTCAGCCTCGACATCTGCTCGTGCGCCTTTTGGAGCGAACCCAAGAGGTACTCCACGTGGTGTCCTACTTCGTGGGCTATCACATAGGCATAGGCAAAGTCGCCGTCGGCTCCCAGCTGCTGCTTCATGGAAGAGAAAAAGGAGAGGTCGATGTAGAGGCACTGGTCGGCAGAGCAATAGAAGGGCCCCATGCTCGACTGCCCGCCGCCGCATGCCGTCTGCACGCTGCCCGTATAGAGCACCATCTTAGGCGGCTCGTAGGTACGGCCCAGCTTCTTGAATTCCTCAGTCCACACGTCTTCGGTTCCTGCCAGTATCTGTCGCGAGAACTTGGCAAGTTCTTCTTCCTCAGGCGTAAAGGAACGTCCGTCGGCTGTCTGCTCGGTGACGTTGCCCTCAAGCAAGCCCGTGTTGCCCAAGAAGTCGCCCAGGTTGCCGCCTGTAGCCCATGTCAAAAGCAATGCAATGATGATGCCTCCGATGCCCATGCCGCCCATCTTGGCGGTTGTACGCATTCCGCGACGGTCATCAACGTTAGTACTCTCTCTTCTTCCTGTTAGTTTCATAGTAGTATAATTTATAGTGATTAATGTTATTCTATTTCACTTAGTTCGAGCCAACGCATGGACTTCTCGTCGAGAAGGTCGTTTACGACGGGCAGACGCTTGCTCAGGTCGATGATTTCCTGCGTGCTGAGGGTGCCGCTGCTGAGCGCTGCTTCGATGTCGGCCTTCTCTTGTTCAAGCTGGTCTATCTCTTTTCCTAGGGCCTCGAACTCTTGCTTTTCGCGGAAAGAGAGCTTGCGCTTCCTTTCTCTCTGAGTGCTCGGAGGATTCTGAGAGCTCTGAGTAGTCTGAGAATTCTGAGTGTTCTGAGGATTCTGATTATTCTGAGAACTCTGAGGATTCTGAGCCTTCTGAGGCTTCGGCGAGAGGTCGGGGTTGAGGCTTCTGTACTGTGTGTAGTTGCCGGGGAAGTCCTTTACTTCGCCATTCCCCTTGAAGACGAAGAGATGATCGACTACCTTGTCCATGAAGTAGCGGTCGTGGCTGATGATGATGACGCAGCCGCGGAAATCTTGCAGGTATTGCTCGAGAATCTGCAGAGAAGGGATGTCAAGGTCGTTGGTCGGTTCGTCGAGGACGAGGAAGTTAGGACTTTGCATCAGCACGGTGCAAAGGTGGAGCCTGCGCTTCTCGCCGCCCGAGAGCTTGTAGATGTAGTTTTGCTGCTGTTTGGGCGAGAACATGAAGTGCTGAAGGAACTGCATGGCGGAGAGATGCCTGCCTCCTCCGAGGTCAACAAACTCGGCTGTCTTGCGGACGGCATCAATGACTTTCATCTGTTCGTCGAACTGCATGCCTTCCTGACTATAGTAGCCGAAGCGAACGGTCTCGCCTACGACGAAGCGCCCGCTGTCGGGCTTGACGAGGCCGAGCAGCATCTTGACGAAAGTGCTCTTGCCTGTGCCGTTTGCTCCTACGATGCCCAGCTTCTCGTATCGCGAGAAGTTGTAGTAGAAATCCTTAAGCAGAACGCGGTCGCCGTAAGCCTTGCTCACGTACTCCGCCTCGAAGATCTTGCTGCCTATATAGGCCGACTTCATCTCGAGCTTCACTTGCTGTTCCTCGATGCGGCGATGGGCCTGCTTCTCCAGCTCGTAGAATGCCTCTTCGCGGTAGCGGGCCTTATGTCCTCGAGCCTGTGGCATGCGGCGCATCCAGTCGAGTTCCGTGCGATAGAGGTTCGTTGCCCGAGCCACCTCTGCCCTTGCCACTTCGAGTCGCTGGGCACGCTTCTCGAGGTAATAGGCATAGTTGCCATGATAGGTGTAGATAGCCTCTTCGTCGAGTTCGAGTATGACGGAGCAGACGTGGTCGAGGAAGTAACGGTCGTGCGTAACCATGAGGAGCGTGACGTTGGAGCGGGAGAGATAGTTCTCAAGCCATTCTATCATCTGCAGGTCGAGGTGGTTTGTCGGCTCGTCGAGGATGAGGAGGTCAGGCTCCATGATGAGCGTGTTGGCGAGAGCGACGCGCTTCAGCTGTCCGCCCGACAGTTGGGATAGCGGTTTGTCGAACTCCGAGATGTAGAGCTGCGAGAGGATGGTCTTGGCCCGCGTCTCGTAGTCCCATGCCTTCAGATGCTCCATGCGGTCGAGGATGTCTTGCAGTCCTTCCTGATGCCCCGAGGCCATGCACGACTCGTACTCGCGGATGAGGTTGGTCGTCTCGTTGCCTTGCCAGAAGCAAGCCTCTATGACGGTAAGCTCGGACGGGTAGCTTGGCGTCTGCTCCAGGTAGCCGATGCGCAGTCCGTTGCGGAAGACTACTTGTCCCTCATCTGCCTGATCCGCCCCGGCCAGTATGTTCAGCAGCGTGCTTTTGCCCGTTCCGTTCTTGGCTATAAGCCCCACTTTCTGCCCCTCCCCTATGCTGAACGAGAGGTCGCTGAAGAGGGTTCTGTCGCCTACACTACGCGTCAGATTTTGAACCTGCAAGTACGAAACCATACACTTTTTTCTTGCAAAAGTACAAAAAAGATTAGAGATTAGGGAGTAGAGAACAGGGAAAATAAGCAAAAACTGCAAGAAAGGAAATAATTTTTCTCTTTTCGCTTTTCAGTTTTCAGTTTTTTGTCGTATCTTTGCACCTGAAATCAACGAAATAACACTGTCGGCTTTCTATCCGTTTCCGACAGTTCGAAAGTTTCCCTCATACATTTATTTATATAATAACTTACTTACTAAGCATACTCAGCTTATGCACAAAAGCGAACTTGAAGGAATGACTCTGGCAGAGCTAACTGCGCTTGCCGGAAAACTTGGCGCGGAGTTAAGCGACGACCAGACTACACTCATCTACAACATACTTGACGCCCAGTCCCTGCAGGCCACGGCGGAACCCACACCAAAGAAGAGGGGAAGGAAGCCCAAAGCTGCCGAACCTGCTGCCGAGGAAGCAGCCGTGGAAGCCGCTACTGCAAGCGAGACACCGGCTCCGAAGAAGAAACGCGGACGCAAGTCGAATGCGGAGAAGGCGGCTGAAGCAGCAGCCCTGGCCGCCAGCCAAGAGCAAACAGAACAGCAACAGCAGGCCGAAGCAGAGGCCGAAACCGCTGTCAACGCACCGGAAGAAGCGGCTCCTGCTGAGCCTCAGCCAGAAAAGAAGCGCCGCAAACGCATAGGAGAGACAAGGGCGGAACAAGCGGCCGAGAGCCAAAAACAGGACGATTCGATGTCCGACGACAAGGACGAAAGCCAAGAACCCGCGCCCGACCTTGCCCCAGAAGAAGCAGGCGAGCAGCCCATCGTGACTGAGGAACCCGACTTCATCATCATTCAGGACATACCTACTGCCGCAGAGCAGCTAAAGAACCTCTCAGAGGGCAAGACGCTGACTGCCGAAGCTTCGTCGAAGCCTGCACGAGGAGAGGCCTTCACTCCCGCTCCATCGGGGGAGACGGAGGGAACCGCAACCGCCGCATTCAGCTTTGGCGACAAGATTCGCGGCGAAGGTGTGCTCGAAGTCATGCCCGAAGGATTCGGCTTCCTGCGCAGCAGCGACTACAACTACCTGAGCAGTCCCGACGACATCTACGTCACCACGCAGATGATCCGACAGTTCGGCCTCAAGACAGGCGACGTGGTGGAAGGCCCTGTGCGTCCGCCCATGCACGGCGAGAAGTTCTTCCCGCTGATTCGCGTGGAACGCATCAACGGCTGCAACCCCGACACGGTTCGCGACCGCAGCCCCTTCGAGAACCTTACGCCCCTCTTCCCCGACGAGAAGTTCAAGCTATGCTCGGGCAAGGGCGACTCGCTTTCGGCCCGCGTGGTGGACCTCTTCGCCCCCATCGGCAAGGGACAGCGCGCCCTCATCGTGGCGCAGCCGAAGACGGGTAAGACGCTATTGATGAAGGACATAGCCAACGCCATCGCGGCCAATCACCCCGAGGCCTACCTCATGATGCTGCTCATCGACGAGCGTCCCGAGGAAGTGACCGACATGGCCCGTACCGTCAAGGCTGAGGTCATAGCCAGCACCTTCGACGAGCCTGCCGAGCGCCACGTCAAGATAGCCGGCATCGTCTTGGAGAAGGCAAAGCGCATGGTGGAATGCGGACACGACGTGGTCATCTTCCTCGACTCCATTACGCGTCTGGCCCGAGCCTACAACACGGTCTCTCCCGCCAGCGGCAAGGTGCTCAGCGGCGGCGTGGACGCCAATGCCCTCCACAAGCCCAAACGCTTCTTCGGAGCTGCCCGCAACATCGAGAACGGCGGCAGTCTGACCATCATCGCCACAGCCCTCATCGACACGGGCAGCAAGATGGACGAGGTCATCTTCGAGGAGTTCAAGGGCACGGGCAACATGGAGTTGCAGCTCGACCGCATGCTCTCGAACAAGCGCATCTTCCCTGCTGTGAACATCATCGCCAGCAGTACGCGCCGCGACGACTTGCTGCAGGACAAGATGACGCTTGACCGCATGTGGATTCTCCGCAAGTTCCTGGCCGACATGACGTCCATCGAAGCCATGAACGAAGTGAAGTCGCGCCTCGAAAACACCGACAGCAACGAGGAGTTCCTCCTCAGCATGAACTCGTAGAGAAAGTTTTTTGAAAGTGAATAATGATTTGAAGCGGGGGGCAACACGATGAGTGATGCTCCCCGCTTTGCTATGTGTCCTATCGCACCTACGGCGCTTTTCCCGCGGACAGCATTATCTTTCGGGCGAATCGGCCTTCGGCAGAGACTTGAAAGGAAGTCCGCGGTTCGGGCGGATTTGTAATCCGACCGCAAGGAGATAGAGATTTGTAATCCCAAAGAACACGATTGAAGGCATTGCAAATGCCTTTATTCGATGCTGGCGGATTGCAAATCCGCCAGAACAGGACACGAAGTAACAGCCCAAAGCAAAAGGCACAAAGGACGGGGTACGCTGGCTTTGTGTCTTACTTTCCTGCGTAACTCTTTGCGCCTTTGTGTCTTTGTGTTCCATTATAAATCGGCATTTCGGGCTACAACCTTCGCGTAAATAGGCAACAAGGGTGATTGCAGACGGAATTACATAGTGACAAAATGCAAGCCAAAATGCGGTTTTTGCTTACACTCGACTTTCCGGCAATCGCTCCAGAATCGCCTTTTTTGCCTCCGGCTGCACTTTTCCTCGTCAAAACAAAAAGATGGGCTTAAATCGAAAGACGTTTTGCAACGCATTCACTTTTAGGCGATTATAGGGAACCGCTTGAGGATTGTCGTTCATCGAAAAGTGTCTGATTGGCATCTCCAGCTTGCAAAACAGGGCATTTTCGCTCGTTTTTGCACACTTTTTCGCGTGCGAGTTCTGCCGACGCGGCACGGAGAATTTGAAAACATAACGTGGAGTGTAAGCCAACACAACGTGGAGTGTAGGCCGAAGCTTCGTGGAGCATCGGCCAAAACCCCGTGTTTCGGACGCTTCTTCTCCACTTTTCGGAGTGTGCAATAATTGACTATATGAAAGCAAACAGCTCGAAACGCTGACAATTTGACCAGCCAATCCGTCGTCCCATTCAACCGAGGTTGGCGCTGAGATACGTGACGAGGAAGTAGAGCCAATGGGTGATGATGCCTGCCGAGAGACCCGCCACGAAGGTACACGTGAAGGAGCGGGAGATGAAATGGCGGTAGCCAAGGGAGTCGAGCGTTGCGGCATCGGCGCTGAGGAAGCCGCTCCAGCACATGCCCATGGCGGTGAAGACGGCGATGGCGTTGCTGTCGATGATGCCGCTCTTCATCATCTCGGGGATGAGGCCGAGGGCTGCGCCGACCGTTCCGAGCGCGGTGATGGGGAAGGCCACCAGCTGGCTGGACTTGAAGCCGAAGAGCCAGTCGAGCAGATAGCTGAGCTTGCCGGCCAGATGCGGCAGCAGCTCCGTGCCCTGATAGGCTTCGCCCGTGTAGATGACGCCGTGGCCGTCGGGCGCAGGAACGCCGCTGAAGGTGAGCATCATGACGAGGGTGGAGATGATGAGCACGCCGGGAATGATGGCAAGGCCCACTTCTACGCCCGTCTTGCCTCCGTCGAGCAGGGCATCGAGGATGCGGATGAAGAGCGTCTGCCCGGGTTCGTGGGGATGCGTCTCGTACTTGCCATTCACCCATTTCCCATCTACCATTTCCTGCTCCTTGCTGCCGACGACGTCCTCGTTCAAGTATTCGGGATGTTCACGGAGCACGAGTCGCTGCATGAGTCGGGTGGCGATGATGCTGCCGCAGACGGCTCCCACAAGGCCGTAGAGCGGCTCGGTGTAGTAGCCGTGGCCCATCATGAAGATGACGACGAGCAGCCCCATGGCGAAACTGCCTGCGAAGTTGACGAGGCTGATGTGCTGGTAGCGCTTGAAGTAACGCGCGAACTGCGGGTTCTTCGCCACGGAGATGATGGCGGGTTTGTCGCTGAGGAACGTCATCAGAGCACCGGCCGACGAGACGCCCGGCAGCCCGTAGAGCGGGCGAAGGACAGGCTTGAGGATGCGTTGCAAGAGGTCCACCACGCCGAAGACGCTGAAGATGCGGCTCAGAGCGGCCGTCAGCACGCACATGGCCATGAGGTAGAAGACGGTGTTGAGCAGCAGGTCGTGGGCTGTGCGCATGATGGTGTTGAGCATGTTGGTGAAGCCCATCACCGACGACAGGTAGCCGAAGAAGATGATGATGACCGCCAGGCAGGGAATGCCACGAGGTATCTTATTCATTTATCTCAAAGTAGTTTTCAAGGATGTCCTGCGCTTGCTTCTCGCGATTGTCTATGTCGTGGATGACTTTGCCGTGCTCGAGCAGGACGATGCGCTGGCTGATATCGACGGTATGCTGCAGGTTGTGACTGCTGACGAGGATGGTTGCGCCCGTCTCCTCGTTGTACTTCTTCAGCAGATGCTTGATGGCGTTCTGGCTGCTGGGGTCGAGGAAGTTGAAAGGCTCGTCGAGGATGAGCACTTTGGGCCTCAGTAGCATGGCCGCCATGATGCCCACCTTCTGCTTGTTGCCCGCGCTGAGGGTGCGGATGAGCTTCTTCTGTCCGGCCAGCTCGTCGGCCATGAAGTGCTGATACTCTGCAAGAAACGCCTCCAACTGCTCGTCGCTCGTGTCTGTGAGGCGGGCGATGAACTGGAAGTACTCGTCGGGCGTGAGGTAGTCGATAAGGAAGCTTTCGTCCACGAAAGCGCCCGTCCAGTCCTTCCAGACTTCAGTCTCGGCCACATTGATAAAACAAGGGGCAAGGGGCAAGGAGCAAGGGGCAAGAGGATTGTCGGGGCAGGAAGGATTCTCATGCTCCTTGCCCCTTGCTCCTTGCCCCATGTGTACCGTTCCCGTGTCGGCCTTGATGAGGTCGAGGATGAGGCGGAAGAGCGTACTCTTGCCGGCACCATTGTTGCCCACCAATCCCAGCAACTCGCCGCTGTGGATGGTCAGTTCGGGTATATCGACGGCAACCTTCTCGCCGAAAGTCTTCTTGAGGTCTTTTATAATGATGTCCATATCTCTATATCTTTTTCACTTTTTTACCTTTTCAACTTTTCAACTTTGTCTTGAGGCACGGAAGCCTTCCATGTTCTTGTATCGTCGGGCCATGAAGCGCGTATAAACATTTCGAAGCCAATATTGATGAGTTGCCACACCAATGATACCAAGCACAGCCAGGAACAAGTAGCCCCAAGGTTCGCCAAGCAAGGCTGTGGCTGCTCTCTCCAACCCGATTGGGATGAAGAAGATGATTGTGCTGAAGATTTGCTGGGTGGTATTGCCTTGTTTGCTTGTTATCTTCGTGTTCATGGGCAAGGTGTTGTTGTTATAGACAGCCATTTGGAAGAAGGCCGGATAGATTACACCTGCCGTGAAGAAGAAGTAGCCGACGTTCATCCAGACAGACATCTTGCCGATAATCATCAAGGGCAGCAGGATGATGGGCGGGATGAAGAGCAGCAGCACGTTGAAGTAGTATTTGGCCGTGAGCAGTTGCAGGATGCTCTCGCGGCGGCTCATCAGGCCGTCGATATAGTTACCCTCGTAGCACATAATCGTGATGAGTGTCATCATACCCAGCACGATGTAGTTGTAGAGGCAGATGAATGAGCGCATGAAGCTGTTGTCGTAAACATCGCTGAAGTACATGAGGCCGCTCAGCAGAATCATGAATCCCAGTCCCACGAAGAAGCTCATCCTCACCGTCTTGTTGCGAAGCCTTTGCTTGACCTCGAGCTTCAGGTACTCGCCGAGCTTGCCGTAACGGTTCAGGAAGTTGAGCTGCGTGGCGTGCTTGATTTCCTTCTCTTCCTTCTTGCCCACCTCGTCATAGACCATGCCCATCTGCAACTTGTAGTTGGCCCAGTAGAGGAAAGCTATCAGGGTGCCGACACAAAGGAAGGGCAGGACTTCCCACTTGAGGAAGCCATACATGAACAGCGTGCAGGGCATGTCGAGCGGGTCCTTGTCAGGGACAAGCATGATGGCAAGCAAGGCTCCGTGGATAGCGATGGGTAAAAGAAGCCAAGCCATGTGCTTCATTATCAAAGCACGGCAGAAGAGGTAGGCGTATCCGTTCATCACAAGAAGCAGCCACCAGCCAAGCAGCCACCCTATCGTAGCACCCCAGCCCAAGGGAATAGCGATAGCGATGAGGGCGAAGGGGACGAGCAGGAAGCCCCAGTAGAGGTTGCCCCAAGCAAGGCCGGAACGAGTGAGATAGACCTTCATCAGGAAGGAACGGCGAATGGGCAGCAGGGCGTAGGGCTGTGCTTGCTGGGCCGGCGTCTCTTGAAGAATAAAGCGAACCCAAAAGTCTGTTATCAGGAGGTACAGTAAGCCGCCATCGAAGACATGAAAGGCTGCCACCCCATTGTAGCTGTTCCGCATGCCCATAGCCATCACGACACCCATGAAGAGTAGGATGGCGGCATAATAGAGCCACATGAAAGCCATGAGGAACTTCATGAAGCGGTTCTTGTCGAGCATCGGATGCCGCGCTTCCTTGAGGTCTGCGTTCTTGCAAATCAGTTTGTAGAGCTTGTATGAATTCATAGTTCAGCGTTGACAAGTTACGACGTGTCCTCTTTTACTTTTCGCTTAAGAACTTCTCCGCTTCCATAGCAGCCTTTGCACCGCTACCAGCAGCAATGACGGCTTGGCGATACTTCGGGTCGGCCACATCGCCTGCAGCAAAGACTCCGTCCACCTTTGTGCAGGGCGAGTCGCCCTCTGTCACGATGTAGCCGTTCTCGTCCCTCTCGAGCCAAGGAGAAAAGAGTTCGCTGTTGGGATGATGCCCGATGGCAAGGAAGAAGCCGTCGATGGGCAGGTCGTACTGCCGCTCGTCGCTCTCTCCTTTTCTATATATAAGATGTGCGCCCTCCACGCCGTCCTTACCATAGAGGCCAAGGGTGTTGGTTTCGAAGAGCACCTCAATCTTCTCGTTACCAAAGACGCGCTCCTGCATGATTTTGCTGGCACGAAGGAAAGGCTTGCGGACGATAAGATAGACCTTCGCGGCAAGTCCGGCCAGATAGCTCGCCTCTTCGCAGGCCGTATCGCCGCCGCCGACCACAGCCACCACTTTCTTGCGGTAGAAGAAGCCGTCGCAAGTGGCACAGGCACTTACGCCCTTGCCCATGTACTTTTGCTCGTCGCTCAGTCCGAGGTACTTAGCGCTGGCACCTGTGGCAATGATGATGCTGTCGGCCGTCCATTGGCTGTTGTCGTCGAGAGTGACGAGGAAGGGGCGCACACTAAGGTCAACCTGGGTTGCGGCATTCGGTAGCATCTGAGTGCCAAAGCGTTCTGCCTGCCGTCGCATGTTGTCCATCAGCTCGTTGGCATCAACGCCTTCGGGCCATCCGGGGAAGTTCTCCACTTCGGTCGTAATGGTGAGTTGCCCGCCAGGCTGCATCCCTTCGAGCAAAGTGGGCTGGAGGTTAGCACGACCAGCATAGATGGCAGCCGTGTAGCCTGCTGGCCCGCTGCCGATAATCAGAAGCTTAGTATAATCCATAATTCTTAATTCATAATTCAGTTTTACGTCGAGTTTGCATCCTAGCTCTTAACTCTTAACTAACTCTCAACACTCAACCCTACACTCTCAACTCTAAACTCTCATCGCATATCGTTGATAAGCACATTGGGATAGTCCTTTTCGGGGAACGTGAAGAAGTCGTCGCCAAGCTGAAGCCCGCCCTTGAAGCTATTGATGCTGACACGCTGCCAGTCGTTGTCTTCGCGGACACGGATGCAAAGGGGCTGGTAGTCGCTCTTGCGGATATCGACGTACACCTCCTTGACCTCCATCTTAGCATAACGGGCCTTGAGATAGACTTCATACACAGCTTCGCCCCTCAGCACGGTTTCCTTGACTGTCATCTTAAAGCCTTTCTTGTAGATGCCCATGAAGGTGTAAGGGTTCATGGCTGCCATTTCCTTCTTGGAAGGCTCGTCGATGTTTACTTCGCCTGCTGATTGAGCATAGCACCAACGCGTCTTTCCGTTGTACCACGTAGTGACGCCTTCGGCTTCCAGCTTCATTTTGCTCTCCTGCAACCACATCGTTCCTGTGGCCGAGAACTTTTCGGTGGAGCCGGCAAAGACGCTTGCTTTGTACTCTATCTTCACGTTGCCTGCCTTGCGGATGCGGTCGGCCGTGATGTCGAGCACCTTCATGGCATCCTGAGCGAAAGCCATTGACCATTGAATATTGAACATTGAACATTCAATGAGGAGCAGAAAAATGAGGAGTCTTTTCATATTACTCTAGGATAGTTTGTCAATTAAGCACGTTAAGTTTGTCAATTAAGCACGTTAAGTTTGTCGATTAAGCACGTTAAGTTTGAGAAGTTGGCACGTGTAGTTTGAGGATTTAACGTAGGTTGTCCATTATCATCATCAGCTGCTCTTCGCTGACGCACAGCACTTCGCGGGGCTTGCTGCCTTTGGCGGGACCTACCACGCCTGCCTTCTCAAGCTGGTCCATGAGGCGGCCGGCACGGTTGTAGCCAATAGAGAACTTGCGCTGAATCATGCTTGTGCTGCCGTTCTGCTCGCTGACTATCATGCGGGCTGCGTCCTCGAACATCGGGTCGAGGTGCGTCATGTCCACGTCCTGCACGCCGCCATCGTCGTCGCCGTCAAGCGGTACTTCGGGCAGAAGGTAGGGCGAGAGGTAGCTCTGCTGCTTGGCGATGTAGTGAACGATGTCCTCAAGCTCGTCTGTATCAATGAAGGCGCATTGAATGCGGACAGGTTCGGAGCCAGTCATCAGCAGCATGTCGCCCTTGCCGACGAGCTGGTTGGCGCCGGTTCGGTCGAGGATGGTCTTGCTGTCCACGCCCGACGACACCTTGAACGCCATGCGGGCAGGGAAGTTCGCCTTGATGGTGCCCGTGATGATGTTGGCCGTGGGACGTTGCGTAGCGATAATCATGTGGATGCCCACAGCGCGTGCCAGCTGGGCGATGCGGGCGATGGGGAGTTCTATCTCCTTGCCTGCCGTCATGATGAGGTCGCCGTACTCGTCGATGACTACTACGATATAAGGCATGTACCGATGGCCGTTATGCGGGTTGAGCTGGCGCTCGCGGAACTTTTCGTTGTACTCCTTGACGTTTCTCGCATGGGCTTTCTTCAAGAGGTCGTAGCGGTTGTCCATCTCGATACAGAGGCTCTTGAGCGTTTGGATTACTTTGTTGACGTCGGTAATGATAGGTTCTTCGATGTCCTCATTGCCTTCCACTTGCGCAAGGAAATGGTTGACGATGGGCGCATAGAGGCTGAACTCGACCTTCTTCGGGTCAATCATGACGAGCTTCAGCTCAGCAGGATGCTTCTTATAAAGGAGCGAAGTAAGGATGACGTTCAGGCCGACGGACTTGCCTTGACCCGTTGCACCGGCCACAAGCAAGTGCGGCATCTTGGTGAGGTCTGCCATGAAGACTTCGTTGGTGATGGTCTTTCCGAGTGCCATCGGCAGTTCGAAGTTCGATTCCTGGAATTTGCGGCTGTTCAAGATGCTCTCCATCGAGACCATCTGAGGCTTGGCATTCGGCACCTCAATACCGATGGTTCCCTTGCCGGGGATGGGTGCGATGATACGTATGCCGAGGGCGCTGAGGCTGAGGGCAATGTCGTCTTCGAGGTTACGGATAGTGCTGATGCGTATGCCGGGAGCGGGCGTTATCTCGTAGAGCGTGATGGTGGGGCCAATGGTGGCTTTCGTGTTGTCCAGAATCTCTACGCGGAAGTTGCGGAGCACCGTTTTGATGCGGTTCTTGTTGTTGCGTTGTTCCTCCATGTCGATGGCGTTGGAGGAGGTGTCGTAATGCCTGAGCAGGTCGATGGTGGGGTATTTGTAGTTCTCCAGGTCGAGCTTCGGGTCGTAAGGCTCAATGGCACCGTCGCTGAAGAGGTTAGCCTTCTCCGGGTCGTGGCCAACGACTACCGTGATGTCATCATCGCTGGAGTTCGTTTCCCCTATGCCCTTGAGGGGTGCCAACGGGTCTTCCGAGAAGTCGATCGTCGTGGCGGTGTCGGCTGCTTGGTCAGAGAAGGGCGTTTCTCCGCTATCCTTTGGAGAGAGGGTTTCCTTGCCGTCCGTCTCTTCGCTGTTGGGCATGAGGGGAACAAACCCGTCGTGTTCCTCTTCGTCCGCACTTTCCTCTTCGCCTGCTTCCTCCTTCTTTTCGCGGATGACAAGGTGCCGCAAGCCCGTTATCGCCTCTTCGCTCAGGTAGAAGATATACAGGAGAGCGGAGAGGATGAAGATGAGCAAGGTGCCAAGCCCCCCTACTTTCTCCATGAGAAGGCGTAGTTCGTTCTGTCCTATCATGCCTCCCCAGATGATGTACGTATCTTGGGCACTGGGGAAGATGCGTACGACGTAGGCGGCAAAAGCTGAGGCCCAGAACATGATGAGCATGCAGTTGATGAACCAGAGGTGAAGGCGAACCTTCGCCAGCCCCATGATGCGGATGCTTGCCGCAAGCATGAATACGGGGATGAGGATGCTGGAAAGTCCGAATGTATTGTCCATCATCCAGTGCGCCACCTCGTAGCCCCAGCGTCCAAGCCAGTTGGCAGCGGTATAGGAGTCGCTGGCTACGTACTTCTGGTCCTCGGCTCCCGTGAAGACGTGGGAGACGAGAGCGATGAGGATGGCGAGCGAGAGGACGGCAAGCACCGCACCCCATACGAAGCGGAGGTTGTCTTTGTGCTCTCCTCTCACCTCGGGGTCAACGTCGCCCCCTGCCACGATATTCGAGCGGAACCACTTGAACGAGCGTTTCCAAGCAGGTTGCGGCTCTTTGGCCTTCGGCTTTTTGGATGATTTGCCGGTGGGTTTATATTGTCTTACGCTTTTCTTTGCGTCCATTGATTAAGTTGCATTGAACATTTTCCGATTACCTTTGAGCCTCCCTTCCCTGCTCCCGCAGCCATCTTTCTGCTCTCCTTTCGGGGAGGACTTTGCAGGGGCATAAACTCCCTGTCCGGCGGGGATGAGGCACTCCTCCAGGGGGAACGGGAAGGGGACTTAAGCTTTTTCTCAGAGCGGGCCGTAGAGTTTGACTTCGCTAAGCTGGAGGCGTGTACCCTCAGCCATGCGGATGAACTCGAAGCGGTAGTAGCGGAACTGCCCCTTCACGGCTGGTTTGAAGCGGTACTCCTGCTCGTTTTCGTCGCGAAGACGGCGGTTGTACTTCTGTTCGTCGATGACGGTCCATGCCTGCTTGTCGTTGGAACCGCTCACACGCCACGTGACGGGGTTGCGGCTGGGATAGGAATGCGTGTCGTCGCCTGTGACGAGGCCGTATTCGGTGAGGCTTGTCTGAGAGCCGGCATCGAGCACGATGCTATAGGGCATCTGCTGGGGGTCGTCGATGCACCACTTGGTAGAAAGACGTCCGTCGCAAGCCATCTCTACTCCTTCTGCGTTTCTCCGAGGGGAAGTTTCCTTGAGGCTCTCTGAGGAGAGTGTCGCCTTGAGCGCTTTTTGCTCTGTCTCGTGGAAGTTTATCTCGCTGAGCTGGATGCGTGTGCCGCCAGCCACTTGGGAGAACTCGAAGCGGTAGTAGCGGTAAGCTCCCTTGCTGCTAAAGCGGAAGCGGTACTCCTGCCAGTTCTCCGCACCCATGCTGCGGGTGTTCTTCTGGTTGTCGAGGAGCGTCCATTCCTGCTTGTCGTTGGAGCCGCTCACGCGCCATGTGACGGGATTGCGTTCGGGGTAGGCCTCTGTGTCGTCGCCCGTAACGAGGCCGTATTCGGCAAAGGTAGCCTGTTTACCTGCATCGAGGACGATGGTATAGGGCATCTGTCGCGGTGAGTCGATGCACCATTTCGTGGAGAGCTGCCCGTCGCACACCATGGCGGGGCCTTCGTTTCGGTCGCGGCCAGGACCGCTCACCAGGGAAAGCTTTGCGTCTGTCTGTGCCAACAGGTCGCAGCTAAAAGAGGCAAGCAGCAGGAAGGCCGCTGCCAAGCAATGATTCGTCTGGATAAGTTTCATGTCGAGTATCGTTTTTATATTTTGCGCACAAAGGTACAAAAAAAAGTAATAAGGAGAGAAAATGGAATAGTGAAAAAAGGTGAAAACCGAAAAAAAACTTCTTTCTTCACGTTTATTTCCTATTTCTTCTGTATCTTTGCAGGGTAAAACTAACAGCAAAATGAAAAACTTCAAGCTTTCTGCCTTCATTCTCTTCTCGCTTTTCGCGTTCCTCTGGTCAAGCATTCTTCGTGCCCAGGTGCAGAACATGATTATCTACAAAACCGACGGGACTGCAATCCGCCTCGACGTGGAGGGCATCGACAGCATCGGCTTCAAGCAGGTCCCCAAATGGGGCGACCGCTCGGACCAGGCGAAGAAGCTGCTCACCTACCTCGAGGAGAACGTCGGCCAGAAGATACTCACCGGCACACATGCCTGCGTCAACTACAACACAAACGAGGCCGAATGGGTCTATAAGCACACGGGCAAGTACCCGGCCATCAACACTATCGACTTCATCCACGACATCCATTCCGGCTCGGGCAGCTGGATAAACTACTCCAGTTCTACGCTTTGGCGCAACTGGACGAAGGAGGGCGGCATCATGTCGGCCATGTGGCATTGGAACATGCCTACCAACGACGGCAACGACTGGACTTGCACTCCCGGCTCTGAACCCGGGCAGACGAGCTTCAGCCCCTCTGCCATCTTCTCCCCCGGATGCGAGGACTACAAGACAATGCTCAGCCGCATCGACCAGGTGGCCAAGTGGCTGAAGCCCATGAAGTCTGCCAATATCCCGGTCCTCTGGCGGCCGTTGCACGAGGCACAGGGCAATTGGACGGAAGCCTATCCGGGCACCGGATGGCACAAAGCCTGGTTCTGGTGGGGAAGCGACGGTCCGGAAGCCTTCAAGGAGCTGTGGCGCGTCATGTACGACAGGCTTGTCAACCACCACGGACTGACTAATCTCATCTGGATTTTCAACGCAGGAGATTCGAAACGCTGGTACCCGGGCGACGAGTATGTGGACGTCGTTGCCTTCGACTTCTACAACAAGAGCCTCAGCGAAATGCACCAGTGGTACGACCTCTTCCACAAGGAATACCCGGGCAAGTTGTATGCCATCAGCGAATTTGGCAGCATACCCAAGGTGTCGGAGCTGTGGGCCGACGGCCAGTACTGGAGCTTCCTCATCCCGTGGTACGACTACGACCGCACGAACTCCCCCAGCAGCGAAGCCTTCAACAGCACCGACCACAACAATGCCGACATCGACTATTGGCTCGATGCCCTCGGCCAGGAATGCGTCATAACCCGCGACGAACTGCCCAGCTTCAAGTAGCGGCTGCCGCGAATTGGTACGGAATGATACGAGATTTTGGGGGTCTCTATTAATGGGAACGCGGCTCTCGATTTAACTCCTGCTAACAGCTTGCGCTACTTCGGCAACATAACGTCCGAAAAATCCTTACAGCAAAATCCCTCTCTTGCAGGCTCGTGGAGGCTCTCTACGTGCCGACTCGTTCAACACTCCACGTTGTGTCGGCCGATTCTCCACGTTGCATCGCTTTTTCCTCCACGTTAACTTTCCCCTCTCTACGTTCACTTTTCCACTTCATTCTTTGTTCCGTTTGACGGCACTGTGTGCCGTCCCGACACTTTCTTAACACAGCCCCACGAAAAGCCTCTTTGTAACCCATTGATTATCACGCGCTATCCGATTTGAGGCCATTTCTCGCTCTGGGTGAACCAAAGTGCCAGAGAAGCAAAAAGAAGCCGCCAGAGCGCGTCGGATTGCGAACAATCTTTACAAAAATCGTTGCCAACACCCGATGCGTCGGCAGCAAAAAAAAAGAATGCCCTCTGAAGGCTACATGAACCTTCGGAGGGCATTTTCTGTCTCCCATCAGGGAGGCGAGAATGAAAGGACTGTCTTACTTCAGGCAAACATTCACAACCTTGTCGTTCTCTTCTACGACTACTTTGTCCTCGCGGAGCAGCCAACCGAGAGCCAGGAACAAGTCCTTATCGGTCTTAATCTTAGCTACCTTTTTCAGATCCTTTGTGTTCAGAGTACCATTCTCATTGAGGGCAGTCCATACGGCACCTGCCAATGTTCCAACTGTTGCTGTCATTTTTTTACTTCTTTTTTTGATTGTTTTTCTTTTATCAATCTTTGTGTGAGATTCAAATCTCGCGTGCAAAGGTACGGCAACTTTGGAGAATTGCCAAACCTTTTGTGGTATTTTTTATGTTTTATAACATGTTTTTGATTTTAATCAAGTGTTTTTTGTTGTTTTTTACAGAAAAAAGTATATCTTTGCGCGACAAAATCGGGGAGGCTCCCGCCTTGAAGAGTTCCTTTGGAGCAAGGGGCAAGGAGCAAGGGGCAAGAGGAGTGCAGAAGGAGTCGGTATGCTCTTGTTCTTTGTCCTATGCCCCCTGCCCCCGCAGAAACCATAACGAGGAACCACGAAATGGTAAATGAACAAATGGCAGATGCCCAGCATTCAAATGGTAAATGGTAAATGAATAAATGGTAAATGCACGGCATTCAAATGGTAAATGGTAAATGAATAAATGGTAAATGACATGTTGAAGTACAAATTGTATTGGGCTTGCCTGTTGCTCGTCTGCGTGGCATGCAACCGAGTAAGCAAGGACGAGAAGATCAAACTCGACTTCGAACAGTACACGCTCAAGGAGTGCCCGAAGCACATCGACCCCTGCACACGGCTCGACAGCGCTTGCTACGACATCGAGACACGCACCATCGCCTACTACTACACGGTGCAGGACGACCTCGACAACGAAGAACTCTACACCGACGAGCTGATAGAAACCCTCTACGAAGACAAGCTGAAAAGCGTGAAGGGCAGCCTCCAACTGAAGCAATACAAGGACGAGGGCATCGCCTTCTGCTACGAGTACCGCAGCACCACCACAGGGAAGACGCTGCTCCAAATGACCTTCTCGCCCGAAGACTACGGCAAATGATGTTGACATGCAAGTGATTGGCTACGAGGACATACTGGTCGATACGGCTTCCCACCAGACGTTGCAGTCGGGCAAACCCGTGATGCTCACCGAGACCGAGTACCGTCTGCTCGTCCATCTGCTCAGGCATCAGGGCGTCGTATGCCGTCGCAACGACATCATCGAGGCAGTCTGGGGCGAGCGTTTCCTCTACGACACAGGCACACTCGACGTGCATCTCTCGTCGCTCCGGCACAAGCTGGGCTGGACAAAAGAAGGCCCCGTGAAGGCCATCCGCGGCGTCGGACTGATTCTCCCCCACGAGGCTCCCACCACAGGCGTAGTGAAGATCGACCCCTTCCTGCGCGAGCTGCTGATGTGCCACGAAGAGGCTTTGCGCGAGAAAGACATACGCTGCTTCTTCCGCCTCACGCCTTTCGTCTATGAAATAATGATAGACGAAGCCATTCTCCGCCAGATATTCTCGTCCGTGTTCTCGCTCTTCCTCAAGCACGCCCCTCGCGGCGCAAGATGGGAAGTAACGTCGCAACTGACCCTCCGCGACTATACGCTGACGCTCACTTCGAGCGGCTCCTGCCCCGACTTCGCTGAGATTCAGGCAGCAAGGCAGCAGGCAGCCTTCCTCGGCATACCCATCCGCATGGGCAACAAGCACGCGGCCGAAGGCGACACGATGGGCGTCGAACTGGCCATCCCCATGGAAAGTCAGGAATCTTAAGCCAATCTTAAGGAAAAAGTCCCGCAAATGGCGTACCTTTGCAGGCAGTTAAACCAAACCTCTCACTACAATGAACAGGAAACTCCTCCCTTATACATTATTTATATGTATAGGGTGTATTCTCTCCCCCACCCTTCTCTTTGCCGAACCATCCGACACGCTGCGCGTCAGCGAGATGGACGAGGTAATCGTGGTCAGCACGCCGAAGGAGCACTCGCTGCTTCGTCAGCAGCCGCTCTCTTCTACCTCCATCGGCGCCGAACAGCTGCAGCAGAAGGGCATAGACAACATTAAAGGCCTCACAGCCTACATCCCTGGCCTCTTCATCCCCGCTTATGGAAGCCGCCTCACGAGCAGCATCTACCTCCGCGGCGTAGGCAGTCGCATCGGTACGCCTGCTATAGGGATGTACGTTGACGACATCCCTTTGGCCAACATGAGCAGCATGGATCAGGACCTGAGCGACGCCGACCGCATCGACGTACTGCGCGGCCCGCAAGGCACTCTCTTTGGGCGCAACACCATAGGGGGTCTTATCCGCGTCTATACAAAGAACCCCATGAGCTATCAGGGCACGGACATCATGCTCGGAGCCGCTACCTATAACAATTATCGAGCACGGGTGACCCACTACCATCGGCCTGCCGAGAACTTTGCCTTCAGCGCAGGCGTCAGCTACGAACACTTGGGGGGATTCTTCCGAAACCGTGCCCAAGACGACCGTCACGCTGACCGAGGCGACGACATAGCCGCGCATTGGCGGGGCATTTACCGGCCTTCGGAGCGCGTCAGCCTTGACCTCTCCGCCCGTTACCAATGGACGAGTCAAGGCGCATACCCTTATGTAGCCAAGGAAGGCCCTGATGCCGGAGAGGTGGCATACAACAGGCCGTCGAAGTACTTGCGACACAATCTCTCCGTCGGCCTCAAGGCAGAGCACGACCTCGACCGCGTCATGTTCGTCAGCACGACTGGCTTCCAGTTCCTCAAAGACGATATGAACATGGACCAGGACTTCTCGCGGCTCGACCTCTACACGCTCCGCCAGAAGCAGAACAGCAAGGTGCTGAGCGAGGAGATTGCCGTGAAGTCGAAGAACAAAGGACGCTGGCAGTGGACCAGCGGCGTGAACTTCCAGTACCAATGGCTCAGAACGGAAGCCCCCGTCACCTTCTACAAGGAAGGCATCGACTGGCTCTCCGGCACCATCAGCAGCCATCTGCCCGACCTCACGGCACAGGGCATGGGGCCGATGTCCATTGCCTTGACCAACACAGAGATGCCTATGGGCGGCATCTTCCACACCCCCACGCTCAACCTCGGCGTTTTCCATCAATCGACCATCGAGATTGTCAAGAACCTCTCCCTTATCGTCGGCATCCGACTCGACTATGAGCACTACAAGATGAGCTACGATGCTCCGGGCTACGTCGATTTCGACTTCGCCATGAAAGGCGCTCGGCCGCAGAACTCTGTCCAGCTTTCGGGACTTCATGCCGAACCCGTTTTCGTCGGTAAGACCAGCGACCACGACCTCCATCTCCTGCCGAAAGCGGCCCTGAAATACGACTTCGGAGGCCAGGGAAGCAACGTCTATGCGTCCGTGAGCCGTGGATATCGCTCGGGTGGATACAACGTGCAGCTATTCAGCGACTTGCTTCAGACGGAGATGCAACGCTTGATGATGCAGGAAATCGATGCCGGCACAGAAGCCTACTTGACGAAACTCTTTGCCCGCTACCCCGGTGTTCCGGCCGGACACGTTGACATGATCATGGGACGCATCCGTGCAGGTATGCCGAAGGTGCAGCAGCCGGACGTGGCCGAAGTGACCCACTACAAGCCCGAAACCGCGTGGAACTACGAGATAGGCACGCATCTGAACCTTCTGGACGGACGCCTCAAGGCCGACCTCGCCGCGTTCTGGATTGAGACGCGCGACTTGCAAATCAGTCAGATGGCAGAGAGCGGCATGGGACGCATCACTATCAATGCGGGCAAGAGCCGCAGCCGAGGCGTGGAAGCCGCACTTCACGCCGCCGTCACCGACGACCTGTCGGTCAACGCTTCCTACGGCTTCACGCACGCCATGGCCACCCTCGAAGACGCCGACGGCAACGAGCATCACGTCAGAGTCCCCTTCGCACCACGGCACACGATGTCGGTCGGCGCACAATACACCTGGCACACAAGCGGTTGGTTGCAGGACATTACGCTCGGCACCATTGGCCGAGGCAACGGACGCATCTACTGGACGCGCGAGAACAACCTCTCGCAACCCTTCTATGCTCTGCTCGACGCACGGCTCTCCATCCGCCACAACGACTTGGAGCTGGCTCTTTGGGGCAACAACCTGACTGCCACGCACTACGATGCCTTCAGCTTCTTCACCCGCGGCCAAGCCTTTGCGCAGAAAGGCACACCGCTCCAGTTCGGCCTCGACCTGCGCCTAAAGTTGTAAGCACAACAGCTTGATAATCAAAACAGATGCCCCTGTATGCAGATGAGCATGCAGGGGCATCGGTTTATACTCCACGGAGCATCGGCTCACACTCCACGGAGCATCGGCTTACACTCCACGGAGTATCGGCTTATTCTCCACGGAGCATCGGGCCACACTCCACGGAGTGTTTTTTTATACTGCTGTCCGGGGAAAAGCATGCGCACTCCAATTGATGCTCATATCCATCGGCTTCCCTGACGAAAAGCAGCTCATGGGGGCTTACTCTAAAGTCCCAAAGGGACGAGAGACCACAGACGGGGGCGCAAGCCCCCGGTAATGTTTCAACAACAGAGAAAGCCCCGAGGGGGCGACAGAGACCTAAGCATGTTGTTATTAAACACGTTACATGTTCTGTCGCCCCCTCGGGGCTTAGTTTTGTTAATGCGCTTGTCCCGGGGGCTTACACCCCCGTCTGTGGTCTTTCGCACCTCCGATGCTTTTCCCCGGACACCAATAGTTTTTTTATTGCCCTATGGATATCGTGTCGGCCCACTGGGTGTCCCAGTACAAACTGAAGCCAACGTCCTCCGAAGTCTCGAAGAAAGTGCCCTTCCACGAAGTAAGATAATCGATGCGGAGAGGCACGTCGCTGAAGGTCTTCCCATAAAGAACGGCATCGTTCTTACCGAGAGCCTGGACGTTATAATTGCAGTTGATTTGCTCTTCGGGCAGGAAGAGATATGCCGTGAACATAACGTTGCTCTTACCAATACTATCTTCAGGAACACTAATATCTGATGTCCTGCCTGTATTTTGTGTAGCGAACCCAGTCTTGGCATTCAGCGCTGTACCACCTGCCGTACTACTGAAACGCATCTTCTTCATTTCTGAGGGGATGGCATCCTCAGCCTCAACGCAGAATGCAGCCACGGCATGCTTGAGCGTAAGTGTTTGTTCAAGGCTGGTGTTCTGGTCGAGCGTGAACTCCTCACAGTAGTAAAACGTGTTGGGCACATAGTCGCCTTCCCATGAAATACGAGTAACAGAGGCGATATTACATTGGCGTGAACCATTGTAGCCCAGTACGAGCAAACGATAACGGCCGTAGGGAAGTGTCACGGAGAACTTCGGGTAGGCATTGTAATTCCTTTCATAATCTTTATAGTCATGCTGAATAGGCTGGCAAGCTTGCTTTCCCGACTCCGCATCAAAAACAGCGACAATGAGATGCGCCAACGTGGAAGGGTGGTCTGTAGCTACAGCCCTTGTTGCTCCAGAAGCAGAGGATGAGGCCGAGACGTCGTCGAAGCTGACCTGCTCGTAGTTGTTTACTGAGAAATTAATCGTGCAAAGATTGTCAGGGTCGGCTGCTTCTTCCGGCGCTGACTGACAGGATGAAAACACCGACACAAGGCAGGGAAAGAGGAGCAAACATAGCCCTCTGGTACAAGACTTACAGTATGACATATTATTCTTTTTTTGATATTGATGCTACAAAGATAGCGCATTTTTGCATACGAAGCAAGAGAGACGGCAAAAAAGTTTGCAGAAGATGCTTGCAAATCCGTAAAAAGTCGTACCTTTGTACTTGAAAAGAATGCGTTATGACAATACTAATCGCCTGGGGCATCTTCGTTGGCCTCGTCTATGTGCTGCTTTGGGGAGACACTTTCTACTATAGGTACAACCTGCCACGGATGTGCAAAAAGGTGCTGGATGCTTTCACTGAAGAGGAATAGTCTGGCCGTGTTCTGCCTGCTCTTAGTGGGTTGTCAGAAGGTTGACCTCGCCGTTGACCCCGAAGTGCATGGCGCTGAGGATGCTGAAGCACGGGCCGACAACATAGTCGGCACGGGGGAAGGGACGGCGGAACGTCCCTATACCGTCAAGGACATTCGCTCCAAGTCCCTCTCCGACAGCGAGCCGGTATGGACAATCGGTTACATGGTGGGCACAGCGGCACGCTCCATGAGCAACGCCCTCTTCATTGCCGAGGCCGACAACCGTAGCAACATCCTCCTCTCTTCCGACTCTCTCTGCAACGACACCGCGCGTTGCATCCCCGTAGAGCTGTCCTCCGACAAATGGAAGGCAGCCTTTTCTCTCCCCGCCAACGTAGAGCACTTCCGCAAGTGCCTCATCGTCAAGGCCGTTCCCTCGCGCTATCTGAACAGAAAAGGCCTGCGGAGTGTTTCCGCAGGCCTTTGGATCGACGGCTTCGACTTAGCCGCTGTCACCCCTAACGAATGGGGCAACATCGTCTTGCACTGAGTCGTTTATCTCGTCACGAGCACCACAATCGACACGACAGCCGAGATGACTCCGATGATGCTGGAGCCTGCGCCGAGGAATGTATAGAAGGCGCTGCTCTTGATGCTCTGGCTCTTGTTAGGCTCTACATATATCATGTCGTTCTGCTGCACGTAGTAAGCCGGATTCTGGAACACTTCGCAGTCGGTCAGGTCGATGTTGTACTTCTTGCGCTCTCCGTTCTCTTCGCGGTAGAGCGAAATCTTCTTTCGCAGTCCGGTGTCGCCTACATCGCCGCAACGAGAGAGGACGTCAAGGATGGTGTTGCGCTCGCTGGTGAGGTTCACTACTTGAGGAGCCTTCACGGCACCCAGCACGGCCACGCGGGCATTCAGCAGGCGGACGGTCACTTCGGGGTCTTTGATGAGGTTTGCATCTACGATGCTCTTCTCGATGCGCTTGGCGGCTTCGTCGGTAGTGCAGCCTGCCACATTCACGCGTCCTACGGCCGGGAGCGTCACAAAGCCTTCGTTGCTCACGGTGTAGCCGTAGGCATTGGTCATCGAACCTGAGCTACTGAGGCTCGAGGCATTGGTGTTGCCGGCCGTACCCATCATTACGTCCTGAGCAAAGATAGTGAGCAGCTCAGGCTCGCTGCAGGTGACTTTGATGAGAACCTGGTCGGCAGGCTTCAGACGCATCTCGTATTGCTGCAGAATCTGCTGGCCTTGTCTGAACACTTCGTCAGAGCCTTGGAAATAAACAATCTTCTTTGTTGACACACAACTCGACATCAACAGCATTGCCATCAACGCAAGCAGAAGGGATGTGGACTTTTTCATTGACATTTTCTTTGTTTTGATGCGCAAAGGTAAGAAATAAAAACAAGAATAAAGAGTTCGGGGCAAAAAAATCTTCCCTAAACGACATTTTTCGATACTTTTTGCCGCTTGAGGGCAAAGATTTAGTTAATTATGGTCGATGAACGTGGATTTATGAATTAAATTTCGTACCTTTGCAGCAGAAACACATAGAAGCAGACAATTATGACTATAGCCGTAGATTTCGACGGGACAATCGTCGAACACCGTTACCCCGAGATAGGCAAGGAACTTCCTTTTGCCACCCAGACGCTGAAGATGCTCATTGCGGACCGCCACAAGCTAATCCTCTGGAGTGTGCGCGAAGGGAAACTGCTCGACGACGCTGTGGAGTGGTGCAGGCAGCGAGGCGTGGAGTTCTATGCAGTCAACAAGGACTTCCCGGAGGAGGACTTGAGCAAGAACCAGAGCTTCAGCCGCAAGCTCAAGGCAGACATTTGGATTGACGACCGCAACATAGGGGGGCTGCCTGATTGGGGCACTATCTATCAGATGATAACGGAGCGGAAGACCTACGAGCAGGTGCTGACGGAACGCATGGCCCTCGATGTGCAGAAACCGAAGAAGAAATGGTGGCAGTTCTGAGAGCAAAAAGTGAAAAAGTCGAAGGCGAATGATGTTTTTTCCTTCACTCTTAGCCTTATTTCTCAACTTTTTTGTATCTTTGCAGAGCAAACGCGTAATATCAAACATAAACAAACTACATAACTACTATGAAACAGAACATCGGTATCATCCTCATCGTGCTCGGCGCACTGTTGCTCATCGTAAGCTATTTTGCCGACCTGGTGGACTACAACTTCTACAACATTGGCGCTCTGGTGCTCATCATCGCTGGCATCGTGGCCCACATCTACGTCACGAAGCGCTCTTGACGCAGCCGCCTTCACCTCTCACCCTAAAGGAGAAGCCATGAGACCCACCCGCAAGATAATGGCCTTGCTTGCCATTTTGTGCCTGAGCCTCAATGCCTGGGCGCAATTCGACGATAGCTACGACGTAGAAGAGTGGACTCTCGATCCCGAAGAGGAAGAGGCTCCCAAGCCACAGCACAAGGAGTACAAGAACGCTCTCTACTTGCAGTACTCTCCCTCGCGATATAAGGTGAACGCCGACAGCCGCATCAAGTTCAACGAGTTCCTGCTTGGCTACGGTCGTGCCATACAGGTCGTGGAGGAGAAACCCTATTTTGTCGAGGTCGGAGCAAGCATCAAGTTCTCGTGGGAGACGAGCAAGATGAAAGCCCGTGTCCTTACTTTCCGTGTTCCCATAAACGTACTCTACAAGTTTTACCCCTGGCGGGAGAAGGACTTTGCCATAGCTCCCTTCGCCGGAGCTTCTGTCCGAGCCGTCGCCATGGCACGCGAGCATACCGGCGCAAAGAGCACCAATCTCCTTTGCGACGGCGACTGGAGTAGCTTCCAAGTCGCGTGGCAGGCAGGCATACGCTTCTATCTCAACCGCTACTTCATGGGCGTCAGCTACTCGCGCGACTTCCGCGACTCGAGCAAATATCCCGGTGTACGCGAATGCGGAGTACACTTTGGATGCTGCTTCTGAATATACATTATATATAGTATATTGCGGAAGTCAGGACGAAAGCAACAGGACGTAAACGAAGATTCCCTTGGCTCCCCTCCCCTCCGAAAGCAGGGGAAGGGGGCTTTTGTATGCCAACTTGTTCTCAGCGCCATTCCCCTCGCTTTTGAGGGGAGGGGAAGCCTCTCCTAAATCCTCCCCTAAAAGGAAAAGCCCCCTCCCATCCTCCCCCAAGGGGGAGGGGCTTCTGCTGCGGAGCATAGTAACTTTGATTTTTCACTCTTCACTCTTCACTCTTCACTTCGCCGAAGGCGACCGTTCTGTTTTCTGTGTGAGAGACCCCACCCCTAACCCCTCCCCTTGGAGGGGAGGGGAATGGGAGGTTGTGCCCTACACGACTGCAGAACTTCCCGAAAAAACACGACAGCATTTTGACACTCGACGTGAAGGAATTGCCGAAGCTGCACAAGACATTTTCAAATACTACGTGGAGTGTTGGCCAACTCTCCACGTTGTGTTGACTTTTGCTCCATGTAGAATCAGCCGACTCTTCATGCCAAATTTCGGGGAAAACTATGCAGAATTTGTCTATACCGAGCAGTTCAATAGTACTTTCATTACTTCGAGCGCGAAAACACGGCTTTGTAAGCCGCTGATTATCAATAGCGATTAAAAATAAGCCTTTCTTTTGGCTCGGGTGGCACAAAGTACTGGAAACGGGTGTAAAGGCCGCCAGAACGCGGCGCGGTGCGAAAAGTATTGACAAAGGGGACATGTCTCTTTCGACACGTCCCCTTTGTTGTAGCGGGAGTGGGTCACGATCCCACGACCTCCGGATTATGAATCCGACGCTCTAACCAGCTGAGCTATCCCGCCATCCCAAAGGCTGAGAAACCTCGCCTTTGCTATTTGCGGATGCAAAGGTACGGCTTTTTCGCGGAATGGCCAAACTTTTGCCCCACTTTTTTCACTTTTTCTTATTTTTCAGTTTTCACTCTCTTGTTTTCGCTAAATAATAATATATAATGTGTATCTTTGCATTGAAAAAAATGGAAAACAAGATTATCATAAGCCAAGACTTGCGTTGTGACACGGCGGACGCCATTGCCCAATGCCCGCACGACCGGCTCTTTGTGCTTACCGACACGACGACGCTTCGTCTCTGCTGGCCGCTGGTCAGCCAGATGCCTCAGTTCGAAGGGGCGCAAATGATTACCATTGGCGAGACGGACGACAACAAGACGCTCGACTCGCTGTCTGCCGTATGGACGGCCCTTCAACGGGGAGGTGCCACTCGCCACTCGCTCCTGGTGAACCTGGGGGGCGGCATGGTGACGGATCTGGGCGGTTTCGCCGCCAGCACCTTCAAGCGAGGCATCGCCTTCATCAACATCCCAACCACGCTGCTCAGCCAGGTGGACGCAAGCGTAGGCGGCAAGACGGGCATCAACTTCGGTGGGCTGAAGAACGAGATAGGCGTGTTCAACTGCGCACAGACCGTTATCCTCTCCACCGAGTTCCTGCATACGCTCGACCACAGCAACCTCCTCTCCGGCTTTGCCGAAATGCTCAAGCACGGCCTCATCAGCGACGAAGAGAGCTGGGCAGAACTGCTCCGCTTCGACCTGACTGCCCTTGAGCATCCGACATCGGCTACAGACCATTTGGCCACTCCCGAAGCTTTCTCCGAAAGGAACATCGACCAACGCCCAATGGTCAATGGTCAATGGTCAATGGTCAATGGTCAATGGAGCCTCCTCGGCTCGCTGGTGGCGAAGAGCGTGCAGGTGAAGGAACGCATCGTGGAGCAGGACCCGACGGAGAAAGGCTTGCGCAAGGCTCTCAACTTAGGGCACACGACAGGGCACGCTCTGGAAAGTCTCGCCATGGAGCAAGGGCGGACCGTCCTGCACGGCTATGCCGTAGCTTGGGGCCTCGTCTGCGAACTGTACCTGAGCGTAGTGAAGTGCGGCTTCCCGCAGGACAAGATGCGGCAGACCGTACAGTTCATCCGGCAGCACTACGGCGTGCCTGCCATCGACTGCAAACAGTACGAGCGCCTCTACGAACTCATGCGGCACGACAAGAAAAACGAGGCCGACATCATCAACTTCACCCTGCTTGGCGGCATCGGCGACATACGCATCAACCAGCAGGCTTCAAAGGAAGAAATTTTCGAGACACTCGACTTCCTGCGCGAAGGGTAGGAGAAGAATGAAAGACCGTCATAACGATATAACGTCATAACGAATTAACGAAACAACTCCATAACAGGACTTCGCCACAACAAGACAGCAATACAACGAAACAACGCCTTTAACAACCTAACAACTATAACAGCCATGAAACGATTTCTTACTATCGTCCTTCTCTCTATGCTCGCAGGCATGGCCAACGCAGCCGACCTGTCGGGAGCAAGATGGTACACCATCAAGGTAGCCAACGGCGGCTATCTGAGCACAAAGTCCGACTACTTGGACGGCACGTACCTAACCTTAAGCAACACGGCCGAGGACACAAGCGACAACGGCCTGTGGACCTACATCGGAAACGACACGGAGGGCTACGCTTTCTACAACAAAGCACGAGGCGAGAACTACGTCATCGGCCTAATGGGCAACGAGGCTAACGGCCGCGCCAGAATGGTGGCAGAGACCGCCACAATGAGCGTCACGAAGTTCGACATCGGCAAGAACGGCGACGGATTCTGGATAAAAGACCACGGCTCGGAACATAAGTTCTGGAACAAACGCGGCAACTACCTCGCCTATTGGGACAATGCGGCAGGCAGCTCCGACACCGGCTCGCGCTTCCTCTTCACTATCCAAGGCGTCCCGGACTTCTTCTCTTCCGACGGACAAGAAGACAAATACTACTACATCACCTTTGCCAATTCCAGCCTCGTCCTGCAGGACATGGGAGCAGCACGCAACGTCACGACACAAAGCCGCAAGTATGGCGAAGAAAGCCAGCTCTGGAAACTCGTGGGAAGCGAAACAGGCTTCCAGCTCGTCAACAAAGGCTCGGGACGCTATGCCTACTATGACGGCAGCCGCATAAAGACCCGTCAGACAGCAGACGACAAGGGCTTCACCATCGAACTGACTACCAACACGAACTACATAGGCAAGTTCGAAGTCTCGTGGAACGGGGCTGCCTCGCAAAACCTCCGCTATCTCAACCAGTGGGGCGGCACGGGAGCAGGCAAGGAAATCGGCCTTTGGCAGGCGGCAGACGGCAACAACATACTCTATCCTGTTGCCGAAGCCGACGTACAACCCACGGAGTTCTGCGTCGGACAGAAAGGAACAAGGCCGACCGACATACACGACTTCTCCCTTTGGTACGATACTCCCGCCACCGCAACGGGCGTCAGCGACACCTGGATGGAATACGCCTTGCCGATGGGCAACGGGCAGATAGGTGCCACCATACGCGGCGGCGTGCTCTGCGACGACATACAGTTCAACGAGAAGACACTTTGGAGCGGCTACAATACCAACGGCAGCTCCGTCGGACAAGGCTACTTCCAGAACTTCGGCTCTATATTAGTAGAAGACAAGAGCGGCACCTTCTCGGCTGTTGCCTCCGACAATAAGGCCATCGAGAACTACAGCCGCTACCTCGACATCATCGATGGTGTGGCCGGCGTCAACTTCCAGTCGGCCGACGGCACAACGAGTTTCCAACGCCGCTACTTCACGTCGGCCACCGACCATGTATTCGTTGCACACTACGAAGCTATAGGCAACGAGCCGCTCGCCCTCAACGTCAGCTACGCTCCCGACGGGCAAATAGGCGCCGGCAAAGTGACCTACAAGGCTGAAGACGACGGCACAGCCTCCGCCTCCTTCAAGGGAAAACTGCAAATCGTCAGCTACAACACAGGCTTCAAGGTCAAGACGGACGGCACGACAAACATCACGGCAACAGGCATCAGCGTAAGCGGCGCGACCTGGATGGACATCGTCATGGCTGCCGCAACCGACTACGACGGAAGCAAAGCCTCATGCGTTAGCGGACAGACAGCCACAGAGCTTGCCAGCACAGTAAGCACCCGCATCGACGACGCCCTACAGAAAGGCTACACGAGCCTGCTGTCGGATCACAAGGCAGCACACAGCGCCTTGATGAACCGCGTTAGCCTGCAGCTCGGAGGCTCCTCGACGAAGACTACCGAAGACCTCATCAAGTTCTACAACGCCTCTGCCCAGAACAAGCAGAGCAGCGACGGACTTTTCCTCGAAGCACTCTATTTCCAGTACGGCCGCTACTTTACCATCGGCGCAAACCTTGACACAAGCATCCACGCGCCCTCTAATCTGCAAGGCATCTGGAACGACCGCAGCAACACTTCCTTCTGGCATTGCGACATCCATGCCGACATCAATGTGCAGATGAACTACTGGCCTGCCGACCCGACCAACCTTTCGGAGATGCATCTTCCCTTCTTGAACCACATCCTCGACTTCGGTGCTCCGGGCAGCAACTCGCCGTGGTATCAGCTGGCAAGGAAGATAAGGAGCGGCTCGCAAGGATGGACAGTAGCCGTGGAGAACAACATCTTCGGCGGCACATCGACATGGAGCAACGGCTCGATGAAAACGCTTGGTGCCTGGTACTGCACGCATCTGTGGCGCTACTACAAGTACACGATGGACCGCGAATTCCTGAAGAAAGCGCTGCCAGTCATGTACGAGAACGCACTTTTCACTAAGTCCATCGCCACGAAGGACAGCAAGGGACTCTACGAAATCACTAACGAATGGAGTCCCGAGCACGGCCCCGGCGACGTTACAGCCTTTGCTCAGCAGACGAGTTACGAGGCTTTGGACGAAGTGATGAAGGGCCACGCCGAGCTTGGCGACGAGTCGCCTCTCACCGCCTCGCAGATTGCTGCCATCCAAGACCTGTACGACAACTTCGACAAAGGCCTTTGGACAGAGACGTATAACGGCAAGCCGTGCATCTCGGAATGGAAGAACAACGCCCTTTCCGACCAGGGCCACCGCCACTTGTCGCACCTCATGTGCCTCTATCCTTTCTCGCAAGTCAGCGCTTTCGACCAGAGCACAGAGGGCAAACGGCTCTTCCAGGCCGCCTACAACGGACAGATTGCCCGCAACGGCGACGTGACGGGATGGTCAATGGGCTGGCAAACAAACACCTACAGTCGCTGCCTCGACGGCGACCGCGCCCGTAACAACCTCTCGCTGGCCCTGCGACATTCGGGCAGTTACGTCATAGAGATGGGCAACTACGGCGGGTGCTATTACAACCTTTTCGACGCTCATTCGCCCTTCCAGATTGACGGCAACTATGGTTGCACCAGCGGAATCGCCGAGATGCTCCTGCAGTCCTACGACGACATCGTTACCTTGCTCCCGGCCCTCCCCTCGGCTTGGAAGGAGGGAAGCGTCACGGGCTTGAAGGCACAAGGCAATTTCACCGTCGATGAGACCTGGCAGGACAGCAAGGCCACGCATATCGCCATCACGTCCGGAGCTGGGCAGCCACTTCGCATCCGCTATGCCAAACTCAAGGACGTAAGCTACACCTTCCGGCTGAACGGCGAATGCATCGCACCGATTGCCGACGGCGATGTCTATACCATACCTAATGTCAAGGCAGGCGACGTCGTGACCATCGACTTCGACAACACTACCGGCCTCAACGACGCTAAAGGCCTTAAGGACCTTAAAGACCCTAAGGCCCTCATCTTCAACTTGGCAGGCCAGCAAATAGCGAAGAGCACTATGCCAAGAAAGGGCGTTCTGGTGCAGAAGGGAAAGAAGTTCGTAATTAAGTGAAATGCAGGCTTCTCATATTGTTTCTGTGGCTGTCTCTGTGCCTGAAAGCACAGGAACACTCCGTCTTCCTCGGCCTTCCGCTGGGAGGAGAGAAGGATGAGTTTGTGGATGCTCTGGAGGAGATGGGCTATGACTTCGAGGACCAAACAGACGAATGCACTACGCTGACGGGCCTCTTCGACGGCGTTGGCGCCAGAATAGAAGTGCATGCCACGCCTCGCTCGCATACCGTTCACCTCGTTACCGTATGGTTCGTCGAGATAGAAGGCAATGAGGTTGGTCTGCTGATGAAGTCGAATCAGATTCGGAAACAGTTGCGCCGCAAGTATGCAAAGTGGGACTATACGCACGAGGACCACGTCGAAGAGTGGTCATCCACCTTTGCCCGCATCTCGTTTGGCAGGAAGCGACTGGGCAACGACCCTTTCAAGACAATCTACGTCCAGTGGCAGGACCGCAGCGGCTGGGAGGCTCTTCAGCGGGAAAAGGAATAGTCAGAAGGCTACTTTCCTGCCGTCCTTGATGTAGATGCCCTTCTGCTGCGGGCTGATGACCCTGCGTCCCGAAAGGTCGTAGCATTCTCCATTCGGCGTTTCGCTGTTCTGTTTCCTTGAAGGAAGACTGATTCTTGTGGCATCTTCCTCCAGCTTGAAGTACGTCCGCTTCTCGGCAGAAGGCAGATAGCAGCTGAAAGGAGGCAGGACGATGGTTGACGAGGCGCGGTAGAGATTCGTGCCGGTAGTCCTTATGTAGAAGCCGTCGCCCGTGGTAATGGTTCTGCCCGAATAGGTACCGGCAAGGAGGTTGGGCAACGTGTCGCTTTGTAAATTATCCATCACCTCGTCTTTTCTCAGAGCCGTCAGCGTGATAGTGGACTTCGGTTCGCCTTGGATGAGGACGGGCGTTCCGTAGGGCACGCACTCGCCTGGCTCGGCGATGGCCTTCATTATGGCTGACGGAGAGGCTAACTCCGTGACGACGAAGGCCGTATAGCCTGCGGGAAGCCGGTAGGCAAAGGGCAGGCAGACAGCGACATAGCCATTGCTTCCCAGCGTATAGCTCCGTTCCTGCACGGAGAGAATGCCGTGGAGGGCCTGCACTTCCTCCTTTTTCAATGCCCTGCCATAGACGCGTACCAGCGCCACATCGCCCATAAAGGGAAAGTTTCCAGCCGATTCTGATGCATCGTATGCGCCATAGGCATCGGCGCCAATGGCAAGCCAGGCCGACGGCGTCCACTCGTAAACGGGGCACTCCTTGAAGGTGAGCCAGCGCGAGAGAACCAGTTCGCCGTCGATGTAGAACTGCGACTTGTAGTTCATGCGGTCATAGACGATGACGTAATGGGTGTAAGTGTCGGTGTGTCCGCCTGCTTCTATCCACGACCATTGCGACTTGGCATAAGTGCCGTCCGCCTTGTTGCCCTGGGTTGTAGTGGTGTAGCCGATGTTGCCGTTCGAGTTCATCTGCAGGCCGAAACCATAGCCGTTGACGAAGCCCAACGGGCGTGTGTTGACGGTAGGAACGGCTTCGCTGGTGCGGCACAACACTTCGACGCTGTAGGCATCGGAGAGCTGATGCATTGTCGCGGCATCGCCCATGTAGTACTTGAACGCTTGTGTCCGCGTTCTGCTGAACTGCGACTCGTAGAGGTTGATGTCGGGATTGTAGCCGACGGGCACGTCGCCGAGCATGACGATGGGTTTGCTACGGAAGGATGGGGCATGGTTGAGGGCTCCGTCGGGCGTGAACTCGCAGTCAAGAAGGAGTTCTGTGCCATGCGATGGCTGCGGCTCCGTGAACTTCTTCACTTCGTCGTCGTAGAGTGCGATGGCTGCCTTCTGGGAGAGTGCTCCGTTGTAGATGCGGGCAAAGACAAAGCTGCATGCAGCCGAGCTTTCGGAGCCGGAGGTGAAAGTGCCTGCGGTAGCGTCGCCGCCGAGGCAGATCCACATGCCCTTGCGCCCTTTGAGCGAGCCGCATAACGGCATCGCCATGTCGGTGCCGGCACGGGTACCGGTACAGACAAGCTTTCCGTTGATGAAGTAGCGCATGACGTGGCTCGTCCGGTCCATAGTCACCACGAGGTGATAGAACTTGCCGGGGACGAGGATGGAGTCGCCGACGATGCTCTTCATGGTGCTGTTCACGCCGCTCTTGTGCCTATAGGTGAAGCAGCTTGCCAGTGCCGAGTTGTAGAAAGCCCAACCGCCGTCCTGCTCGTTGCCCATGATGCAGGTCCTGCCGATGTTGCCGCTCTGGTCGCCCACACCGTCCAGTCGCACCAGCATCTCCCAGGTGACGTTGTTGTTGAAGGCTTCGGCAAGGGGCGAACCCTCGTCGTAGGTAGCATAGAAATAGTCGGAGGCGCGGGCACGGGAGCATCCAAGATAGGCTCCCGAGGCTGCGTCGAGGATGACAGACGTTGCGCCGTGTCGGCCTACACGCGACTCGTATGTGCCACGGTTGACGATGCCTTCCTCGGTGAAGCTTATGTCGAGAAGCCGCTCTGCCTCAGCCACTTCATTGGTTCGCTTCAGTGCCCTCGTGATAATCTTCTGCGAGATCAGGGAGTTGTTGATGTGGGTGGCGAGCTGTGTGGCACCGTAGGCCGTGGGATGAAGGTAGTCGAGGGTAGAAGCGCCCCAGTCGTTGGCCCAGGGCACACTGGTACAGTCGATGAAATACTGGCCGAACTGCTTGGCGATGTACTTGATGCTGGCGTTGGCATCGGCTTGGCTCCAGCCCTGAGCATTCTTTTCGTTCACGCCGTTGCCACGTGGAAAGATGCTCAGACAGACGATGCGTGCCTTGGGATACCATGTGGTCAACTTCCAAAGAAGCCGTTGGTAAGCGCCTCGAAAACTGACGGAATCGGTAAAATTCTCTGTGCGATATTGGCCCAAGGGCACTTTGGCGACGCTCCAGTCATTAGTGCCGCCTGCAATGAAGATGAAGTCGGGATTGCCGGCACGGCCCAGAGCTTTCATGCGATGGTTGCTCAGGAAGGGCGCATTGCTATTGAGGACGTCGGCTGCCACACGGCTTCCGCTCCACGAGGCGTTGGCAAGGAAGGTGAGACCGGACAGGCGGCTCAGCTGCATCCACCATGTGTCGCCCACCTGATAGCCTAAGGTGTTCTCTCGGTTCTGGTCGTAAAAGACGGCATAGCCCGCAGGGAGGTAGTCGTAGTAGGTTGATATGGAATTGCCGAGCACAGCAAAGGTGAGGCTGTCGGGATTTTGGGCATCTGCGCCCATCCAGGCCAGGGACAGCAGGAAGACAAGCAGTTTCTTCATAATTCGGATGGTAGTATCTTTATTTTCCACAAAGTTATACATTATTATAATATAGTAGGTAAAGCCCGCCCGCCATTTAACACATCTTAACAGAAAACGCTGCTTCGGCGGCCAGAACAGGTTGCAGCATGGCTTAAGCCTGCCGTACCCCACCCCTAACCCCTTCCCTCAGAGGGGAGGGGAAGGGCCGCGGAGAACATCCTCGCAAGCAAGCATGGACAAAACTATGAAGCAAGGAAAGTCACACAAAATTAGGGAATGGATGCAAACTCCCTTTCCCCTCCCCTCCAAGGGGAGGGGTTAGGGGTGGGGTCTCTATTACATTCGCTGCACTTAGCTCAAAAAGTCCTTCCCTTTAGGGGAGGATTTAGGAGAGGCTTTGGAGGGGTTAGGGGTGGAGTCTGCTACCTGCGTTGTAAAGATTCTTCTCATCTCCGGCCTCTCTGACGGCATTTCTCGGGTTGGGTGGCACTTTTCTACTCCGAAGGCAAAATAATGGCTTAAATCGATTCACCACTAACAATCAATGACTTACAGAGGCTCTTTTTTCGACACAAAGTTAAGATACTATCAGAGAGTTATAGTAGAGAGCAAAACAAAGCAGCATTTTCCGCTAAAAACGCCGTAGAGAGTCGGTTGATTCTCCATGGAGCAAAAGCCAACACAACGTGGAGTGTTGGCCAACACTCCACGTTGCATCAGATAACGATCCATAAGGCTTCGTCAATTCCTTCACGCCGAGCGTCAATATGCTGTCAAGGTTTTTCGGGAAGTTCATCAGTCGAATAGGGCACAACCGCCCTTTCCCCTCCCCTCCAAGGAGAGGGGTTAGGGGTGGGGTCTCTCACACAGAAAGCACAAAGGTCGCCTTCGGCGAAGTGAAGCCACCTGCCTACCCCACCCCTTTCCCCTCCCCTCGAGGGGGAGGGGAAAGGCGGAGAACCTCTTTGCAAGCAAGCACGGACGGGCCAAGCAGCTTTTCGACACTACTTCACCAGCACCTTCTTGCCTTCCTTGATGTAGATGCCCGACTTCAGCTGAGTGTCTGCCACCTTCCGGCCGCTGAGGTCGTAGATGCCTTCCCTAAGGTCTCTGAGGTCCTTAACGTCCTTAACGTCCTTAAGGTCTTTAAGGTCCTTTATTCCTGTCGGGTCTTCGGGCGTGAGCTGCTCGATGGTGACACCTTCGAGCTTGAAGGCATTGATGCCGAAGCTGGCCTGCCCGGTAAGGTTGACGATGATACCAAGCGACACCTCTGTCTCCTCAGCAAGCGTGAAGCTGACGTTGCCGTCCATGAGCTTGCAACAGGCAATAGCTTTCTCCTCGCACTCGGCATCGCTGATCATCTTGCTACCCTTGCAGACCACGAGTCGGCTGGTCTGCATGTCGTCAACGTCGCCCGGCTTGATGCTGAAGTGGTACTTGCCGGCGGGAAGGGTAACTGCCTGCCAGAGGCGATAGTCGAGCAACGGGGTGGCAAAGCCGCTCCACTGCGTCTCGAACTGGATGTCGTTGTGGTGGGAGGTATCGATGTGTGCTCCCGTCGTGATGTTGTTCTGCACGATGGCATTCGCATCCTGCCATCTGGAACGGGTTGTCCGCATGGCCAGTCGGAGGAAGCGGCTGCTGTTGTTGGAGTTCACCGTACCCGAAGCCGTGATGTAAGGGTTCTTGTAGTTGGTGAGATAGGTAGCGGAGATGTCGCCATGCATCTGTGCCTGCGTGTCGAGCGTGAAGACGCCCAGTGCGGAGTTCCACGCGTCGCCGTCGGGACCGAAGCCGATGCGTCGGGCATTGCAAGCGCTTGTGGTGCGATCCACTACGTCGCCGCCGTTCTGATTGAAGTCGTAGTAAAGCAGCAAGCCGTCGGCTGCCTGCGCCTCTGCCACATCGTCAATATGTTGGTTGCTGTAGGCATTTATCTTCTCGGGCGTCAGGACGGTGTTCCAAAGCCGTACCTCGTCCATCTGACCCTTGAAACCTGCTTCGCCCACCGTAATGGTCTGGAGCGCAGGGAAGCGGGAGAGTGTCCGAGCTGTTGGGCTGCAGACGAGCTGTCCGTCGCGGTAGAACTTGAGCAAGCCTATGTTGTAGGTCACGGCATAGTGATGCCATTCGCCGGTGATGATGTAGCCTTCGTCCGACTGTACCGTCCTGGTTCCCAACGTGACAGAGAGTGCGCCCTTGTTATCGACGGACGTAGAGAGTCCGCCTTCGGCAGAGCTGAGACTCACGCTGCCTTCGTACTGCTGCGGACGCATCCACCAGTCGAGCGTCAGCGACTTCTGCTCCTCGCTGAAGGGACAAGGGAGCTGCAGTGTCTCTGCACCCGTGAAGTTGAGGCAGGATACGGGGTCGTCGTTGCTGACAATGAGGTAACGCTTCTGCGTGAGCGTGTTCTCGCCCAGCTGATTCGTGACGAAGAGGCTGACGTCATAGTAGCCGGGAGCCGTCGGGACGATGAAGGGCGACTGATCGTCAACCGTCAGGATGCGACTGCCGTTGTTCAGTTCCCAATGCCACGTGAGGGGGGTGTAGCGACTGTTATCAAGGAGTTGTACGCCCTCGCCCAGCATGATGGCCGTCTGCGACACATCGAAACGGGCTGCAGGTGCCGACTCGCGTACCGTCACTTCCTTCGTCACACTGCTGGAACCGTAGGGATTGCTGGCAGTGAGCGTCACGGAGAAGGTTCCTGTCTGCGGATAGAGAGCCGTAGCATTCGTGCCGCTCACCTGCTCCACTTCCGCTCCGGGCATGCTCCAGAGATAGGTGCATCCGTAGCCTTCGCTGCGGTTGGTGAAGCTGAAGCGGTCGCCGGCTGGAAGGGTGTCGTTCAGCACATCGAAGGCTGCTACGGGAGCCTCGCCCTCGGCTACTTCAATCTCCTTCTCGGCCGAAAGCGTTGTGCCGTCGGCATACGTGGTTGTGCAGCTCACGGTATAGGTACCGGCTTGCGGAATGACAAAGGTGGGACTCATGCCATGAAGGGTGGGAGACTGAGCGTCGAGCGTTGGCAGCGCCTCGTCGGAAGAGGCATCGGCCGACTTGGCTACAGTCCAATCCCACGCCGTAGCGTCGAGCAGACTGTTGGCCTTAAGGCAGAACGGAACGCCGGCCAAGTGTATGCCGTCTTCCTCATCTATGGTAAGCACGGGTGTCGGCGCAGCGCCGGAGAAGGGACCGTTGTCCTCCACAACCTGCCATGTGCCGATGGTGCGGAAGGTGGCGTGCTTGCCGCTGACGTACTCGCGCAGCTTCGTCACGCCGTCCACCTCTATCGTCTCCATAGGAACGTATATCAGGAGGTCGGGCTGCAAGGCGGGAGCAGCGATGCGGACGCGCATGTTGTTCCTTATCTCAGCTTGCGTACGAGCTGTCCGCCAGACGCGTATCTCGTCCAAGCCGCCTATCCACCACTGGTTGATGTCGGCTGTGCGGCCAAACTGAAGGTCGCCGAAGGCTACAAGGCCCGAGAAGGTCTTGGAGGTAATCGACCCTTTCCGCACACCATTGACGTAGAGCGTGAGCACGCTGCCATTGATGACGATAGCGATATGGTTCCATCTGTTCAGGGCAGAGAAGACGTTGCTGACGTTCAGACGGTCGGTGCCGCCGCTGTCCCAACCCACGGAGAGCGTTCCGTTGCTACTGTTGTGGAAGAGGAACTTGCCCCAGCCGGGACCGACCTGATGCGTATAGTTGACATTCTTGTCGTTGCGCATCCAGAACTCTATCGTGGCCTTTCCCAGCATCTCGGATATGGCACCCGGAATGACGATGCCGCTCTCGTTCATGTTGACGATTTGGTTGGCACCCGGCAAAGGTATGTCGGGCACTACGGCATTGGACGAAGCAGACTCCTGCTCGTAACGTCCTGCCTGATAGACAGCCCTGACGGTGAACGCGTCGGTTGCGGCTGCAGAAGGAGTATAGTAGGTCTGGCTTGCCGGCAACTGTGCCACAAGTTCTGTGCCTTCATAGACATGGTAGCCCGTGAGCGTGAGGCTGGAAGCCTGCGGAGCCGACCATAGCAGCACACCGTCCTCAAGACTGAGGTTGGTGGGAGCATAGAGTTGTTCGCCAGGCACAACGACGGTGATGACGGTCTCACGGCCTTTGTTCCTTATCTCCACGTTCTGCTGGTCGAAAGGAATCTCGACGCCCTCATTGTCTATCTCGTAATTGATGATGGAAGCGTTGTAGATGTGACCGCTTCCGATAGCGTCTGTCTTCGTCTTGACGATGAAGAAGTACTTCAGCGGCTTGGTGCGGTCCACGGTGAAGGTAAGGTCGGTGAGGTCGTAGCCGAACTCCATCGGCTCGTAGTGCATGCCGTCCGTCCATCGGCCCAGCATCGGCACTTCGGGAGCAGGGTCAGCGCCAAGGGTGTTGCCAGCATAGCGGAAGTGCTCGAAGGGTATCTGCTTCTCCGGGCGAAGGGCATCGATGTTCTGGGCAATGCCAGCCGACAACAGCAGCTCGCTGCGGCGATTGTAGTCCATGAGCAACTTGATGGTGCGCAACGGACGATAGTTCTTTCGGATGACATACGCGCCAGGCGTCCAAGTCCAGGTGTCGTTATTGACGGCAAAGCTGTACTTATAAGGACAATAGATGAAGCCTTTGTTCTCCCAGCCGTCGCCCCAGGAGTTCGCGATAATCCAGGCTCCCACTTCGTCCTCCTCTGCCTCGCCGACTATGCCGTCGTGGTCGAGGTCGAACTCAATGCGGTCGTCATAGCCGCAGACCGTGAGAGCATGGTTGAAAGTGTCACCCCACTTCTCGACATACTTCATGCCTACCACTCCAGCCGCCTTGTTGGCCGAGCTGTTGGGGATGGCAGCCCAAGTGCCGTAGGCAGCCACTCCGATGCCTGCCACACCGCCGCCGTGCATCGTCTCGTCACCGCAATGGTCAAAGAGCCACTCCTTAAGTTCCTGCCGGCCCTCGGGGGTGTTCGTGGGACTGAGGTTGAAGTCGTAAGCCGAACGGTTCCACATAGCGCTGTACCACTTGTCGTAGCCTTGCATCCAGCCATAGTCCGGGTCGTCGTGCGTCTGTGCTCCGAAGAGACGGCTATAGGTACGTCCGCCGTAGGTGGGAACATTGGGAATGCCGTTGCCCTTGGCCATGCCTTCCGTCGTGCTGGTCTGGTAAGCCATGAGCCACGTGAAGTGGGAAGGATATTGGTTCTCGGGCAGCGAAGCATCGGCATCGCGATAGCTGTTTATCTCGTGCGTGAACTGATAGCCCACACCAGCAGCCGAACCACAGGAACCGCCGTCCTGATTGAAGATGGGCGGGAAGTACTTGTCCTGCCCGTTATAGACGAAAGGCGGCAGCTGTGCCTTCGCCTTGCGGCCTCTCTTTCGCCGCGCCACATAGTCGGCAGGCTTGGCCTTCGGCACAGCATCATACTTAAGGTCAGGGAACACGCTGCGGTCTATCTTCACCACCTTGCCGTCTGGCAACGTGTATTCCTCTATCTGTGCCACACCCTGCAAGGCTGGCACAAGACTTGCTATCAGAAGCAGGCTCTTAAGGTTTTTCATACTCTTAGACTAAGATGTTATATACTATTATATCTATATTAACATATTAAAAAGAGGGAGCCTTCAGGCTTGACCCAAAGCACTCCCTCTATTGATAGAACAGTCGTTTACTTCACGACAACCTTGACGCCGTTGAGGATATACATGCCTCTGCCAAGAGACTTGAGGCTGTTCAACGTTGCGCCGGAGCGGAGCAGCTTGCCGTCCATGCTATAAACATTGCCGGGCTGGCTGATCTTCTCGAGAGCAGTCGAAATGTTCTTCACGCCGTCGGCCTTGTCTGCTTCTGCACCAAGAAGGATGCTGAAGTCGAACTCAATTTCGTCGGGATCGATGGGAGGACAGAGAGTGAGATCCAGTACTGCACTATTAAGCGTAGTGCCCTTCTCTGTTTCAACACATACGGCACGATTGCCGGAGAATTCAATCTCGCCCTTCTTAAGGGTACGTGCAACGAGATTACCTACGAGACCACCGACGGTGTCAGGCTCTACAACAATCATTTCTTTGGCAGCGATTTCGAACTTAAAGGTTTCAGCATAGTCATCGTCGGCGTTGTAGTCTTCGAGCTGGCCATAGATGAACAGCGTGGGAACGCCTGCGTAGATGACTTCAGTCTTCCTCAGGGCAAGGAAGTCGCCAGTCATGATTTCATCATTCTCATTCTTATACTCATCGCTATAAGTACCAAGGCTCATGTAGGCTGAGGCCTCTTCAGGAATGTTCAGAGGAAGGAGGGTAACGCTGTTGCACCAGTTGTAGATGTTACCGGGCTTGATGTCCTTGTAGAAGTTGAATGTCGTAAGCTCTTCGGGATTGAAGCTTTCGGCAATGCGAAGCACGAGGGCAGAGTTGTAGTCAACCTGCGTGTCGTTCCATGTCACGAAGCGGTGGTCGAAGTTCTGAGAGTGCAGATAAGAGCAGTCACCGCCGCCGATGTTCTTGCCGTGGAGGAAGCTTCTCTGGAAGCCAGGAGCTGAGTACTCGAAGAAGGTCGGGATAGCTTCGAGGGTGTTGTTGGCATTGTTGACGCCCTTACAGTTCAGGAAGAGACCCGTTGCCTTGTTCTGAATAGCATAGACAGGAGCTGCCTTGTCATTACCGTAGGGCAGTACAGACTTGCCTTCAATAGCGTTGAAGGACGTGCGATATGTCCTGTATGCGTCGATGGCAGCTGTAAAGTCTGATGCAGAAGCATCCTTCTTGATCACCTTGTTGGCTGTTGAGTAAGCCTTCTGAAGAGCCTTGCCGGCAGCGTTCAGTTGCGTGTTAGCAGTCAAAGGATAAATCTGGAACTCGGAAGCGTGGCAGTAAGTCCACGTCTTGTTGTAATCGTCTTTACTTGTAATCTCTGGGAAGGGATCGAATTCAACGTTGCCGCCAGCATCGGTACCATACCTCCTCGTCATGATGAAACGCAGGTAGCTGTAAGAAGCACCCAGGTCGAACGGCTGACTCAAAGAGGGAGTATTGATGTTGGTGAACGGTGTCTCGATGTAACCGATGTTAGTCCAGTTCTGTGCATCGTTGCTGCCCATGACGTACATGCTTTCAATGTGACCGTTCGCTGTATTACGGCGAGCTATCTCTACCTGAATCATGCCGGAAACGGGTTCATTAAAGGCAACTTGCAGATAAGGAGCGGCAAGCACATCCTGATGATAGTCGCTGTGCCAATAAGTGCTGGCCATGCCATCAATCAGATATTCCAGTTTGTTACCCTCGGATCTGTCGAGAGAGTTACTTGAGAGCTGATCTACGCTTGTAATCAAGCCCTCGCCCTTTGTATAGTCAGCGCTGATGTCGAGAGCCATCAACATATTCTCCTTCACCTCTGCGAAGAGACCTGTGTAGTCGTTTGTATCAACAGGACGTTCAATGAAGCGGAACATGCTGACATCGGGGTCTTCCAGCTCCTGAGGATCACAGAAGTAGAGGTTCATGGCGTGGCGGGCTGTTTCCTTGGTAGCGAAGTCCAAATAGTAGTTGCCTGTGGCAGCTTCCACTCCTTCTTCGTTCAGACCCATTTCATCAGTCCTGACACCTGGAGCTACTACATAACCGAACTGGTCGGGATGGTCAACAATCTGTGATTCACCACCGGGCTTTGTGGGATTGAAGCCAAAGTCTGTGAACATAGCTTCCGTGGGGAACATGATGTTGTACCACTTGTTGGTTTCAACGCCGTTTGCCTGCTCCATGACGCTCTTCTGCATAGCCTTGAGCATCACGGCATACCTGTGGTTCTGTGTTGCATTGTAACGGCCAGCCTTGTCGTACTGTGTAACCTCAGCATAGAGAGCTTCGTAGTCATTGGCAACGGTCTTGTCAGCCCATTCACCGGGATTCGTGCCTTCTACTACGCCCGTCGTTACGTTGGCGAATTCAGTAATTGCATTACGCAGTTCGGTAGGATCGACCATACCGGCAAGGAATGTCTTGTAGGCTGCGAGGAGTGCCTCGTAAGCCTCGACGGTAATATCAGCGTCGGCCAATTTCACGTTGCTGTTGTAAGTATCCTCCAGGTTCTGGGCTATCTTACCGAGAGCAACGAACTGAGAGTTGGGGTTATCTCTCACGGTAAGTATCTGAAGTTCGGCAGCATGCCAGAAGGTGTTGTAGGAAGGATCGCAGTCGATGCCTACGACACGGACGTAAGGATAGGCTGTCTCAACGAAGAACGGAACTGAGCTTTCTGCACCTGCAGCGAAGTTAGGAATATCGATAGTTGTTATTTCTACCCAGTCTTCGTCGGCATTCTTCTGGTTGTCAGTACCCAAGAGCAGGAACTGCTTTGGACGGTCGTTAGCTGCACCGGCTCTTTCGCGGAGATAGAACTCGCAATCGCCAACCATGCCTTCCATGCCGGAAAGCTCGATGTAGTGCTGTCCTTCGGGGCTGTTTTGCCATGCGCTATGCCAATAGGTAGATGCGTCGCCATCAATGAGGACACCTGCAGAGAGGTCGCCGCCATCTCGATTATTACCAGCCTGATCATTATGGCTATAGGGAGAAGACATCTGGTCGGCAGAGGTGATAAGCTTTGTCCTGATGACATCCTTAGCCGTTGTCAAGGCGTCGAGGACTTCTGCACGCAGGGCGTTGTTCTGAGCCACGAGGACGTCGTGGTTCTTTATCATTTCGAAGTTTTCGATGATTTCTTCAGCTTCGGCATCGTCAACGGGTTCGAGGAACCATTCGCTGGTCCAATGGTCTGATCTTGAAGTATCGTAATCGTATGTCCTTCTCCAGAAGGCCATGTCTTGTTCTTTGCCTGAGTCAACGCTATAGTTGCCCCAAGGAGATGTCTGGTCGTTCACTGAGCTGTGGCCATTCTGGTGGAAATAGTTTCCGTCTCTTGGCTCCTGGGCAAAGCGGATGCAGAAGATATCCCGGTCGTCGGCAATGCCATCGGGTTCTACATAGTCGTATCCTGCATAGTCGAGCATGACATAGCCGGCCTTGCTTGGGTCAGCGGTTGTTTCCAGATGTCCTAATTTAATGGATTCCAAGTTGATGTATGTTCCCATACCGGCATTCTGCAGCAGGATGCTGTCGCCATCTTCGCTCTTGGTGAACTTCCAGATGAAGTTAGCTCTCTCTCTGTTCAGTGTGGCATAGACGATTCTGTCCTTGTGCTCTGCGTCGAAGGAAGCGGCAATAGCCTTATCCACGAAGCCGCTCTCGTCGAAGGTTGACTTGTAGCGGTTGTGGGCGAAGATGCGGTAGTAACCATTGTCCACCATGAAGGGCACTTCGCTGTCGAGGATGACTGCATACAAAGAATCGGCTTCAGCTGCCATGGCTTTCATTTCGTCCAAAGTGGGACAGTCGCCATCGCCTACCCATTTGTAGTCATCGAATGTGTCGAAGCTGTCGAACATACCCACGGCATTCTGAAGGAGAGCATAGAACTTGTCCCAAGTATCAAAGTCGCTGTACTGTCCGAAGTCATTGCCCATGCCTCTGTTCATCGTATAGCCGGTGCCGTCATCATAAACCTGGTCTCCATACTTGTCGATGAGATTGTTCAAAGCCGTATAGACACGGAAGTTATCATCGGGAGCTTCTATCTCCCAGATGTACTGGGGTTGCCATGTATAGGTAGCATTACCATCGACAACAGTCCAGAATGAACTGCCCACATGGTTCCAGCTACTTGCGGCGGGCGAGCAGTTACAAGCACGGACAGCATACTTGCCCTCTGTGTTCAGGAAGAACACCTGAGTCTCCCAAGTAGCGTCGCCTCGGGTGCTAGTGTTAAGTTTAGTGTCCGTGATAATGTCGTCGGCGTAGCTGCCGCTGACAGGGTTGCTGAAGTAGCTGCCACCGCTATTAACCTGGAAGCCATAGGTCTTGAAACTGCCGCCTGACTTCTTCTGAAAGGCAAACATAGCGGCATAATCCTTCGTGTCTGTCAGACTTCCATCACTGGTAAGGAAATACTTGTAGCCTTCGTACTCCGTCGAAATCAAATAGATGTCGCCATCCACGATGGCTGCCATTGCGGCTTCGTACTCAGCGTCGGTCTGCGCGAATGCACGCCCCGACGAAAACATCGTTGCCAATGGTAGCAACAACGTTAGAAGTAAGTAACGCTTTCTCATAGTTAATAAAGTTTTTAGTTTAAAAATGTTTGTTAATTTTAGTTGATAAATATAGTTTTCGTCCTACAAATTTATTCTTTTTATTAATACGTTATATTATATATACGACAGTTTTTCAATTTCTTTAGGCTTTTTTAACATTTAACGATGACTTGGAAAGCATTCCGAGAAAGGCAAACAGACGCTCCGAAGGGGAAAGCCCCCTCCCAGCCTCCCCCTTTGGGGGAGGGGCTTGATGTCTCAGAACTTGGGAAGTCTGCCGCGGCTCCACACCCTTCGAAGGGGGAAGCCCCCTCCCAGCCTTCCCCTTTGGGAGAGGGGATTGGTGCCTCAGAACTTGGGAAGTCTGCCGCGGCTCCCCTCCCCTCGAAGGGGAGGGGATGGGGGTGGGGACTGTTACATTAGCCCTTCCCTTGAGGGGAGGGGAGTAAGGATGCTGCCAACTTTTCGGGGAAGACGCGGAGGGCAGCGGCCGTTCCCCCTCCCCTCGAAGGGGAGGGGTTAGGGGTGGGGTTACCATAGGCCCGCAAATGCGTCGCCAAGGGTGGGGTTTTACACAACGTGGAGCATCGACCGATACTCCGTGGAGCATCGGCCGATACTCCGTGGAGTGTGAGGCGATTCTCCGTGGAGTGTGAGGCGATTCTCCGTGGAGTGTAAAATCACCTCCCTTGTCGTGCCGCAAAAAAGTGCGTCAGTAGAGCACTTTCTTGCCATTGACAATGTAGATACCTCGCGGCAGGATGCCGTCCGGCCGTCTGCCCTTCATCTGCTGCCCGGCAAGGTTGTAAACCCGGATGTCCTTGGCTTCGGGAGCCGAAGCGGGAGCGGTTATTGCAGTAGCGTCCTCGAGTGCCAGCTCTGCCTGCCTGATGGCTTCGCGCAGAGACTCGCAGCTTTCGGGCGTAACGGCATTCGCCCCGATGAGTTCGCGCATGGCCTGCAGCTCGGTCTGCAAGGCATCGAAGGCCTCGCGGACGTTTTCCCTCTGGCAGTAGGCCGACTCGGCTTCGTCGATGGTTGCCTCGTGGACTTGGAACTCGCTCATGGCGAAGATGTGGCTGTCGTCGCGCTTGCCGAGGGTCTGCATCACGTTGAAGCGGAGGAAGCGCGTCAGGCCGTCGGTGAAGATGACGGGCGAGGTGTAGCTTTCGCTAATGGAGGACGGCAGCCCCTCGGCTAAGTGTGCCACGGAGAGATAGTTACGTCCGTTGGGCGATGCCGTGACGACGATGTCGGAGGGGATGTCGGGCTGGCCCCATTCGGGGTTCTGCGAGGGCGTGAAGCTGAAGGCGAAGGCACTCAGCGGCGTGGTGACACGTGCCTGAAGATAGGACATCTCGTCGGGCCAGACAATGCCGCTGTACCACGTCTCGTAGTAGGTGGCTGTCCTGCCGTCGATGAGCCTGGCCAGATTGTGCTCGGTCTGCTGCGACGTGTTGGCGTTGGAGGATAGGTACGTATTGTTGCGGATGAGTTTCGACTCCATGTTGGGATGGGCCACGAATGCCTTTGCGTATGTCTCCAGCCCTTGCGCAAAGAGCGTCTCGGCCGTGTTGTCGTGCGACGACTGCTCTGCTTCTTCGGCAAGTTCGGCCACGATGATGGGGTCGGGCCGCAGGTACTGATTGGTGCGCAACTGGAAGATGGAAGTGGAGGCAGCCGCAGAGACGGGCGTCAGGGGCACTTCGCTGCCGACCTTGATGCTCAGGTATTTATCCTCGAAGCCGATGGTGAAGCCGTTGCCGTTCTTTTTGAGAACGACGGGAGCGGGTGTGTCGGAGAAGGAGAAGACGTTGTCCTTCAGGGTGAGATACTTTCTTGCTCCGAGGTTGTAGAGGTAGTTCTCGTGGTACTTCTCGGAGTGCAGAATCATCCAGTTGCAACGTGGGTCGGTGACGGAGCACGATGTGCGATAGGCTTCGAGCGCCGCCGCGACTTGGGAGGCTGCGATGGAAGGAACGTTGTCGGCAGTAGCGATGATGTCGCCCCTGCCCGAAGCGTTGTGGAGCTGATAGACGGCCATCGGCGTGAAGTGCTCTGCTTGGGCAAGCACGCCGTAGGTGAGCGGCTGAGCCGTCTGTCCGATGCTCTCGATGGCCTGTCGGAGTGCTTCAGCATCGGTGCAGGTGCCGTCGGCATAGACCGTGCGGAGCGGCTCGAGGTCGGCAGGAGCATAGCCGCCCCAGGCATCGGCCTCGTCGAAGATCTGGCGGGCGAGTTCGAGCAAGCTCTCCAGGCGGTACTCGTGCTTGAAGTAGAGTTCGTTGATGACAAGGTTGGTGCCGTAGCCCGTGGCGAAGCGCAGGCGGAAGTATTTGGCTGTGACGGGTTCCGGAAGCGGAATGGTGGGGCAGTCGGAATCCTCGACGGTGAGGTTCGAAGAGACTGTGGTCCATTGGTTTCCGTCATCGGAGACGGAGAGCATCAGGCGTTTTGCCCGATAGCTGCTTTCGCGGCTCTGATAGAGTTCCAGCGAGCTGACGGTAACGGGTTCGGGTGCCTCGAAGGTGAAGATGTGCGGGTAGGCGACGCTGCCGTTCTTCCATTTGTTGTGGTAATAGGTGCTCCGGTTGCCGTCGAGCATCATGGCGGCTCGGCCGTTGTCGCCTTCGCCCACGGTCTCTTCGTCGCTGTAGCTGATGAGTTTCCACGTGGCGGGGTCGGAGACGGTGCGTGTCAGTTCTACGCGCGACTGCAAGGTCTTGCCCTGATAGTGCTTGACGCCTTCGTCCACGCGGTGCTCCAGGCGGGCTATGTCGATGGTGTCCACCCAGGGCATCTGCCCGAGCTGTGGAGGCTCGCAGGTGGAGGCGCTGTCGCGTTTGCCCATGTATCCGCCCGTCTCGAGATAGAAGGTCTTGTCGAAGAGCTGAGTGACGCCGTGTCCGAAGTCGTAGCGCGAATTGCGTTTGCCGTTGTTCTGCGTGTTGCCGAAGCCTGCATGGTTCAGGGGGTACCACTGCCCGTTGGCAGCCGAGCGCATGGCTCCGTTGCGGAAGTAGCAACGTCGCATCAGGTTGCCGCCTGCTTCGCCGAAGTTCTCCAGGAAGCTGTATATGCCGCTGGTGAGGCGGTTGGCTCCGGCCATGCGCAAGGTGCCCATGTAGTGCCAGTCGGCCTCCTCGGCCTGCTTGAACCAGACGGTCTGCAGCGTGCTCTCGTATTCGGAGACGGTGCCGTCGGCGTTGGTGACGCTGACGATATCGGGGCGCACGTTGTAGAGGAACTGAACCCAGTGGTCGAACTCCCAGAGGTCGTCCCTGTTGTAACGGATGCTGGAGCCTGTTCCCTCGCCTCCGAAGTGTGTGGCGTAGGCCTCCGGACCGAGATCGACTGCGGCGGCACGCATGATGTCGGGCAGGTTCTTGTCCTTGTCGGTGTCGCCATTGTCCCAGACCGAAAAGAGGACGGTGTGCCCGTAGCTGCCGTCGCTGCGCGTTGGCATCTGTATGCCGGAGTACATGCCGTCGGTGCCGATGGCCATCTGGTAGGTAGCAAGCTGGCGGTAGGCACTGGGGTACATCACTTCCAGGTAGGTCCAGTTGTAGCTTTGGCCCGAAGGAGCGCCGGGAACCTCCGATGACCACCAGAGATGGACGCTGGGGGCCATGAAGATTTCGGAGTCGGTGATGTTGAGCGTCGAAGTGCGTTGGAAGAGAAGCAGATTGAGGCGATCGAGGGTGTTGACGCCGTTTGGACAGGTAAGTTCGAAGCGATACCAGCCGTCGAAAGGCATCTCGGTGTCGGGCATCACTTCCATGCGCTGCTCCGTCGTAGTAGTGTTGGTGCTCGTGGCTGTATGGTCGAGGACGACGGTACCCGTAGCGGGGTGTACGATGCGCACCCCAAAGGTGACATTCTTCCCGCTCTTGGCCTTAAACAGGGCATCAGCACGGACGTGTCCTGTAGGGAAATGGAGGCCATAGACCAGCACGGTTCCTTCGGCGTGCTTCCAGTCGATCCAAGCGTTAGTACGTTGGAAGCCGATGGCTGTGCCGCTGAGTTCGCGGTAATGGCGTGCCGGCCAAATGGTGTCAGTCTTCTCCTGCCAGTCGACAGCATGGGCGGGCATGGCGGCAATCAGAGCCAGACAAGCCCAAAGGATAAGTCGTAGTTTCATGGTAATATGTCTTTTATATATTATAATGTATAGAAAATCGATGTTAGTCAGTGCAAAGTTACGAAAAAAAGCGTTACGGCGGATAAGTTCTGCAAGGTTTTTTTATAATCGCAGTACATAGGAATAAAAAACTAAAGGAGAACAAGAAGCCAAAAGAGGAAGGCTGATGGTTTACCCCACCCCCTACCCCTCCCCTTCGAGGGGAGGGGAGTCCCCGCGGAAGCCTCCTCCCTGGCTACCCCAACAGCCTCCTCCCATCCTCCCCCTTGGGGGAGGGGCTTGGTGCCTCTAAGCTTGGGAAGTCTGCCGCGGCTCCCCTCCCCTCGAAGGGGAGGCGGATGGGGGTGGGGACTGTTACTTTAGCCCTTCCCTTTAGGGGAGGGTTTGGGAGAGGCTTCGAGGTGAGGGTTGGGGAGAGGCTTCGAGTGGGGTCTCTCCATGTGCTCCATATTCTCCGTAGAAATAGTAAAGGCAGCCTCCCAAGCGGGAAGCTGCCTTTGCTATAGCGGGTTTTGTGGCGCGGATTTACTCCTCGTCCCAAATGTCCCAGTCGTCGTCCTCTTTCGTGAGGGCTTGACTGCCGTCAACTGTCGTATTGCTAAGTTTCAAGCTCTCGGCCAACATGCTGGCTGCCTGAGCTTCTTCCACCTGCAAGGCAGGCATTAAATATGACTTTTTCATAATTCCTTACTTTTAGTTAAAGACCTTAAAGTCCCTAAAGTCCTTAGAGACCTTAAGGTCTTTCCTTTTGTTATTTCAAAATCTTCTTGCCGTTCACGATGTTAATGCCCTTCTGCATCTTCTGCAGGCGCTGACCAGCGAGGTTGTAGATTGAAGTGTTCTGAGTGTTCAGAGTGCTCTGAGTATTCAGATTTTCAATGCCGGTTGCATCATCGTCGAACTTGAAGATGAAGCCCTTAACATCAGAATTGGTCTCCACGTAAGCCTTGCATGCTGCGATGTTGCCTCCGTTAGCCAGATAGAAGCCAACTTCCTCACCTGCGGGCTTAGCAAGGACGTACTTGCCAGTAGCTTCGATGGGTTCGAGAGTTCCCTTCAAGGCGTTGTTTGTGATGGGAGAAGCCTCGGCAACGATGTTGTAAACGTATGTCTTGGGCGAACCCTTGAGGACTACGGCCGTCTTTGTGGGAATCGTTCCTTCGAGCTTAGACAGAGTCAGCCACTGGCTGCTGCCGTTGCCGTCGAGCGTAGCAGTGTAAGCCACAGCGTCCTTCGTTTCGCCTTCGTCGATTGTTGTGCCGACGTTAGCGAGCTGTGCTACCTGCGTTGCTGACAGAGCTGTATCCCAGAAGCGTGCTTCGGCCAGCTGAACCTCTTTCTCCTCACCGTCGTTGTCGATGAACAGGATGAGCTTCCTTGAGTCGCGCATTGCCCAGGCGTTCACGTCCTGAGCGGCGCTCTTGCCAACCTGAACGCCGTCCACATAGAGTGTGCAGTAGCTGTTGTCGATGACTGTGACAATACGATACCAAGTGTCGGCGTTGATAGTGCCTTTGTAGCCAAGGCCTGCAGAAGCAAGACCTACCTGTCCGTTCTTGACGAAGATGCTGCCGTCCTTACCGTTGTTGACGTCATTCTGGAAGAGAGAGATGTAGCCGCTGACGTCAGCGAACTTAACGTCTTGCATGAGTGTGTAAGCACTTGGAGTTGTCGTAAGGTTCGTGTTCAGCTCAATGCCTGCTCCAACGGGAACCGTTGCAACGCCGCCGTCGAATGTAACACCATTGCCCCATTCAGCAATAGTAGCTGTACCGGTACCTGCATAAGGATCTGTTGCATCTTCGAATGTCCATGTGCCGAGAGCTACGGGGAATTTCGGTGCATCTCCACTGATAGAGCCAAGTGTTGCAACCTGTTCTGCGTTCAGAGCTACATCCCAGAAACGCAGTTCTGATGTCTTGATGGCTTTCTCCTCGCCGTCTTCGTCGGCAAAGAAGAGTGCGCCCGTCGTCAGAACCCAATGCTTAAGGTAGGCGCCATTGGTATTTTCGAAGTTCTGGTTGTATGTGGTGAGCTGCTCGCCGTTCACATAGATAGAAGCTTCGGAGGGACTAACGGTGAAGACAATGCGATACCACTTGTTGTTTTCGATGCTGCCATGGTAGCCGATGCCTCCGCCAAGACCAACTTGGTTCTTATTGATGAAGAGGCTGCCGTCCTTACCATTGGTCAGGCTGTTCTGCAGGAGAGGAACGTAGGTCGAACCGTCTTCTACGCAAACGTCATACATAATAGAATATGTGCCCATGCTTGTTGCACCATTGTTGGCAGCCATCAAGAGACTTGAGCCAACGGGAACTTCCACAGCACCGTTGCTTGCATCGGGACCATCCACGGTGGTAATGCCGGCTGTGGCGACGTCAGTTACTGTAACGTTGTCCTTTTCATGGGTTGTTGCCTGCAGGGTAGCAATGCCGGTACCTGCAAGGAGGTCAGCAGGATCGTCGAATGTCCAGCGACCGATTGCTTCAGGCACAGGAAGAGTTCCTCCGTACTCAACGGGGAAGGGCAGATAAGTTGTAGCATAGCCTTCAGCGCCGATAGCGAGTTCTATGCTGGTAGCATCCTCTACTATCCACTGAGATGCAACTGCGGCAGATCCCCAACCTACGATAGAACCACCGCCTGCGCAGTGCAGGCAGGACATGTTGCTGCTGGGATCAGCCTGGAATACAGCAGAACCGGCAGCAGGAATGACAACAGTGTAATTGCCAGCCGTTTCGTTTGCAGTAACTTGTGCGCTCTGTGATACGGTAGCAGGAGCAAACTTGCCCATCAAGCCGATGGTATAAGTGTTGTCGCCATTCTTTGTCAGCTTCACAATCTGCTTAGCGGCGACAGCGGTTGCGTAGTTACCATACATATTGGCATCGCTGGGATCAATGCCCATGTATGTGCCATAGTTCTTGTTCTTCAGGGTGTAGTAACCAGTTTCGGGAAGAACGAAGTTATTGAGGTCGGCCTTTGCGGCTTCCAGTTTCTCCTTCATGCTCTTATAGGTTTCGAAGGGACAGTCTGTCTTGTATACTGGATCCCAACCGAGGGTAGCCTTTGCAGCATCTGTGAATGCGAAGTAGCCAGTAGCATCGTATTCAGCAGCAATTCCTTCATCGACAAGGTAGGATGCGAAGTTGCTGGGAACATCAAATACTGTGAAGGCAGAACCTGCATCGCCAAGGTTGTTGGCGCTGTCCCAGAACTTCACGCTGCCGCCTGCACCACCATACTGGTTGATGTAGAGAGTTGTGCCGGGAACATTCAAGACGAATGAACCTGCAGGTACAGAGGTGTTGGTAGAAGCAACGACGTTCCATGTATGATGGCCTTCGCCGTCATCCATAATAGTAGGAATACCAGAGTTGGTTGCTGTGGCGTCTGTCCAGCCGAAGCTCTTGCCGTCGCCTTCAGCCTTGTTGATAATCTTGAAGCCGTCGTAGCCGTTGCCAAGGAATGCCCACTGATAGGAATCCTCAACGAGGCCCATGGTGTTGGCGTTCTGTGTCTTGTATGCACCATCTCCGTCCTTAATGGCGCTCGTCACATACCAAGTGCTGCGCATTGCCATGTCGTACCAGTGTGCAGTAGCGAAGTCGGCAGAAATCTCGAAGGGACCAGTCCATGTTGCGGTGAACTCAACGGTCGTCTCAAGGTCAGCAATGGTGACATCTACATCGTTATAGGTGTAGAGTGGACGCTTGAACTCATCAAGCAGGGTGGTGATGTGAGCACCAGCCTTTGTCGGTTGCGGGGCGGAAGTGAAGATAACATTGCCATAGGTGTCCTTCACAACATATGTCACAGTGTAGGCAGGATGGAAATAAGCGTCCAGTTCTGCCAGTGCATTTGTCGGGTCGAAGTCATCAACTGCTACCATGTAGTACTGGTTGCCCGGGTCGGGAGTGCTGTAATCGTTGATGACATATCCCAAAGGCAGGTTGCCGTTGGTATTGAGATATTTGTCTTCTGCATTAAAATTCCAAAGGAAGTAGGGTGCTGTCTGCGGCGTCATCACCATGGCGTCTTCTGTGCTGAAGCCAGCGGCAGTCAGGTCGAGTGCCACGCTGGCATCGTTCTTGACGAACTTGTTCTCGTCGATGCTGAAGATGTAGTAGTTGCCCTCGTAGTTGAGGAGAGCGAACTTGCCGTAGGGCTGTGCATTGGCTACTGCGTCGTTCAGGGCTGTTGAACACATGCTGCCGTTGTAGGCAATCATTGCGCCACGGTCGCAACCGATGTTGTAGGCCTTGTTGTTGCTAAGGTCAGACAGAGACTTTACTACGCCAGCCTTCTCTGTGCGGACGATGTTGAGGGTGCAATCGGTGTCGCCGATAGTGCCGCTAACAATGTAGTCAAAATAGAACTTCTCGTGGAAGAAGCCGTTGTATATGGAACCTGTTCCAGGCAGAGGAGAGAGAGGTGCGCTGTTAGCCTCTTGCTTCTTTGTCTCTGAGGAGACCAGGGTTGTACCGTCGGACTCATAGAGGTTGTAGGTAACATTGACAACTGTCAGAGGGCCTTCAAACTCCCAAATGTAAGCTTCGTCCTTGTTGTAAGTGTAGCAGGGAGTAACGACATCACCGACCATATAATATGTCCAGTGTGTACGAGCTGCATCGTTCCAGCTGCTGGTACCATCCTGGCAGTTGCAGGAACGGATGGCATACTTGCCGTCGCCATTCAGATAAAGGATTTGCCTTTCCCAGTCTGCACGGTCGCCTGTTGAATTGGCAAAGCTACCTGGCTTCAGATTGGCATAGTTGTTGCTCAAAGGAGGATTGGTGAATCGGTTTGTTCCGGTGTCGATGCGGAAGCCCGTACCGAAGTAACCTCCAGAGGTCTTTGTGATGGTGAAGTAACCAGCCTGGTTCTTGTCGGTTGTAAAAGTACCGGTTGTGGTTACGTAGTAGTTAGCTTCACCTACTGCAGTCTTGATGCGATAGGTCGCACCGTCGGTAATGGCGTTTTTCGCAGCAACATAATCATTGTCGCTTGTGTTCTGCGCCATTGCGCCCGTCCATGCCATCAATGATAGCACGGAGGCTAAGAGAAGTTTAATTTTTCTCATAATGTTAGGTTTTAGTTAATAAATAAGGTTTTTTGTTTGTTTTGTTTGTTTTGAATTTTTGTTTCTGTCTAGTCGTTTAGTTGTTTAGTTGTTAGTTGTTAGTCGTTTTGAGTCTATCTCCGGCCTCTTCTAAATCTTCCCTTGAAGGGAGAAGCTCCGGCGGATACTACTCTTTATTTACTATTTATCGACGCAAATTTACTTTTTTTTAGATTATGAAACAAGAAAAAGACAGAAAAAAACATCTTAGATGCCGAAAAAGTTCCCCAACATGGTATTAATCAAAGACAAAGTCACTAAGTTAACGTGAACTCGACGAAAAAAAATTAATGGGCAATTACATGGCAATTATATATTTAAGATAAAACATGAATTACCATAAATTATTATTGGTGTCCGGGGAAAAGCGGACAGCAATAATTGGTTTGTTCAAACAGATGCAAAATTACCGTCACTCCGTCACCTTTCCACTTATTGCATTGTGATTCAACAGGATGCGAGGTGACAAGAGGGTGACGGTAGGGTGACAGTACTGTCACCCCGTTACCCTGTTCGTTTTCAATCTGTTAGAGCAAAAAGTGACGGGTGACGGTAAATTATTGATGATATATGGTAATTGCAGAATCGTTACTTCGGAATAGCATGCAAGGGCACAAAAATTAATTGCGAATTGTGAAAACTGTGAAGGGTCTCACTTCGAAACACTGCACGGAGAATTCGCCTACACTGCACGGAGAATTCGCTTACACTGCACGGAGAATTCACCTATGAAGTCAAGATGCCTGCTTTTGCTCTTACGGAGCGAGACTTAACCGTTTGATTAATAAGGAATGAGTTATCATTATTCCACTTTAGCATGTGGGCTGGCATACCGTCTGCCATGTGATAATCAAACACAAAGACTCAAAGTAACAAAGTAATTCCCCTGCCGAAGAAGACACAAAGGTCTTGGCAGAAAGCTTTGTGTCTTCAATTCCGCGGCGTAGCTCTTCTTGTCTTCGTGTCTTTGTGTTTGATTATATCACTAAGTATTAGGTGAATATGATTAGCAATAATCACATGCGAAAGTTGAGTCATGAGTCCACTTGAAAAAGTCCAAATGTCTGCTTTTGCTCTTACAGAGCGAACCATAACCGCTTGATTACTACCCAGGGCGATGTCCTGGGCTAAGGGCTTTTAGTCCTTGCAGGACTTTTTCAAGTCGACTCAGTCATTATCAACAACCGAAAAAGTCTATCCTAAAGGGACGGGACTAAAGCAACAGTCCCCACCCCTAACCCCTCCCCTAGGGGAGGGGGAAAAGCCCCCTCCCAGCCTCCCCGTTTAGGGGAGGGGCTTGGTGTCTCTATGCTTGGGAAAGCTTGGGAAGTCGTCCTCATTTTCCACCTGTTTCTTCTTTCTTCGATGTCGCTGCTTGCGGGAAACCCTCAGAAACAGCCCTCGGATGAAGCAAAAGCGACAAAAAGAACTTTTTTCTTCCGCTTTGTTTGGTTGCAAATGCAAAAAAATGTATTTTTGCGCGGAAACTAAAACTATTATTTATTCAACAAGGTGTAATCTGTAAAATTATGATGAACAAGACTATGAGAAACGTACTGGGGGGCATTGCCCTGCTGGTCTCTATGGCGGCAGGCGCTCAGGAATATGCCCCGGAGCTACAACTGAGCGACGACGAGGCTGTCTGCTGGTATCGCATCTGCAATGCCGCTCCAGGCATGGAGGGGTACGCCATGACGGACGCCAACGCTGTGGAAAATGGAGGAGAACAGGATGATGCACTCCGCCTCTCAGTATATCTGCTGCCCACAGAGGCAGAGGACTTCCGCTCGCAATGGAAGCTGACGGCAGGCGAGGACGGCAAAGTGGTCATCACGAACCGCGCTACAGGCAGCCAGATAAGCAACCATTCGGCCAATTCGGGCGACCATAACTTCACTTGGCTCACCTTCTCGAACGACGCGCCCGGCTTCATTGTCACGTCCCTCGGCGACGATGCCTACAGGCTGGAGAGCGTGGAGGACGACGGTGTGAACCGCTGTCTTGCTTTGGCAGAACGTGGTGGCGAGGCGCTTGCCTACCCCGGATCGGGCGAAAGCACCTCTGTCGTCGCATGGAAGTTCTTTCCTGTAGAGATAGAGACCGGCATCGGTTCGGCCAAGACCGACAATGCCGTTATCCGCGTGAAAGGCAAGCACATCTCCGTGAACGGATGTCCGCAATGGCAGCTGTTCAACGCTCAGGGCGAGGAGATGCCCCGCACCGTGTCGCTGACAACTGGCATCTATGTTGTGAAGATGCCGCAGAAGACCGTGAAAGTGATGGTCCCCTAAATAGGGTTAAAAAGTTAAAAGGTTAAAAAGTTAAAAAATGAAAGAAGAAAGAAGAAGATAGAGGAAGACAGAAGACGTTAGTTTTGCCGTTTGGGCCTTTCAACTCTCAATTTTCAACTCTCAATTTTCAACTTTCAACTTTCAACTTTCAACTTTCAATTTTCAATTAATATTCATAGTTATCAAGATGAAAAAACATATATTCCTTTATATAGCCCTGCTCCTTGCTCCATGTACCATGTCCAAGGCGCAGAATTACATCGTCAGCTCGCTGGCCACTCCAGGTGCCGCCACCTTCTCTTCCGAAATGATTAAAGACGGCGTCATCACCCTTCCCTTCACCGCATCGACACAATCCATAGAGATAGAGACGAACCAGGACGCCACCGTCACTTCCGATGCGAACTGGTGCCGGGCATCTTATTCAGGCAAGACGCTCACCCTCACCACGGACTTGAACAGCAGCGAGGATGCACGCACGGCCACCCTTACCGTCCGCAGCAAGGACTTCCATCCGCTGCTCATCACCGTCAAGCAGGAGGCTCGCCTCGCCTTCGCCGTCATCTCCGACACCCACGTCGGAAACAACTGGGGAGCAGGATACAAGGTGAAGATTCCGCAAGCCTTGCGACACCTGACTGCCCGAGGCAAGCTGGACGCAATGGCTGTCGTGGGCGACCTCACCGATAACGGAAGGGCCGACCAGTACAAGGAGTTCGTGGAGTTCTTCGGCAGCGACGTGAACATCGTCAACCCAGTCGATCAGTTCCTCTTTATGATGGGCAACCACGACAACTTCGACGGAAACGGACAGACGAACTACAAGAACGGCCTGAAAGCCTTCTGTCGTCCCAAGCCCAGCTATCCCTTGCACCAGTATGTCCTCATCAAGGGCTATCCCTTCATTACCATAAGCGACCTCGGCTCTGCCAACAACGACATCACCAACCCCGGCAACGGTACGAACTCCTACCCGACGGCATCGGTCAGGACACTGGAGAGCTACCTGAGGAAAGCAGCCGAAGAGGCTCCCGGAAAGCCCATCTTCGTCTTCACCCATGTGCCGCCACGCTGGACTTGCTACAGCACCTGGGTGGAATTCGAGAGCGAAGCCTGGGCCATGAAAGTGCTGAACCCCGTCCTGAACAAGTACCCGCAGGCTGTCGTCTTTGGCGGGCACAGCCACTATCCCCTCGGCGACCCGCGCAGCATCCATCAGGGTGCTAACCCGAACAGCACTCGCAACAACTTCTACACCGCCATCAATACGGCCAGCACGACTTATTCGGAAATCAATCCCGGTGCTGTGGATGCAGGCATCCATCCCGAAGGCTATGCCTACGTCACCGAAGGCATGATTCTGGTGGAACAAGACAACGGCGACATCGAGATACGTCGCTACGACACCTATCGCGACGTGGAAATCGACCCCGAACACCGCTGGGTGCTGAAAGCTCCCTTCGACGGTAGCATGTTCCAATATGCCGACATCCGCGACGCCGACGACAATCCCAACAACATCACGCTGCGTACAGGTCTGCCCGCTCCCGCCTTTGCAGAAGGCGACCAGCTGAAGCTCGAGGCCTACCCCGGCGACGTGAAGGTCACTTTCCCGCAGGCAACGGACAACGAATGCGTGTTCCGCTATAAGGTTCGCCTGCTGAAGGGCACGTCGGAAGTCAAGAGTTCCTTCGTCTTCTCCCAGTTCTATCTCAATACAGACATGCCGAAGAAGCTCTCCCACAGCTTCACCGGACTGAAGGAAGGCGAGGAATACTCCGTAGAAGTCATCGCCTACGACTCCTACGACAACCAGTCCGCACCGCTCTCCGCTACCTTCACCGCACCTTCGGACACAGCCCCCGTACCCGAAGCCGTGGGCTGCTGGACCTTCGACAACCCTGACGACCTGCTGGCAGGTACAGGTATAGCATCACTCCAGGCTGCAACCCATTCCAAAGGAATCGTAAATGTGCGCAGCAAACTGAAGGACGCAGGCATCTATGCCGTAGAAGGACCGGCCGAAGGTAACGGCGCCATCTCTGTTCCGGTGAACTCCAGTTTGCTGATGAACACGAACATCAACACCGAAAGCCTCAGCTCGTACACCCTGCTCATGGACATCCGTTCCGAGCAACTCAGCGGCTATACCGCGCTCTATCAGAACGACCTCACCAACACGAAGGACGGAAGCTTCTTCATCAAGAACGGCTCGCTCGGACTGAACAGCAACGGGCTTGGCTACGGCGGCATCCTCGCCTCCGGCAAATGGCACCGTGTCCTCTTTGTCGCAAGGGACAATGCCGTAACCATCTATCTGGACGGACATAAAGTAGCCCAAAGCATTTCAGCCAATGCAGATATCTGGCAGATGAGCACCGGCGCACTCTTCTTTGCCGACAACGACGGCGAGGAGCACGTGATAGAGACGTCGGAGATACGTTTCTGGGACGTAGCCCTGACCAAAGGCCAAGCATCGCAGCTCGGCTCTCCCATCGACGAGGGAGGCTCCGAGGAAGTGACCGTGCCGGAAGCCCTCGGTGCCTGGACCTTCGACAACGCCGACGACCTCTTGGCAGGCACTGGCTCCGCAACACTCCAAAGCACGCGGCATTCGAAGGGAAGCGTCACGGCATGCAGTCCGTCGCAAGCAGGAATCACTCCCGTAGAAGGCCCGGCTGAAGGCAATGGCGCAGTCACCGTCCCCAAGAACTCCAGCCTGCTCCTGACCACCAACCTCAATGCAACGTCTCTGGACACATATACTATCCTGTGGGATGTCAGGGCTAACGACTACAGCCCCTTCATTCCGCTCCTGCAGAACGACCTCAACGACAACAAAGACGGCAGTCTCTTCATCTCCAAGAACATGGTCGGACTGAACTCAGGCAACTTGGGGTATCACGGCAGCCTCACCAATGGCAGCTGGCATCGCATAGTCTTTGTGGTGAAGAGCAACATCGCCACCGTCTATGTGGATGGAGAAAAGGTCGGTGCAAGCACAGAGGCTATCCCGAAACACTGGCTTCTGACCACTGGCGCTCTCTTCTTTGCCGATGAAGACGGAGAAGAGGAAACCATCGAAACGGCAGAAATCCGCTTCTGGAACGAAGCCCTCGGCGACGAACAGATCCAGAAGCTCGGCGCCATTCCTGCGCAATAAGCCTCAGCCTCCCTTCCCCTCCAATCGAAGAGGGAAAGCCCTCTCCCTTCGTCCTCCAAGGGGGAGGGGAAGGGAGGTGAAGAGTTTGTTTGTCAGAATTTTTCGCAACAAGGCGCGCTCTGGCGGCATTTTTTCGCTTCTGTGGCACTTTGGTCCACCGAAGGCGGGAAATGGGCTTAAATCGAATGGCCGCTGATAACCAATGGCTTAGAAAGGGGCGTTTTGCAAGGGTGTGTTAAGAAAGTGTAGGGTCGGCATGGCATACCGACAAACGGCACAAAGAATGGAGTTGAAAATTGAAAGTTGAGAATTGAAAGTTAACGTGGAGGAAAGAGCTACACAACGTGGAGCATCGGCTTACACAACGTGGAGCATCGGCTTACACAACGTGGAGCGTCGAAAAGGATAGCGTGCAGCGGTGGTGATTGCTCCACGAAGAGAAAGGAAATCTTGTCAAGGATTTTCGGCCGAGCAGCCTTAGCCTTTCGGGGGAGGCCTGTGCCGTTCTTGCAACATTGCCCTCAAGGTTTAACTCCCCCGCCGTCCTGTATGTTGCGTTGCCAACGCAACATCGCCAGCTCCCTCTCTCCGGCTTTCCAGCCTAAGCACAACTGGAGCGCATGCATTTGCCGGATGTAAGGCGAACTTCAGCACATAGCTTGCGGAACTTAAAACCTTATATTATTAATGTATAGGCGCAATTGCGCATGTTTACCTAACTTTTTTGCCTAATTGTTTGACTATGTTTTGAAAATGTCTTACCTTTGCAAAATCAAATACCAAAAAGAGCAAAAAACTAAAACTGACATGAGAAACCACTTTTTCTCCCTAATTGCATTATGTATTGCATGTTTGGGAAGTCTCACAACAAAAGCATTCGCCAGCGGCCCCATTGCGGATGGTGTCTATTACATCTCTAATACGAACCTTGCAGGCTATCTTGGCTTGGGTTCCTTCCACAATGTCAATCCGTACATCTACTATGTGGCCGACGGCTCGGACAAGACGGAGGATGCCTATTGGATCGTGACGAACACGGAGGCAGGCTACACCTTCCAAAACGAAGCCTCAGGCGAACTGCTGGTATTTACCACAGAGCGCGACGACCTCTACTACAAGTACATGACCCTGGCCGACGGGCCTCAAGCCGACGGGTCGGAGCTGTGGAACATCATCAAAGGCAGCGACGGCGCCTACTGCGTACAGAGTGTCCTCGATACTGACTTCTATTGGAATCTGCGTTCGGGCACGAACATGCTGGGCACCTACAAGGGAAGCAATGGCTCAAACGGCAACGAGCGCTTCGTCTTCCATAAGAAAGACGATACTCCCGAACCGGGTGAGCATGATTGGGTTGACCTCGACCTGCCCAGCGGAACATTGTGGGCAACATGCAACGTCGGCGCCAACAGCCCTGAGGAATATGGCGACTACTTTGCCTGGGGCGAGATAACGCCGAAGAAGAGCAATGGTACTTGGGGAGATTACAGTTGGGGAACCTATAAGTGGATGAACGCGGGTCAGGCCGATTGGACGCAAATCAATAAATACACCTTTGCTGACAATCAGACGGAAGCCTGCTGGTACAATAGCAACGGCGCATTCATTGGCGACGGCCAAACGGTGTTGTTGCCCGAGGATGATGCTGCAACGGCCAACTGGGGCAGCAAGTGGCAGATGCCAAGTGTGGAACAGATGCGAGAACTCATCGACAGCGAGAACACGACATCAACGTGGACGACAATGAACGGCGTAAACGGACGGCTTGTCACCAGCATTAGGAACAACGCAAGCATCTTCCTGCCCGCGGGGGGCAGACGCAACGGCACCGAGACACAGTGGGAAGGCTCCTACGGCTTCTATTGGCCGACCATGACCGATAAAACCTACTCCGACCGCGCATGCCAGTTTACTTTCAGTGCAAGCAGCATATCTGTTGTGGGAAGCTTCGACCGTTACGCCGGCGAAAGCATTCGACCCGTGCGCGTTGAGAAGAAGACGGAAAATCAGGACCCTTCCGACGAATATTCGCCCTATGTCTTTCCGAAGGCCCTGCATGTCTATCTTTCCGATGGCAGGATAGAGGCTTATCCAACGAAGTTCGTGACAGGCTATACAGAGAATGAGGACGAAGACCTGCTGACCATTGAGACCAACATCGGGCGAAGCTTCACCTACAGGCTCTCCGAAGTGGACTCCTTGAGCAGGCAGAAGCCGAACTTCCCGACCTTCGATTCCTTCAAGTTCAACAACAGCTTCAACGACCAGCTCTTCACTACAGCCAATGGCGAGATAGTCGGCGACACCGTCTTCACGACCGTCGCAGCCATCGGCAAACGGCTGACGCCCTCGTTCAAGCTGCCCGGCGACGACGTGGAAGCCTATGCCGGCTGCAAGCTCCAGACAAGCAAGGAAAGCCGTCTGCGCTTCGATAAGGACGTCTATTATGTAGTGGCACCCAAGGGATGCACGATGCTGAACCCCAAGGCTTTTGCCCTCTCAGGAGTGGGAGTGGACGAGAACGACGGCTCCGACATCTCCCTCGGCAGCGAAGAACCGGAGAGAATCCCATACGGCCGCACCGTTCGTGTCCATGTGGATTGGCTGACAGACAGAGCCGAAGTGCCTACCATCTACATCAATACGGCCGACGGACTGCCTATTACGAGCAAGGACTACTTCAAGGACGCGACCATCACCATCGACGGCCACGGCATCTTCCCCTCAATGGAGGAGACCGCCATGCAAATCAAGGGACGCGGCAACAGCAGCTGGGGCTGGCCTAAGAAGCCTTACCGCATGAAGTTTGCCGAGAAGGTGAAGCCCTTGGGCATGACGAAGGGCAAGTCGTGGGTACTGCTTTCGAACTACCAGACAGGCTCGCTCATGTCGAACGCCATCGGCATGAAGGCTGCCAACCTCATGGGAGCTGCCGGAGCCAACCACATTGTGCCCGTTGACCTCTACCTCAACGGGGAGTACCGAGGCAGCTATAACTTCACCGAAAAGGTAGGCTTTGCCAACAACAGCATCGACCTCATGGATGAGACGGCTGCTGCTATGCTCGAACTCGACTCCTACTACGACGAGCCGGCAGGGCAGAAGTTCCGCTCTTCGCCCTACAACCTGCCCATCAACATCAAAGAGCCTGACTTCAGCGAAGGCACGACGTCGCTGACGTTGGAAACCATACAGACAAGCTTCAACAGCTTCCTCGCCGCCCTCTATCGCGGAAAGGACATCTCGCAGTACGTTGATATCGAACAGCTTGTACGCTTCTTGATGGTGAACGAACTAACGCTCAACTACGAGTTCTACCACCCGAAGAGCACCTTCTGCTATCGCGAGAACTTCGGAGAAGACACTTGCAAATACGTCTTCGGCCCTGTCTGGGACCTCGACTGGTGCTTCGGCTACGAGAAGAACAGAAGCTACTTCATCCGTGAAGCCCAAAGCAACTACTGGAAGGACATGCCTTCGATGAATGCCATCGACTTCATCCAGGACCTCCGCTTCAAGTACGAACCGCTCGACAGCATCTATCGTCAGCTTTGGGAAGAGTTCATGGAGAACGACCTCCAGGAGCTTCTCGAGTACTGCCAGGACTATTATGACTTCGCCAAGAACTCCTTCGATGCAAACAGAAGCGTCTGGGGGGACTACACGGACTACGCTCAGCAGGCAGTTACGGCAGCCAACTGGCTGGGCACCCGCACGCAGAAGATCTATGACGACATCGTGGCTGGTGTCCGTCCCGACGTGAACGAACCCGTCGAACCCGTCGAGTTTGCCAGCAACAAGCTCTACACCATCTCCTGCAAACGAGGCGACCTCATACTCAGCTACGACTACAAAGGCCTGGAGGCAGGACAGAGCGCATGGTGGACCGTCTATGACTACGAGAAGCAGTTCGCCATTATCAACATCGAGGGCAACCACTATCTCTACAATCCTTACCTGAAGAAATACCTGCGTACCGGCACGGCACAGAACGGCGAATGGGTAGAGGCACTCGGCTCGCCCATCTACTTCGACGCCTCCAAGCCCAGCGGCGAATACATCTACATGATGAGCACCCTCACCGAGAACGGCAACATACAGTGGTTCAACAACAACGGCAACACCATCGTCATCAACAGCTACAATACTCCCGACGACGGCGACCGCTGGAAGATAACCGAGGTGGGCGAGTTCGACCCGACAGCCGCCATCCTCTTGGCTCAGGCAGACATGTATGCCGTCACCAACCGATACATCTGGAACGGCGAAGTCATCGGCTCCGAAGTACGCAAGTTGCCTAAGGGCGCAGAACCGCCTAAGCCTTCCGACAGATGGGCGAACACCTATGTCAAGCTCACGGAACCCGACAACATGCCCTATCAGATTACGGGCGACACCACGATTGACTACAACGTGGAGTGGAGAGGACCTTTCTCCTTCACGACCTCTGAGGACGACAGCTACTGGTACAACATGACCATCCGCTCCAGCTACTACGTGGGCAGACAAGACGCTGAGCCGTACTATCCCTCGGTTGTTGACGACGAGACCCTCATCTTCGACTCCAACTACTACTGGGCCATCGGCGGCAACCCCTATCAGGTCAAGATCTACAACTACGCGACCGGCTTCGACGAGACGCTCGCTTCAGAAGGCGACTATGCAGTCATGCGGCCCGGCAGCTTCGTTTGGGACCTGATTCCCAACCAGGACGGCTTCGTTCTTCGCCTGCCCGGAACAGAATACACCTGCATCAACCAGTTCGGCGGAACAAGTGGTCCGCTGAAGTTCTGGACAGACCCGAGGAGCACCACCGACGACGGTTCCACCTTCCGCATCTATGAGTCCTACCTCGATGGCATCGCCAGCGTCGAAGCCGACAGGAAGGCTACAAAGATTCTCTCCGGCGGACGCATCTACATCCTCCGCGACGGAAAGACCTATACCACAGACGGAACAGAAGTCAGGCTCGACCTGAAGAAATAGCCCCCTACCGAGGCAAGGGAAGCAAGCTCACAGGGCCTCTGTTTACACGGCACGACGTGTAAGCAGAGGCCCTGTTTCGTAGAGACGAGAGGCCGCCATGGCGGGGGCTTCTGCAGCTGTAGGCGCTTAGGGGGAAGGCGGAAGGGGAGGGGGCGATGTTGCGTTGACAACGCAACATACGGAACGCAGGGGCGGGAGCATACGGGACGGAAGGCGAGGGCAAACGGGACGGAAGGCGAGGACAAACGGGACAAAGGGGGAGGCGAGCCTTGAGGGCAAAGCGGCAAGAACGGCGGGGGCCTCCCTAGAAATGCAAAGGCTACTCGACCGAAAATCCTTGACACGATTTCCCGCCTCTTTGTAGGGAAAGTGCCTCCTCTGCACGCCGTCCTTTTCGACACTCCACGCTGTGTAAGCCGATGCTCCACGTTGTGTAGCTTTTTCCTCCACGTTAACTTTCAATTCTCAACTTTCAATTTTCAACTCCATTCTTTGTGCCGTTTGTCGGCATGTCATGCCGACCCTACACTTTCTTAACACACCTTCGTCAAACGCCCCTTCCCAACCCATTGATTTCCAACGGCCATTCGATTTAAGCCCATTTCCCGCCTTCGGTGGACCAAAGTGCCGCAGAAGCGAAAAAACGCCGCCAGAACGCGCCTTGATGCGAAAACTTCTGACAAAAAGGCCTCGTCCTTCGAGGAGAAAGGGAGAGGGACGTTGAAGCCTTCAAACGGCAGGAAAAAGAAAAAAACGCGCATTTATTTTGTATTTCGCGCAGTTATTCGTAACTTTGTAGGCAGTTTAAGCGTATTTTCAAACTTATTAATAAGAATAACATGACTAAGAGACTCTTTTCCACACTGGGCATTCTGCTGATTGCCCTTGCAGTCCTTGCAGAAGGCAAGGCTAAGTATGTGTTCTATTTCATCGGCGACGGCATGGGCGTGAACCAGGTCAACGCAGCCGAGACGTACCTCGGAGCACTCGAAGGCCGCATCGGCATCAAGGAACTTTGCTTCCCCAGCTTCCCCTACGTCGGCCTCGTCAACACACAGAGCGCCACCAACGGCGTCACCGACTCTGCTGCCGGCGGCACGGCCCTGGCCAGCGGCAACAAGACGAAGAACGGCGCCCTGGGCGTACTGAAAGACTTGACGACACCCGTCACCTGCATTGCCGACTGGGCTCGCGAAGCAGGTGCTGCCGTGGGCATCACGACGAGCGTGAGCGTCGATCATGCTACGCCGGCGGCCTTCTATGCGCACGTCGGAAGCCGCAACGAGTACTACAAGATTGGCGAACAGCTGACGAAGACCGACGTCGATTTCTTTGGAGCATCGGACTTCAACAAGCCCGAGAACCCCGACGGCGGGCCGGACCTCTACGAACAGGCTAAGCAGGGCGGTTTCACCATCGTGCGAGGCTACAAGGAGTACCAGAAGAAAGCCAAGAAGGCCGAGAAGATGATTCTCTTCCAGCCCGAAGAAGCCAGCAAGGTGGAACGCGGCTCCATCCCCTACGCCATCGACCGCACGAAGAACGACCTCACCTTGCAGGACATCACACGCGCTGCCATCAACTTCCTCATGAAGAAGCAGGACAAGAAGGACGGCTTCTTCCTCATGGTCGAAGGCGGCAAGATCGACTGGGGCTGCCATGCCAACGACCCCGTCTTCATCACGGAACTCATCGACATGGACAATGCCGTGAAGGTGGCCTACGAGTTCTACGAGCAGCACCCCGACGAGACGCTCATCGTCATCACAGCCGACCACGAGACGGGCGGCCTTGCCCTCGGCAAAGGACCTTACGAGCTGAACCTCAAGGCAGTGGCTTCGCAACGCATGAGTGCCGTGAAGCTCGAGCGCGAACTCAACGCCAAGAGGGAGAAGATGGGCGATGCCTTCAACTGGGACGAAGCTAAGAAGTTCCTCTCGGAGAACTTCGGCTTCTGGGGCGACGTGAAGGTGAGCGACGAACAGACAGCACGCCTGGAGCGTTCCTTCAAGGAGCTGCAGGAGGGCAAAGGCCCCGGTCGCTTGGCAGGAACCGTGAAGCACGTCATCTCGGAATGCGCCTTGATAGGCTGGCAAAGCGGTGGACACAGCAACGGCTACGTACCGGCCTTCGCCATCGGCGTCGGGGCGGAACAGTTCCACGGCCGCTTCGACAACACCGAGATATGCAAGAAGATGGCCAAAGCAGCCGGCTGGGAAGTGAAATAATCGCACAAAAAGAGAAGAACGAAAAGTGAAGCAACGGAGTTTCTTTTCGTTCTTTCCTGTTTTTCGCCCTTATTACCTATAATAATATAAACGTCAGCAAAAAACACCTACTATGAGCAACAACATCACTTCGCGCTTCGTCATTCCCTTCGCGCTCCTTTTCCTCCTTCTCCCCCTGACGGGAGCGGTGGATTCCTTTGCGCTGGCCGAAGGCGGCAAGAGCCAGATTCCCCTGGCCGACCCCTACATCCTGCTCGACGGCAACACGTACTATGCCTACGGCACCCACGATGCCAGCGGCATCCGATGCTACTCGTCGGACGACCTCCGCACGTGGAAGGACGAGGGACAAGCCCTTAGCAAAGCCAACACAACGGAGACGCAATGGTTCTGGGCACCAGAGGTCTATCACATCAAAGGGAAGTACATCATGTACTACTCCGCCAATGAGCACCTCTATGCCGCCACGGCCTCCTCTCCGAAAGGACCATTCGTGCAAGTCGGCACCTACCAGATGGACAACCTCATCGGCAGCGAGAAGTGCATCGACTCGCATGTCTTCATCGACGAGGACAGCACCGCCTACGTCTTCTTCGTGCGTTTCACCGACGGCAACTGCATCTGGCAGGCACGCCTCTCCGATGACTTCATCACGCCCGTCGAAGGGACCTTGCGCAAATGCTTCGCAGCCTCGCAGAACTGGGAACTAAAGATGGGACGCGTCAACGAAGGGCCTAACGTCATCAGGCAAGGCAAGCGATACTACCTCACCTACTCCGGCAACGACTATCGCAGCCAGGACTATGCCGTCGGATATGCCTATACGAACAACATCGCCTCTGGTTCTTGGACGAAGAACACCGGCAACCCCATCCTCCGACGCTGGGACGACCTCGTCGGCACAGGGCACCACTCGCTCTTCTACGACAAGGAGGGCATCCTTCGCATCGTCTTTCATGCCCACAACAGCCCTGAGAGCGTCCACGACCGCCTAATGTACATCGGCACAATGCAGTTCCGTGGAGGAAGCCTCGTCATGCTGAACGACCCCATCATCCGGCCAACGCTATCAACTTCAGCACCCTACAACCCCGAGCTAATCACGCAGTCGTGGGGTTTTAACAACGGCGGAGCGGCCACCGTAGATTTGAACAACGACGGATACCAGGACATCGTGGCCGGAGGTATCGGCAATAGCGTTCAAAACTCCGCCACAGACGAACAGACAAGCAAGCGCATGTCCTACCTTGCTCTCTTTGCCTCTTCTACCCACAAATGGACGAAGGTCTCGACCCAGCCCCCCTTTCAGGTGGCCGACTCGCCCTCTTTCGTTCCCTGCGACATCAACAACGACGGCAACATGGACATCATTGCCTTCGAGCAGACAGGCTACGACGTCACCGCCGAAGCCTACACCGGCGGCTACAGCCACGAAGGCATCTTCCTGGGCAATGGCAACGGCACCTTCGAGGAAGCAGAAGTGCTGACCTCCAATTACTCATCAAATGGGGCAAGGAGCAAGGAGCAAGGAGCAAGAGAAGACCAACGGCTAAAGCCATCCTCCTGCTCCTTGCCCCCCTACCCTTTGCACCTTAAAAGGGAAGAATGGGGAGGGCTTGAGGCCGCATGCAATGCCGAGGTCATCGACATAGACAACGACGGACGGCTCGACATCATTCTCGTCGGACATCAGGGCGAAACGAACTGCAACGTCATCCTCCACAACCAGACCCCCACCGGCAACCGTGCTCTTTGGTTCTCCGTAGAGCCTTTCGGCACCGACTTCCTGCTTCGCCAAGCCATCATCAAACCCGCCGACTTCAACAACGACGGCCTGCAGGACTTCGCCGTCTCTGCCCTTGTTGACGGACAAGAAGACCGTTTGCGCTTCACCGACGTGTTCCTCAACGACCCGGACTGCCCCGGCCACTTCATCCCGCTGGGGTTGGGCGAAGAAGATGGCAACCTGAAGCGCAAGTCGAACGGTGCCTTGCAGGTGGCCGACTTCAATGGCGACGGATGGCTCGACATCATGCTCTCGGGGCTGGGCGAGGCTTCATCGGGCGAATCGGCTATCCGCCAACGCATCTACGTCAACCAGCAGACAGCCATCCCGAGCTTCAGAGTTCTCAGTTCCGAGTTCCAGTCGGACTCCTACGCCCAGTCTTCGTCGGCAAGCAACTCAGCCGGCCTCATCGACTGGAACGGCGACGGCGCCTACGACATCATGCTGGGCGGAACGAGGTCGAACAACTATAGCGGCATGCTCTACCTCAACGACGGCCAGGGACGAATGAAGCGCAGCATTCCCATCCCCGGTGCAACGGGAGCCTGCACTATCTTCCCCGACTACAACGGCGATGGGCGCAAGGACTTCCTCCTCATTGGCATGTCGAAGGACAAGAGCTATCTCACCCAAGAACAATACGGCAGCAATGCCATCCTCTGCTGCAACCTCTTCCCCACCCCCTCGCGCCCCGATGCCCCGCTTGCTCCCGAAGCGACCATCTCCGACGGCCGTGTAGTCCTCTCCTGGCAGGCTCCCGAGACGGCGAAGAACGGCTTCACCTACGAAATCTACATCAAGGACGAGCAGGGCAACCTTGTGAACAGCACGCCAGCCTTCGTCGGCGGCACGAAGGACGGCATCCGCAAAGCGAACCTCCTCGGGCGTGTCGGATGCCGGACGCAATGGACGTTCTGCCCTACACAAGCAGGCAACTACACATGGGGCGTGCAGACAGTCGATGCAGCCTTCTGCGGCTCCACCTTCGCCGAAGGGCCGCAGTTCACCGTCACCGAGGAGGACATCGCCCTCGCCCTTAACGATCCCAAAGTCCCCGAACTCTTTAAAGACCTTAAAGACACTAAAGACCTTAAAGACCCCAACGCTCCAGAAGAATTCTATAGCCTCTCCGGTCAACGCCTCTCAGGGCAGCAAAGAGGCATTCACATAGTTAACAATCATTCAAAACCCTTTAAAATCCTAAAACAATGAAAAGAATGTTACTTTCCGTGCTGTTGCTTGCAGCATCAGCCATCATGGTCCAAGCTCAGGGCTTTCGTGTTTATCGCAGCGACGGAGCTGTCTATGAGTTCAACGTCGTAGCGGACAGTATTGTATTCTTCGACGGAGCTGGCGACCCCGACTACCAAGAGCCGATTCCCGACTATGTGCGGAGGGCCATTGAGGAACTGCAAACCTATTGCGCCAACAATGCAATGATGATCAACCAGCTCCAGGCCGATGTGATGAAGAATGCAACAGTAATCAATCAAGTACAGGCCGAGAACGCAAATCGCTTGAACGATCTTAATGCAACGCTCAGTGCCGACATCGCTGCCCTACAGAAAGAGGTTAGCATGAACAGCACAAGCATTGCGCGGTTACAGGACATGCTGGAAGCCCTTGCAGCAAGAGCCTACGACATTCAGAATGTCGCTAACATGATAGAAGCTGAACTTGCTCAACAAGAAGGAACTATAAAGAAAATCCAAGACGATGTAGCTGTCGTCAAAGCAGCGAGCGCAGAACTGAACGCACACCTTGCAGATATTCAGAACGACCTCGCTAACGTTCAGAATCAAGTGTACAATAACACAAACAGAATCTCGAGCCTTGAAGCCTCTGTGACTGTCAACCGAAACATAATCAACATGCTTGAGAATGAGATTGCACAACTGAAAGACAAAATAGTACTTCTTGAGCAGAAGGATGAAGAAAAGGATGCGCAGTTAGAGGACTTATTTGACCGCCTCCAGTACCTCGAAGAGCAGATCAACCAATAAAAGCCTTCAGGGGTTAGAGGAGCTTTCCCCTCCCATTCCCTAAAGGGACGGGACTTAAAGTCCTTCCCTTCAGGGGAGGATTCAGTAGAGGCAACCCCTTGCCTCTACTTTTCAGCTTTCGACCCTCAATTTTCAACTTTCTTTTTTCTTCTTTCATTTTTTTTTCGTACCTTTGCCGCGCAATTCAAAACTTAATGGTTAACTATTAATTCATCATCAACAATGCGAGTGGCTATTGTAGGCGCCAGTGGTGCCGTAGGGCAGGAATTCCTGCGAGTGCTTGACGAGAGAAATTTCCCCATTGACGAACTGCTGCTCTTTGGCAGCCAGCGTAGCGCAGGGCGAAAATACACCTTCAGAGGCAAGGAGATAGAAGTGAAACTCCTGCAGCATAACGACGACTTCAAGGGCGTCGATATTGCCTTCACCAGTGCTGGAGGCGGCACGAGCAAGGAGTTTGCCCAGACCATCACGAAGCACGGAGCCGTGATGATAGACAACTCCAGCGCCTTCCGCATGGACGAGGACGTGCCCCTCGTGGTGCCCGAATGCAACGCCGAGGACGCACTCAACCGTCCGCGAGGCATCATAGCCAACCCCAACTGCACCACCATCATGATGGTCGTGGCCCTGCAAGCCCTCGAGAACCTGTCGCACATCAAGCGCGTTCACGTAGCCAGCTATCAGGCTGCCAGCGGAGCCGGAGCAGCGGCAATGGCAGAACTCTACGAGCAGTACCGCCAAGTGCTTGCCGGCGAGAAGCCCACCGTCGAGAAGTTCGCCTATCAGCTGGCTTTCAACGTGATTCCTCAGATTGACGTCTTCTGCGACAACGGCTACACGAAGGAGGAGATGAAGATGTACAACGAGACGAAGAAAATCATGCACACCGACTGCGAGGTCAGTGCCATGTGCGTCCGCGTCCCCAGCCTCCGCTGCCACAGCGAAAGCGTCTGGGCCGAGACAGAACGCCCCGTCAGCGTCGAAGAGTTCCAGGAGGCAGTCCGCAACGGCAAGGGACTGCAGTTGGAAGACAGACAGACCACAACCCCCTCTAAATCTCCCCGAGGGGAGACTTCTAGTCACTCCCCCTCGGGGGAGACGGAGGGGGGGCGTCCCTACCCCATGCCGCTCTTCCACGAGAACTGCGACGACGTCTTCGTAGGTCGCGTCCGCAAAGACCTCGCCAACCCCAACGGCATCACCTTCTGGCTCGTCAGCGACCAGATAAAGAAAGGCGCCGCACTCAATGCCGTGCAGATAGCCGAGTACCTCATCAGCGTCGGCAATATCAAATAGGCGTCCCATAAGGCCCATCGGACCAATGAGGCCCATCGGCCCCATTAGCCTCATTCGCCCCATCTTCAACTGACAATTTGTAAGCAAAACGCGCTTTTTGCTTACACCCCATTTTAGGGCAGACCCTGCAGAATCGCTTCAAACGGGTCTGCCCTCGTTTTTCTACCCTCCGACAAAAACAAGGGCTTAAATCGCGTGTCGCTTCACAACACGCTGAGTTTCAATAGCCAACTCCTTCATTCTACTTTCGTTCCGAATTTCGCAGAACGCCGTTTTGCAACCCACACATTGCAAAACAAGGACTTTTCGCACGTTTTTGCACACTTTTTAACGAAGGGAGAATACAAAGAAAGCACGCAGTCGGCTTCAACACAACGTGCAGTGTTGGCCGACACTACACGGAGCGTTGCCCGACACTCCATGCAGCATTGCCCGAAGCTCCACGTTTCGGAGACTTTTTCGACGTTTTTCGAAGTGTGCAAAAACTGACAGTATGACATCGCGCAGCATAACATTGCTTACAAAATGTCATTTCAGGCATTTTTGAAATCAACGGCACACAACCCGACGACACCATCATCTGCAAAAATCGTAGCAAATAGGGCAAATTCACAAGCAACGAAAGCCGAAATTCCGCATCATTAGACACAATTCTTTCCTAAAAGGAAAAATAATAAGGAAAAAACTTGCATACATTAATAATAAATAGTAATTTTGACCAAAATCCAGTAACATTAACCTAATTTATTAACTTAAAAAAAACAAGTATGAAGAAACATTTTCTATTTCTCGCTTCGCTTGTGCTTGGCTTAGGACAGCTATTTGCTGATGAAGTCACTTTCTCTGTAAGTGACCTGAAGGCATCGCTACCAAGCGACAACACAAACATCGCTTTGCCGTATGCATGGAAGACTTCCCCCTACCATGTAACAGCAACCATCGAAAAAACCGATGGCACAACAGGAACAATTGGTGTTGGCACGGTTATTGCGCTCAATGCCAACTACAAGGTGACTGTTTCTGTGGCAGGTGCAGGTACGCTGAACAGCGTCAAGTTCACAACGAACCCCACCAACCAGAATGGTAACGCCACAGCCAGCACCGGCACATTTGCCAGCGGCACATGGACTCCCGAAGGTGCAACATCATCCGTTACCTTCACCGCAACAAGCAACTTCCGCATCACACAGATTGTAGTGGACTACACGCCCGACAGCGGCTACACGCCCGATGTGCCGGGTTCAGGTGGCTTCACAGAACCCTTCGAGGCAACACCCGTTGACAACAAAGCATCTTACACAGGCAATGACCCCTACATCTACGACAAGGCTTCTCTGAAGTTCTATGCTCTCAATAACCTTGGCGAGTATGAGGAGTATGGCGTTGTTACAGAGGTCAACACGCTGAAGGTGGCTGGTGATGCTGTTACAGAGATTGAGTACATTAAGAGCACCAACAATGCTTACATCAACCTGGACTACATCCCCAAGGCTAACTCAAAGGCTATCTGCACAATAAATGCAGAGACAGGTGGAGATTGGAAGGCTATCTACGGCGCGCTATGGCGAGAAAATTGTCACCGTTCTTGACGCAGTTGCAGGCAAGATGGATATCTTCGAAGCAGACGGCACAACACTCATCGGTACAATCACCGACTCTCCCAAGACAGCAGACTGCAAGACTCCACTCTATGTCTTCGCTCAGAACAAGGACGTTCCAGGCGGCAACAAACAGACTGACTGCTACAACATGCTCACCAAACTCTACGGCCTCCAGCTCTACGAAGGCGAGACCCTCGTAATGGATCTCGTTCCCGCTATCAACGGCGAAGGCAAGGGTGGCTTGAAGGACAAGCTGACTGGCACATTCTACGCCTCAGCCAACAGCGGCGAGTTCGAGTTGAGCGCAGACGGTCAGGCAATGGCTGGTGACGCTGGCATCCCTGTCTATGAGGGCAAGATTGTCATCTACAACAACCACGAGTACGAATACTTCAACGGAAACTTTGTTGACAGAGGCGAAATGGCTTATCAGGCAGTTACTGAAATCGGCACTGACTATAAGAACCTCTCCAACTGGAGCTATCCCGGCTCTGCTTACGACGCA
>CACYQI010000003.1 GCA_902776455.1 uncultured Bacteroidales bacterium | reverse complement strand
TATGGCGAGGCCAAAGTTATAGTTGTAGCCATTATTTATTGCGGTGGTACCATCTTCTACTACCAAAGCGGGGCCATTAAGAGGAGCAGTAAAGCTGAAATCATCGACATAGAGGCGACCACAATAATTAGAATAATAGTAGATGGCAACATACTTTGTGCCAGCAGGGAAGGAGTTTTCATAGTTTTTCCAACCCGTGCTATTGCTTGTCGTACCCTCGTCCCATGTAAAGCTGCTCACATCAGTATTCGTTGTAGAGTATCCCACCTTAAAACTTTCGGAATACTGTCCATGACTGACTTTCCACGCAAAGGAAACATCAACGCCATTGGAAGCATTCAGTTCCGGAGAAATGAGATATTGTGCATTTGCTCCGGCTGTGTTGAATGAGGAGAAGCGGAAACCATAGCTTCCTGTTTTCTTTGCATCTCCTACAATCTTACACTCGTTGTTGTTCTTTGACAAACTGGTGCCGAAGTACGTTGTCCAGCCGTCTTGGTCGAGGTTGTAGTCCTCAAAGCCATAACTATAAGGCAAAGACTTCTGTGCCATTGTTGCCCCTGCGAAAGAGAGCAATGCGGCAAATAATAATGTAATTTTTCTCATGTAGTTATTATATATTTAATAATGTATTATTCCTTTTTCCCTTTTTACTTTTTCGCTTTTTTACCTTTTCAAAGTCTTACTTTCACTACTTTGTCGGCAACTTTGACGATGTAGAGTGTCTTGCTGTCGAGGGCGATGTCGGCCTGACCGGACTGGAGCTTTTGCGAGTGGAGGAGCATGCCGTCGGGCGTATAGACTTGGAGGAGGTCGCCTTCCTGGGCGTTCTGCACGCTGATGCCGCCTTCCTTGCCGAGGATTCGTGCCTGGCTTGCCTGCTGCTTCGGGCTGTTGATGGCATCGCTGCTCTGCTCGAAGGTGACGAAGAGGGTTGAGTGTTCGCCGGTGATGACGGGCGTGGTGATCATGCCTGCAGGTGTGACTTGGCTTGTGATGTCCACGTTGTTGAAGGTGACGCTATGCACTTGCCAGCCTACGGCGGGTTCGAGGTAGTAGGTGTACTGCTGACCTATCTCCACTTGCTGCCACATGGCTCCGTTGTCGGCCGTAGAGAGTGCGATGTAGGCTCCTGTGGCGGGTCCTTTTCCTACGACGTCGATGCCTGCGCCGTCGCTTGCGTCATCGTTGTCCACCCAGAGGGCTGAGAAGGTCCATCGGTTGGGTACGAGGGAGAGCAAGGTGGCTTCGCCTGTCTCGATGTCCACTTCGTAGAGTGCGGTGTCGTACTTTCCGTTGGTGCGCCATTCTCTGTCGGGGAGGGAACTCCACGAGCCCCATTCGTTGATGCCCTTGCCGCTGTTGACGTAGCCTATCCAGTACATCTTGCCGGGATTGCTTTTGGCAAAGCATGCAGCCTGCCGGCGGTACTGCGAGCAGTAACCCGTACCGGGCACGAGGGGCACGTAGTCGGTATAGACTTCGCCCTCGCTGTCCATCTTCTGCACGGCCTTGGTGAGCATGCGTCCCGTCTTGAGGCTGAACTCGCAGAGCTGTGCTCCGGCGAGGTCGCCGTTGATGTCGATCAGCTTGCCGTCGTCGTTGAGCACGCCTCTGCTGCCTCCGCTGGTGAGGGCGAAGGCGCGTCCCTCGCTATTGATGGCGAAGGTGACGAAGTTGTAGTAGTAGAGTCCGGGCGTGATGGGCGTTATCTTCATGGTACTGAGGTCGATGGAGCAGAGGCAGTAGCCAGCGTCGCCGTCGGTCATGTCAGCGTCCTGGTCCTCGAAGTAGTCGGGGTCGGAGGTGATTTCCTCGGGCAAGTCCTGTCCGGTCAGATAGAAGAGTCCATAGACTTTTCCGTCCTTGGGGTTGTAGGCCATGCCGGCCGACTCCAGACAGTCCGACTTGGGGCGTGTCTCCTTGCTCAGCAGTTCGCCGCTCATGGCGTCCCACTTGCAGACTTGGAACAGCTCGTCGTCGGTGGTGGAGGACTCGTCGCGCGAATAGACAGTAACGAGTTTCCCGTCGGCATAGACGGCTCCGGAGTTGCCGAACATCATGTTGAAGTTCGTGGCCCACTGGGCTTTAGCGTTGTCGGCCCGCACTTCTGCGGCCGTCACGGCCGGCTCTTTCACGGGAGTGCTGAGCGTCGAGCCGTCGTAGTTCATGGCATAGATGCCGTTATCGACGATGAAAATGGCCTTCCCAAGCTCGGAGTTCCAACCCACATAGGTGGATTTCATTTGGTCACCGTCGTCGTAGCGATTGTTGTGACCGATGCCTTTCAGCTTGAGGTCTTGTGCGTTTGCCGACAGACAAGCGAGGACTGCCAAAGCGAGAACGCAGAGTAATTTACTGTGTTTCATTAATTTAAGTTTGTTATTGATGTTAGTTTTCTCCGCGTTCCATGTGGCTTCAAGCTTGTTGCAAAATGCTATTTTTCCGCATATTTACGCGAAAATCGTCGCAAAGTTACGCTTTTTTTGTGTAAATTTCTGCAAGGTTAACATGATTTAACTAAGAAAAAGTAGAAAAATGTAAAATATAATAACCTTTCGGGCGTAACGGGGAGGAAAGATGTCCGAAATGTCATTTTCAGCGACGGCACAAGGGGGTGGGTTTTACGCTCCGTGGAGCGAAGGCCGATGCTCCGTGGAGCGTGAGCCTTTCCTCCGTGGAGCGTGAGCCGATGCTCCACGGAGTGTAAACCGATGCTCCGTGGAGTGTAAACCCCGCCTCCGCGCCGCTGCTCCGCATCCGGCGAAAAGCTGGCCTCCTTTGGCTCCTTAGGCTCCGTAGGTTTTTTATATTAGTGTCCGGGGAAAAGCACCGAAGGTGCGACAGAACACAGACGGGGGTGTTAACCCCCGGTACAGGAGCATCAACAAAACTAAGCCCTGAAAGGGGCGACAGAACGCCCAATTGGTTTATGGTCAGCATATTAAGAACTCTGTCGCCCCGTCGGGGCTTCTTTTGATTTCGTACTACTACCGGGGGTTCTTCGCTTCGCTCAGGCGCAGGCGGAGTCACCCCCGTCTGTGTTCTGTCGCACCTCCGGTGCTTATTTACCGCACAGCAATAATTTTTTATGTCTACGGAGTATATGGAGTATATGGAGAGTCCCCACCCCCCGGCCCCTCCCCTTCGAGGGGAGGGGAGCCGCGGGTAGGCTTTCCATGCCCTCCCTTGCGCAATGAGGGGAGCCGCGGGTAGGCTTCCCATGCCCTCCCTTGCGCAATGAGGGGAGCCGCGTGCAAGCTTCCTTTCCCCTCCCCTCTAAGGGGAGGGGTTAGGGGTGGGGTAAACCCTTCGGCTGGCCTCCTTTGGCTCCTTAGGCTCCGTAGGTTTTTTTATGTCTACGGAGTATATGGAGTATAAGGAGAGTCCCCACCCCCGGCCCCTCCCCTTCGAGGGGAGGGGAGCCGCGTGCAGGCTTCCTTTCCCCTCCCTTGCGCAATGAGGGGAGCCGCGTGCAAGCTTCCCATGCCCTCCCTTGCGCAATGAGGGGAGCCGCGGCAGACTTCCCACTTACCGGCGCCCCAAGCCCCTCCCCCTCGGGGGAGGATGGGAGGGGACTGCTCTCCTTTAGCTCCTTGACTCCGTAGCGTTTTTGTGTTTACAGAAAAAGGGCGCATCAGTTTTACCTGACACGCCCCTCCAACTAATCATTAAAAAAATAGAAACTATTATCTTTAGGTCTGTTCTAATAATAAATTATCTTTGTTTGCTCTTGCTTCTTCTCGGCATCTTTGCCTCCATTCCGTTACATCGTAGCTTGAAGCCAAAATCCTCGAAATTAGCCTAAGAGCAATTCAAAGAGAACACTCCTTTATTTCTTCGCTTCTGCTTCTTCCACGATGTTCTTGCCGTGTGTGAGGTAAGCTGTGGGAGCTGCGACGAAGATGGACGACAGTGTACCGAAGATGACACCCAGTATCATAGCGAAGGCGAACGAGCGGATGCTGGCGCCGCCAAGGCAGAAGATGACTGCCAGAACGATGAACGTGGAGACAGAGGTGTTGATGGTACGGTTCAAGGTGCTGTTCAGCGACTCGTTGAAAAGCTCCTGCTTGTCGCGCTTCGGGTGCAGGTGGAGGAACTCGCGGATGCGGTCGAAGACTACCACCTTATCGTTGATGGAGTAACCGATAGCGGTCAGCACGGCACCGATGAACGTCTGGTCGATCTCGAGCGAGAAGGGCATCCAGCCCCAGCAGATGCTGTACATTCCCAGGATGAGGATGATATCGACAAACAGCGCTGTGATGGCACCGAAGGAGAACGACAGGTTGCGGAAGCGGATGAAGATATAGACGAAGATGGCGATGAAGGCGAGGATGACGCTCCAGATGGCTCCGTAGGTGATGTCCTCAGCCACCGAGGGACCTACCTTCTGGCTGCTGATGATGGAGCCGCCGGCACGTTCGTCGCGGTTGATGAAGTTCTCCAGCGTCAGATCGCTTGCCAGCAAGTTGCCGCCCTTCAGCGTGTTGAAGAGTTTCTCCTCGATTTCGCTATCCACCTCGATGCCGTCTTCTTCAATGCGGTAGTTCGTGGAGATACGGATGGTCTTGCCCTCCGTGCCCAGAGCGATGGCGCTGGTGTTGCTTTCGGGGAAGGCTTCGGCCAGCAGACCGCGGACGGTCTCGGGCTGTACCTCGTTCTCGAACAGCACAACGAAGTTGCGACCGCCCGTGAAGTCGATGCTCTTGCTGAAGCCGCGGGTCAGCATGAAGCAGATGCTGATGACTGCCAGCGTGCCGAAGATAAAGAAGCTCTTCTTGTAGGCACTCATAAACTTATAGGCAGGATTCTGGAACGAAATCTTGTCGCCAATGGCTGTGCGGAAGGTGAGGCCAAGCCACTTGTCCTTCTCCATGACCTGCGAATAGACAACGCGTGTCAGGAACACAGCGGTGAAGAAGCTGACGCAGATACCGATGAGCAACGTGGTGGCGAAGCCGCGGATAGGACCTGTGCCGAAGTAGTAGAGGATGATAGCCGTGATGACTGACGTCAAGTTCGAGTCGAAGATGGCGCTGAAGGCGTTGCTGTAGCCGGCTGCCAGTGCTTCGCGCACCTTCTTGCCAGCCTTCATCTCTTCCTTCGTACGCTCGTAGATGAGCACGTTGGCATCGACAGCCATACCCAGCGAGAGCACCATACCGGCGATGCCGCTCATGGTCAGTGCAGCCTGGAAGCTTGTCAGGATGCCGATGGTGAAGAAGAGGTTGAGGATGAGGGCGCAGTTGGCTACCATGCCGGGGATGAAGCCGTACATCGTGATCATGTAGAACATGAGGATGACGAAGGCGATGACGCAGCTCCAGATGCCCTGACGAATGGATTCGGCACCGAGAGAGGGACCTACGATTTCCTCGCTCACAATCTTAGCGGGAGCGGGCATCTTACCGGACTTCAGCACGTTGGCAAGGTCGCGGGTGTCTTCGGCTGTGAAGTGACCCGTAATCTCGGAGTTGCCGCCCGTGATTTCGCTCTGCACGGTGGGTGCACTATAAACGTTGTCGTCGAGCACGATGGCAACGCTGCGCTTCAGGTTAGCCTTGGTGAGGGCAGCCCAGCGGCGGGCACCATCGACGTTCATCTTCATGCTGACGCAAGGACGTCCAGCCTGGTCGAAGGAGTCGCTGGCGTCGGTCACTACGTCGCCTTCAAGAGGAGCACGGCCGTTACGCTCTGTCACCTTGATGGCATACAGCTCGTAGATGTTGGCGCTTGCGCCTTCGCCCATGCCCTTCACGCCCCACTTGAGGCGGAGGTCAGAGGGAAGAACTTCCTTAGCTTCGGGAGAAGCGAGGAGTTCGTCGATGTCGTCCATGTCGCGCTTGCTGGCGAAGCCAACCACGCAACCGTAGGCACCTTGTGCCAGCTGCAGGCGGCTCAGCAGGGGATGCTGCTTGTGAGCCTTCTCAATGTCGGCAGCAGATACGTTTGAAGGAGTATCTTCGTTGTTCTCGGCAACGGCAGAAGCGAGGTCGGTAACAGACTTAGCTGTGTCGGCCTTCTCCTCTGCAACCTCTTCAGTTGCAGCTTCTTCTGCTTGAGCAACAGCCTCTACAGAGTCGGCAGGTGCTTCGTCCTTGATGCCGCTCAGTGCAGCAGCAAGCTTTGCATCGAGATTCACGAGGAAGGGAACGATTTCCTGTGTGTTATAAGTCTCCCAGAACTCGAGGTTGGCACTGCCCTGCAGCAGCTTACGCACGCGTTCGGGTTCCTTCACGCCGGGCATTTCGACCATGATGCGACCTTCCTGTCCTTCGAGAGCCTGAATGTTGGGCTGCACGACGCCGAAGCGGTCGATACGGGTGCGGAGCACGTTGTACGAGTTGTCGATGGCGCTTTTAACTTCAGCACGAAGCACGCTTTCGACTTCCTTGTCTGTGCTCTTGGTTGTTACCTTCTCGCGCAACTGCTGTGTTGCGAAGAGTTCGGCCAGAGCCTTGTTCGGCTCGAGTGCCTTGTAGTCCTTAATAAATAAGGTAATAAAGTCGTTTTGGCTGCCAGCAGCCTCTTTGGTCGCCTGCTCGACGGCCTTGCGGAAGTTTTCGTCGGTCTCCTCCTTGTGGTCGGCCAGTGCCTTGATGACGTCGGGCACGCTGACTTCCAGAATGACGTTCATGCCGCCTTTGAGGTCCAGACCCAGGCCGATGCCCATTTCGCGGCATTCTTTCAATGTCCATACATTGCAATAGACCTTGTTGTTGAGCAGTGAGTCCAGATAGCGGTCGGCTGCTGCCTGTCCTTCGGTCTGTGCGAGGGCTTCAGCTTTGCTCTCGAAGTGGTTGGTCACGACCGAGAAGCTCAGATAGAAGAGGCACACCAGCGTAAGCAGGAGCGCGAAAACCTTAACAAATCCTTTGTTTTGCATTGTTAGTAAAATTATTTAATGTTTTGTTTATATTTATTCCATGTTTTGACATAATAGCGTGCAAAGATACGACTTTTTCCTTAAACAAAGAGCAAAAGAGGGAAAAATTATGTAAAAAAGATGGTTTAACGTTGTTTTTTGCTTAAATGAACGATGATAGGGTAGTGGTCGGAGGAGGAAACTGTGCGGTCGATGGTGCATGAGGTGCATGTCCAGTCGTCGGAGAAAAAGAGGTGGTCAATGCGGACGGGGAAGGAGCGCCGCGAGAAGGTGAAACCCGGGCCGAAGCCTGCCTGCCGGTAGGCTGAGGTGAGGCGTCGGTCGAACTGCTGGTAGGTGTAGGAGACGGGTGTCTCGTTGAGGTCTCCGCAGCAGATGATGCTGTGTGCGGCGTTGCGGTCGATGAATGCGCCGACGCTGTCGGTCTGTGCTCCGCGGTAGGAAGCAGCCTCGCTGAGCTTGCCCAAGAGCATGTGCGAGCTGTGGCGTATGGCTTCGCGGCCGGGTTCGATGATGGCGTTGGTGTATTCGTTCTGTTCCTCCGGGCTGAGGTGGTTGCTTTCCAGATGGTTGTTGATGATGAGGATGCTGTCTCCGCGGAAGGATACCCAGCAGGCGAAGCTGTGGTTGCTGCGTGTGGGGTAGTCGATGCGGATGGTGTCGCTCAGGAAGGGGTGGCGGGAGAGGAAGGCGTTGCTCTTGCCTTGCAGGGTGTGGTAGGCTGTGGTGTCTATCCACTCCTTGTAGCTTTTGAAGAAGCTTGTTGCCAGTTCCTGGAGGCAGACGATGTCGGCATCGGTGGTGTTGATGAAGCGGATGAGTTCTTCTCGCTGCTCGTCGGTCTTCATGTAGCCTACGTTGAAGGTGACGATGCTGAGGGTTGTGCTGTCGGGGTCTTGGTTGCTGTGGGTGGCGAGGCGGAGGGGGCAGTAGTCGAGGACGTAGCCTCCTACGGCAAGCATGCCGACGAGGGGCACCCAGACCAGGCGTGCGTGGAAGAGCAGCCAGAAGACGACGAAGACGAGGTCGATGCCGAGAAAGACGGGGAAGGCCAGGGTCAGGAGCGAGAGTCTGGGCAGATGTTCGGGCGAGACGAAGGTGAGGGCCACGCATAGCCACAGCAGCACTATGGTGCAGATGTTGGCACCGAGGAAGAGGCTGATGGTGAAGCGCTTGATGGACTCTTTCATGTGGGCTTTAGGGACCTTAGGGGCTTTAAGGACTTTAAGGTCGTTATTTTCGGGTGATGTCGAAGAGGCGGCGTTTCTCCTCTGGGGTGAGTCCGTCGTAGCCGTTCTTCTTCACTTTGTCGAGGATGCGGTTGAGTTCCTCCTCCTGTTCTTTCTTCTGCTGGCGGTAGGCGGCTTCCTGTCCGTAGCGTCCGCCGTAGGTGACGTCGATGTGCGGCTCTTTCTTCTTGAAGAGGGACGCGAACCAGCGGCGGAAGCCGTCCCATGTGTCGCTGCCGCCTCTGCCGTAGCTTCTGTAGCCGCCGTTTCTGCTGCCTCCGCCGCTACGCCAGTAGAGGAGCAGGAGGAAGCCGACGAGCATGCCGCCCAGGTGGGCCATGTGTGCCACTCCGTCGCCCTTGAGCGACATGGCCGAGAGGAGTTCGATGACGGCATAGCCCATGACGAAGTACTTGGCCTTGATGGGGACGGGCAGGGGGAAGATGAACATGCGCTCCTCGGGGAACGTCATGCCGAAGGAGAGCAGGATGCCATAGACGGCGCCCGATGCTCCGACGGTGTTCCAGCGGTTCAGGTATTCGTCCATCGCCACGATGCCGCTGCCGAGAGTCACTTGCTCGTAGTTGCCGAAGCCGTAGTACCAGTACTCGGCCAGCTGCACCAGCTCTTGCGCGAGTCCGGCGCCGAGGCCGCAGGTGAGGTAGTAGAAGAGGAAACGCTTCTGCCCCATCGTCTGCTCCATGATGCGGCCGAACATCCAGACGGCAAACATGTTGAAGAAGAGGTGCTGCAGGTTGGCATGCATGAACATATAGGTGAAGAACTGCCAAGGCTGGAAGTGGCTGGCCAGGAAGAAGTGGAGGCCGAACAGCTCGTCGAAGTCCACGCCGTGGGACGCAAAGGCAAGGCTGGCGAAGTAGCACAGCACGTTGATGATGAGCAGGTTTTTTGTGATGGGAGGCATCAAGTTCATCGCTGTAGGTCGAAATGTTTGATTTAGCGCTGCAAAGGTACGAAAAAAGGCGGTAGAAACGAGTAAAATGGGGGCGTTTATTATGTTTTTTAGCGAATAATTGCATTTTTTCGTACAAAAGCTTTGCTGTTATGGCAAGTTTAAGTATATTTGTCAGGCAAAACAAGCATAAACGATAGTTACAATCACTTATTTACAAACAACTTAGTATTTTTATTATGAACAAAACTGAATTAGTAGCCAAGATCGCCGAGGGCGCAGGCTTGAGCAAAGTGGACGCAAAGAAGGCATTGGAAGCAGCTCTGGATGCCATCACCGCAGCTGTTAAGGCTGAAGACAAGGTGGCTTTGGTAGGCTTCGGCACATTCTCCGTTTCAAAGCGTGACGCACGCAAGGGCATCAACCCCGCAACAAAGAAGACCATCACCATTCCCGCAAAGAAGGTGGTTAAGTTCAAGGCTGGCTCTGAGTTGGCTTTCTAAGCGACGACCACTCGTTTTAGACTTTCAGGCCCCTCTTCCTCACCGGGAGAGGGGCTTTTTTATGCCCTGCCGGAATGAGGCTCGTAGGGCATAGTTTGATGCTCCGTGGAGCGTAGCCCCATACTCCGTGGAGTGTAAGCCGATGCTCCGTGGAGTGTAAGCCGATGCTCCGTGGAGTGTAGCCCGATGCTCCGTGGAGTGTAAACCTCCCTCTTGCGTTGTGAGTTTTTTATTGGTGTCCGGGGAAAAGCACCGGAGGTGCGAAAGAACACAGACGGGGGTGATTCCGCCTGCGCCTGAGCGAAGCGAAGAACCCCCGGCAAGGAACAAGTCGGCAAAAGAAGCCCCGAAGGGGCGACAGAACATGTAACGTGTTTAATAACAACATGCTTAGGTATCTGTCGCCCCCTCGGGGCTTCTTTGGTTGTCGCACTACTACCGGGGGCTTGCGCCCCCGTCTGTGGTCTGTCGTCTCTTCGAGACTTAGGGAGTAGATTCCTTAATGTGGTGTACCCGAACTACTTGGACTCTTTGTCATCCCTTCATGGCTTCTTTTCATTGACCTATCTTTCCGGGGGGCCTTCTCTTAGCCCAGGTGCAGGCGGACTTCACTCGCGTCTGTGACCTTTTTCGTCTTCTTCGCTTATTTCCCCCGGACAGCAAGGTCTGTTTCCCCCATGCGTGTGCGTGCGCGTTAAATATAATATAATGTGTAGCCAGGGGAAATGCTTTTTCCAAGTGAAAAAGTTGTGTGCAGGGGTTAAAAAACAAGGGGGTGCGCCGTATATATAAACAGAAGCGCTTCAGAGAACAGTAAATCCTTACAGTTCTTAACCCTTTAACCTTTTAATTTTTTAACCCTTTAACCATTATTTATTATGATTAACTACAGCATCTCTATCATGGGCACCAAGCCCGGCACCAAGAAGGCCGACATCGTAGAAACCAAGGCTTACGGCGTGGTTCAGACCAAGGAGAGCGTTGACATCAACGCCTTCGCCAAGCACATCGCCAACCACGGCTGCGTCTATAAGAAGGGCGACATCATCGGCCTGCTCACCCTCGCCGTCAGCTGCTTGCGCGAACTCTTGCTCGAAGGCAAGCGCGTCCGCCTCGGCGACCTCGGCGACTTTCAGGCTCGCATCAAGAGCGAGGGCGCAGCAACTCCCGACGCCTTCACCGCCGCCAACATCAAGGCCATCAATGTCAGCTGGAATCCTGGCAAGGAGTTCCAGAACCTCCGCAGCGAAGCCACCTTCAAGCTCGTGCCCACCCGCAAGGCTCAGTCCGAAGCCATCGAGGAAATCAAGAACGAGGAAACCATCCACGGACTTGAGTAGCAGCCTCACTTCCCGACCCCTCAAGCCCCTCGTCCCCTTCTCAGAGGGAGAGGGGGCCTGAGAGGCCACCGAGAACAACCAAACTTTAATCCTTAATCTTTAATCCTTAATCATTAATCTTTAAGAGATATCTATGAATCGTGGACAAAAGAATAACAACCCGCTGAACATCCGTCGGGTTGCTGGCTCGGGATGGAAAGGGCAGGCAACGCTCCAGGACGACGGCCGGTTCGTCAGGTTCGAGAGAATGGAGTGGGGCCTCAGAGCCGCCTTCTGCATCCTCCGCACCTATGCCCGCAAGTACAACCTTCGTTGCATTCGCGACATCGTCACCCGCTGGGCACCATCTTCCGAAAATAATACGGAACGCTACATTGATAACGTCTGCCGCTGGACGGGTTACGGCGGAAGGCAACGGCTCACGGAAGCCGATTGGCCCATCCTCGTCAAAGCAATGGCCCGCCAAGAATGCGGCCTGACGCTCAGCGACACCACCCTGGCAAGAGCCTTCGCACTCTACAAACTTTATCCTTGAAACCATAACCTCAATCGGTCATGCACGCCTGACTTGTAGCCCAATGACCGATTGGCTATAACAGAAAGAAACATGAAAAAGAACACCCTCTGGGAGGTCCTCCTCCGCATCGTGATTGCCGCAGCAACCGCTGCCCTCACCGCCATCGGCACCACCAGCTGCATGGGCCACGGCCCCTTCTGAAGCCCAGACGCTTTGCTTGCTCAGAATAATCAGAATAATCAGAATGCTCAGAATGCTCAGAATGCTCTGAATCTCTGAATGCTCAGAATACTCTGAATCCTCAGAATTCTCCGATAAAGCAAGCCGCTCCCTAGGATGTGCACCTCGAGAGCGGCTTGTTATTTCCTTCCCCTGCAGGGGGAACCTCTGTCTTAGAACAATCTATATGAGAACGTCACCGACGCATTGGGATAAACCTTGAACTTGGATACGAGGTCCACCATGTCGCCCACCTTGCCCGGAACATCCACCAGGTCGTTTATCATGTCAACATGATCTAACTTTTCTCCGCATTCCTCGTATTTATACTCATTGGGGTTCCAACGTACAATTTCACCATAGTAATATCCATCTGCGTCGGTACCAATTCCACTCACGTAGTTTCCGTTTTCATCGAAACGGATACTGCTTGTGTCAATCTTATATACGTTGTCAACATAAACCTTTGGAGCACCGCAAAGGAATAGAACTCCTGCATCGACGTTAAACTTCCATTTTTTGTCTTTCGACAGATTAGTATTGTAACCGAAGCCTAAGTAAGGACGGATTTTGCTTACTTCCATTACCGCTCTTGCAGTAGCATCCTTGCCGGGTACCATTAGTGCTTTCCGACCATCATCTTTGAACCTTCCCAAAGAAAAACCTGCCATACCATTATCTTTCACGAAATTCGTCAGGCTGTTCAGCTCTATATCGTGTCTTACTCCGTTATCATCAACGTAATTGATGTTCATTTCATTCATTATATAGTCCTTGTAGTAGCGGTTGTTGTAGAGATTTACAGCTCTCAGAATGATTTCCTCCGAGTCTTGGTTGTTTGCCTCGCCCACTTTTGAGGGTCCAATGTAAAAACCTGCTGTGAAGCTCCAATGCTTGTTGTTCTTGAAGGGTAACACATCAACTAGGAATTTGAATTGGTGCAGGTTTGGCTTCATGCTCATGGTGACATTCTCTTTAACATCCATTTTACCGCTGTTGTAATACTCCATTAGTGCCCTTTCTTCCTCGAAGTAGGGCGAATTGATGTTAACAAATGGGTATTTGCCGAGATAAGAGTTTATGTTATTTAGTTTATCGCTAAACTTCTCGTAGAAATTGATTGTCTTGCCACCTTTGGCCGTTTCGATGTTGAAGTCTGACTTGAACTTGAAGTTTGGCATATAGTCGTAGCCGACGCGCACACGGACGTAGTTGCCTATGGGTGCTGCCACGTTAATGCCTATGCCCGTAGTGCCGACATTCACACCAATATCCAGATGGTTGAGGATGTTCTTGTCCTGCTTGGCCGCACGCATCAGCTCCGCGTCCACTGTGCCCATCCGCTTGGCCTGGGCAACCCCATCGTCGGCGACCGGAGCAGGGGAGAAGGCAACTTCCTGTGCCGACATGGTTGCCGACTGTAAAAGGATAATAAGGAATAATCCAAACTTCTTCATCTCGGTGAGTATTAGATAATGTATTATGTATAGACTGTTCTTTCTGTATGTTCTTCTACCTTCCCTTTAGGTGAGGGTAGGGGAGAGACTTTTGGTGGAGGGCAGTGGAGAGGCTTTTATTTCAGAACCACCTTCTCTCCGTTCACAATGTACAGGCCTGCGGGCAGACCCTTCACGTCGTTAGTCTTGCGGAGAAGTGTGCCGCTCATGCTATAGACACCCTCTACGGACTTGTCTTTCTTGTCGGCAATGATGTCATCAATGCCATCACCATTGAAGTTTACACTCAGCACGGCTTGAGTTTTTGCATCGGCTACAAGGTAACTTGTATTTTCCGGAATACAATACCCCCAAATCTTTGTTAACGATCCTGGATTCTCAGGATTGAATACCCTCGTCTTTTTCAGCCGATCCTGTGCATCGTTAGTTGCAATCAGTTTGTCATCGGATACTGTGAAGACACGCATTGTGGCTGCATCGAACAACTTGTAGGCATCTACTGACTCGCGTGGGCGTGCACCGTTGCAGAAGTATGTGCCGTCAAGCTTGTTTTCCGGAGCTTGGGCTGCTGTTGAGGTAAGCAGCTCAATGCGATTGTCAGAAGGGTTAGACGAAGTACACTCTATGATAACGGGAAAATGTGCAGGTATCTCGCCCTCAATCTCTTTCATAATGACTTCACTACCAACAATCTTACTTGCATAATAGATGTGCATGTCCGAGTTCGCAGCCTTGAATGGGTATGCTGCATAGTAGGGCTGATAGTACTTGCCGTCAACTTGCATCGTTGGATTGATGCCTACGTAGTTGGTGGGATGATCTGTCGTTATCTTGTCAACTATCCATCTGCGATACTTCCCCTTTCCTGTCGTGCCCATAGTGCCTTGCTCTTCGGAGTCTATTTCTTCTCTGTCGCTAAGGTACTTAGTTACGCCCGAAGCACTGGCCGAGACTTCGTAGGTGCCATCGGAGTATTGCTTAACGTTAACGTATCGACCTGTTAACGCATGGATGCCTGTGCCTTGTGCTGTCAGGTCGTAGTTGTTTCCGCTTACGTTGTTGATATAAACAACACTCGCTGGGGATGCTGCAGCTTTTTCTGCGCCAATCCATAGTTGAACGGCCTGAAAGTCTTCGCTATCGTGTGTGGGGTCGTAATAATCCCTGTTGTCGGTGACATAGATGTATCGCTGCGAACCAAAATTGCGGATGCGATAGTATCCGTTGCCCACGAACCCCGTACCGTTATCCTGTGCAAAAGCATTCGCCATGCTCAGCGAAGCTAAAAGTAAGAAAGTGTTGAAACGTTTCATAAATGATAATTCATCCCCCAGCCATAGTGCACACGGCAGAATAGCTGGGGGAAGTTTATATTAAATTACAGTATATCAAAGATTATTCAGCAATACAGATGGTGACACGGTTGAGGTCATTCTGTTCGTAAGGCTGAACGGTGTCGCCCTTGCTGTCCACGATGACACGTGTGGGAGAAATGCCGAACCTGCCTGTCAAGAGGTTAGCAATGACCTGTGCGCGCTTCTCAGCATAGCCAACGTTAATCTTAGGATTGCCAGTACGCCTGTCAGCATAACCTGTTACAGCAACTCTGGCTTCGGGATACTTGTTGAGGTAAGCCACTACGTCCTCTACCTTAGCCATCTCTGTACGGCTAACGTCAGAACCGCGGAGTGTGAAGAAAATGTCGCGACGCAGAGTCTCACGCTTCTTAGGCTCTGGCTCCTTGATGACAATCTTCTCAACGGGCTTCTCGACAACCTTCTCGATGATCTTCTCAACAACCACCGGCTCCTGCTTCTCGACAGCAACCTTCTTGTTGACCTTGCCAAGTCTTACCTTTACACCAGCGAGTGCATTGAAGTACCAGTCGGCATTGCCAGCCTTCTTAGAGTTGTAGTGGTCAGATGTTGCATTGCAGTTCACCTCGAGTCCGAGAGAAACGCGACGGCTTACACGGAAGTCAGCATAAGCACCCACACGGCCTACGAAGCGGGCCTTTGTGCCGCACCAGAGTTCTGACATCTGGTGAGCGGGATCTGTGAAGGGCATGCCCAGAATCTGAGCCTTCAGTTCGCATGCTTCATCGTTGTCCCAACCAATGTTCACACCCATACCGGCCAACAGACCGAAGTTGAAGATGCGGTCGGCCTTGTAACCAAGAATCCAGTTGGTGAGGTCGCATGTAACGTCAACGGTGGGAGCAATGAAGTAGTACTTCCATGTCTTCTCGCCGAGGCCAAGATAAGTAAGGTCGGTACCGCCCTTGCTCTGCCAAGAGTCAATAGCAAGACGCAGACCCCATACGGGAGTGAAGTTGTATCCACCTGACAACTGGAAGTTGCCAGAGAGGAGGTCGCCAAACTTTACTTCGCCCAGTGTGTACTGTCCACCTATCTGAGCCTGTACATACCAATGAGGATTGAATGCCTCAATGGAATCTTTCGCAGTCTGAGGAGCTGCCTGCTGTTGCTGGGCGGATGCGGTGAAGCATCCGGCCAGCAGGGCAGCTGTCATAAATATTTTCTTAAGTTTCATAATTGTATCTTTATTTAAGTTCTGAGAAAGAATGTTTATTTAACTGTTACATAGTATCTGCTTGTTGACATGTTGCCGTCGAAGTCAAGTACAGAGTATGCAACCTCATATACATAACCTACTTCCATGCCTGTTACGTTAACCTTGCGTACCGTACCGTCAATTACCTTGTTCATGTCGGCACCGCTGTTCACGGCCTTCATCTTAGCAAGGCAATCGGCATCGTCGTATGCTGTAGCAGTACCCTTGAAGACGTTAGTCACAGCGACATGCTTCCTTGCCAGAGGAACAAGGAGTTCCAGAGACTTCGTTGTGGGATAGAACTTCAGGTTATCCTTGCTCATGATGGTCGGATATTCCTTGCTACCGCTCAGACGCTTGAAGCCCTTGCTGTCGTTGCTTGCTGCCATGAAGGGACCGAAGCGACGGTTAATGGAATTGAAGAATCCTACGACGCTATTGTTCATCTGATCCAGATACTTCCTCAGATAATCGTCGATGAAGCTGTCAACCCAACCGTTAACGGTGCCATTGTAGCTATTGATGTTGTTGAGATATTCATTCAGAGATTTAACGACTCTTTCCATTGTGGTTTCTTGCTTTTCGAGCAATTTCTGGATGTCCTGGGATATCTCCAGTACAACGGGCAGGTTGAGTACGCCGTCGCCTGCTACTACATCTCTCATGTGAACAGTCGGTGCATAGCCTGTTGCATCGATATTGCTGCCAGTTAATGCAGCTACGGTGTATGTACCATCAGTTGTGGTAACCTTAATCACACTACCATCGAATGTTACTTTTGCTGATTCCTCATATATGCTGGCGGTTGCATAAGCATTTACGACACCGTCAGAACCCGATGCGGGAATAACCAGCATTGCTGTCATACCAGTGTTGATGTCGCCACCGATGACGATAGTAGCTCTTACTGCATTTACCTTGCTCTCGTCGTACATAACCTCAGCGGGTATTGTTACAGGAGAGCCACCTGCTGTCAGGTTCTTGTCGAACATTACAGCGAATGTGCCAGATCCGGGAATATGCAACTTGTAGTCGGCACCATTCAAGTTAATCTTAGAAACTCTTGCATTGAAATGTGCAATGTAGTTTTCTGACATTGTCTTGAATTCCAGTTCGTCGATAACAAAATTGCGAATCAGATTTTGCAATGCAGGCACATTAAGTGCGTTGGTGAACAATACATTAACATGATCCTTCAGCGTTGCAGCCATGTCGTCGAGAATCTTGTCGAGAGTCTCGTAGCCAATCATGGTCTTGTAGTTAAAGTCCTTAGCTGAGTTCAGGTTGAGCGGGTTGAAGAATGTAGCAGCCATGTTGTACTCAGAATATACTGAGTGCTCTGCACCATTGGCAGTGTAAGTACACTTCAAGCCGTGGCGATCCATCTTCAGGCCTCTGATAACCTGATATACATCTGTTGCGAGCTGACCGAGGTCGGTGCTACCCTTGGCAGCATAGTCATCTTCAACACTCTTTAACCTGTCGCGGATGCTCTTGAATGCATTCTCGATCTCTTCTCTTGTGAGGGGCACACCATTGTCCTTTGTAACATCATCAGGTTCGATGTAAGCCTCAGCCTCATAGAAGCCGTTGTTAGCACGAGTGAAGCCGAACTGCAGTTTGTCTTCGCTCTTCTTGATGGGACGCAGTCTGATGGGAGCTTCCTCGTCCAGTGTGTTAACGATGCTCATCTGCAGGCCATCGAGGTCAGCAGTGTTGGGGTTGATGGTCATGTAAACCTTACCGCCTGTGCCATTCTCGTTCAGAAGAGGTTCAGAAGCAAAGAACTCGAAGGGAGCGAGACCCTGGCTCTTGAGCGTACTGATTTCTTCAGAAGTGAATGCCTGTTCTGCCTTGGTGTAGGTGCTTGTCTTGTAGGTCGGGAATTCGCCTCCAACCTTGGGAAGACCATAGTAAGAAAGGAGGATGTTGGACTGGATGTTAGCAGGCAGGTTGAATGTGCCGAACATCGGGTTGTAAGTGCCCTGAATGATGATGCCGGTTACCTGCTTTGCAAGCTCTTCCTGAATAGCCTTAACGTCACCCTTGAGCTTGGTAACTTCCTTGTCGAGTTCTGTAATAGCATCCGCGTTCTTCTTGACATCAGTCTTCAGATCAGAGATGTCCTTCTTCATGTCGGTCAGCTGATTGTTGATGTCGTCAACTGCATCGCTGAGATCCTTAACCTTTCCTTCAGAGGTGTTGATTAAATTAAGGACTTCTGTCTTAGTGTAGAAATTATCGGTCAGATAATCATTTGTTATATAATTATCGAGCTTATTATTGATTTCTTCCTTAGTGTAGTACTCTTTCAAGAGGTTTTGGATTATATTAGTGGCATCAGTCCTAGTAATGTAATCGTTTTCGGTAAGATATTTATTGATTATATTAGTAGGAACATAATCATCAAGAAGATCCTTTATCTGATCTTCCGTAAGGAAGTCCTTAATATCATCCTTAGTGGCAAAGATGGTCTTCAATGCATCGATAACCTTGTCGTCAACAATCAAGTCAGCCAACCCCTTGATTTTATTTTCAAGATCCGTGATGCGATCCTCGTGGTCTTCGATATCCTTTTGGTTAGCTTCGGCCAATGCCTTGATGGGTTCGAGAAGTGCCTTTACATCATCTTCTGTCATGTATTTCAGGGCCTTGAGGTCGTCAGCTGTAAGAAGACCCAATGCATCAACAAGAGACTTGCCGAATGAATCCAGGAAATCCTTATCGCTGAGGAGTTCTGCCAGCTTCTCGCTAACCTTATCATCGAGATCCTCTGCAATCTTGTTGCAAATGGTCTGAACGACGATGGAGGGCAGGGTCAAGTCAACGTCATAAGTGTTACCTTCGTTGTTGTGGTTGCCACCTTCTTCGATAGCCTTCTCCATGAGTTTCAGCCATTCGTTGAATTCGTCGCGGCTAATGTACTTGCTTGAGTTTGCATTGAGGTTAGCTACTTGATCGTTCAGAGTAGTGAGCAGAGCCTTAATCCAAGCGATGTCACCGGTGTTAGTTGTAACCCTGCCGTTTATGTCGTCAACCCTGCCATCCAAAGTGTTGTACTTGCCGTCCAAGGTGTTGAGTCTGGATTCCAATGCAGCCAACTGGTTCTTCAAGTCGTTGATAGTGATACCGTTCTGGAGTACATCCTTGGTCAGGTTGTTGATAGCGGTCTGCAGAGCAGCATCTGCGGTAATCATGTCATTGCTGAGCTGGCCAAGTCTTGTGTTAATGCCTGATAATGCTGTAGTCAGTTCGGCTTGAGTTGCATAGTTCTGCAAGCGGGTGTTCAACTCGTCTCTGGTGACATACTTGCTGAGGTCAACGTCGGGATGGTTAGCCAAGTATTCGGCGAGTTTGGTAGCTACATAATCCTGAACATAGTTCGTGAGCCTCATCTCTAAAGCATGAACTTGCTCGTCGGCATATTTCTTTGCCATCTCGAAGTGTGTGATGCTTGCTGCAGTTGCAACGGCGAGAGAACCTTCCAGAAGACCTACCTGAGTCTCGAGGCAGCAGATTCTGTCGGACAGCTCTTGGATTGTTACTTGGGTGTCAACACCAGCCAGTTTCAGGGCGTCGATAGCAGCCCACAACTTCGTGATTTCTGTGGTGTTGCCTTGAATCTTTCCCTCAAGTTCTGACTTAAGATTGGTGATTGTGTTGTTCAGCTCTGTGATGGTATTGTTCAGAGTAGTGATCTTACCGTCGAGTTCGGTATCCTTGTTTTCGAGAGAAGCAACCTTATCCTTCAGGTTCTTAATCTCTGTTTCGTTAATTTGTGCCTTAGCATAAGCATCGCGAGCTGTTTGCAGAGCTTCCTGAACATCTTTACTTAATATAGAATAGTTAGATTCCAAAGCGGTAATTCTATTCCCAAGAGCAACGATGTCTTCCTTATTCTTTTCGATTGCTGCTTCAGCTTTAGTGAGACGGTCAGCAAGACCAGCAACAGTATTTGCCAAGTCTTGGGCATCCTTTGCTAACTGATCGCATTTACCTTCAAGCTTTTCAGCCAAAGCCTTGGCTGCATCGGCGGTCTGCTGAGCGAGGTCAGCTGCATTTTGTGCTTTGTTGGCAGCGGCCTGAGCAGCTTCTGCCTTGTCCTTTGCTTCCTGTCCGAGATTGAGAGCTTGCTCAACCTTCTGTGCAATAAGGGGAACGTTTGTTTCGAGCTTAACCAGTCTCTCAAGTACGTCTTCGAATTTTGCAGTGTTGGTCTGGTTAGCCAGATTGATTTGATTCTGAAGGTCAGCGATGGCACCCTGAAGAGTGGCAATGGCTGCTTCGTTATCAGCAACTCTGGTTATCAGATTTTCATCCAGAAGAGTCTGGAGGAGATTCTTGTTTGTGGTGATCTGTGTCTGCAGGTCAGCGATGAGCCTTGCCACTTCAACCTTGTCGGCCTTGTCGTTTTGCAAATTTGCGATGTCACCTTGCAAACCGCGAATCAGGACGTTGAGGTCAAGGAACTGTTGGTTGATTCCGTCGATGGCGTCATCGAAGTCGTCTTGGTCGACCTTACCGTCAACATCGGCGCGAAGTTCATCAAGCAATCCTTGATACCTGTCGAGAGTCTGCTGTGCAGTTGCCTTCCATGCATTGAGTGCGTCCCACATGCTCGCATTTTCAGCAAACTTCTGCGTCATCTGGGTGTTCAACTCGTTGTACAGATCTTCGTTAGTATCCTTACAAGACACGAACGACCCCACGCTGACGGTAGCTACCAGCAGCATGAGAATTTGAATGAGTTTCTTTTTCATGTTAATAAAAACCATTTAAATTAATTATGTTGTTATTTGTTTATCGCATAATACACCCCTTTTGGGGTTTAGCTGGGCACAAAGGTACGACAATACATAAGAATATCGCGGGCGAGAAAGCACAAGTTAAAATAATTTAACATAAACAATATCTCATTTAATAATTTTAACTTTTCAAAGTGACTCATAGTGCTTCGAAAGGCTGTTTTTCGTCTGTTTCCTGCTCGAATGGGTAGCTGTGCCAGAATTTTCTCATCAGAATGACGCACAGAAGTCCTGTCAGCAGCATGATTGCATATACTTTGGTGGTGCTTCCGAGCCATTCTTCGTAGGTGATTTCGGATGCTTCTTCTCCGAGGAAGAGTATTTGTGCAGCTACGATGCCATTGTTGAGTATGTGGAGCAGGGCTGTGAGGACGATGCTGCGGCTGCGGTAGTAGATGATGCCGAAGATGATGCCGAAGGGGAAGGCGTAGAGTCCTTGTGCGAGGTTGAGGTGTGCGATGCTGAAGGCGAGTGCTGAGACGGTGATTGCCGTCCAGGGGCTTACTCCTTTGCGTAGCATGCCGCCTTCGATGGCTTCGCGGAAGAGAATCTCCTCGGTGACTGGCCCTACGATGACCAGCGTGAGCAGTCCCCAGAGGTTGTGGGACATGGCGAGCGACATTTCCTGCATGATGTCGGGGAGTTTCACCTTGTCGGTCAGGGTGGAGATGCACATTGCTCCGAGCAGTCCACCGGCGATGGCGAGCATTCCCGGTCGCCACTTGATGGCGGCGATGTCGCTTGCCTTGACGAATCGGATGTCGGGCTGCAGGAGTCGGCACGCGATTATGGCGACGATGTCCACTGCCATCATGATGGGCGAGAACAGCGGACTGTAGAAGTCGATGCTGAGGTCGGGCATCGTCATTAGTCCTGCGACGATGAGCAAGACTGTGCCTATTCCTTGTGCCAGCAGGAAGGCCAGCATCGTCCGGACGACAGGGGAGAAGTTATATAAATTCAAAATTGTTAAATTCAAAATTCAAAAATGCTTGATTCGGAATTTATAGTTTCATCTTTTCTGCAAGTGTGGCCATCGTTGCCCTGCGTTGCGAGGGCTATTGTTTCGTGTCCTAAATACCTATGTTTTATGGAGCGGAAATCGTCTTGATGAAGGCTTGCGAGACGTGGTCAAGGGGGAGGGGGTTTATGCTCCGTGGAGTGTAGGCCGATTCTCCGTGGAGAGTAAGCCGATTCTCCGTGGAGTGTGAGCCGATTCTCCGTGGAGTGTAAAACGGGCCGACTTTTTCTGTCGCTTCGGACACCGTTTTCAGTACTCTATCTTGTCAGGTTTTTCCTCCCATTTGCGGAAGGCTTGCAGAGCTTCGTCGCGCATGAACTGCTCTGTGGGAATAGAGCGTTTGCCGATGGGCCGCTCTATTTCTTCGTAGATGAATTTGTCGCCGAAATAGATGTCCTCTGCGTCCTGCTTTGTGTTGGCGAAGCAGATGCGGCTGATGCCAGCCCAGTAGATGGCGCTGAGGCACATGGGGCATGGTTCGCAGGAGGTGTAGATGGTGCAGCCTTTGAGCTTGAAGGAATGTACTTTCTGGCAGGCGGCTCGTATGGCGGTGACTTCGGCATGAGCTGTCGGGTCGTTGTTGGCTGTGACTCGGTTGACGCCGGAAGCTATCACTTCTCCGTCGCGCACGATGACGGCTCCGAAGGGGCCGCCGCCATTGGCTACGTTGTCGATGCTCAGGTCGATGGCTTGCTGCATGAAGTGCTGGTCTTGTGTGGTCATGGGGGATGGGGGTTATGGGGCCAATGAGGCTAATGAGGCTAATGGGGCTAATGGGGCTAATGGGGCTTATGAGGCCAATGAGGCTAATGGGGCGGCTATTTCTTTCCGGAGCGGGCAGGTGGTTCTTTGCCATCCTCGATGGCTTGCTGGTGAATGGCTTCGTCGAGGAGTTCCTCGAAGGTCTTCACCCGTTCCATCCGCTCGTACTCGAGGAGAATCTTGCGGTCGCGGGCATGCTTCTTTTCCCTCTTGCGGTCCTTGATGGCGAAAGGGTGCATAATCACGTCTGTCGCTTTGCCGCCGATAACATCGCTCACGGACTTGGTGCCGATGCGATTTCCCGCCATTTTCTCTATCGACTGGCGTATGGCTTCGTTGACACGCAGGTTGGAGTCGGTTCGCACTTCCACCTCTTTCAAGGTGTCCACGCGGACGGAGTCAATCTGGGCACGGCTGTTGGCAAAAGCCCCATGAGGCAGTGCCAAAAGTGGCAGGATAAGTAGGTGTCTGATGTGTTTCATTGTCTTTTCCGCTACAAAATTAGTTTATTTTTTGTAAATGACAAAAGATTTCCCGAACTTTGCGGCCAAAGTTAATACTTTTTATATATTATCTCCATGAAACGAGCATCATTTATCCTTCTGGCTGCCTTTACGGCCATAAGCAGTTTGGCAACCGACTACACGAAGTACGTCAACCCCTTCATCGGGACGCAGACCGACGACACAGGCGCCCTGAGCGGTAGCACCTTCCCGGGTCCCACGATGCCTCAGGGCATGGTGCAGCTGGCTCCCGAAACGGAGCAGTACGTCACCTGGGACCCTTGCTGCGGCTACGACTACAACCGCGACTCCATCTTCGGCTTCACGCATACGCACCTCAGCGGCACAGGATGTACCGACCTCATCGACGTCTCCCTGATGCCTACAGTCAAGCGCGTCACGCCCGACTTGCTGAGCAAAGGCATCTTCGCCCTGCCCTTCAAGCACGACAGGGAGAGTGCTTCGCCAGGCTTCTACGCTGTTGACCTGCTCGGAGGGGAAGACATCCACGTCGAACTCTCTGCTACTGTCCACGCCGGCATCCATAAATATACTTTCCCCGAAGGCAAGGAGCAGACCGTCGTCCTCGACCTCGACCGCATGACGTGGCGAGGCGATGCCTACTATACGGGACGCCGTTCCTATCAGATAATCCAGAGCCAGATTCGCGTGCTCGACGACAGGACCATCGAAGGCTTCCGCGTCGTGACCGGCTGGGCCAAGCTCCGCAAGGTTTACTTCCGTGCCGAGTTCTCACGTCCCATTGCGAGCCGCATCCTCATGGACGGCAGGCGCAATGCCGGTGGCAGCGATGTCGTCAACGGCCGGACGTTGCGGGCCGCCCTCTCCTTCGATGCGTCGAAAGGCAGGGACGTCATGGTGAAGGTGGCCATCTCTGCCGTCGATAACGACGGTGCCCGCAAGAACATGCAGGCAGAAGCAAAGTCGTGGGACTTCAACTACTACACCAAGGCCGCCCATGATGCTTGGGAAAAGGAACTCGCCACCATCGACATTGAGGGAACCGACGACCAGAAGACCATCTTCTACACCGGTCTCTACCACGTCCTCATGCAGCCCAACACTATGAGCGACGTGGACGGCCGCTACATGGACACTAACTTTGAAATCAAGCAGATGCCCGCCGGACAGAGCTACCACAGCACCTTCAGCCTTTGGGACACCTTCCGTGCGGCTCATCCCCTCTACACTTTGCTCTATCCCAACATTGCCGTGCAGTTCGTTCGCGACATGGTGCTGCATCACGAGACCTACGGCTACCTGCCCATCTGGGACCTCTGGGGGCAGGACAACTACTGCATGATAGGCAACCACGCCATCCCCGTCGTGGCAGACGCCATTCTCTCCGAGCTGCCCGGCGTGGATGTAGAGCGCGCCTACCGTGCCATGGTGGAAAGCAGCACACGCACCCATCCCAACAGCCCCTTCGAGGTGTGGGAAGAATACGGCTACATGCCGCAGAATCGTCAGAACGTCAGCGTCAGCATCACCATGGAGCAGGCCTTCGACGACTGGTGCGTGGCAGCCGTAGCCAAGAAACTCGGCAAGCAGCAGGACTACGAGCGCTTCATCAAGCGGAGCGAGTTCTATCGCAATCTCTTCAACCCCGCCACCGGTTTCTTCCAGCCGAAAGACGACAAAGGCAACTGGATAGAGCCTTTCGCCCCCTTGAGCTACGAGAATCCCTGCTTTGTGGAAGGCAACGCGTGGCAGTACATGTGGTTCGTTCCGCAGAACCCGCAGGGACTCATCGACCTGTTTGGCGGCGTGAAGCCCTTCATAGAGAAGCTCAACAAGAACTTCACCTTGACCGAGACAAGCGGCGAGGTGAACGGCAACGCCAGCGGCTTCATCGGACAGTACGCCCACGGCAACGAGCCGAGCCACCATACCGTCTATCTCTATAATTTTGCCGGTCAGCCATGGAGGACACAGGAATTGGTTGAGCAAGTGCGCAGCCAGTTTTACAACGCCACTCCTTGCGGCTATGCGGGCAACGACGACTGCGGCCAGATGTCGGCCTGGTACATCTTCTCCTCCCTTGGCTTCTATCCCTTCAATGCAGGTTCGGCAGAGTACGTCATCGGCACTCCGCTGTTCCGTCGCGCTGTGCTCCACATGCCTGGCGGCAAGGACCTGACCATCAGCGCGCCACGCAAGTCGGACAAAGCCATCTACGTGAAGGGCGTCAAGCTCAACGGCCAGAAGATAACCGACTGGAAGCTCACGCACCAACAACTCATGGCAGGCGGCACCCTCGACTTCACTATGAGCGAGAAGAAGTAGAAGACTAGGGATTCTAGGAAATCATAGGAAGCCCTAGAAATTCTAGGAAATCCTAGAATGTCCTAGGAAGTCCTATAGCGTTCCCTGCTTGAGCTTTTCGACGAACTCGTCGATGCGTTGCATCTCGCGGGGGATGTCGATTTGCTGCGGGCAGTGGCTGACGCACTCGCGGCACTCGATGCAATGACTGGCCTGCCGAAGCTTGGGCACACTGCGGTCGTAGCCGATGAGGAAGGCGCGGCGGGCTTCCTCGTAGTTCTTTGCCTGCTGGCTCTCGGGCACGTTGCCTTTGTTCACACATTTATTATAATGTACAAAGATGGCCGGAATGTTCAGCCCGTATGGGCAAGGCATGCAATAGTTGCAGTCGTTGCAGTCAATCGTCGGATAGCTCTTGATGAGGTTTGCCGTCTCGCCTTCGAGCCAGTTCTGTTCTTCTTCGGTCAGCGGTTCGAGCGGTGCGTAGGTGCGCAGGTTGTCCTCCAAGTGCTCCATGTACGTCATGCCGCTCAGCACGGTGAGCACAGCAGGCTTCGAACCGATGTAGCGGAAGGCCCATGAAGCCACGCTGTCCTCCGGCTTGCGCTGCTTGAAGTGTGCTACGACGTGGTCGGGCACCTTCGAGAGACGTCCGCCGAGCAGCGGCTCCATGATAACGACGGGGATGTTGCGCTTGACGAGTTCTTCGTAGAGATACTTGCCGGAGCGTCCCTTGTCCTCTTCGTTGTTCCAATCGACATAGTTGGCCTGAATCTGCACGAAGTCCCAGTGATACTGGTCGTGGTGTGCCAAAGCCCAGTCATAGACTGCCACGTCGCCATGGAACGAGAAGCCGAGGTTGCGGATGCGTCCTGCTTCGCGCTGCTCCATGAGCCAGTCGAGCAGGCCGTTGTCGAGGTAGCGTTGATGCACCGGTCCCATGCCTCCGCCGCCGATGCTGTGCAGCAGGAGGTAGTCGATGTAGTCGGTCTTCAGGTACTGCAGGCTGCGCTCGAACATGGCCTTGCCTTCTTCGAAGTCGTATTGCGTGGGCGAGAAGTTGGAGAGCTTGGTGGCGATGAAGTAGTCGCTGCGCTTGTATCCGCTTGCTTCGAGGGCGATGCCGAGGCTCTCCTCGCTCTGCCCGCGGCAGTAGGCAGGCGACGTGTCGAAGTAGTTGACGCCGTGGTCGAGGGCGAACTTGCATAGGCGGTTCACCTGCTCCTGGTCGATGGCGTCGCCTTTGGTGTTCTCTTGAGTGCGGGCACTGCCGTTCTTGGTGGTCGGGAGGCGCATCCAGCCGTAGCCGAGCAAGCTCACCTTGTCGCCTTGCTTAGGGTTGGTGCGATAGGTCATCTTGTCGGTGGGGATGGGACCGCTGTGGTGTCCCATGTAATCGACCTCACCGTCGGCGTTGCCGCCCTGTATGCCGCAGGAAGCCAAAGCAGTGGTTGCGGCTGCGGTGCCGGAGACTTTGAGGAAGTCTCGTCTGTCTATTTTCTTCATTATAGTACTTATTTCGTTATTTCGTTATAACGTTATTACGGGATGACGACTTTTGAGCAATTCAATTTCGTCGGTTCTTGTGGCTAAATTTCTCTGTGAACTTCGTGTCCTTCCACGTGGATGGCGCTGATGGGGTTCGCGGGGCAGAGGTTCTCGCAAGCGCCGCAACCGATGCATTTCTCTTCGTTGACGACGGGAATGAGCAGTACCTTCTCGCGCGGAATCTCGTTGTTGTCGGCATCGCGCCAACGCCATCCGTCCTGATGAACACCGGCCTGCAGCGGCACCATCTGTATGGCACTGGCAGGGCACTTGCGGGCGCAGAGTCCGCAGGGCTTCTCGTCCTTGACGGGGATGCAGAGGTCGTGAGTCCAGACGGCATGTCCTACCTGTATGGCGGTGCGTTCTTCCTTCGTGATGGGCTGTATGGCCGAGGTGGGACAAACTTCGGAGCATCGTGTACACTCGGGCCGGCAGTAGCCGCGCTCGAAGCTTACTTCGGGCTGCATGAAGCGGTCGAGGCTGCTGCTGGGACGCAGCACGTCGTTGGGACAGGCGTCGATGCAGAGCTGACAGGCCGTGCAATGCGCTCTGAGGTTACGGATGGAGAGGGAGCCCGGCGGCGCGATGAGCTTGTCGCGTTTCGGCTTTTCCTTCTTGACGATGTCGGCCAGTCCGCCGTCGGTCGTCTTGGGTTCCACCTTGCTCTGTGCCTTGGCGAGGGCTGTTCCGGCTAATAGTGCAACACCCGTCAGCATAGCACGGCGAGAAGTGGCCTCCCCCTTCCCCTCCGAGAGAGGGATGGACTGCGGCGAAGGAGCTGCCTCTTCTCGTGAGAGGGCTGTGAAGTGCAAAGCGTCGAACTTGCATTGCCCTTCGCAGTTGCCGCAGACGACGCAGCGGCTATGGTCGATGGTGTGCGTGTCGAGGTCGATGCAGGCGGCCTTGCAGTTGCGTTCGCACTTATGGCAGTTCTTGCACTTGTCGGCATCGATGGTCATTTTGAGGTATGAGTTCCTACTGATGAGGCCGAGCAGCGTCCCGACGGGGCAGATGGTGTTGCACCAGGTGCGTCCGCCTTTCCAAGCCAGTACGGCGATGACGGCCCATGTCAGCAAGGCTACGACCAGCGTGGTGATGCTTTTCACCCAGACGTCCACTTCGTAGAAAGCGTAGCTGCCGTAGTGCTCGGAGAGCATGGCGAGTCCGTTGTTGGCAAGCTTGTAGAGGGGTGCTACGCAGACGGAAACGATGCGTCCGTAGGTGCTGTAGGGGAAGATGAGTCCGCCTATCCAGGCCACGCCGAGTGCCAGTGCGGCACAACTGACGACGAGCACCGTGTAGCGGAGCGTTGTCTTGGCGGGCGAGTAGCTGTACTTGTTTTTCTTCCTGCGCAGCCATGCGATGGCATCCTGCATGACGCCCAGCGGGCAGATGACGGAGCAGTAGATGCGTCCCATCAGTAGGGTGAGCGTCACGACGAAGAGCAACGCGCCGATGTTCAGTGCCAGCAGAGCCGGAATGAACTGAATCTTAGCCATCCAGCCTAGGTAGGCATGGGCGGTTCCCGTGAAGTCAACGAGGAGCCACGTGATGAGCACCCAGAAGATGATGGCAAGTGTCAAACGGATTTTCTTTAACATAACTAAAAATGATTATATAATGAATGATTTCGGGGCAAAGTTACTAAAAAGAAATGATACGAAAAGCATTTTTTACATAAAAAGTGAGGAAAGTGCGTCATTTTGTTCTGTTTGAACCTGTGGAATACGGCAAAGGAAAACCATCGGAACAGGGGGCATGCCGACGCTCCACGGAGCATCGGCTTACACTCCACGGAGCAAAGGCCTACGCTCCACGTTGCATCGGCCGATGCTCCACGTTGTGTAGAACTGCACGCTACAGGGCATTGGCCACCGCGCTATGCAGAAATGTGCAGATAAGGGAAAAAATCCGTTGCCCGCAGCACAACGTAAGCTTTTTTTTTGTATCTTTGCACACAAAAATTTTTAATAAGATTATGGTATCATTCATTGCTGACAAAATTGTAGTGGACGGTCTTACCTACGACGACGTCCTGTTGGTCCCCGCCTACTCCGAGGTGCTTCCGCGTACCGTGGCGCTCGAGACGTTCTTCTCGCGCCATATTGAACTGAAGATTCCCTTCGTGACAGCCGCCATGGACACTGTCACCGAGGCAACGATGGCCATTGCCATTGCCCGCGAGGGAGGCATCGGTGTCATTCACAAGAACATGAGCATCGAGGAACAGGCCCGCCAGGTGGCCATCGTGAAGCGTGCCGAGAACGGCATGATCTACGACCCCATCACCATCAAGCGCGGCAGCAGCGTCCGCGATGCGCTCGCCCTAATGTCGGAATACCACATCGGCGGCATCCCCGTCGTCGATGACGAGCGTCACCTCGTAGGCATCGTCACGAACCGCGACCTACGCTTCGAACAGAACGTTGACCGCCCCGTCGATGAAGTGATGACAAGTCAGAACCTCGTCACCACACACGTCCAGACCGACCTCGTCGCTGCGGCAAAGATACTGCAGGAGAATAAGATAGAGAAACTGCCTGTCCTCGACGACGCAGGCAAGCTCATCGGTCTCATCACCTACAAGGACATCACGAAAGCCAAGGACAAGCCCATGGCCTGCAAGGACAGCAAGGGCCGTCTGCGCGTGGCAGCCGGGGTGGGCGTCACAGCCGACACGCTCGACCGCATCCATGCCCTCGTCGAAGCCGGCGTCGATGCCATCGTCATCGATACGGCTCACGGCCACAGCAAGTTCGTCGTAGAGAAACTCAAGGAAGCCAAGCGGATGTTCCCCGACGTGGACATTGTCGTGGGCAACGTCGCCACAGGCGAAGCAGCCCGCATGCTCGTCGATGCCGGAGCCGACGGCATCAAGGTGGGCATCGGCCCCGGCAGCATCTGCACCACCCGCGTGGTGGCAGGCGTCGGCGTTCCCCAGCTCAGCGCCGTCTATGACGTGGCTTGCGCCCTCAAGGGAACAGGCGTGCCCCTCATTGCCGACGGCGGTCTCCGCTACAGCGGCGACGTGGTGAAAGCCCTCGCAGCAGGCGGCTACAGCGTCATGATAGGCTCCCTCGTGGCAGGCACAGAGGAGAGTCCAGGCGACACCATCATCTACAACGGCCGCAAGTTCAAGAGCTACCGCGGCATGGGCTCGCTCGAAGCGATGGAGTGCGGCTCGAAGGACCGCTACTTCCAAGGTAATGTCAAGGACACCAAGAAGCTCGTGCCCGAAGGCATCGCAGGCCGTGTACCCTATAAAGGCTCCGTGCAGGAAGTCATCTATCAGCTCATCGGCGGACTCAGAAGCGGCATGGGCTACTGCGGCGCAGCAACCATCGAGGACCTCCACAACGCCAAGTTCGTCCGCATCACCAACGCCGGCGTCCAGGAAAGCCACCCGCACGACGTGACCATCACCAGCGAAGCCCCCAACTACAGCCGCCCGCAATAATCAGAATAATCAGAATAATCGGAAAACTCAGAGTGCTCAGAAAACTCAGAGTATTCAGAATCTCAGCCAACAAAGAAAACAATCAAAAGATAATGAAAAAGATAATCATCAGTTTAGCCCTGGCAGCGATGGTCATGTCAGCTTTCGCTCAGGAAGACCCCATCGTGATGCGCATCAACGGCCAGCCCGTCACACGCAGCGAATTCGAGTACAACTACAACAAAAACAACTCAGAAGGCGTCATCGACAAGAAGAATGTCGAGGAATATGCCGAACTCTTCGTCAACTACAAACTCAAGGTGCTTGCCGCCCTCGACGACCACCTCGACACACTCTCCAGCTATCAGAAAGAGTTCCGCCAGTATCGCGACCAGCAGATACGTCCGCTCCTCGTGCCCGAAGGCGCCAAGGAGAAGGAAGTCCGTGCCTACTACGACGATATGATCAAGCGCCTCGAAGGCAAGCAGCTCATTCAGCCCGCCCACATCCTCATTCGCTTGGATCAGGATGCCACCGAAGAGCAGCGTGCCGCAGCCAAGGTGAAGATCGACTCTGTCTATCAGGCCTTGAAGGACGGCGCCGACTTCGCCGAGCTGGCAAAGCAGGTGTCGCAGGACATGGGTTCGGCAGGCCGTGGCGGCATGCTGCCCTGGATTGGTCCCAATCAAGTGGTCAAGGAGTTCGAGGACGTGGCCTATTCCCTCGAAGTGGACGAAATAAGTGAACCCTTCCTCATGCCCTTCGGCTACGACATCGTAAAGCTCGTCGGTAAGAAAGACCTTGAGCCCTACGAAGAACTGCACGACATGATATTGAAGTACCTCGACGGCCAGGGCGTAGAGAACAAAATCGCCCAGCAGGTGCTCGACTCCATCGCAGGCAGCTCCGAGAAGAGCGTCGAACAGATTCTCGACGAGAAGACAGAGGAGTTCTGCGCCAAGGACGACGAGCTGAAGTACCTCGTGCAGGAGTACCACGACGGCCTCCTTCTCTTCGAGGAGTGCAACTCCAAGATATGGGAACCGGCAGCCAAGGACACGCTTGCACTCACGAACTACTTCAAGCAGAACAAAAATAAGTACGCATGGGAACAGCCACACTTCAGCGGCATGGCTTACTATTGCAAGGATGCAGCCGACGTCAAGGCTGTGAAGAAACTGGTCAAGAAGCTGCCGCAGGACAAGTGGATGAGCACCATCCGCGAGACCTTCAACAAGGACAGCATCATGGTACGCGTCGAGCGCCGTGTCTTCACGAAGGGCGACAATGCCAACATAGACCGTCTGGCCTTCAAGGACAAGAGCGCCGAACTCAAGCCCGTCAAGGGTTTCCCCCATGTGGGAGTCTTCGGCAAGGTGCTCAAGAAAGGCCCCGCCGAGTGGACTGACGTCAGCAGCCAAGTGGTGAGCGACTACCAGCGCCTCAAGGAAGACGAGTTCGTGGCCGAACTCCGCAAACGCTACACCGTCGAGATAGACAAAGCTGTCCTCTCAACTGTCAATAACCATTAACCTTAGCCACGATAGTTGACTATAGCTTCTATAGCCACTATAGTCTCTATAGTTTCTATAGCTTCTATAGCTACAACCGAGTACAACACAGAAAGATGAAATACACACTCTGTCTCTTTGCTCTGCTTTGCAGCCTGCTCTCCGTGGCACAGAAGAATGTCATAGACGAAGTGGTGTGGGTTGTGGGCGACGAGGCCATCCTTCGCTCCGATGTGGAGAAGTATCGTGTAAACTACGGCTCACAGTTGAAGGGCAACCCCTACTGCGTCATCCCCGAACAGCTGGCTGTCCAGAAGCTCTTCCTGCATCAGGCTGTCATCGACAGCATCAGCGTAACCGATGCCGAAGTCAATCAGTATGTCGATAATTCCATTAACGAAAAGATCCTGATGGCTGGCTCGAAGGAGAAGCTGGAAGAGTACATGAAGATGCCAATGGTGCAGATACGCGAGGAATTCTTCGACCAGTGCAAGAACGACCTTACGGCAATGCGCATGCGAGAACAGCTGACGTCCGACATCAAAGTGACGCCTGCCGAAGTGCGTCGCTACTTCAAGGACCTTCCCGAGGACAGCCTTCCGCTCATTCCCACACAGGTGGAGGTGCAAATCCTTGTGCTCCAGCCACGCATCCCGCAGGCAGAGATAGACCGCGTGAAAGGTTTGCTGCGCGACTACACCGAGCGCATCAACAATGGTACCACATCCTTTTCCACCCTGGCACGCCTCTACAGCGAGGACCCCGGCTCTGCTCGTCAAGGCGGAGAACTGCCCTATATGGGAAAAGGCGAACTTGACCCAGGCTTTGCCAACGTGGCCTTCGGACTGACGGACTCTAAGAAGGTGAGCAAGATAGCACAGAGCGAGTTCGGCTTCCACATCATCCAACTCATCGACAAACGCGGTGACAAGTTGAAGTGCCGCCACATCCTGAAGCGTCCCGAAGTGGCTCAGGCCGACATAGATAGTGCCCTTGTCATCCTCGACTCCATCACCAACGACATCAAGAGCGAGAAGATTTCCTTCGAGGACGCTGTGCGCTTAGCCTCCGACGACAAGGACACGCGCTACAACCGCGGCATTCTCTCCAACATGAAGGAAACGGGCGAGACCACCACACGCTTCGAAATGAGCGAACTCTCTGCTTTCTCGTCCGAACTGGCCCGTGTGGTGGAAGGTCTTGAAGTGGGCGAACTCTCAAAACCCTTCACGATGATTAATACCAAGGGAAAGACCGTCTGTGCCATCGCACGACTCAAGAACCGCACCATGACACACCGTGCCAGCATCACCGAAGACTTTCAGGTGATGAAGGAAGTCGTAGAAGGGAAAAAGGGAGAAGAGGCCATCCAGAACTGGATCAAGGAGAAACAAAAGAGTACTTACATACGCATCAATCCCGACTGGAGAGACTGCGACTTCCAATATGAAGGCTGGATAAAGTGAAGAGTCGGCGGCTATACATCCTTTGGGCGTCCCTGTTCTTCTGTCTCTGCCTGCTGATGGCAGTGACACCTGCTCGCAAGACGAGCGGGAAGCGGGTGCCTTCCGACAGCAAGGTACACTTGCTGCATGCCGACCGCCTGTTCTTCGACGACCGGTTGCACACCGATGCGCAAATCCTGGTCGGCAACGTCCAGTTCAGCCACGAAGGTGTGCTCATGGATTGCGACAGCGCCCTCTACTACGAAGCCACCAATTCCTTCGATGCCTTCGGCAATGTCCACATGAATCAAGGCGATACGCTGCTGCTCGACAGCGAGGTGCTCTATTACAACGGACTCGACCGGCTGGCAAGGGCACGCTACGATGTAGTGCTCAAGCACGGCACGATGACCATCTACACCGACAGCCTGGACTACGACCGTCTCTACGAACTTGGCTATTTCTTCGAAGGCGGACGAGTCCTCGACCACGATAACTTGCTGACCAGCGACTGGGGCGAGTACAGTCCTCCCACGCACAAGGCCGTCTTCAACTACAATGTGCGTCTGGTCAACCCTGCTCCTCCTGCCAAGCCAGAGACTGTGCTCATCTCCGATACACTCCATTACAATACGGAGACAGCTATTGCCCACATCGTCGGCCCCTCGAACATCGAGAACGGGGAGAACCATATCTACAGCGAGCTGGGCTACTACGACACACAGGCCAAGCACTCCCATCTGCTGGACCGAAGCATTCTGACCAACAACGGAAAGCGTCTCGTAGGCGACAGCGTAGTGTGGAACGACGATACCGCTACTGCTGAGGCTTTCGGCAACGTCGTATATACCGATGTGGTAGGCAAGAATATGTTCACGGGCGAATACTGCTACTACGAGGACATTACGGGCTACGTCATGGCCACGGATAGCGCTGTGGCCATCGATTACAGCCAGCAGGACACGATGTATGCCCATGCCGACACCATCAAGGTCTTCACTTTCAACATCGACACCGACTCCACCTATCGCGTCGTCCATGCCTACCATCACATGCGAGCTTACAGGCGGGACCTCCAGGCAGTCTGCGACTCGTTGGTTTACGACACACGCGACAGCATCCTCGTCATGTACCAGGACCCGATTCTCTGGCAGCAGGGACAGCAACAACTGGGCGAAGAGATTCGTATCTTCTTCAATGGAGACTACATCGACAGCGTGCAGGTGTTGCGCCAGGCACTATCGGTGGAGAAGATTGACAGCATTCATTACAATCAGGTGTCGGGGCACGAGATGCACTCCTATTTCAAGGATGGCGACCTGTATCTCTCTACTTCTGAGGGCAATGTGTTTGTCAATTACTATCCCTTCGATGAGGATAGCATCATGGTGGAAATGAATCATACAGAGACTTCGCTGCTCAAGATGTATGTGAACAAAAACCAGGTGGACCATATCTGGATGCCTTCGGCCACGGGCATCATGTACCCCATACCGCTCATTCCCACGGAAGCGCTCTATCTGCAGAACTTTGCGTGGTTCGACTACATACGGCCCGTTGACCGATACGACATCTTCGAGTGGCGGCCCAAGAAGGAAGGAACGGAGCTGAAGGAGAGTGTGCGTCACTCTGCTCCCAAGCAGAAACTCAGCGACATAAAGAAGAAGAGGGGACTGGAGCCTGCCCTCACGACCCCTCCCGAAGAAGAGGAGAAGCCTTCCGAACCTGTTGAAGGCTCCGATAACGCAGAAGGCTCCGAACAATCAGCAGAAAAGAATTAGCCATGAAACTGTTCAGCACAAGGAAGCCACGCAGCTTCCGCAGGGTAAGCATCTATACGGACGAGTCGCACGACCGCCTTCAGAAGCTGGTCGATGAAGTGAAGCGCGAGCAAGGCGAGGAGCCTGTTCGCGAAGAGCACTACGATGCCGACAAGTTCCGCGGAACGTTCCTCAACTACACGCCTCGTGCCCAGCGCCACAAGGAGAATGGCTCGAAGTTCGGCTGGCCTGTAGCCATCGTGATTATCTTTGCGCTTCTGATTCTCTGGCGCTTCTTGCTTACAGGCATCAGATAAGTGTGGCCGTCACGTCATAACGATATAACGTCATAACGAAAAGTTAAACAAAAGTGGACATCATACACCTTCTTCCCGACTCTGTCGCCAACCAGATAGCTGCTGGCGAAGTAGTACAGCGTCCGGCATCCGTCATCAAAGAACTGATGGAGAATGCCGTCGATGCCGGTGCGTCAACGATTGACGTGCTGGTGCAGGATGCGGGAAGGACGTCCATACAGGTCATCGACGACGGCAAGGGCATGAGCGAGACGGATGCGCGTATGGCTTTCGAGCGTCATGCCACGTCCAAGATAGCCCAGGCCGAAGACCTTTTCACGCTTCGCACGATGGGCTTTCGTGGCGAAGCCCTTCCCTCCATCGCTGCCGTGGCACAGGTCAGACTGACCACACGTACTGCCGAGCAGGACTTGGGCGTACAGCTGTGCATCGACGGCTCGCGCCTTGTCTCGCAGGAGGTGTGCTCGTGTCCCGTTGGAGCCAACTTCCTGGTGAGCAACCTCTTCTTCAATGTGCCGGCAAGGCGGAAGTTCCTCAAGTCGAACCAAACTGAGCTGAACAACATCATCCAGGACTTCGAGCGCATCGCATTGGTCAATCCTTCCATCTCGTTCACGCTGTCGAGCAACGGAAACAGCCTGATGCAACTGCCTGCGGGGGGTGCCTTGCAGCGCATCGTCGGCATCTTTGGCAAGAAACTTAGCGAGCAGCTGCTGCCCGTGCAGGTAGAGACGTCGCTCGTCAGGATAAGCGGCTTTGTGGGCAAACCCGAGTCGGCGAGGAAGAAAGGCGCGTCGCAATACCTTTTCGTCAACGGCCGCTTCATGCGCCATCCCCGCTTCCACTATGCCGTGATGGAGGCTTTCAGCCACCTCATCCCCGAGGGCGAACAAGTTCCCTACTTCATCTTCTTCCAGGTTGACCCGGCAGGCATCGACGTCAACATCCATCCGACGAAGACAGAAATCAAGTTCGAGAACGAGCAGGAGATATGGAGCATCATTGTGGCTGCCGTGCGCGATGCCTTGGGCAAGTTCAATGCGGTGCCTACCATCGACTTCGATGTGGAGGGACGCCCCGACATTCCTGCCTTCAATGCGGGCAGTCTGACGGACGTCAAGGTGCCCCGAGTGCAGTACGACAGCAGTTTCAATCCTTTCAGCAACCACGCAGAGAAACGCAATCCAGCCCGCCAATGGGAGAAACTCTACGAGCAGGCAACAGCTTCTCAGACTCCTCCGAGCACTCCGAACCCTCAGAGCATTCAGACTTCTCCGAGCACGCAGAATCTCTTCCCCGAGGCTCTCGAGATAAGCTCCCAACACTATCAGTACAAAGGCCAGTATATCCTGACGGCCGTTCAGTCGGGCTTGATGATGGTAGAACAACGTCGTGCTCACATACGTATCCTCTATGAACGCTACATGAAGCAGATGCAGGAGCACAATGCCGCCACGCAGGGACTCCTTTTCCCTGAGTTGCTCGAGCTTTCGCCTTCCGATGCGGCCCTGCTCACCGGCATTCTCGACGACGTACGCGCCTTGGGCTTCGACATCACTTCGCTTGGCGGAAGCAGTTTCTCCATCGACGGCGCACCGGTGGGGCAAAGCAATCCCGTGGCTGTCGTACAGCAGATGGTGGAATCGGTGAAGCAGCAGGACGGCGGACATGCCGATGCTCTTCACCATCAGCTGGCACTCGTCCTGGCCCGCAGCAACGCCATCGAAGTGGGCGAAGTGCTGTCGTCCGTGCAGATGGAAACGCTCATCGGCGACCTCTTCCAATGCGAGAACCCCAACCTCTCGCCAAGCGGCAAGACCATACTCACCATCCTTCAGCAGGAACAGATAGACAAGATGTTTAACTAAGACCTTAAGGTCCCTAAGGTCCCTTAGGTCCTTAAAGTCCCAAAAGTCCCTATAAAAACAATGAAAAAGATTATCCTTACCGGCGACCGCCCTACGGGCAAGCTCCACATCGGGCACTATGTAGGTTCGCTCCGCCGTCGCGTTGAACTCCAGAACTCCGGCCTTTACGACAAGATATTCGTCTTCGAGGCCGACGCACAGGCACTTACCGACAACATCGAGAACCCGGAGAAGGTGCGGCAGAACGTCATCGAAGTGGCCCTCGACTACCTTGCTGCCGGCCTCGACCCCACGAAGACTACGCTCTTCATCCAGAGCCAGATACCCGAACTCTGCGAGCTGTCGTTCTACTTCATGGACCTCGTGAGCGTCTCCCGTCTGCAGCGTAACCCCACGGTCAAGACGGAGATTCAGATGCGCGGCTTCAGCGGAGAGAGCATCCCCGTAGGCTTCTTCACCTATCCCATCAGTCAGGCTGCCGACATAGCCATGTTCAAGGCAACCACCGTTCCAGCCGGCGACGACCAGGAACCCATGCTCGAGCAGTGCCGAGAGATAGTGCGCCGCTTCAACAACATCTACGGCGAGACGCTGGTAGAGCCTAATATCCTGCTGCCGGAGAACGCCGCATGCCTCCGACTGCCAGGCACCGACGGCAAGGCCAAGATGAGCAAGAGCCTCGGCAACTGCATCTACCTGAGCGACTCTGCCGACGAGGTCAACAAGAAGGTCAAGACGATGTACACCGACCCCCTGCATCTGCAGGTGAGCGACCCGGGGCACCTGGAGGGCAACACCGTGTTCACCTACCTCGACGCTTTCGCCACCGACGAGCAAGTGGCACGCTATGCGACTGACTACCAGACGTTGCAGGAGATGAAGGACCACTACACGCGTGGCGGCCTTGGCGACGTGAAGTGCAAGAAGCTCCTTATGGCCGTCCTTCAGGAGACGCTCGAACCCATCCGCCAACGCCGTGCAGAATACGAGAAGGACATTCCGGCCGTCTATGAAATCCTGCGCAAAGGCTGCGAAGTGGCACGTGCTGCAGCCTGCGAGACGATGGACGAAGTGCGCCGCGCCATGAAGATAAACTACTTCGACGACCGCGCTCTCATCGAGGAACAAGCGCTTCGATTCAGTAAGTAACGCGCTGAGAAAGGGGATGTAGTGTAAGACCCCACCCCCAGCCCCTCCCCTTGGAAGGTAAGAGAGCAACAGACCCCACCCCCAGCCCCTCCCCTTGTAGGGGAGGGGAGTGAGATGAGTGAAGCTCCGCCTGCTTTCCCCTCCCCTCCAAGGGGAGGGGTTAGGGGTGGGGTCTTTCTTTTGCCTTCTTTCCAAGGGGGCAGGTTAGGGGTGGGGTCTTTCTTTTGCCTTCTTTCCAAGGGGACAGGTTAGGGGTGGGGTCTTTCTTTCGCCTTCTTTCCAAGAGGACAGGTCAAGAGTGGGGTCTTCCCGCCTTCTTTGTCAAACATTTTCGCAATAGGACGCTCTCTGGCGTCCTTTTTTTGTGTCTCTGGCACTGGGGAACCCCAAACGCGAGAAATGGCCTTAAATCGAATGGCGTATGATAATCAGCATGTTACAAATGGCTGTTTTGCGATGGGATGTTAAGAAAGTGTTAGGACGGCATGGTATGCTGTTATACAGAGCAAAGAATGAAGGGGAAAGTTGAAAGTTGAAAGGGGAAAGTTAACGTGGAGGAAAAGGCAACACAACGTGGAGCATCGGCCGACACAACGTGGAGCGTTGAAGGACACGCCACGCTGACTTGTCCGAAGCCCCAGCAAGAGACGGATTTTCTGTCAAGGTTTTTCCGCTATGTCACTATAGGGATTCATAAAGAATTATTGCTGTCCGCTAAATAAGCGCCGAAGGCGCGAAAGACCACAGACGGGGGTGAAACCCCCGGGATAGAGTTGCAGAACAATAATAAGCCCCGAAGGGGCGACAGAACATGTAACGTGTTTAATATCAACATGCTTAGGTCTCTGTCGCCCCCTCGGGGCTTTCTCTATCAGTTGAAACATTACCGGGGGTTAACACCCCCGTCTGTGGTCTCTCGTCCCTTCGGGACTTTAGAGTAAGCTCCCTTCGACTTCTATTCGCTAAAAATGCCGATGAAAAGGATCTAAAAGGCAGAGGAAGAAATGTTCCCCGGACAGCAATAATAAAGAATCGCTGGTGCCCGTGGGAAAGCTCCGAGGGTGCGAAAGACCACAGACGTGGGTGAAAGCTTCGATATTATTGGTGTCCGCTAAATAAGTGCTGGTGGCGCGGGAGACCACAGACGGGGTCTAAGCCCCTATGTACTGCAGGAAACGCTCGGAGTCGTAGTTCATGATGAGCTGGTCGGGGAACTCTGTCTGCTGGAGCAGCGGCCAGGTGAAGCTGTAGTCGGCTATGGCGAAGCTGATGTGGGCGTCGCTGCTGAGGATGACCGGCACTTCGTACTGCTTGCAGAGGCGCAGTATCTCGAGGTTGTTCCTGCGGGCCGCTTCCTTGTTGCGCGTGGGGTTGAGGCTGCTGTTGTTGATTTCGAGGAGCGTCCCCGTTTCCTTAGCGGCCAGAACAATCGGTTCGAAGAGGAGGTCGGCAGTGCCGTCGCCTGGGTGCGAGATGATTTGTGTCCACGGGTTGCGTATGGCGTTTATCATGCCTTGGGTGTTTTCTTCGATGGTTCCTCCTTTCCAACAAAGCAGATGGATGCCGGCGATGCGAAGGTCGAGCAGTCGGTAGTAGTGTTCGTCGAGGTCGAGTGTGCCGTCCGTGTCCAGTATGTCCAGTTCGGCTCCGAGCAGCAGTCGGAGTCCGTCGAACTGTCGAGGTACGACATGCAGGTTGCGGAAATAGATGGGGTCGCATGTTCCGGGAATGCCGGGGGCATGTTCTGTGATGCCGAGTATCTCGAGGTTTTTCTCTTTGGCAGCGGTCACCATCTCCTGCAAAGTGCTGTAGGCGTGGCCGCTCATAACGGTGTGTGTGTGTACGTCAAGTTTTATTTCAGGTCTCATAATTCAGAGTTCGTAGTTGTCAGTAAAGGTTTGTCCTTCGAAGGTAATGGCGAAGGCATGGAGCATCAGCCTTTCCGCTGGTTTGCCATACAGCCGGTCGCCGACGATGGGGTTGCCCAGGCCAAGCGGATGGGCACAGTGGACGCGGAGCTGATGCGTGCGGCCGGTGATGGGTCGCAACTCTATCAGGGCATGTCCGTCCCTGTTCTTCAGCACTTTATAGTGTGTCTGTGCGGGCTTTCCGTGCTGTCTATCGACCATCTGCCGCGGGCGGTCGTCGAAGTCGGGGCGCAGAGGGAGGTCGATGTCGCCCTCCTGTCCGACGGGCATCTCCCTTTCGAGCAAGGCATGATAGACCTTGTGGATGCGTCGCCGAAGGAAGAGCTCTTGCAGCTCGTGGTACTTCTCTTCGGTCAAGGCGACGAGCATCAGGCCGCTCGTGTCCATGTCGAGACGGTGTACGATGAGCGGTCCGGCGGCCGAAGGAAAGGCGTTTCTTATCGTTTCCTGCACGTTGGGCAGCCCGTCCTTGCCCGGTACGGAAAGCATGCCGGCAGGCTTGCTCACCACGGCCAGCTCGCCATCTTCATAGACTATCTGCAGCCGTGCAAGCAATGCCTCCTGCCTGGCAAGCAAGGGATTCGGTTCGACGTCGAGTCCACGAAGCATGTGGCGAAGGATGGGCAGGCATTTGCTCCGGCAGGCAGGGTAGTAGTGTCCGTCGAGCCGAACCTCGTCTGTCGGCGATTCGCCTACCCAGAATTCGGCCATGCAAAGCGGTTGCAGCCCTTCCCTGTAGGCAGCTTGCAGCAGTCTCGGCGCACAGCATTCGCCCGCTCCTGCTGGAGGAACGGCCGGGGCAAAGAGTTCCGGCAAGGCCTTCTCCTCGCCCAAAGCATTCAGGAACCTAAACTGGCGGAACAGCCATTGCTGCAACGCCTGGCTGCGCTCCTGCCGTTCCCGTTGCAGACGGCTCGCCTCTTCCTGCTTTGCCCGCAGCGGAGCCTCGTCTTCGAGGACGCGTCGTTCCCAATTCTGCTTAAGGCGACGGTACTCCGCTTTTTGGTGCTGACTCTCGCGGATAAGCAGAAGTTCCGTCCCGTCGTCTGCCGAGGAGGACGAGTTTTGCCGCAGGGCATCGCGTTTCGCCTTGCTTTGCTGCATGAACAGCCTGTAGGCGGCCAGCGCTTCGTCCATTTCCTTGCGGAGAGGACTCGTGCGGAACGAGCTTTCCAGCAACGTTATCTGCCGGTTGATGTCGCTGATGGCGGCCTCTTCCCTCTGGAAGTAACAGCCGGGAGCCATCAGGTCGAAGACCGGCGGAACGAAGTATTCGTGCCGCGTCTTGCCGTCGAGTGTGCCGGAGAAGGCAGCGAGGAACGAGAGTCCCCCTCCCACCTTCCCCCGAGGAGGAAGGCTTTCTGATGCAGAACTCCCCTTCTCATCGGGGCAAGGGATGGGGGAGGGGACTATGAGCACCCCGAACATCTTGCCCTTTCGCAACTCGTCGTGCCATTCGTCGTGCTGGCTGATGTAGCGTCGCACCTCGTTGGCCGCCGCGATGCAAAGCGGGTGAGGCTCGTAGCAGAAAGGGTAGGTGAACTGCTTCGGAACGTTTGTTGTCTGTACGCGAAGCGGCAAGGGATGGACAGTTACAGCCATAGCACGCCCTCCGGTCCTTCGTTAAAGAGCAAATCGACGATGCTGAGGTCGGGCAGAAACCCATGGCGCGAGGCGAACATCTGGTAGTAGGGAGCCACAGCCGCGATCTCCATTGAAGCCCCCTCCACGACCCCCTCTAAATCTCCCCGAGGGGAGACTTGTTTCGCAGCGAGGCATCTCCCCTCGGGCAGGTTTAGAGGGGGGCGTGTTGTCCTTGCGACGGGCTTCTCGATGTCGAGCAGCGAGGCGACCAACGACATTAGTTCCTCGTTGTAATCGGCAAGGAAGTCCCACTTCTTCTCGTAGAATGGAGCGAAGTCGTCTGCGTAGTATTCGAAGAAAGGCGACTGTCTGTAGCTGCTTTCTAAAGCCACCCAATGCTGATGCCGCCAGTTGCCGTGGTCGCTGATGCGTATGTCGCGGACGAGTGTCTTGCCTTCCGTCTTCACTACAGGAACGGTGAGGGCGAGCGGCCCGTTAGGGCTGTCTATCCAGCAACGGTTGCGAAGCGTCTGTTTCACAAAGTGGTCGCAGACCTCGAGCTGTACTTCGTCGGCACGATTGTAAGCCCGATAGTGCGAGACAGGCGCGAGGTAACAACACGGAAGGACAGTTCCCTCTGCCTCCCGAGCGTGGACTTGCGAACCAGAGTCCTCTCCCTTTACGAAAGAGTGAGAGAGGGTATTCATCTACTTGATGTTATCTACGAGCGAGAAGAGGCGGTTCCAGCGGATGTGATGGCCGCTGAACCAAGGCCGGTCAACGTCCGTGCTGAGCCAGATGAAAATGGGTTTTCCCACGATGTGGTCTTCGGGAACGAAGCCCCAATAGCGCGAGTCGGCCGAGCAATGGCGGTTGTCGCCCTGCATCCAGTAGTAGTCCATCTTGAACGTATAGCGCGAAGTCTTCTCCCCATTAATGTAGATGTCGCCTTCGGGCGTCACTTTGAGGTCGTTTCCTTCATAGACGTGGATAGGCCTTTCGTATATGGCGATGTTCTCTATCGAGAGTTCTATGCTCTCGCCCTTCTTGGGAATCCAGATGGGGCCGTAGTTGTCGCAAGTCCATCCCGTGTAGAGGTTCTGCGGATAGAGCATGTCGGAATCCTGGTCGATGACGGGCGTGATGCTTTCCACATACTCCGTATGTTGCTCCAGGGCTTGCTTGGCTTCGGCTGTCAAGGGTATGATGTGCGACTGATACATGTCCATTACGTCCTTCATGCTCAGGCCGAGTTCGTGGATGAGGTCTTCGGGAAGATAGCTTGTCTTGAGTTGAACGCGGTAGTTGAACTGCACGTTCTTGGGCGCGGGGTTCTCTTTTCCGTCGAGATAGACGATGCGGTCGCGTATCTCCAGCGTTTGTCCGGGCAGGCCGATGCAGCGTTTCACGTAGTTTTCCCTACGGTCAACCGGCCGCCAATCCACTTTGCCGAAGTCCACAGCGGGTATTTCAATCCCCATTCTCTCACGAGCCAGAGCGATGTATGGCTGTTGTTCTGTGGGCGAGAGGCTGACGAATTGGCGTCCCAGCTCATAGACTGAGCTGAAGTACTGGCGTTGTTCTGCGGCCGACATGTCCTTAGGATTGGGTGTAGCCCCGTTGACGACTTGGTAGAAGATGCGTCCGTAGGTGTTGACGAGGGCGTAGTATTCGGTTTGAAACTTCGGGTTGCTGACGATGCTGTCGCCAGCGGGATAGTTGAACACCACGATGTCGTTGAGGCTGACAGGCTTGGGAGTGACGCGTTTGTACTCCCATTGCGGCCACGTGATATAGCTTTTGCCTCCGAAGGGAAGCGTGTGTTGGCAGAGCGGCATGTGCAGGGGCGTCTGCGGTACACGCGGGCCGTAGCTCATCTTGCTCACAAGCAAGTAGTCGCCCACGAGCAGGCTTTTCTCCAGAGAGCTTGAGGGGATGGTGTAGTTCTGGAAGAAGTAGATGTTGACGAAATACACGGCTACGAGGGCGAAGACAATGGCATCCACCCAGCTCATCAAGGTTCTGACGACGGGATTCTCTGCGTCCTTCCACCACGTCCACGGGATGCGGCGGGTGATGTAGGCGTCGAAGATGAACGGAACGACGATGATTCCCCACCAGGCATCCACCCAGTAGAGGAAAGCGAGGTAGGCGGCGATGGCGATGATGCCCTTTGCCCAGTCTTTCTTTGTTGCTTGGTATCTTTTCTTTTTGGTCATTGATGTGATGTTCGTTTTGGGTTGATTAATGGGTTAAATAGGGCTTATGGGGCTTATGGGGCTAATGGGCTTTATGGGGCCAATGGGCGTAATGGGGCCAATGAGCCTAAGGGCCTCAGAAACAGAACAGGTCTTTCATGGTGAGCAAGCCTGTGTGGTCCTTTGTATATTCAGCGGCGAGGACGGCTCCCATCGCGAAGCCTCGGCGACCATGGGCATCGTGGGTGATGGTTATCATGTCCTCCGGCGAGTCGTACGTAATGGTGTGAATGCCGGGCACCTCTTTCTGCCGGATGTCGTCGATGCGGAGCACTTCGGGCTTCGTCTCGTGGAGTCCCCATCGTTGCTTGCGGTCGAGGTTCTCCACTATCTGTTCTGCCAGCGTGATGGCTGTGCCGGAGGGGGCGTCGAGCTTGTGGACGTGGTGCGTCTCTACGAGGTTCACGTCGTACTGCTCAAAGCGGTTCATGATTTTGGCCAAGTAGGTGTTGACCGCAGCAAAGATGGCTACGCCCACGCTGAAGTTGCTTGCCCAGAAGAGCGTCTTGCCTTCGTCGGCACATGCCTTGCGGACCTCTGCCTCGTGCTCCTTCATCCATCCGGTGCTTCCGCTCACCACCTTGACGCCTGCCGCCCAGGCCTTGAGGTAGTTCTCGTAGGCGGTCCAGGGCGTAGTGAACTCGATGGCGACGTCGGCGCTGGCAAAGGCGGGCGAGAGAAACTCGTCCTGATTGTCGATGTCGATGGTGCTGACTATCTCGTGACCACGCGAAAGGGCTATTTCCTCTATCATGTGGCCCATCTTGCCGTACCCTATAAGTGCTATTTTCATACTATATTTAACTAAAGTTCCCGAAGTTAAAATGGAAGTTAAAATGGAAGTTAATTCGCTTCGCTCATGGAAGTTAAAATGGACGAATGCTTTATGCTCATGGCATCCCTTGCTATCGTCCGGCGCGGAGGGCTTAACTTCCAGCCTGCAAAGCAGGCGTTACTCCCCATTTTACTGCATTTTTTACTCCTTTATATTGAATTATCTAATAATTTCCGTGCAAAAGTACTGCTTTTCGCTCAATTTTGCGTACTTTTGTTTCACAAAATAAGTTAATCGGCCCAAAATAGGTATGGAAAGGCTGCTACACTATGTCTGGAAGCACAAGATATTGCCCCTGAAGCCGCTCACCACGCAGGAGGGGCAGACGGTCGAGGTCATCGACCCCGGACTCCACAATCACGACCAGGGTCCCGACTTCTTCAATGCCAAGATTCGGCTGGGCGCGACCGTCTGGGCTGGCAACGTCGAGGTGCATCTACGCTCGTCGGATTGGTTCCGCCACGGTCACGACAGCGACCCGGCCTACAACAGCGTCGTCCTCCACGTAGTGGGAGAAATCGACACAGAGGTCACGACGCAAGAGGGGAAAACGCTTCCACAAGTCCGACTCGACGTGCCCGACGACATCTGCCGCCGCTACGAGGAGCTTTGCCGAACAGAGGACTATCCGCGTTGCCACCGCATCATTCCTTCCATACCGCAGATAAAAGTCCATCAATGGATGGACGCTTTGCTCGTGGAAAGGCTGAAGGAGCGGTCGGAACAGGTGGCGGCGCGGGCCGAGCGTACAGGCGGCGACTGGGAACGTGCCACGTTTGTGACGCTGAGCCGCAGCTTTGGCTTCGGTCTCAACGGCGATGCCTTCGAGCGATGGGCCATGCGCATCCCTCTCTCGGCGGCTGGCAAACATCGCGACAACCTGTTCCAAGTGGAGGCCCTCTTCCTCGGCACAGCGGGCCTCATCGACGAGGTCGAGGGGCTGAGAAGCGCTCAGGAAGCCCTCATGCTACGGCAGGAGTACGACTTCCTGCGCCACAAGTTCGGCCTCGACGACGCGATGGAGCGCTCCGACTGGCGTTTCCTCCGAACTCGTCCCGGCAACTTCCCCTCCGTACGCATCATGCAGATAGCGGAACTCTACCACAGCGGACGGGCACAGATGAGCCGGCTGCTGGAGGCAAAGGACACGGAGGACCTGCATAAATGCCTCGCCGTCAAAGGCATGACGGCAGCCAGCCGACGCCTGCTCATCATCAATACCGTCGTCCCCCTCCTCTTTTCCTACGGCCGCCACACCAGCAACGAAGACATCTGCCAGCGGGCAATCCGTCTTCTGGAGACTTTACCGGCCGAGAACAACTACATCCTTCGCCAATGGCAAGCCTGCGGGCTGAAGGTCGCGACGGCTGCCGACAGCCAGGCCCTCATACAGCTCAAGCGCCAATACTGCGACCGTATCGACTGCCTCCGATGCCGATTCGGGTACGAATACCTGAGTCGGAGCAGCCAAGCCTCCACGTTGTCTTGATTGCTCCTACATGAAGGAGTGATTGCTCCTACATGAAGGAGCAATTGCTCTTACATGAAGGAGCAACGAAGGGGCAAGGGAGAAGGAGCAAGGGGCATGAGGCTTCCGAGCGTCGGCATCAGCCGGCCACCGTGCCGACGCTATGAAGCGTCGGCTCCTACTGCCAGGAGAACATATAAAGCTAAGCAATAAAGAAGATTGAAACCCTACGTTATGAAATACGCTTACGAACTGAAAATGAAAGTGCGCGACTACGAATGCGACCTCGAAGGCATCGTCAACAATGCCAACTACCAACACTACATGGAGCACACGCGCCATGAGTTCCTCCTCTCGGCGGGCATCAGCTTTGCCGAGATGCTGGAGAAGGACATCGTCTCCGTCGTGGCGCGCATCGCCATTGACTACAAGACGCCGCTCCGCAGCCGCGACGAGTTCCTCTCCTGCCTCAGAATGAGTCAGGAAGGAGTGCGTTACGTCTTCCATCAGGACATATATCGCCTGAGCGACATGAAGCTGGCAGCCCGCGGAAAAGTCGATGTCGTCTGCCTCGTCAAAGGCAAGCTCAGCCGCTGCCCCGAACTGGAAGAGAAACTGAAAATTAAAGAGGAAGTTAAAGAGGAAGTAAAAGGTGAAGTTAAGCCGATTTCATCGGCTGGAAGTTAAGCACAGCGTGCTGGACAATGCTACACCAGGCATAAGGACTGTCGTCCAGCGCGAAGCACTTAACTTCCACGAGCGAAGCGAGTTAACTTCCATTTTAACTTCCATTTCCATTCCATTATAAAATAACATGTCCACCCAGGAAACTCTATACATGATGGCTTTGGCGCAGATTCCTTCGCTGAGCCTCGCAAACCTTCATCAGCTGATTGACGAGCTGGGTTCGGCAACGGCTATCTACGAGAACCGCCGCGACCTGAGGCCCGTTCTCGCGTCCGCTTCGCCCCGTCTGCTCGAAGCTTTGGCCTCGATGGACAGCCATCTCGCCCGTGCCGAAGAGGAGCTGGCCTTCTGCCAGAAGGGTAGGGTGCAATGTCTCGGCCTCTGCGACGAAGCCTATCCGCAGCGCCTGAAGGACTGCCCCGATGCACCCATACTCCTCTACTATCGCGGCACGGCCGACCTCAACGCGCGGCACGTCGTCAGCATGGTAGGCACACGCCAAATCACCGGCTACGGCCGCGACCTCTGCCGCTCGTTCGTCCGCGACCTCCGGCAAGTCTGTCCCGACGCTCTCGTGGTGAGCGGACTGGCCTACGGCGTGGATGTCCATTGCCATCGGGCTGCCTTGGAGGAAGGGATGGAGACCGTCGGCGTCCTCGCTCACGGGCTGGACCAGATCTATCCGCGGCATCATCGCGAAACGGCAAAGCAGATGGTGGCGCAAGGCGGCCTGCTGACCGAGTACATGTCGCATGCCGTCATCGACAAACGCAACTTCGTGCAGCGCAACCGCATCGTGGCAGGCATGGCCGATGCCGTCGTCGTCGTGGAAAGCGCGGAACGTGGCGGCTCGCTCATCACCGCTGAAATCGCACTCAGCTACAACAGGCAAGTGTGGGCCTTCCCGGGCCGCATCTACGACAGCTACTCGGAGGGTTGCAACAATCTCATCGCCTCGAACTCCGCTTCGCTGCTCCTCGGAGCCGAAAACTTCTGCGTCTCTATGGGCTGGGCCGACGATGTGCAACGCCGCAAACAACTCTCCGAAGGCTTTCAGCAAGAGCTTTTCGCCGACCACTTCACAGCCGAGGAACAGCTTGTCCTGCAGGCTCTTGCAGGCGACGACAGCAAGCAGATGAACGTCCTTGCCGTCGAGACGAACATCCCCGTTGGCCAGCTCTCCAGCCTCCTCTTTTCGCTCGAAATGAAAGGGGCAGTTCAGATGCTCGCCGGTGGCAAGTACAAATTGCAGCGATAAAGCCCTGTTTTGCCCCCTCCGAGAGCCGAAAATGGTCATTCCTCTCGCCGAAAAGGGCAGAAAAATGTGCAAAGGAGTGAAATTTCCCTGCAAAAAGTTTGCAGATTGGGAAAATAATCCTACCTTTGCACTTGGCTAAACATAAAAAGGGAAAAGGTTGAGGGTTCCGATCTGGCCGGTCGGGATTCTTCTTTTTTTTAGTGCTTCGCCGAAATAAAGGATGCTCCCTCGACCCACTCCCGATGGCCCTATATATAATAGATAATGTATAACTAAAACTATTGATACATGGCTTACATGACACAAAAGGGCTACGATGAGCTCGTAGCCAAGCTGCAGCACATGGAGAGCATCGATCGCCCTGCCGCAAGTGCTGCCATCGCAGAGGCCCGCGACAAAGGCGACCTATCGGAGAACGCAGAGTACGACGCTGCAAAGGAATGGCAAGGCAAGCTCGAAACCGAGATTGCTATGCTCAAGAAGACTATCATCGAGGCTAAAATCATCGACACCACACACCTCGACACCAGCACGGTGCAGATCCTTTCTACCGTCGAGCTGCGCAACGTAAAGAACAAGATGACGATGAAATACACTATCGTCAGCGCCACAGAGGCCGACCTCAAGAGCGGCAAAATCAGCGTGGAGACGCCCATTGCCAAGGGTCTGCTCGGCAAGAAAGTAGGCGACATCGCCGAAATAAAAGTGCCGCAAGGCACCATCCAGCTCGAAGTGGTAAGCATCTCGTTTGATTAAATGAAGTAAATTCACGTTGCTCATGGAAGTAAAATAAGAAGTGAAAATGGAAGTTAAGCACTTCGTGCTGGACAATACAACATGGCACAAAAGAGACTATCGTCCATGAACATAGTGAATTAACTTCCACGAGCGAAGCGAGTTAACTCCCCTTTTAACTTCACTTATAACTCCTAATATCATTATGGCAAGCATCTTTTCCCGTATTGTAGCAGGCGAGATACCCAGCTACAAAATTGCTGAGGACGACCGCTACTACGCTTTCCTCGACATCAGTCCCTTGCAGAAGGGCCACACCCTCGTGATTCCTAAGCACGAAGTGGACTATATCTTCGACCTCGAGGACGATGAACTCGCCGGACTCCAAGTGTTTGCAAAGAAAGTGGCAAAGGCCATCAAGAAGGCCATACCATGCGTCAAGGTCGGACAATGCGTGCTCGGACTCGAAGTGCCCCACGCCCACATCCACCTCGTTCCCATGCAGACAGAGGCCGACATGCGGTTTACCAACCCACACCTCCAGCTCTCGCAGGAGGAGTTCGAGCAGATAGCCGAAAGCATCCGCAAGGCTTTTTGATTAACAAATCGTCGTCATTACGTCATCGCGACATAACGTCATCAAGAAAAACCCTAATAATAAAACATCATGAAAACTAGAATAATAGCTGCCGTAGCCTTGCTCAGCATGGCTCTCGGCGTTCAGGCACAGAAACATGAATTCGCCAACTGGAAGCGCTACGCTGGTGCCAACAAGGAACTCGGCGCTCCTGCCAAGGGCGAGAAGCGCGTCGTCCTCATGGGCAACTCCATCACCGACGGCTGGCCCCGCACGCGTCCCGAGTTCTTTAAGGACAACAATCTCATCGGCCGCGGCATAGGCGGACAGACAAGCTACCAGTTCCTCCTCCGCTTCCGCGAGGACGTCATCAACCTCCTGCCGAAGGTCGTCGTCATCAACTACGGCACGAACGACATCGCAGAGAACACCGGAGCATACGACGAGGACTTGACCTACGGCAATGTTCTCTCGATGGTCGAACTGGCACGCTACCATAAGTGCAAGGTCATCCTGACCAGCTGCCTCCCCGCAGGCGGCTTCAGTTGGCGTCCGTCCGTCACCGACAGCATGGACAAGATACGCAGCCTCAACGCTCGCGTCAAGGCGTATGCCGAAGCAAACAAGATACCATACGTCGATTACTTCAGCGCTATGGTCAATGCCGAAGGCACAGCCATGAAGGCAGAACTGGCTAATGACAACCCGGGCGTACACCCCAATGCCGAAGGCTATGCAGTCATGGAGAGCCTTCTGCTGCCCGTCATCAAGAAACTTCGCTAACGAGTCTTATGGCAGACAACAAGTATTGTCTCATTCTGGCAGGAGGCAATGGCAATCGCCTCTGGCCCATCAGCCGTACCGTCAAGCCCAAGCAGTTTCTCGACCTCTTCGGAACAGGCCGGACCCTGCTGCAGCAGACCTACGACCGCGTAGCCAAATTCATCGACCCCTCGCACATCTACGTCAGCACCAACGTGGCGTATCTGCCCCTCGTCTATGAGCAGTTGCCCGAAGTGGACGACGTTCACATCCTGGAAGAGCCGCTGCGTCGAGGCACGCTGGCAGCCGTGGCCTGGGGCTCCGTGTTCATCGCAAAGCAAGACCCCCAGTCGGTGCTCTTCGTCACGCCTTCCGACCAGATTATTCTCAAAGAGGACCAGTACGGACAGGACGTGCTCGACGGACTGCAGTTCGTAGGCGAAAACGACGGACTCCTCGTGATGGGCATCACCCCCTCGCGGCCGGAAACGGGCTATGGCTACATTCAGATGAACGACGACGCCCCGCTCAGTCACGACATCTTCCCTGTCAAATCGTTCACCGAGAAACCCAACGACGAGTTCGCCAACATTTTCCTTCAGGAGGGAAACTTCCTTTGGAACACCGGTTTGCTGTGCTTCAGCACGCGTGTCATGCTGGACAATCTCTTCTCGCTCGTGCCTGAATACCGCATCGAGATACCCCGCATGATGGCCGAAGCCGAGAGTGCCGACCCGAAACTCGTGCCGGAAAGCTTCAGCGTCCTGCCCAACTACAACATGGACATCAGCATCCTGGAGCGCAGCGAGCACGTCTATGTGCAGCGCGGACACTTCGGCTGGGCCGACATCGGCACGTGGGCAAGCATCGGCAAGGACGCTCCGAGCGACGCCGACGGCAACGTCCTGCTGGGCACCAACGCGCTTCTCTACGATTGTTCGGGTAATATCGTCCGCATGCCCAGCGGCCACACAGCCGTCATAAAAGGGCTGCACGACTACGTCATTGCAGAGGAAGGAGAATTCCTGATGATTTGTCCGCGCGAAGACGACGCGACGATGCGACGCATGCACACCGATACAAAGTTCGGCGACACCAAAAATTAATTCATAATTCTTAATTCATAATTCATAATTAGGGACGCCTGCAAACAGGGCGAAAGAAATAATTATGAATTGATAACTATGAATTATGAATTAAGAATTATGAATTAAGTACTGCTTCTTTCACTTGTTCGGCGTCCACAAAGACATTCCGAACAGGTTTATCATCACGGATAACGTCTTCCGTCCAGTTGGGTTCATTAAAGAACTCATTAGGGTGGAAGACGTGCAATTTATAGAACTTCGTCAGGTTTAGGCGAAGTTCTGTTGTTATTGCGGGCTTGAGGGAGAAGGGCTTATCCTGCTTCCAAGCGATGGCTTGCACGCAGAGACGCTCCAAATCGTTGACCTGCGAGCGGTCGAAAGCCTCGACGAAGAGCTTGCTGTTGGGTTCTATAATGCCCGAGAAGCGCAGCCGCCAGCTCGCTCCCTCCGCGCTCATCAGCGACACTTGCATGTAGTAGTTGCTGTCGTTCACGAGGTACGACTCGAATCCCGTGCTGGAGATTTCCTTCACGTCGTCGGGGAGGAAGGACAGATAGAGGTTGAGCCGCTCGCCTTCCCTGCGTTCGAGAGGCTTCGGCTTGAACGTCGTCGGCTTCTCTTCCGGCTCGGCTTCGGCATCTTCCCGCGCACAGCTCCTCGCCTCCTGCCGCTCGCCGCCAGCCGTCTGCCCCTTTCGCTCTAACGGGTTCACCTTGCCGATGTCGTAGTCCTCGTTGCCTACGACCACCACATCCCTCAGCTGCATCGGTATCTCAAACCCGTCTTCGTCCTCCACGAGGACAATGTTTTTTCCTTGGAAACCACTCACTCTGCCTCCTCCCACCTCGGAGAGAAAACGCACTTGATCGCCTATCTTCATATCTTTTTTATGTTATTTCTTGTGCAAAGATACAACTTTTTGCGATAAATGCCGTACCTTTGCAGGAAAATTGGCATTATGAACACAAAACACATACAGATACGCGACTACGATTACCCCTTGCCCGACGACCGCATCGCCAAGTTTCCCCTTGCCGAACGTGATAGTAGCAAGCTCCTTGTCTATGACTGTGGCCGCATCAGCGAAACGCTGTTCCGTTCGCTTCCTTCGCTTCTGCCGGAGGGAAGTCTGATGGTCTTCAACAATACACGCGTGATTCAGGCGAGGCTTCACTTCAGGAAAAGCCCCCCTCCCACCTCCCCCCGAGGAGGGAGGCTTTCAGATGCCAATCCCCCCTCCTCCTCGGGGGAGGGGCAGGGGGTAGGGGCTTTAATAGAGATATTCCTCTTGGAGCCGGCCTCTCCGGCAGAGTATCAGGAGAACTTCGCCAGCCGAGGCTGCTGCTCGTGGTATTGTCTGGTGGGCAACCTGAAGAAGTGGAAGGAAGGACCTTTGACGCAGGAATTCAAAATCCCAAATACAAGATTCAAACTCTCTGCGGAGCGCATCGGCACGCACGGCACGAGCCAACTCATCGAGTTCCGTTGGTCTGCCTTCTTTCCTGAGGAGGAGCGGAACTCAGAAAGCCTCCCTCCTCGGGGGGAGGTTGGAGGGGGGCTGGCTCTCTCTTTTGCCGAAGTCATCGATGCCGTCGGCGAGTTGCCCATCCCGCCCTACTTGAACAGAAAGACCGAGGAGAGCGACAAGACGACCTACCAGACGGTCTATTCGAAGATAAAGGGTTCGGTGGCGGCTCCAACGGCAGGCCTGCACTTCACGAAGCGCGTGCTCCAGGACATCGATGCCCGTGGCATTGAGCGCGAAGAGGTTACGCTCCATGTCGGCGCCGGCACGTTCCGTCCCGTCAAGAGCGAGGACATAGGCGGCCACGAAATGCACTCCGAGCACATCGCCGTCCATCGCCATACCATCGAGCGGCTGCTTGCTCATGGCGGCGAAGCCATAGCCGTGGGCACCACCAGCGTGCGAACCCTCGAAAGCCTCTACTACTTGGGAGTGCTGGCAGACCCCTCTAAATCTCCCCTTAAAGGGGAGACTTTCTGCACCGAGAACTCCCTCCCTTTAAGGGAGGGCTGGGGTGGGTCTTTGCACGTGCCCCAGTGGATGCCCTACGACTATGACAATTCGCTCTCGACGACAGAGGCACTCGAAGCTCTCCTGCGCTACATGGACCAACACGGCGAGGAAGTGCTCCACGCCACTACGCAAATCATCATCGCTCCGGGCTACAAGTACCACATCGTCCGCCGCATGATAACCAACTTCCACCAGCCGCAGAGCACCTTGCTACTGCTCGTCAGCGCCTTCATCGGCGAGGCTTGGCACGACGTCTATGACTATGCCCTCGCCCACGACTTCCGCTTCCTCAGCTACGGCGACAGCTCGTTGCTCAACATCGATGCTTCCGAATAATAACGTCCCGCAGCCCTTATCTTCCGCGAGCACAGGGAGTTTGCTTCCCTTCGGCCGTCTCTTTGGCTTCGGAATCCTCAGCGAGTAAGTCCATGTGGCACAAGCGATGACTCCCGATGCCACACTTCCTGCCGGGCCACGAACTGTCGGGAGTATATCGGCGTCACGTCGGACAAGCGGATGGTGCAGCAACCGTGTCGGAAAAACCTTGACATGATTTTGTGCTTCTTCGTGGAGGAATGACCGATGCCCCACGCCCTCTCTTCCGATGCTCCACGTTGTGTCGGACGATACTCCACGTTGTGTAGCTTTTTCCTCCACGTTAACTTTCCCCTTCCCTCATACAATTTTTAGCTTCATTCTTTGTTCTGTTTGTCGGCATGCCATGCCGACATAACACTTTCTTAACTCCTCTCGACAAAATGTCCCTTTCTAACCTGTTGATTCCCAGCGGCGATTCAAAATAAGCCCTTTTCCTGTCCTTTCCGGTCCAAAGTGCCACCGAACCGAAAAAAGCCCGCCAGAACGCGTTCCGCTGCGAAAAGTTTTTACAAATTCCCCCTGCCTCCCTTCCCCTCCCCTCTAAGGGGAGGGGTTAGGGGTGGGGTGTGTATTCCTCTCTCCCTCATATCATATCCGACCCCACCCCCTTGCCCCTCCCCTTTGAGGGGAGGGGAGTTGAAGTTACATACCTTCTCCCTCATCCTCCCTCCCCCTGCCTCGCTTCCCCTCCCTTCCCTTCCTTTTTCCGCAAATATCATACCATAATCAACCTCTTTCCTGCGAAAATGTACAAATAAGGCATCATTTTTGAAAGAATTTCACACATTATTAAAAAGAATGCCTAACTTTGCGGTGAAAAAAACTAAACGCAATAAACTCAAATGAAAACCAGACATTTCCTCCTGACAGCACTCTGCTTGCTGCTTTCCTCCATGACGACACGGGCCGACGGCTTGCAGGTGGTCACTTCTCCCGTTGACGGTTGCTTCCCCATCGCCGGTTCGACCGTTACCGACAAGGCTATCATCCTCTACGACAATCAAGATGCCGAGGTGGTGCAGACCGTGGTCGATTGCCTCATCTCCGACCTTAAGGCCGTCACAAAGAAGACGTTCATGAAGTACAGGACTGAGCCGGATTCGCACAAGAACCCTATCATCGTGGGCACCATAGGGCAGTCCAGCCACATCGACGCCCTGATAGCCGAGGGCAAGATTGACGTGAGCGACATCGAAGGAAAATGGGAAGCCTTCGGGATGCAAGTGGTTGACCATCCGATGGATAGCGTAGAGCGTGCCCTCGTCATCTTCGGAGCACAGCCGCGCGGCACGGCCTACGGCGTGTTCCACCTCAGCCGCATGATGGGCGTCTCGCCCTGGATATGGTGGGCCGACGTGACGCCCGCCACCAAGACACAGCTCTACGTCACTCCCGGCCGCTACGTCTCGGGCACACCCTCCGTCAAGTTCCGAGGCATCTTCCTCAACGACGAAGACTTCGGACTGCAGCCCTGGGCTAAGAACAAAATGGAGGACTCCTCGCTGAAGAACATCGGCCCAAAGACCTACGCTGCCATCATGGAGCTGCTCCTTCGCCTTCGTGCCAACACGCTCTGGCCAGCCATGCATGCCTGCAGCCGTGCTTTCTGGGACTTGAAGACTAACATTCCGCTCATCATGAAGTACGACATCTACATGGGCAGCAGCCATTGCGAACAGATGCTGCGCGACAATGAGTGGGAGTGGAACCGCTACGGCGGGCACTACAACGACGACTGGAAGTGGAGCACCAACAGGGAGATGATCAAGCGCTACTGGGCTGAACGCGTGGGCGAAAGCCGGGGCAAGAACGCCATCTACACGCTCGGCATGCGAGGCGTACACGACTCCGGCATCAACGGCTACAACAGTACGGCCGAGCGCGTAGCTGCCCTGACCGACATCATAGCCTATCAGCGCCAACTCCTTGCCGACAGCATCGGCGACCCCACTACCATTCCGCAGATTTTCATTCCCTATAAAGAGGTGCTCGATGCTTACAATGCAGGCCTCAAAGTGCCCGAAGACGTCACCCTCATGTGGGTCGATGACAATCACGGCTATATCCGCCAGATGCCTACGCCTGCCGAGCAGGCTCGTTCAGGCGGCAACGCCATCTACTACCACCTCTCCTATTGGGGCAGTCCCGACTCCTATCTCTGGCTCAGCACCATTTCGCCCTCGCTCTGCAGCTACGAGCTGAGCAAGGCTTACGACCAGGGCGTGCGCGACCAATGGATAATAAACGTGGGCGACATCAAGCCGGCAGAGGAAGAACTGGAGTTCTGCATGGACCTCGCCTGGGATATTAATAGCTGGACACCCGAGCGTGCCTACCTCTACACTCGCGACTGGGCAGCCCGCACCTTCGGGGAGCAATTCGCCGACGACATTCAGTCCATCAAGATGGCTTACTACCGTCTCGGCATCGCCTCCAAGCCGGAACACGTCCAGCTCTGCCATTTCGACTACTCCAACGCTGAGGTTGACGCACGCATCGCCGAGTATCAGGACCTATATAATAAGGTAGTAGCCTTGCGTCCACGCATCCCCGCCGTGCTTCGCAACGCGTACTACGAGCTGATAGAGTACCCCGTCTGTGCCTGTGCCGACCAGAACATCAAGCTGCTCCGCGCACGTCAGAGCTTCGTCTATGCTTGGGCAGGACAGCGCGAGAAAGCCCTCGACTATGCACAGAAAGCGCAGTCGGCCTTCGACGAAATCGTTACGCTCACCAACAAATACAACAACGGCATAGCCAGCGGCAAGTGGCAAGGCATGATGAGCTACAAGCCCAACAACTGGAGTCAGCACCTGATGCCCGCCGTCGCCACAGCGGGCGATGTGGCAGAAAAGCAGAGCAGCATCCTCGAACCTGACATCTACATCCTCGGCGGCGGTAGTTACACGCAGGCTTCCGCTTCCGTGAAGAGCCTCCTCGGGCTGGGCATCGAAGGGACAACGGCAAGCGTATGGCCCCTCGACATGACGAAGTACTCGAATGCCAACGCGGCTCCCTACGCCGAGTACAACGTGCCTGTGCAGGAAGGACTTAACGTCATTCAGGTGCGCTGCCTGCCCACCTTCCCCATCAACACAAGCTACGACCTCCGCGCCGGCATCTCCGTCGAGGGACAGGACGCTACGGTCATCTCCATCAAGCTCTCGGCCATGACCGACAACTGGGACGAAACGGTGGCTCAAGGCTATATCCCTGCCTCCGTCCACTACATGAGCAACAAGGACAAGACAGTCCGCGTCCGCGTCAGCTTCATGGACCCCGGCCTCTCGGTCAGCGCCGTGGCAAGCATTCCCTTCAGCGCCGGAGCCGAAGACCTGACGGGCCTCCTCGTCAATCCCGACTTCGAGTACGGCAACAACGGCTCGCTCAATCCGCAAGGCGGACTGGTGCGCGGCGTTCCAAACGGTTGGAAAGCCACCGGCTCGATGAACGGCAACTCGTGGGGCATCAACCAGGACGCCAAGCATCTCTACGGCATCAACACCTATTGGGCCAGCGCCAAGCCCATGCCCAACGTGTATGAACTCTCGCAGACCATTCCGGCCAGCAAGCTCGGAGCAGGCACTTACCTCGTCACCTGCCTGCTTGGTACGCAGAAGGACAAGATGGCGAACTGCCGACTCTTCGCCAACAAGAACGTGCAGTACTATGGCAAGGAGAGCGACTACATGGAGTCGGTGCTCACGTCGGGCGAGGTGAACAGCTTCGCAGGCTATGGCCCTTCCGGTTCAGGCAAGATGACGCTCCGCCAGATGGCTGTCATGGTGACGCTCGAGGAAGGCGAGAGCCTCAAACTCGGCATTCGTTCCAGCAACTTCAAGGCCGACGGCTCGCGCTCCACGAATGACAGTCACGGATGGTTCAAAGTCGATCACTTCCGCCTGCAACGCATCGATGCGGAGGAGATACCCAGCAGCGTTCAGTCTCCCCAGCTCCCTTCGGCGAAAGAATGGGGTGCTGAGGCCTATTACGACCTGCATGGCAGAAGGGTCGGCAACCAGTTGTCGGCGGCCAATGGCATCTTCGTCATGCGCCGTCCCGACGGCAGCGTGGTCAAGCTTGCCAAGTGATAGCATTTGCGACATTGCACGCCTCCGGCATACCTCTTATGTTCCAATTTATTTATAGGAAGTAAGAAATAAGTCCAAAGGTTTGGAGATTAGTACCGAATTTAGTAACTTTGCACTCGAAGTATTAAGATATGGGTGCAAAGGAAAAATTGCTTGAACGATTTAAGAGGAAGCCGAAAGACTTTACATACGAAGAGACATTGAGCCTTTTGGCATACTTCGGATATCATGAACATACAAAGGGAGCAACATCAGGTTCGCGTGTAAGATTTAAAAACGAAGCAACAGGAAGCTATATAGACATTCATCGTCCTCATCCAGGAAGCATTATGAAGGAATGGATGGTGAAGGCGATATATCAGCATTTGCAGAATAATGGTTTAATCAAATAGTAATTTGGTATGGACTTTTTAGAATATAAAGGCTACAAAGGCAGTGTGGAATACAGCAAGGAGGACAACTGTCTGTACGGTAAGGTACAGGGAATGAGCAAGGATCTGATAACATACGAGGGTCAGACGCTCGATGAACTTCGAAAGGACTTTGAGGACGGCATAGATAGTTATATTAATGGCTGCCTTGCAGATGGAGTGGAACCTGCCAAGCCGTTCAGCGGGCGATTGAATCTGAGAATGCCGTCGGAACTTCATTCTCGTGTAGCAGCCTTTGTTATGACATCGGGAACAACAATAAATGACTTTATCAACAAAGCCATAAAGAATGAGTTGAAACATACAGCAGCTTTTTGAAACATAGCTGTCGCCTATAAAGGACGCTGCATATAGCAAGTATAGTACAATGTAGTAAGCGTAAGGCGGGAGGCTGGAGCCGAAGGTGTTGGCACAGCTTCCTGCCCTTTTTGTACCCTCCCGACTCGCCTCCCTGAAAAACGCTCCATGAAGGGACGCCAGTACTACCACGGGAAAACTGCAGTACTACCGTGGGAAAACTCCAGTACTACCGCGGTGGTACTGGCTACGCTACTGCAAGCGCCAACCGACTACTCGAAAGAGATGTAGGGACGGAGCCTGTCGATGTCGGACGGGCGGAAGGCTTCGAGGCGCTTTAGCTCCTCGATGTTCTTTATGTCCCCCTTGTTGCGTCGGTGCTCGAAGATGGCTTTCGCTTGATAGAAATTGAGGTAGGGGTGCTTCATCAGCTGCTGAACGGAGAGGCGATTGACGTTTATCTTAACGATGTCAACAGGCGAGACGGTCATGTACTGTAGCACGGAATCGGGCATTTCGGTGGCTTCCATCGCCTGTTCGGCCTTGACGAAGCCGCCAAGCTTCTTCCTGTAGGCGACGATGCGGGCGGCACGCTTCGAGGCGATTCCCGGTATCAGCTTCAGTTGTGTAGTGTCGGCTGTGTTGATGTCGATGGTTTGGCCCGATGAAAGCTTGACCGCCTTCGTCCAAGTCTCCTCGCGGGGAAGGCTCTCCCTGGCTGTGTCCCTTCCCGTTGCCTCTGTCGCCTTCGTTGCTTCCATTGTGTAGGCGGGGTTCTCCCTGCTCCTTTCTTTATAGGATCTCCGGCTGTGAGGTTCCACATAACGGTACTTGGGAGCGATTCGGATGAAACCCTTCAGCCTTTCCCATTGCTCGACGGTCAGGCCCGGCAGGTACTCGAAGTCCTCGGGTGTATGGTAGCGTCCGTGCTTGGCCCGGTAGCGATAGATGGTTTTCACCTGCCAAGGGGAAAGTCCCAGACGGAGCAACGTCGTAGAGTCTGCCGTGTTGGGGTCGAAGGGAAAGGTCTCCACGGGAACCTCTTCCACAGCGTATGTGAAGGACTTTGCCGGCTTGCTGTACCACTCACGCCTTTCTCCCGCCTTCGACGAGGAACGGGAGGGAGGCTGGTGGCTTGTGGTATTCCAGATGGAGAAGCCTATGATGCCTGCCAGCAACACCCATTCTACGACGAGCAGGGCACGGCGTTGCGACTTAGTAAGAAAGGGCAACCGTCTCATGCCAGCAGTTCTTGCAGGAAGACAGCCGCGATGGCGAAGGGAGCCACGAAGCGGATGAGGAAATACCAAAGACGGAACAGACGGAATCGCAGCGTGCCGTTGTTCGTCAGTTCGCTCTCGACGAGCTTGCGGTCGAGGTACCATCCCGTGAAGATACAAATGATGATGCCGCCGATGGGGAGTATAATCTTTGAGGCCGTAAAGTCGAACAACTCGAAGATGTTCAGCCCGAAGAGCGTCAGATGGCTCCAAACGCCGAAGGACAGCGAACAGGCCACGCCGAGCGTCATGCAGCTGACCGAGACGATGGTGGATGCCTTGCGGCGCGAGATGCGGAAGGCTTCCAGCAGATAGGCCGTGACACTCTCGTGGAGCGACATGGCGCTGGTCAGGGCTGCCAGCAGAAGCAGCAGATAGAAGAAGCCGGAGAAGAAGTATCCCAGCAAGGGGATGTGGTGGAAAGCGATGTTGAAGACGCTGGGCAAGGTAATGAATACAAGGCCCGGCCCGGCATCGACGCTGACTCCTTCCACGCTGAATACGGCCGGAAAGATGATGAAGCCGCTCAGGATGGCGACTAAGGTGTCGATGATGCTCACACCAGCTGCCGTCTTGGGAAGGTTCGTGTCTTGCCGGAAATAGGAAGCGTAGGTGCAGAGACAACCCATGGCAAGGCTGAGCGAATAGAACGCTTGTCCGACGGCACTAAGCAGGACGTTGGCCGTGAGCTTCGAGAAGTCGGGCTTGAGCAGGAAGCGCATGCCGTCCGACGAGCCGGGCATGCTGAACGAGCATACCACGAGTATGCCGATGATGAGGAGCAGCATGGGCATCATCAGCTTAGAGAATTTCTCGATGCCCGACTGCACGCCGCGAGCTATGATGAAGTGGGTGAGACCCATGAAGACGATTCCCGCCAGCACCGGCTGCCAGGGGTTGCTCACGAAGTCGTTGAAGACGAGATTGTAGTCCTTGTCTGCCATCAGCTGGCCTCCCACGGACTTGACGAGGTAGAAGAGCGTCCAGCCGCTCACTATGATGTAGTAGGAAAGAATCATGAAAGCGACGAACACTCCGGCGATGCCTTCTATGCGCCACCACTTGCCGGGTGCCAGCTTGCTGAAGGCCGTTATGGTGTTGGCGTGAGTGTGTCGGCCGATGAGAAATTCACTCATCATCACGGGGATGCCTATCACGGCTATGCAGAGGAGATAGACAAAGATGAAGGCTGCACCACCGTTGTTTCCCACCTCAGTCGGAAAGCGCCACACGTTGCCAAGCCCTACTGCCGAACCTGCCGAAGCCAGCACGGCCCCTATCTTGCTGCCGAAGTTGTGTCTTGTTTCCATAGGACTACTCAATGGATTACTGAAGTAATAAGGGGAGTTAAATTGGAAGTAAACTCGCTTCACTCGTGGGAGTTATAGAAGGACAATACCATCGTAAGCAGGCTAAATCCAATGCTATCGTCCAGCCGGCTTGCCGGCTTAACTTCCTGCGCAAAGCGCATAACTTCCAGTTTAACTTCATTTTTAACTTCCAATTCTATGTTTACTTTATGAAGAGAGGAAAGAGTTCGTTGATGAAAATGACCAGTATGCCGGCTGGCGACACCCATCGGATGAGCAGAAGCAGCGGGTGCATGAGGCGGACGGAGAGCGTGCCGTCGTTCGTCAGCTGCTGTTCCACGAGCTTGCGGTCCATGTACCATCCGACGAAGAGCGTCATCATGAGTCCGCCCAAAGGCATGAGGAACTTCGTGACCGTGAAGTCGAAGAGGTCGAAGAAGCCGCGTCCGAAGACCGTCACGTCCTGCCAGGGACCGAAGGAAAGCGAGCAGCAGATGCCCAAGAGCAGGCAGACAGTGGTGACGATGGCTGCCGCTTTGCGCCGACTCAGCTTGAAGTGTTCGGAGAAGAAGGCTGTGCATATCTCGTGCATGCTGATGCTGCTCGTCAGAGCCGCCAGCAGGAGCAGCACGTAGAAGAGTAGGGCAAAGACATAGCCCAGGAAGGGTATCTTGCCGAATATCATGGAGAAGACGTTGGGCAAGGTGATGAACACAAGCCCAGGACCTGCATCGGGCGCAATGCCGACGCTGAAGACGGTGGGGAAGATGATGAAGCCGCTCAGCACGGCCACCAGCGTGTCGATGACGCAGACGTTCAGGGCAGACCTGACGAGCCTTGTCTCCTGGCTGAAATACGACGAATAGGTGATGAGGCATCCCATGCCGACGCTCAGCGAGAAGAAAGCCTGTCCCATGGCTCCAAGCACGACTTCGGGCGTCACCTTGCTTAGGTCGGGCTTCAGGAGGAAGCGCAAGCCGTCGGCCGCTCCAGGCAGAGTCATGGAGAAGCCCACCAGCACGACGATGATGACGAGCAGCAGCGGCATCATGAGCTTCGAGTAATGTTCGATGCCGCGCTCTATGCCCCGGGCCACGACGATGTGCGTCAGCAGCAGGAACGCCGCCAAGTAGATGAGCGGATGCCACGGATTGGAGACAAAGCTGTTGAAGGTCAGGTTGTAATCCGTCTCGCCTTGCAGCCATCCGGAGGCAGAGGCGATGGTGTAGAAGAGCGTCCATCCGGCCACGACGGAATAGAAAGAGAGGACGAGGAAGCCGCCCAGTACGCCCATGATGCCTGCTGCCATCCAGGGCTTGCCGGGTGCCAGCTTCTGGAAAGCACCGATAGCGTTGGCGTGGGCCGACCGTCCGATGATGAACTCGCAGAGCATGACGGGCATCGCCATCAGGAGGATGAACCCCAGATAGACCAGGATGAAGGCAGCGCCGCCGCCCTTGCCTACCTCGGTAGGAAAACGCCAGATGTTGCCCAGCCCTACGGCCGAACCTGCCGAAGCCAATATGACGCCAAGCTGACTGCCAAACCTTCCACGTTCCGAATTAACTCTAGTCAGAATCTTCCTCATAGTTCATAATAATAGTTGACTGTATCGTGCAGGAAATCAACCCTTGCACGAACTTGGGCGCAAAGATACGAAAAAAATATGAACTATGTGCAATGAAGTAACGACTAAAAGTCGTATCTTTGCAGCGAAAAGTATAAAAAGGGTCCATCTATGCTTCGTCTGTACTTGCGCCGCTACTCTCTTGCCATTCTGTTGGCAGTAGTCATCGTCCTGCTTTCCCTTCTGCCTTTTCAGGATATAAAGGTAGGCGTCCACGTCCCTCTTGCCGACAAATGGACGCACATGGTGATGTATGGCGCCTTGACGTTTGCCATCTGGTTTGACTACCGACGTTCCCACCGCAATTGCGACAAGGGGAAACTGCTGCTGTTTGCTTTTCTTGCACCCATCGCCATGGGCGGCATCCTGGAACTCATGCAGGCCTATCTCACCACCTGCCGCAGCGGAGAGTGGCTCGACTTCGTCGCCAACACCATCGGCGTCTGTCTGGGCACAGTCCTTGGCCTGCTGATGAAGAACCGCCGCACAGCGTGATTCCGCACCGTCGCCACTGCATCGCATGCCGTTTACCATTGCACGAAAGCCTTTCAAATAACAATTTTCACCTTTCGCCTTTCTACATAACTTTTTATTATCCACTCATAAAAACTCAAACAGATGAAAAGACTCTCCTTAACCATCGCGGCTTCCTGCTTTGTCCTTATGGCGATGGCAGAGCCTATCAGCAAGCAGGCTGCCCTCTACACAGCACAGGCCTTCATGCTTGCAAAAGGCAAAACGGCAGTCCAGACCACACCTTTGCTTCCTTCCGGCTCTAGGTCGAAGGCTTCCGCCTATGCTCCTTCTGGACAGACAGACGCGGAGCAACCCTATTACTACGTCTTCAATTCGGGCAACGATGGCGGCTACGTCATCGTTTCCGGCGACGACCGCACGGAGCCAATCCTCGGCTATGTGGAGCAAGGCACGTTCGACCCTGACAACATCCCCGAGAACATGCGTTCTTGGCTGCAGTCCTATGCCGACCAAATCAAGTACATTGTCGATAACAACATCGACCCGAACTCACCCCTCCTCAAGCGTCGCAACAAGGTGCGCGGCACTAAGCACAGCGTGCCGGAACTGCTTACAACGCGTTGGAATCAAGGCCATCCCTACAACCTCACCTGCCCGAAGTACTACAAAGGCGACGGCAACTTGGACTATCCCGCCACGGGCTGTACGGCAACGGCTATGGCACAGGTCGTCAACTTCTACAGGTTTCCCGCCAGACTGAAAGCACAGATTCCGGCTCTTACCAATAGCTATACGCTCGACGACGGCACCCAGAAGACCGTCACCGCCCCGGCTATTCCGCGCAACTCCCTCATAGACTGGGACAACATGCGCGACACTTACAACTGCTGGGACGGGCATGTCCACAACGCACAGGACACGGCTGTGGCTAACCTGATGCTTTATTGCGGACAGTCCGTCAATATGGGCTACGGTGCCTCCTCAGGTGCCAACTTCAGTGCCGAAGCTTTCACCAAGTACTTTGGCTTTGATGACAGCGCCTTTGTGGGCGAGCGTTACGAATACAGCATCGACCAATGGTTCGACATGCTCTACGGCGAGATTGCCGCCGGCTATCCCGTCCTCTTCTCCGGCTTCTCGTCGGGTGGCGGCCACGCCTTCGTGCTGGACGGTTTCGACGGCGAAAATCTCTTCCATCTCAACTGGGGCTGGGGCGGCGGCAGCAACGGATGGTTCCTCGTCGGCATTCTCAATCCTGGCGACAACAGCGGCATCGGAGCCAGCAGTAGCAGCGACGGCTACAGCATGGGCCAACGTGCCCTCTTCGGCTTGCGCCTGCCGGATAACGTCAGGGCCGAACCTACTGCTGCGCTCACTGTCAACGATGTGGAAATCAGCGGCACGTCCATCAAGGGCAACTGGATTAATTGGACAGGGAACGCGGGCAACTTCAACACCGGCATCGTCAAGCTCAACGACGACGGAACGCTCTCGCTTGTCGGCGCACAACAGTCCATCTCCAACATGGCCGTCAACACCTTTCAGTCAAAGACCTTCTCCATCTTGAAGAAACTACCTGAAGGCACCTACAAACTCTCCCCTGCCAGCAAGCTCAGCACGGGCAGGACGTGGCGCCCGAAATACAACATGCGCGACGAGTACATCGAGGCTGTGGTGGATGCTGAGGGCACGCCGACGCTCTCCTTCAAGACTCCTGTGTACAACATCAGCATTGAGAAAATCGAGTTCCCCGGCACGCATGTCGTCGGCACGGAGCAGGAGGTGAAGGTGACTTACCGCAACAATGGCGACGAATACTACAGGGAGATTCACTTCTTCGCAAGCAAGACGAACGACAAGGTCTATACCGAAAGCCGCTCGATGGTTGCCGTGCGTAAGGGCGAAACGGTGGAAGTGTCGTACTTCTTCAAGCCCGACGAGACGGGTACCTACAACCTTTGGTTCTGCACAGAAAGCAACGGCAACGGACAGGTCGGGACGGGAACGATGGAGATAGTGGAGGAGTCGCAGGCCGTGAAAGCCAATCTTGCCGTCACCTCCTTTACTGTCAGCAACTCTTCGGGCGAACTTGTCTATGGCAGATGCTTCCTTGGGAAGGTCGTCATCAAGAATAATGCGTCGACAAACTTCAGCGGACAGATACGCTTCCAGACCTGGGCTTACTGGGACGGCGACCAGTTGGCCTATTCAGGCCCCAGCCAGACTGCTTTTGTCAACATCGAGGCCGGCAAGACCGCCACGGTGGACTTCGACGTAGAGGACCTCAATGACATCGGCCGCTACTATTATCTGTCCGTCAACTACGTGGGTCAGGACGGAAGCCTGGCCAATGCCGGAACTTGGGACCACCGCTGGAAGATGGGACAAGGCATACTGACCTGGTCGAAAGCCGGTGTCGTCAGCGCTAAGGACTACACGGCCTCCGTGACGGTTTCCTCTATTTCAACAGCTTGCGGCTTCTATGCCGATTGCAATAATTTCACGAGGCTGAGTCCCAACACCAACAAGAACACCGTCTATGCCTTCAGCTCCGGCATGGAGATTCCAAGCAGCCTCGACAACTACAATGCTGTGAGCGGCAGTCATGCCAACCACATCAACCTCGTGAACGACAAGCCTGTCTATTTCCCGTTGACTTTCGATGCAGACGATGCCACCTTCACCTACACCTTCCCCTCTACGGAGGACGGCACGCGGTGGCACACCTTTACGATGCCCTTCAAGGCCGACTCCGTCTTCGTGGACGAGGTTCCCGTCGTGATTGGCGACGTGGAGAACCACTTCCGCATCTATGAGTTTGCCGCTCAGGGCAACGACGGCGAGGTCATCTTCGCTCCAGCCACGGAGCTTCGTGCAGGTACGCCGTACATCATCGCCGGCGATGCCTTCATGGCCGGACGCTCTATCGTCTTCCGCTCTCACGGCGTGACCTTCAGCAAGACTGGTTCCGACAAGATGGTCGTCACTTCGCAGGACTACAAGTTCCAAGGTACGACGCTCGGCCCGGTAGTAAAGGGATGCTACGTACTGAATGCCGAAGGAACAGCCTTCAACTATGTCTCGGCAAACAAGACGCTGAACGGCATGAATGCATACTTCACCACGACTTTGCCCGAGGGACAGCGTCTGGCCAGTATACCCCTGCCCGAACTGGACATGAAGGAGGCCATCTTCCTTAGCGAACACAGCGTCAAACTCCTTCGCGGCGAGGAGTTGCAGCTCTCGGTCGGCTTCTCGCATGTCACGCTGCAAGGCCTGACGCTGCAATGGACCAGTAGCGACGAAACGGTTGCTACGGTCGATGAACGCGGACTCGTCGTGGCCAAACGTCTTGGCACGGCAGACATCATCGTCTCCGCCCTCGAGGACGAGACCCTGAGCGACACCTGCACCGTCAGCGTCATACCCGTACGCACGGACTACCGCTACTATCAGTTCGCCATCGAGGCTATACGCGAGGGCAACGTGATACAGTTCTCGGAGTTCGACCTCATCGACGAGAACGGCAAGGAGATAACGCCGCTCACGCTCTACGCCTATACCGGCGAAGGCTTCGACAATGAGAAGCACGAGAATCTCTTCGACGACGACACCGGCACCAAGTTCTGCAGCCTCTTCAACGCCGGCACTACATTATATATATATGTAGATGCAGGCAAGGAAGTGACGCTCTCAGGCTACCGCATCACCACGGCCAACGACACACAGAACTACCCGGGCCGCAACCCAGCTTCCTGGAAACTGCTGTGCAGCAACACGCAGAGTCAGCAGCCTGACGACAATGTGTGGCTCCTGCTCGACAACCGCGAGAACGACACCACAATCGGTGCCGTCAACTTCACGCCGTTTGACTTCAGCGTCACCTACCCGCAGCCGACGCCCATCTACAGCGTGACGGCTTCGGCAACAGAGGGCGGCAGCATCGCGCTCTCCGAGACGGAAGTGGAAGAAGGCAGCGACGTGACCGTCACCATCACCGTCAACGAGGACTACACTCTGCTTTCTCTCTTCGTGAATGGTAAGGAGGTGACGCCCGAAATGGAAGGCAATCAGTACGTCATCCACAACATCACGGACAACATAGAAGTTCACGCCGTCTTCCGCGCTACCATTGCCAGCATCGAGTTGAGCGACAACGGCGAGAGAACCTACTGTAGCGACATCGACCTCGACTTCAGTTACTCGCCCGAACTGCAGGCTTATATCGCGAGCGGCTACTATCCGCAGACGGGCTGTGTACTGCTGACGCGCGTTCTCGAAGTGCCTGCGGGCACCGGCATCGTGCTCAGGGGCGACAAGGGAACCTACAGGGTGCGCTACGGCGAATCGACGGCCTACTATCTGAACCTGCTTGTGGGCAATGTGGAACAGACCACCGTGCAGCCCACCGAGGGGAACAACGTTAACCTCAGTCTGAGCAGTGGCGACGACGGCCTCTGCTTCTACCGCATCAGTTCGCCGCTCGTGATGGAGAAGAACAGCGCCCGCCTGCAACTGCCGGCCAACATCTTCCCCAGCAGCCGACGCAACGTCACGATTATCTACGAAGAGGATGCCGACGCCATCCGCAGCAGCCTCTCCGGCACCACACACGGCAATACCGTCTATGACCTGCAAGGCCGCAAAGTAGGGACAGACCTGAACAGCATGCCCCGCGGCCTGTACATCATCAACGGCCAGAAGGTAGTAAGGTAATTGTTGGTGAGGGAGAAAGAAGATCCCACCCCTGACCCCTCCCCTTGGAGGAATATAGAGGGAAAGACCCCACCCCCAACCCCTCCCCTTGGAGGTATATAGAGGGAAAGACCCCACCCCCAACCCCTCCCCTTGGAGGTATATAGAGGGAAAGACCCCACCCCTAACCCCTCCCCTTGGAGGGGAGGGGAGTAAGATGTGTGAAGTCCGCCAGCTTTCCCCTCCCCTCCAAGGGGAGGGGTTAGGGGTGGGGTCTTTTCCCGGCATCCCTCTATGCCCGATGTGCAAAAAAATCTTTTATTGGTGTCCGGGGAAAATCCAGAGCACCTCTACTTATGCGCCTATTATTCGGCTTTCCTGACAAAAAGCAGTTTAAGGGGGCTTGCTCAAAGTCTCGAAGAGACGACAGAACACAGACGGGGGCGCAAGCCCCCGGTAATGTTGCACCGACAGAGAAAGCCCCGAGGGGGCGACAGAGACTAAGCATGTTGTTATTAAACACGTTACATATTCTGTCGCCCCTTTAGGGCTTCTTTTTCCCGCCATGTTCCTTACCGGGGGCTGCGCCCCCGTCTGTGGTCTGTCGCGCCTCCGGCGCTTATTTAGCGGACAGCAATAAAAAATCTTTACAGAAAAATCACTCCCCTGCGGGCGTTTCGGCCGACGCTACGCACTGTCTCGGTCAACGCTCCACGTTGTGTAGGCCGATGCTCCACGTTGCGTCGCTCTTTCCTCCACGTTCAATTTCCCCTTTCAACTTTCAATTTTCGACTTCATCCTTTGTTTCGTTTAACGGCAAGTCATGCTGTTCTACTACTTTCTTGCTATCCATTCGAAAAATGCTCCTTTGTAACCCATTGATTATCATGTGCAATTCGATTTGAGGCCATTTCTTGCGTTTGGGATACCCAAGTACCGGAGCGCAGAAAAAATGCCGCCAAATCGCGTCCGATTGCGAAATTGCTTGACAAATGGAGCGATAGACCCCACCCCCAACCCCTCCCCTTGTAGGGGAGGGGAGTAGAATGCGTGAAGCCCCGCCTCCTAACCCCTCCCCTACAAGGGGAGGGGTTAGGGGTGGGGTCTGTTTCCCGCTTTCCCTACAAGGGGAGGGGTCGGGGGTGGGGTCTTTTTCCCGCTTCCCCTCCAAGGGGAGGGGTTAGGGGGTGGGGTCTGTCTTTCAGAGTTGGCGGACTGGGAAGTCGAAGTAGGTGTCGGGGAAGGGTTCGTCCTTCAATGTGAAGTGCCACCACTCGGTGGGGAACGGCTTGAAACCGTGGCGCATCATGGCGTCGCGGAGCAACATACGGTTGCAGAACTGCTCCTTCGTGATGGCTCTCTTCTGTGTTGCCTCAGGGATATTAGCCTGCAGGCACGTTTCGCCATCCGCAGAGGACTGAAGGTCGAAGCCCGTAAACTCCTCAGTCTCGGGGTCTCCGCAAAAGTCGGGATGGCTCTCAGGACCAAACCAATCGAAGGTGCCGCCCATATCTACCTCCTTCTCCTTCTGCATGTTGAAGAGCGTGAGGTCAATCGTGGAACCTCGCGTATGCCCGCTCTTGGAGCAGATATACTCCCTCTCGAAGAGCACGCTCTTGTCGAGGTCGGGGTAGAAATACCGGCGCATCAGCGTGTCGGATACGTTCTCCGCCCAGCGCACGAAGTGGTCCACAGCCCGCTGCGGACGATAGGCATCGTAGATCTTCAAGCGATAGCCCATCGCCTTCACGTCGTCGCTGACGGCCTTCAAGCTGTCTGCCGCCGCCTTCGTCAGCAGGGCAGTCGGTTCGAGATAGCCGTCGATGCGTGTGCCGACGAAGTTGTATGTGCTGAAGTACCTGATTTCCAGTATGGCATCGGGCACGGCATCGGTCAGCGTCACGAACTGGCTGGAGTCTTCCGTCGGGTCGGAAGGACGGTTCTGAAGGTGATTGACGAGACGGACGCCAGCATACGCGAGCACGATTGGCAGGGCGATGGCCACCAGCAGATAGAGAATCTTTTTTTTCATGATACGATGGGGGATAAAGTTTTTTCTTGGGGGGTTGCAGAAGGTCACGTGTGATGTTGGCAAACGCCACGTGTGGCATCGGCAAACATCACGTGTGGCATCGGCCGATGCTACACGTGATGTTTTTCACTGTGCCGCGAAGGTTTTGTTTATTTGACGAAAACTTTCTTGCGTTGGAAAATGTAGAGTCCGCTGTCGAGCTGGTTTATCTGCTCTTGCGTGGCGTTCTTCATGACCAGAATGCCTTCGGGAGTATAGACGTCGGAGGAACCTTGAAGTTCCTTCTCCTTGATAACACCGACGGGATCCACAGGGCCGTTGACGGGAAACATGAGCATGAGAGCGGGCATTCCGCTTGCTCCATAGCTCTCCACCACGTCGTCGGCAGTCGTTGCCTTGGCGAAGTTGCCCATCTGGATGCCACGCGTCGGGTCCATGTTCGTATAGGCCTTTTGGATGTTGCGCTGTATGGGCATCAGATACTTCTTCAGCAGAGCCGAACTCAAGTCGCAGTCGTAGATGAGCAGCTTGATGTATTGGGCATAGATAGCGGCATAGATGCCTTGTTCGTAGCCCGTTTCGTACTTGAGGACACTGCCGCTAGTCATGCTGCCTATCACGTAGTCAGCACCCTTCTTCGCCTTGGTCAAGTAGCTGATTTCGTGTGTCAACTGGTAGAGCAGACAACTGGCTCCGATGTAAGTGGCCTGGTTGTAGAGGTGGTCGGTGAACTCCGCACCGCCGCCATGAATGCCGTCGGCCACGCGACCATTGCTGACGAGCGTAGCATCAGCCCAGGCGTAGATTTCCTTTGCCTTCTCCAGATACCATTCCTTCGTCTGTCGTGCCGGCCGAGCCACCGTAGGCGGCGTACGACCTTCGGGAACGAGGCGATGCAACAAGCAGGCAGCGATGACGGTGGGGAAGTTGATGCATGCGGAGCGGAAGTCGCCGGCTTTGTGCGGCTTGGGGTTGTCGATGGGCTGCCACTCCCAGAACATGCCGCCGCCATACTTGCCTTCGAAGCGGGTCGGGTCGGCATAGGAGCCGTCGTCGCCAACCTTGGCCGAGCCGTACCAGACGCGGCAGAAGCTTCGCTCTGAATAGGTGAGATACTCCAATGTACCGAAGGTCTCGTAGGCACGGGCCAAGGCACACGTCCACCACATGATGTCGTCATAGACGAACCAGCCAGTGTTCGTGTTGCAATTGTTGAAGTCGAAGTTGACGTAATGGGCTTTCTCGCCCTTGTAGAGCTTGTCGTGCAACTCCTTGTACTTCTTCATGCGGACCGTGTTGCCTTCGGCCTTGGCTCTGTTATAGGCATTGATGGCCATGTCGTACATGATGGCCTGACACCAGATGGCGGCAGCACAGCCCGAGACGTCCTTGTCCCTGTAGCCGTTGCCACGATGGTCTGCATTGGGTTGCTTCGTGTCGGCCTTGTAGATGTAGCGCGTCTTGTCGAGGAAAGCTTCGTTGAAGTCGTCGTAGGCTTTCCATTCGGCCTCGTCGTCGTAGGTGATGGCGACTTGTGCTGTGGCACAGCCTGCCCATGCTAAAAGGCAGAGGAGGAGGATTGACTTTTTCATTGTTGTTGTTTCTCAGTGACCTTAAGGACTTTAGGGTCTTTAAGGTCCTTAAGGTCTTTAGGGTCTTTATTTCTTTTTCTTTCCTTTGGCTGCGGCAGGCTTGTACTCCTTGCTGAAGGAGTAGGGAGCAGCCTCGTCAGCGGTACCTCGCTGGCGGTTAGGCTCAGACTGCATGGTGTAGTCCATCTTCATGCCGCCGAGGAGGTCGGTGTGGTTCACGTAGTTCTTGTCGTACGCTGTGCCGTTCACGCGGAGAGAGCCGACGTAGCGGTTCGTGTCGCTCTGCTGGGGAGCCGTGATGACCACGTCCTTGCCGTTCTCGAGGTGCAGCGTCATCTTCTTGAAGTAAGGCGCACCGAGCACATACTCGCCGCTGCCTGGGCAGACGGGATAGAAGCCCATCGCCGTGAAGATGTACCAAGCCGACGTCTGCCCGTTGTCCTCGTCGCCGCAATAGCCGTCGGCATGGGCATTGTACATGCGGTTCATCGTCTCGCGCAGCCAGTACTGACTCTTCCAGGGCTGTCCGCTGTAGGCGTACATATATATCATGTGCTGGATGGGCTGGTTGCCGTGTGCGTAGTTGCCCATGTTCATAATCTGCATCTCGCGTATCTCGTGGATGACGCCGCCGTAGTAGCTGTCGTCGAAGATGGGAGGCAGGATGAACACGCTGTCCAGCATCTGATTGAAGACGTCCTTGCCGCCCATGAGGTCGATGAGGCCCTGTGGGTCGTGGAAGACGCTCCAGGAGTAGTGCCAGCTGTTGCCTTCGGTGAAGGCATCGCCCCACTTGAAGGGGTTGAAGTTCGGTGCCCACTCGCCGTTGGCCAGCTTGCCGCGCATCAGGTTGTGGCTCTTGTCGAAGAGGTTCTTGTAGTTGAAGGCGTGTTCGGCATACACCTTGATTTCCTTCTCCGGCTTGCCCAGCGCCTGACCGAGCTTGTAGATGCTCCAGTCGTCGAAGGCATACTCGAGGGTGCGTGCAGCGCTCTCGTTGATGCTGTCGTAGGGGACGTAGCCCAGCTTGTTGTAGGTCTGCCACTGCTTGCGGCCGCTGGTCGTGCGGGGCAGGTCGGCGTTGGCGCCATGCTTGACAGCCTCCCAAAGGGCATCGATGTCGTAGCCGCGGATGCCCTTGAGGTAGGCATCGGCCACTACGCTCGCGGAGTTGTTGCCCACCATGCAGGCACGGTGGCCGGGCGCACTCCATTCGGGCAGGAAGCCGCTCTCCTTGTAGGCATTCGCCCAGCCTTCCTGCATCTTCTGGCTCATGCTGGGATACATCAGGTTGACCAAAGGGAAGAGGGCGCGGAAGGTGTCCCAGAAGCCTGTGTCGGCAAAGAGATAGCCAGGCAACACTTGGCCGTTGTAGGGGCTGTAGTGTACGACTTCGCCCTTCGCATTGATTTCGTAGAAGCTGCGGGGGAAGAGGGTGCTGCGGTAGAGGCAGCTGTAGAAGGTGCGCAGGCGGTCAACATCGCTGTTGTCGTCCACATCGATGACGCTCAGCACCTTGTTCCACTCCTGGCGTCCGGCTTCTGCAACCTCTTCGAGCGTCTTATTACCAAGTTCCTTGAGGTTCTGTTCGGCCTGCTCGATGCTGATGAACGAGCTGGCAACGCGCACGTTGAGCTGTTCGCCGCGCTTCGTGAGGAAGCCCACAGCGGCTGCGGCATGCTTGCTCTTCATCTCGAGGTTCTTGCTCTCGTTGCCTTCGTCGGCTATAGAAGTGTAGGCAAACGGACGGTCGAACTGCAGGACGAAGTAGTTCTTGAAGCCTTCGGGTACACCGCCGCTGTTGCGTGTCGTGTAGCCCACCACCTTGTTCTCGCCTGGGATGACCTTGACGTAGGAACCGCGGTCGAAGGCATCGACGATGACGAAGTTCTTGCCTTCGGCACAGGTGAAGCGGAAGATGGCGGCACGGCTCGTCGGGGCTATCTCGGTCGTGATGTCGTAGTCGGCGAGATATACCTTATAATAATGTGGCTTGCTCACCTCGGCCTTGTGGCTGAACCAGCTGGCTCTTTTGTTCTCATCATAGATGGGAGCGTCGCCGCATTCGGGCATGATGTTGAACATTGCGTAGTCGTTCATCCAGGGGCTTGGCTGGTGGGTCTGCTTGAAGCCGCGTATCTTCTCGGCATCGTAGGTGTAGCACCATCCGTCGCCCATCTTGCCGGTCTGAGGCGTCCAGAAGTTCATGCCCCAAGGCAGGGCGATGGCAGGATAGGTGTTGCCCGTGGAGAGGCTATGCGTGGAGTGCGAACCGACGAGGGGGTTGACGTACTGCACGGGGTCGTCCATAGCGTAGGTGTTTACGCAAAGGAAAGTGGCAATGGCTGCCAGAAAGAGTTTTTTCATTGTGTGTTGCTTTTTAGGATATTCTAGGCTTTCCTAGGAATTTCTAGGAATCCCTAGGCTTTCCTAGGCTTTCCTAGGCTTTCCTAGGAAAACCTAGTATTATAGTTCCTTTATCTTCACGTTCTTGAACCATACTTCGTCGCCGTGGTCCTGCAGGAGGATGCGGCCGTCGCGGTTGCCGAAGTTGGGCCAGTTCTTGTACTTGCTGTAGGCCACGAGTGCGTTCCACTCCTGGTTGTTGCGCTCGTACTCAAGCATCTTCACGCCGTTCAGCCAGTGCTCTACGTGATTGTCCTTGACGATGACCATGGCGGTGTTCCATGTGGTGATGTCGAAAGGCTTCTGCTCGGGAGCAGGGATGAGGTCGTAGAGCGAGCCGAGCTTGCGGTTGCCCTTCACGCCGAGCTTGGCATCGGGGTGACGCAGGTCGTCGAGAATCTGGAACTCGCAGCCGATGGCGCTGCCCTCGCCCAGGTTCATGTCGGGGTCAACGAAGTACTTGATGCCGCTGTTGGCGCCTTCGGTAATCTTGAAATCGACCTTTAGGATGAAGTTGTGGTAGTTCTTCTCGGTGACGATGTCGCCGCCGTTGCCGCTCTCGGCACCGTTGGCCTTCTCTACCTTGAGCACGCCGTTCTCGATGCGCCAGCCTTTCTCGGGGAAGGTCTGAATCTTGGCACCGCGCCAGCCGTTCGTCGTCTTGCCGTCCCAGAGGAGCTTCCAGCCTTCGCGCTGTTCCTGTTCGGTGAGCACGTTGTCCGTTGTGGGAGCCGGAGCAGGCTCAGTTACTACTTTCTTGTCTTTTGCAGATGCAGGCAGCACGGCCAGCATCGCCAGGGCTATGATAATCTTTTTCATTGTGTTTGTTTTTTTTTAGGAGGCTCTAGGCTTTCCTAGGCTTTCCTAGGCTTTCCTAGGATGTTCTAGGATTTCCTAGGCTTTCCTAGGTTTTCCTAGGTTTTCCTAGGTTTTCCTAGGTTTTCCTAGGATGTCCTAGATTTTCCTAGGTTTTCCTAGTTTAGTCAATTTTATAAAACTCTTCCCATCCTCTGCGCGGGGGCATGCCGCTGAGCATGGCGTTGGCGAACTCGTTGTTGGTGAACTTCTTGGTCCTTGGGTCGAAGAAGAGCTGGGTGTTGAGGCGCTGGGCGATGACGCCGAGGCAGAAGACCTGACAGAGCACGCCGGCAATTTGGAAGGGCGAGCGCGTCTTCTCTTCTCCCTTGCAGGCACGCAGGAAGTTGACGTAGTGGTTGCTTGGGCTCTTGGGCACCTGTGGCAGTTTGCCTTCCATCTCCTTTGCCTTCTCGGCGGGGATGATTTCGAGTGTGCTGCCGTGGCTGGCTCCCTTGAAGGTGAGGTCGCGACCATAGATAATCTTGCCCGGGTTGAGCTTCAGCTTGGTGTATTCGCCCTGACCGCTTGCGGGGATGCCGTCGGCCAGCTTGCTCTCGCCGTAGCCTTCGGGCAATGGCGGCTGGTTGTCAACGCCGTCGTACCAGATGACGTCGCAGGGAGGCATGTTGCCGCGTGCGCCGAAGCGGAACTCGATGGTGCTGCTGAAGGGATAGAAGAACTCGTTGTGGTTCTTCGCATACTTCATGTTGATTTCGTAAGGCAGTCCGAGGTTGAGGAACTCGTGGACGGTGTCGAGCAAGTGTGCGCCCCAGTCGCCGAGAGCTCCCATGCCGAAGTCGTACCAGCTGCGCCAGTCGCCTTGGTGGTAGAGCTTGCTGAAGTTATGGTAGCGTATGCCGCCGTGCCATGTGTCGTAGTCCATGCCTTCGGGGATAGGATCGCCCTCGGGCATCTTCGTCATGTTCCAGTCGTACTTGTGCCAGCGGCGGTCGTTGTTCATGTGAGCCACCACCTTCGTTACGTCCTTGATGATGCCGGCTTCCTGCCAAGCCTTGAACTGGAAGTAGTTGGCCTCGGAGTGTCCCTGGTTGCCGACCTGTGTGGCAAGTTCCGGATGGCGGTTGGCCATCTCGATGAGGATTTCGCCCTCCTGGAAGGTACGGATGAGGGGCTTCTCGCAATAGACGTGCTTGCCGTGCTTCATGGCAGCCATGCAGACGAAGAAGTGCGTGTGGTCGGGCACGCTGACAGCCACGGCGTCGAACTTGTCGCTGTACTCGTCGAAGAGCTTGCGGAAGTCGGTGAAGCGCTTAGCATCGGGGTACATCTTGAGCGCCTTTTCGCACTGCTTGCCTTGCAGGTCAACGTCGCAGAGCGCAACGACGTCCACCATGTTCGTCTTGGCGAATTCGTCGATGTTCTGCTGTCCGCGGTTGCCGATGCCGATGTAGGCAATCCTTACTTTCTCATTCTTCGGAGCAGGAGCGGGCTGCTGTTTCTTCTTGGCAGCCAACAGTTCTCCGGGAGCCAGGGCCATACCAGCCGTAGCCATGCCCATTCCTTTCAAAAAATCTCTTCTTGTTGACATAATTTGTTATAGTTTGTTTTAGTTGTTTTAGCACATTTCGCCTACAAAGTTAGCAAAAATAATCATACAGACAAACGAAACGCAGTTAAAAAATGTGCAACGGCTGTATTTTTACATAATAGTATGGCAAAAGGCAGACAAAAGGACACGATTCCCAAACTTTTTCTTGCAATAAGAAACGAAAAGCAACTGTTCAACGATTACCATATATCAGTAGAATCAAACAAATGCTTACGAAGGCGAAGGTCAACAGACGTGCGGTCTTCGGTAGGGTGCAGGAGGAGGAGCGTGTGTGAATGTTGCTTAGCTACCGTCACCCCGTCACCTTTCCACTTATTGCATTGTGATTCAACAGGATGCGAGGTGACGATAGGGTGACAGTAGGGTGACGGTACTGTCACCCTGTTATCGGTTCATTTTCACTCTGTTAGGGCAGAAAGTGACGGGTGACGGTAAAAGTTGAAAGTTGAAAATGGAAAGTTGAAAGTTGAAAATGGAAAGTTGAAAGTTGAAAATTGAGAGTTGAAAGTTGAAACGGGTGGTTAGAGGTTAGACGATCGTGAGCTGCGTGCTGTGTCGGGCGATGCTACAGGGAGGAAGTTACTGAATAACGTGGAGTGTTTGCCCTCGCTCCATAGGGCAAAAGCCGATAATTGCCGAATCGTTACAACGAAAAAGGGAAGTACCACACTGGTGATACTTCCCTTGCTTTGCAGGTCTGCTGACAGGCGACTTACCAGTCGATGTCCCAACTGTTCTCGTCAGCCTGTTCTTTGACGAATTCCTCGCTGCCGCTTTCGCTCGACAGCTGAATGCTCGTTACTAAAAGACCGTCAACCATTTCGGCCTCGTCCACCGTTACGATGGGTGCAATATATGTCTTTTTCATCTTACTTGAGTGTCTTTTTGCCGTTAATAATGTTGACGCCTTTCTGAACCTTGTTCAGGCGCTGGCCTGCAAGGTTGTAAATAAGGTCGTTAGAGTCCTTAAGGTCTTTAAGGTCCTTAATAGCAGTCTCGTCGTCGCCGAAGATGATGTCGAATGCCTTGACGCCAGCGCTTACTGGTGTCTCGATGTGGCTGCGGAAGCCGGTCACGTTCTCGCCTGTGAACTGCTTGAAGGCCGGACCGCTCTGCAGGGTATAGACTGTGGCGGCGATGCTTGTTCTTGCCTTTGTTGCCACGCTGCCTACGAGGTCGCTCGCATAGTCTGCATCGTTGCTCTCAACGGTGAAGTCGTAAGTGCCTTCTGCTGCCTCAACGAGGACACCTGTGCCTGCCTTGACGGCTTCTACTTCGTCGAAGTGGATGTATGTGTCGTTCAAGGTGGCTGCATAGAGCTTGACTCCTGCAGGAGCCGTCAGGGCGACAGGGCTGTAGAAGGTGGCCAAGCCGAGGCTCTTGACGGCAACGGGCACGGAGGTGACGTCCTCGACGGTCCAGGCATAGCCTTCATCGTTGTTGTAGCCGCTGCCACGGTCGATGGTGCCGTTGCTGTCCCTGTGGTAGGTGAAGCGGCTGTTCGTCTGGATGGTGTACTTGCCAGTGTGGTAGCTGTTAGGCTCAATGGCAGCCTTGTAGTTGGTGCCCACGGGAGCCAGACCCTTGGCGTTGCCGTCGAGGTATTGGCCTGTCGTGTAAGACACCAGTCCGTCGTTGCCATAGAACCAGAGCGTAGATGCCTCGTCGGCAGCTGCCACCTTGACCTCGCCGCTGACGACTGCCAGATAGGCTTCGGACTGTGTGCTCTTGAAGCGGTAGAAGTGGCCGGGACGCGGCGTCTTCACTGCTTCAGCCTCTGCCTGTGCCTTGTCGAAGATGTACTGGTTCAAGGTGATGTCCTTGATGTCGTGCGCCTTCTGATAAACGAGGCAGTAGCCCGTCGGATGGTGGGTTTCGTCCTTTGCACTCTCCTCGAAGAGGATGTCCATCGTGCCGTCGCCATTGCCAAGGAGAATGGAGTATGCTCCCCAGTTGTGTGTCACGTTCATGCCCTGTGTCCAGCTTGCACCGCCTTCGGTAGAGAAGTCAGCTGTGGTGAAGCCCGTTGCCTTGGGCAGAGCGATGAAGTAGTACTGAATCTCGCGACGCTGCGGACTGCTGGTCATAGGAGCTGTCTCGACGATGACGGTGTTCTTCTCGCCGTAAGCATCGTAGGCTTCCACTATCTCCACGTCACCATTGCAGGATGTAGCAACAGCATTGTTCCACTGGTTGGTGGGTCCCCACTGGCCGGCAGCCGTGTCGAAGTCACTGTAGTTGAATACATTCACATAGCGAGAGGTGCTGCCTTTGCCGACAAGCAGAAGGTCGCCGTCGGGAAGTTCCACAACGTGTGCCTCGTCGCCATTGTTAGCAATCTGGCCACCAAGCACTTTCCATGTGGCACCGAAGTCGTCGGAATAGACCACCACGTCCCCGCCATTCACGTCAACAGCATTGTAGATACGGTTGTATTGGGCACCTTCTGCCTTGCGGGAAGACTGGATGATCCTACCACTGGTGAAGAAGGAACGCACGATGCCGCTGCTGCCGTCGGCTGCACGGATGCCGGCATCCACGAATGCCTGCATGAGGGCTGGCTGGATGTATTCATAGTTGCCCCATGTCTCACCGCCGTCGGTAGAGCGCCATGCAACACATCCTTGCTGCTGCTGGCTGACGTCGGGGTTATAGACAGAGTTCGTCCAGCGGGCATTACCGCCGCAGCAAACCATCAGGACGTCGTTGCCGGAGTTGCCGGGCGTGTTGTCGGCCACAGCAGCAGGATCGCCGAAGCTCCACTCGATGACGTTCGCTGTGTTCACGCCCCAGTTGCCTTGTGCCACACGGATGGCAGGACTCCATGTCTCGCCGCCGTCGTCACTGTAGCGACGCTCGATGCTCGTCGGGCCAATGCCCACATCGGTGTTGCCGGGACGGTAGTCGGCAAAGGCAATGATGCGACCGCTCTTTGTGCGGATGATGGCAGGCAGACGATAGGCTTCGGTCATGTCTTCGTTGTAGTCGTACCAGAGGTTCAGGCCGTTGCCTGTAGAAGCGGTATAGTTAGCCACAAGGGTAGCGCCGTCGGCCACTGAGGCAAGTTCGCCGGCCTCAATGCTTGTGCCGTAGTCCGTGCCGTCGATGGTGAAGCCCGTGAAGTCGTAGCCGCGATAGCTCGTTGCAATGGCTGTGAAGGTCATGTCGAGGTATTGCAGTCCTGTCACCTCGGTGTCGGCATAGAGATACTTGTTGGAGGTAGAGCCGTCGCTCAGCGCCATAGTAATCTTGCCGGCACGTGTGTTCTCTGCCTCAGTGGCGCCAGTCACGTTGACGGCAAGGTTGATGGTCTTCGTGTTGAGCAGGACTTCGATGGTTGCAATGACATTGGTGGCGTCGAAGTCAGCTGCGGCGATGATGGCGCAGGAGTTGCCTTCGTCTGTTGTCGTCCAAGTGTCGAATATCGCACCTGTTGTCTGGCCTGACGTTGCATTCATCGTCTTGCCGTTGCCTTGAATCTTGAACATGCCGTTCGACACTTTGGTCATGGTGATAGCGACGGGAATGCTGCCTAAAGCCGTACCGTCGCAGGAGACGAACTTCTCCTCGGCTATGCTCCAAAGGTAATACTTGCCTTCGTAGGAAACGATGGCGAAGTTGTTCACGCTGTAAGCGCTGTTCTTAACCGTATTGGCCAGGCTGCCGTCAACAGTGGTATAGGTACCGCGCGGACACTTGATGGTGTAAGCCTTGCTGTTGCTCAACTCGCTGAGAGCCTCTACAAGACCTTCCTTCTTGTTGATGTTGACCTTGATGGTGACGTTTGCATCAGCAATAGTGCCTTCGGTCGTGATGTCGTAGGCAAAGGTGCTGTAGTCGCTGGTGAAGTTAGCAGGGACGTTTATGCTGCTGTTAGGCATGACGGTCTCTGTATGGGTAAGGCCAGTAGCCACGCCGTTGACGTACTGCTCGTATGTCACATCAATGGTGACAGTAGGAACCTCTACGGTCGTCTCATAGACATACCAGACGTTGTTGCCGCTGGTGCCGCTTACTGTGCCGCTGCCCCAGAAGGCGAGGCCATAGCCTGCACCGTTGTTATCGACGATGCTGCCGCTGTTGCTGTTCAGATTCCAACCGAAGTAACTGCCGCTGCCGCCGTTGCTGTTATAGAAAGCGTATGTGCCGGCACTGCCCTTGGAGGCTGTAGTCTTCAAGCTACCGTCAATCCAGACACCGTTGGCAAACTGTATGTTGTACAGTCCTTCGCCAGCGCTGAAGAAGCGGACGAGATAGGCAGCATTGTTCTTCGCATTTGTCTCGCTGAGGGAGGCTGCGGTGACGGTTGCTGCTGCACGCATCACGGTGTTGCCTGCACCGGCATCGTACATGGGAGACTCGCCATTACGCACCTGAGTCACGAGGTACCACTTCGTGTTGTCTGTCACGTCGGTAACGGCGCTGATGCTCGACACTTTTTCCCCTACAGTGATGAAGGCGTCGTCGGCAATGACTGGCTTCCACTGGGCGAACTCAGGGTCTTCGGTCAGCGTGATGGTGAACGAAGAGATGGCAATGCCGCTGTTGGGCGTGCTCTGCTGGAATGAGGTACTTGCTGCAGAGAGTCCCGAGACGGTGAGCGTCGTCGTTCCAGTTGTTGCGAACGATGTGGCGGAGCCGCCTGCAGCAGGCGTCAATGTCTGCGCTCCGCTCTGAGCCGTGCCAGTGATGGTGTAGCCGGTGATGAGATAGCCGGCCTGGGCCGTCAGGGTGTAGGTGCAGCCCGATGCACCGGAATAGATGTAGCCGGTAGAGACAGCGATGTTGTTCATGCCCACGGAGAGCGTCACTTGCGGGTCTGTTGCAGTGGACACCCACTTGCTTGCCCATGTGCCTGCTCCGTTGGTAGCTGTGTACGAACCTGTGCTCTTGCTGTAGGTCACAGTGTACTCCGTTGCCCACACACTAATGGTGCAAAGCAAAGCGGTGAGTAGTAGGAAAAGTTTTTGTTTCATGTTGGTTTGTATTTATTTGTTGATAGAAGAAGATAGATGAAGATAGAAGACATTAGTTTTGATGTTCTGCAGTAGTGTCGTCCTCTATCTTCCGCCGCTGTAAGCGGCTATCTCCTTTTGTCTCCATATATCTCCAATACATGCAAAACTTGAATATAATATATATAAATGTTTAGAGAGCAAAGGGAGGTGCCTGCATAGGCATCTCCCTATTACTATTGCCTTAGCGGCAAGGTTTACCATTCATTGTCCCAAACAGACTTGTCGGTGATGGGTGTACTTTCTTCCTTGGCCCAACCGGCACTCGTGCCTGTAGCAGTTTTTTCATTTACTACAGGAACTGATTCGGCGAGCATCTGGCTGCAACGCAACTCTATGAGTAAGAAATCGGGGGAAATATAAGTCTTTTTCATGTTACTTAAGAATCTTTTTGCCGTTAATAATGTTGATACCTTTCTGCATCTTGTTCATGCGCTGACCTGCAAGGTTGTAGATTGAAGATTCTTCATTCTTCATTCTTAATTCTTCATTTATACCTGTTGCATCATCCTCGAAGTCGAGAGCAAAGCCCTTGACATTGCTGTTAAGCTTCGAAGCCTCAAGGTAAGCACGGTTAGCACTAAGTGTCGTGCCGTCCCAATGATAGAATCCAACCACATCGTCGGCAACGCCGAGGAAATAGTCAGTGCCGCCAGCCACAGTTTTTGCAACGTAGGTTCCCGTGAGAGCTGTCTCTGTAGAGATTGCTGTAGAAGAAGGAGTGCTGATGCTGGCTGTTGCCGAAGCAGATGCGCCCTTCAGCAGGACAGGCGTACCAGCTGCCACGGTACTCTCTACCTCCGTCATCGTCAATGCAGTCTTTGCAGCATTGAGATTCAAAGTATAAGCCGTCGCACCGTCAAGCGTCACATCAAATGGAACACAAAGTGTAGCATAGTAACTGCCATCAACAGGACCATTGAGGGGTACTGTGAGCGTCTCAACGTCCTCGATTGTCCAGTGAGAAGCATCGGCAGCAGCAGTCCAGCGAACAACGGCGGGAACAGCCCATCCTGCCTCGTGGAAATAGCCTTGATTAGTGCCGTCGTTAGTAATTACTGCTACGCCAGGAGTATAAGGAATGAAAGAGAATGTTGCTGCATCCGCTGCATTTGTTGTCATCGGGAATGCTACATTGTTTGTATTTTGGTTTTGTGCATACATTCCTTGTGTGGCAATGGTGTACTGACCATCAGCACCTGTCAGTTTGAGGATAGTAGAGGCATCAGTAGGAGCATTGGCAGCAGTCACCGTGATAAGGCCAGGGGTAGCAGCAGTAGGCTGACCGTATGCGATATAACTCTCGCCTATACGCTGACCAGAACTCTTGATGCGGTAGAAACCAGTTGATGGGTACACATAGTTATTAGCATCAGCAATCAAATCAAGCAGATCTTCGTAGGTTGCGAGGTCGCAATTGACAAGAGCAGCTTCATATTTAGTCTGATTAGCTTCTACGACGGAAGTCTTCAGTTGGAAGTAGCTGCCATAGTTGTCAAACCAAGGCTTAATTTCTGCTGCAACGTTTGAAGCATAATTATCAACGAGGGCTTCCACGCGGAAAGTAGAACCATTGTCGGTAGGTGCGGCCGAGCTTGTCCAGACTTTCAAAGAGCCACCCAGGTCATGCACATAAGTATAATCTGAATTAGTTTCTTTTAGAGTGAAGCCATCACTATTCTGACAGAGCGTCCACGTATATGTACCGCTTCGCATAACTACGTTTTCACCCTCCTTCGTCAGCGTATATCCATTCCCAGAATCCTTATTCCATAGCTGTAGAGCATAGGGGTTGCCAGCGAAAGCCCAACGATATGCATCTTCAGCCTTGTCTATTATAGTGGCAGAAGCATTATTGCCATAAGGCTCGGAACCAGCCTTGTGTACATACTTTGTACTACGGATATTCAAATTATACCATGTAGCACTTGAAAAGTCACTTGAAAGTGTGAAAGGCAAACTATATGTTGCCGTGAATACTACATCTGTATTGACAGCACTGATGGTGACATCAACTTCATTATACGAGCAGAAAGCACGCTGATACGCTGCTGGAAGAGTAGTAATGTGGGCACCGAGAGTTGTACCCACAGGATCAGAAGTGAAGATCGTATTGTTATTAACATCCTTCACGATATAGGTCACCGTGTAAGAGGGGTGGAAGACCTCTTCAAGAGCTGCCAAAGCAGCGGTTGCATTGAAATCGTCAGCCTCTTCGATGGTATATTGGCAACCATCATCCCACTGATTGGAAGTAGCACCCCAATTATTGAAGACCATTCCATAGGGGTAGGACTGAGAGTTTGAGCCATTGAATATCTTGTTGCTGTTATTGTCGAAGCGAAGCTCATATAACGGAGCTGTTGTCGCAGAGAATGTAATGGCATCTGTTGTACCTGTTACACAGTCTGCCAAAGCTGCTTTAAAGTTATTGCTTCCATCATAAGTAACAAACTTGGCATCATCTACGCTATAGAGGTAATAGCGGTTTTCGTAGCTGATAATAGCGAACTTCTTGGGAGAGACATTAAGACCATCCTTTATTGATATAGCCAAATATGTATCATCTCCATCTGTATAAGTGGAAAGTCCGCCACGAGCCCCGTTGCGCGAATAAATATAATAGCTCTTACTGTTACTTAAACCCGTATAAGGATAAACGATGTCTATATTGTTTAGTGTTCCTGTCACGGTGATAGTGCAGTCCTCATTACCAATAGTGCCTGTAGGTGTAAAAGTATAGTAATCGCTGCTGTATCCATCTGTCAGGCCAACAGGGATAGCGACCGCGCTGTTTGCAGGAGCTTGAACAACCATTGTGTTTACGGTGTTGCCACCCACCACAAAGTTATAGGTCACATTCACAAAGGAAGCGGGCACCTCTACTGTGGTCTCGTAAAGGTACCATACATTATTACCACTTGTGCCACTTACCGTACCAGATGACCAAAATGCGAGGGTGTTACCTGCGCCATTATTATCAACGATGCTACCAGTGTTACTATTCAGGTTCCATGCAAAAAAACTGCCAGAGCCACTGTTTGTGTTATAGAAAGCATAGGTGCCTGCATTTGATTTAGAACCACTCTGCAAAGAAGAATTAATCCAATCACCATTTGCAAACTGAATGTTGTAAGTTCCCTCACCAGCAGCAACGAAACGAATTAAGTATGCGGCGTAATAAGAAGCCGTCGAGTTGTTGAGAGAAGCCATATTAAATGAAGCAGCCGCACGTTTCAGAGTCTGCCCCGTTCCTAAGTTGTACATAGGGGACTCACCACCACGCACCTGTGTAAGAATATACCACTTGCTGTTATCGGCTGGATCCGTGACTGGACTAAAGCTGGAAACCTTCTCGCCCACTGAGAGGTATGCGCCATTGATAGAAGGCATCCAGGAATCGAGATCATTTTCAGCACAGAGAGTAACTGACATGGATTTAACTGCTAACCAGTTAACTGTCCCGCTAACACTATTGATGGTAAAAGAGAACGAAGAAGCATTCACGCTAATAAAGTAATCCTTAGCTGAAGCACCTGTAACTCTTGTGGTTTCACCATACACCGTAACATCGTAAGAATTATTAGACGAAATAGCCTGAACAGTCATGGAGATACTTTTAATCAGATAACCTGTAGGTGCTGTAAAAGTTACGTCCTCATCTGTATTGGCGACAGAGTTCTTGATGGACATACATCTTGTACTCCAATAGGTTCCCTTATCAATCACTGGTGCTGTAAGAACCACTCCAGCCAAACCAGAAGTGGCATTAGTTGTCAAAGTGTTTGGTGTTACACTATTGTTCCTTGTTCCAAAATAATCATAGGGGTCATGCGTCCCATCTACAATTGTGACAGTGGTGTCTGCCCACATCCCCATTGCTGTGAAGAGGGCGAGAATGAATAAAGTTAGTTTTTGTTTCATTGTTCGAAATTGTTATTGTTGATAATTAGTTTGTTGCTTAGCAGGGGTTTGTTAGTTGTCTGTGCGCGTGCTTTGCTGGTTGGTTGTTGTTAACGTATATATATTAATAGACTATGTACGCGCGAGGAGACGTTAGTGCATTAGCGCGGCAAAGGTACATGTTTTTATGTTTCAGCCGTGCTTTTTGCGCGTAAAAGATTGCTAATGTGTAAAAAAACGAACTGCAAGCGCCGAAAACGCCTCCTTCCTTGTCGCCGAATGCTCTGTGTGCTCCGATATAAAAACTCTAAGGAGTCAGGGAGTCAAAGGAGAAGAAGACCCCTCCCAACCTCCCCTTAAGGGGAGGGGCTTGGAGGTTGGCTGTGAAGTCTGCCCGCGGTTCCCCTCCCTTCCAAGGGGAAAAGACCCCTCCCAACCTCCCCTTAAAGGGGAGGAGCTTGGAGGTTAGCTGTGAAGCTTGCCCGCGGTTCCCCTCCCTTCCAAGGGGAAAAGACCCCTCCCAACCTCCCCTTAAAGGGGAGGGGATGGGGTCTCTCCATGTACTCCATAGGCTCCGTAGAAATAAAACTCCATGGAGTATCGGTTTACACTCCACGGAGTATTGGCTTACGCTCCACGGAGTATTGGCTTACGCTCCATGGAGTATCGGCTTACGCTCCACGCGGCGTGAAACCCTCCCTGCTGGGCTGAGGATTTTGCCCCTGTTTTTGAGGGGAAACAAAGGCACGAAGAAGCAAAGGACTACCTTAGGTTGAAGTCTTCTCAGCCTTTGTCCTGTGCGGTTTTGTGTTCGAGCCATCGGGCGATGTTGCGCATGAGGCCTTCGTACTTGGCGCGTTTCACTGCCGAGCCTTTGAAGAGGCTCCGGTACTGCTCTACGGTGAGGGCTTGCCAGTCGGCGGGCTTCATCTGCAGGAGTGCTTCGGAGGGCTGGAAGGCGGTTTCTGCGGTGGGTGTGGCTTCGGCGAACTGCGGTGTGGCTCGCAGGCAGCGGTCGCAACCGTAGAAGGTGGCTGTGAGCCGGAGGCTGTCGGGCAGGGGACCGCGATGCTCTATGGTGTGGTAGCTGATGCAGCGTCGTGCGTCGAGGCCGTCGGGGGTGAGGGCGGGGCAGAAAGCTCCCGAGGCCCCCTCCCCGCTCCCCCTTTGGGGGAGTGCTCCGTTGCCGCCAAAGCTTCCTTGTTCAGCGAGGCTGAAGCACTCCCCCAAAGGGGGAGCAGGGAGGGGGCTGTATTGGTCGGCCTCTGCCGTCAGGAAGAGTTCTCCGAGGAAGACTGTCGGGCCGTAGCCGGGCACGCTGATGAAGCCGCCTTGTGTGATGATGCCGATGCCGCTTCGCCAGGCCCAGTAGCGTTCGAGTACGGGAGCGGTATCGACGAACACGCGGCCTTCGAGATGCATGTCGGCCATGAGCTGCTGCATGCGTTCCCGCATGACGTCGTGGTAGTCCTTGCCTTGTGCGTAGAGGCTGATGGCTGGCTGATGACGGGCTGGCATGAAGTTCATGGCGAGGCTGACGATGGTCTTCACTCCCGGCACGAGGAGCTGCGGCTGGAGGCGCATTTCGACGTTTCGGCGCATGTAGTCCATCTGGGCGCAGTAGTCGAGTTGTAGCCATCGGCGGAAGCGACGGGCGCAGCTGTCCGCCACGGGTTCCGCTTTGGCCAGTCCGCATGCGACAAAGCCCAAGCGCTTGGCCTGGGCTTTGATGTCGTTGCTATTCAATGGTGCGGAACTCATATCCTTCGTGCTTGAGCCAAGCGAGTATCTCGGGCAAGGCGTGCTTGAGCTTGTCGATGCTCTTGAGGGAGTCGTGCATCGTGATGATGCTGCCGTTGCGTGTGTAGCGCTTGACGTTGCTGACCACGTCGTCGGCTGTGAGCAGACGGCTGTAGTCGCGTGTGACGACGTCCCACATCACGACCTTGTAGCCGCAGTAGCGCAGCACGCGGTACTGCACCATACCTATCCATCCGTGGGGCGGGCGGAAGAGGTCGGTCTGGAGTATGTCGTTGGCTTTCTTTGCGTTGGAGAGGTATTTCCACGACGTGTGGCGTGCTCCCGAGATGTGGTTGAAGGTGTGGTTGCCTATGCGGTGTCCCCTTCGTCGTACCTCCTGGAGCAGATGCGGGTACTTGGCGGCATTGTCGCCCACCATGAAGAAGGTAGCCTTTGCTCCGTAGTGGTCGAGTGTGTCGAGGATGAAGGGCGTGGCCTCGGGGATGGGGCCGTCGTCGAAGGTGAGATATACAGCCTTCCTTTCCGGCTCTATCCTCCACAGGGCGTGGGGATAGAACCAGCGGAAGATGCGTGGCGGCTGTTCGATGAACACGGTGCGGGAGAGGGATTAGGATTAGATGGTGTCCTCCTCGTCGTAATACTCTTCCTCTAAGTCTTCTTCTTCTTCGTAGTCCTCTTCCTCGTTGTCGAGTCCCATGCTTCCGTAGAAGCGTGTCTGGATTTCGCGGTTGTAGAGGTCGAGCTTGTCGGAGAGTTCCTTGGCCTTGTCGCTGCCGGCGCTCTCGAGGATTTCCAGTGCGCTGTGCAGCTGGTAGAAGTAGTAGAAGCAGTCCTTCTGGCTGAGGATTAGCATCTTGCCAGGCAGGCTGAGGTACCAGTCGATGTACTCGGTAGCCTGTGAGGCCACGGGGTAGGCGATGTTGCAAGCCTCAGTCTTCTTTCCGAGGGCGTTCCAGATGCGTGCCAGCTCCAGCGAGCCGCTGGCATAGCTGTGGGGCACGGAGGTCGGCGGGATGGCCTGTTCGGCCTTTTCCACCACTTTGGCAGCCTTGTCTTTCTTGCCTTCCTGCATGAGTCGGGAGGCCAGCATGGAGAAGATGCGGCGATGGGTGCTGCACATGCGGAGCACCGTCTCGTCGAGGTAGATGCCGGGCTTGTCGATGCCTCCGAAGGCGAAGCGCGTCATGAGGTTCTCGTACATCTTCTCCGTGTCGATGGTCTTGCCGCTCTTGGCCGTGTTGAAGGGCGTGATGCGGTAGGCGAGTCCTTCCTGCACGAAGTAGTCGTCGATGTGGCCGTAGCTGTCCTTGCTGACGGTCATGGCGACGTAGAGGGGACGTTCCCAGTTGCATTGGGCCATCATCTCGTACATCATCATCTCGCTCTTATAGACAGCGCGTTTTCCCTTGAGGCTGATGTGCATCACGTCGGGTATGCTGTCGGCGGCCATCATCATGCCGCTGCGGCGCACGGCCTCTTTGTCGATGGTGAGGACGATGCTGTCTGTGGGGATGAAGCGCATGTCGGGATTGTCGCTGAGCACCCAGTTGTCGATGATGCTCGAGAGTTCAAACGGGTTGTCGCCCAAGATGTTGCGGAGCGTTTCGGGTTCGTCCTTGTACGTCTCGATGAGCCGTTCCAGGGTTCCCGGCCGCACGGTAACTCCTTCGCGAGTGCCTGCCACGTACTGCAGCCTGCTCCAATGGATGGGCACGGCCGGCGAGTCGTAGGCCGGACGCTTCATCTGGTCGATGTACCAGTCGGTCTGCAGGTAGGAGAGGTTGCAGACGCGAGCGTCGGTGCGGAAGCCTTCCGTCTCCTGTGCATACCAGAGGGGGAAGGTGTCGTTGTCGCCGTTGGTGAAGATGATGGGGTTGCCCGTCTTGTCGAGCGACTCGAGGTAGTTCCTTCCGAAGTCGCGGCAAGTGTAGCGTCCGCTGCGGTCGTGGTCGTCCCACGTCTGTCCGGCCATCTGTATGGGCACAAGGATGCAGAGGCAGCTGAAGGCCACAGAGATGGTCTTGTCCTTGATGAGTTTCTGCAGATAGTAGGCGATGCCTGCCACGCCGAGGCCTATCCAGATGGCATAGGCATAGAAGGAGCCGGCGTAGGCATAGTCGCGTTCGCGGGGCTGCATGGGTGTCTGGTTGAGATAGAACACAATGGCGAGGCCCGTCATAAAGAAGAGGAAGAAGACGATGCCGAACTGCTTCTCGCCTTCGCCGTTGGTCTTCTGGTTGCTGCCGAAGAGCTGCCAGAGGATGCCGATGAGGCCGAGCAGCAACGGCAGGCAGTAGAAGACGTTGCGGCCCTTGTTCTCGCGGAGTTCGCTGGGCAGCTTGCTCTGGTCGCCCAGGCGGATGTTGTCGAGGAAGGGGATGCCGGTAATCCAGTTGCCGTGCTCCCATTCGCCGTTGCCCTGCAGGTCGTTCTGCCTTCCGGCGAAGTTCCACATGAAGTAGCGCCAGTACATGAAGTTGACCTGATAGCTGAGGAAGAAGCGAAGGTTCTCAAGCTGTGTGGGCGTCTTCACCTGTACCATCTCGCCGCAACGCTCGTAGCTCCTGACGGTTCCCTTCACGCCGCCCATCCAACTCTCGTAGGCTGAGGCGTGTGCTTCGCTGTACATGCGGGGGAAGTACATGTTCTGCTGATAGACGTATTCTGTCTTGTAGCGCTGAATCTCGTAGCGGTCCGGCTCGTCGGGCGACTCCTTTTCCTTGCGCTGAATGACGGGAGCGCCCTGATTGCTGACGGGCACGCAGTAGTTGCCGTCGGGCTTGAGGAGCACTTGGCTGGTGTAGGCCGGTCCGTAGAAGAGGGGACGGTCGCCGTACTGCTCGCGGCTCAGGTAGGTGCCCAGGGTGAAGATGTCCTCGGGGGAGTTCTGATCCATCGGCGTATTAGCAGAGCTGCGGATGACGATAAGGGCGTAGGAGCTGTAGCCTATCATAATCATCAGCATGCAGAGCAGCGAGGTGTTCATCAGCCGTGCAGAGACGATGTTCTTTTCCTTGCTCTTGAACTGCAAGGCGACAAAGAGGAGGATGAGCACCAGGATGCCCCAGATGATGCTCGACCAGCCGTAGCCGTAGAAGGGGATGCCCAGCATGGCAACGCTCAGCAGGTAGGAGATGTTCATGCGGATGCGGCTCTCGTTCTTTGCTGTTTCCCAGATGCTCCAGAGCACGATGGCTACGAGCAGGGCGATGTAGATGATGACGCCGGTGTTGAACGGCATGTTGAAGTCGTTGACGCACCTGAGTTCAAACCATCCGCCCACCTTGACGATGCCGGGCACGATGCCGTAGAGCACGGCGGCGATGAGGAGTCCGCTGCCTGCTACTGAGAGGAGGGCGCCCGTGAGCGTGGCGTTCTTCACCTTCCGGTAGTAGAAGATGAGCACGAGGGCTGGCAGGCAGAGGAGGTTGAGCAGGTGGACGCCGATGCTAAGGCCGGTGAGGTAGGCGATGAAGATGAGCCATCGGTCGCTTCCCGGCTCGTCGGCATGGTCTTCCCACTTGAGCATGAGCCAGAAGACGACAGCCGTGAAGAGGCTGCTGTAGGCATAGACTTCGCCCTCGACAGCGCTGAACCAGAAGGTGTCGCTAAAGGTATAGACCAATGCGCCGGTCAGTGCGCTGGCCTCCACCGTGATGAGCTGTGCCAGGTTCTGCACTTGCCCGTCGGTGCCGACCAGCTTTCGGGCCAGGTGGCTGATGCTCCAGAAGAGGAACATGATGCAGGCGGCGCTGAAGAGGGCGCTCATCATGTTGACCATGAAGGCAACCTTAGTCGGGTCGCTGACAAACTGGGTGAAGAGGTTGGCCGTCAGCATGAAGAAGGGTGCCCCAGGCGGGTGTCCGACTTCCAGCTTATAGGCTGTGGTGATGAACTCGGGGCAGTCCCAGAAGCTTGCAGTAGGCTCTACCGTGCTGCAATAGACGAAGGCCGCGATAGCGAAGGTAAGCCACCCCATCAGATTGTCGACAAGTCTAAAATGTCTCATGTACTATACTTATAATATATAAGGTGTATGAAAATCCGTGCAAAGGTACGAAATTTTATTGAACATTGAACATGGAACGTTGAGAAATTGTGTTTTTATTAACGTGAAATGCCTTGAGGTTAAATTTTTTTAGCGAAAAGCTTGCACAGGTCGAGGAATTGTCGTACCTTTGCAGCGCAAAAACAGAAAGGAACTGCTGCCGGGAGACTTTCATGGACTCTAAGCGAAGTACTTTCAACTGTTTTTGGGCGCTTAGCTCAGCTGGTTCAGAGCGTCTGCCTTACAAGCAGAGGGTCGGGGGTTCGAATCCCTCAGCGCCCACAAGAGCAAGGAGCAAGACTTTGAAGGTCTTGCTCCTTGGTTTGTATAAGGGGGTCGGGGGTTCTTCGCTTCGCTCAGGCGGCATAGCCGGAACGAATCCCTCAGCGCCCACAAGAGCAAGGAGCAAGACTTCGAAGGTCTTGCTCCTTGGTTCGTATAAGAGGGTCGGGGGTTCTTCGCTTCGCTCAGGCGGCATAGCCGGAACGAATCCCTCAGCGCCCACAAGAGCAAGGAGCAAGACTTCGAGGTCTTGCTCCTTGGTTCGAATAAGGGGGTAGGAAGGAATATGCATCTGAGGTGCTTGTCCCTTCCTGTTCTGGCGGATTTGCAATCAGCCAGAAGCGAATATAGGCATTTGTAATGCCGGCATTAAGGGACTTTCGGGATTGCAAATCCCTGTACTCCATGCGGTCGGATTGCAAATCCGACCGAACGACAGGTCGGGCAGATAGATGCCGCCCATGCGGACACATGCTTTCGGATTGCAAATCCGACCGAACGACAGGGTATTCAACCTGCCGATAAAAAATATTGTTGTCCGGGGAAAATCCAGAGCACCTCTACTTATGCGCCTATTATTCGGCTTTCCTGACGAAAAGCAGCTCATGGGGGCTTACCTTAAGTCTCGAAGAGACGAAAGACCACAGACGGGGGTGTAAACCCCCAGTAAAGGTACAACGAAAGAGAAAGCCCCGAGGGGGCGACAGAGTTCTTTAATATGCTGGTCCCAAACCAATTGGGCTTTCTGTCGCCCCTTTAGGGCTTACTATTGTTCTACTACTTTGTCCCGGGGGTTTCACCCCCGTCTGTGTTCTTTCGCGCCCTCGGCGCTTATTTAGCGGACAACAATAATGAAAAGACAATAACATGTTCTGTCGCCCTTTCGCTTGGTGCTTGTTTCCCTCCGACGCCAATAACTGGGCATTAGGACTTGTGCTTCCGACATTCGCTGTCCATTGTCCCTGTCTATTGATATTCAGCCGTTTCTGTTTATTAAAGACGGGGTGAAACCCATCAGCCCAGCGGGTGGGGTTTTACGCTCCGTGGAGTGTGGCCCGATTCTCCGTGGAGTGTAGGCCGATTCTCCGTGGAGTGTAGGCCGATTCTCCGTGGAGTGTGGGCCGATTCTCCAGCAAGCGTAGATTCGCACTCCTTGTTGCTTTGTCAAAGTACTGCTGTTTGGTCTCCCTGCCAGACCTTCTTCTTTGTTTCTTTCGGAATGAGTCCCCACCCCCATCCCCTCCCCTTCGAGGGTAGGGGAGCCGCGGGTAGGCTTCACTGCTAATCTCTCAGCCCCTCCCCTTTAAGGGGAGGCTGGGAGGGGTCTTTTTCCCTTCGAGGGTAGGGGAGCCGCGGGTAGGCTCTATCGACTACTGCGAAAAAGTCTTCGGACGGCAGCCAGCCGCTACAGTTCTCCCAGTTCGCGACTGATTTCCTGCAGTTCGGTGCGGACGGACTGCAGGCGGTTGATGATTTCGGAAGCATCGCTTGCGGCCTTGCGGTTCTTGCTCAGCACAGCCTTGGCTGCAGCAATCTTCATGCCCCTCACCTTGAGCAGGTTATAGACGATGCGCACCTCTTCGATGTCTTCCTTCGTGTATTGACGCACGCCCCTGCCGCTCTTGCGAGGCTTGATGTTGGGGAACTCCTTTTCCCAGTAGCGCAGCAGCGACTCTGCCACATTGAATTGCTCCGCCACTTCGGCTATGCCGTAGTATTTCCTAAGCTCTTTGTTCGGGTTGTATGCCATGCTGAATTAACACATTATTTATAATTCATAATTCACAATTCCGTTGCAAAAGTATAAAATTAATGTCAAAAATCAAAACTCATAACGTATAATTCATAATAATTTCGTACATTTGCAGGCAATTTATCACATTATTCAATAAATTGGAAACACAAAACACTTAAATCGTAAATAGTAAATCTTTAAATAGTAAATCACATGATGTCAGCAAATGAAATACGCGACTCGTTCCTGAAATACTTCGAGTCGAAGGGACACAAGATAGTTCCCTCAGCACCTATGGTAGTGAAAGATGACCCAACACTGATGTTCACCAACGCGGGTATGAACCAGTGGAAGGACATCATTCTCGGCACTCGCGACCCCGAACCCCGCCGGCGTGCCGACAGCCAGAAGTGTCTGCGCGTCAGCGGAAAGCACAACGACCTGGAGGAAGTGGGGCATGACACCTACCACCACACCATGTTCGAGATGCTCGGCAACTGGTCGTTTGGCGACTACTTCAAGGAAGGAGCTATCGACATGGCGTGGGAGTACCTCGTAGATGTGCTGAAGCTCGACCCCAAAGACCTCTATGTCACCGTCTTCGAAGGCTCTCCCGAAGAAGGCCTCGCCCGCGACGACGAAGCCGCAGGCTACTGGCTGAAGCACGTTCCTGCCGACCACATCATCAACGGCAACAAGCACGACAACTTCTGGGAAATGGGCGATACGGGTCCATGCGGACCCTGTTCTGAGATACACCTCGATAGCCGCTCGGCAGAAGAGAAGGCCAAAGTGCCTGGACGCGAACTCGTCAACAAGGACGACCCGCAGGTCATCGAGATCTGGAACATCGTCTTCATGCAGTACGAGCGCAAGGCCGACGGACACCTCGAGCCGCTCGGCATGAACGTCATCGACACCGGCATGGGCTTCGAACGCCTCGTCCGCGCCATACAGGGCAAGCACTCCAACTACGACACCGACGTCTTCCAGCCCATCATCAAAGCCATCGGCGACCTCAGCGGCTTCCGTTATGGCGAGAAGGAGGACATCGATGTCGCTATGAGAGTAGTGGCCGACCATCTGCGCACCATTGCCTTCAGCATCGCCGACGGGCAGCTGCCGGGCAACGCTAAGGCAGGCTACGTCATCCGCCGCATCCTGCGCCGTGCCGTACGCTACGCCTATACCTTCCTCGGACAGAAGCAAGCCTTCATCTATCGCCTGCTGCCCGTCCTGATTCAGGAGATGGGAGCCACCTATCCCGAACTCGAAGGGCAGAAGGACCTCATTACGAAGGTGATGAAGGAAGAGGAGGAAAGCTTCCTCCGCACACTCGAGACGGGCATCCGCCTGCTCGACGGCGTGATGAAAGAGGCAAAGGCAGCCGGCAAGACAGAGATAGCCGGCGAGAAAGCCTTCACGCTCTTCGACACCTACGGCTTCCCGTTGGACCTCACAGAACTCATTTGTCGCGAGAACGGTCTTACGGTCGATGAGGCAGGCTTCAACGTCGAGATGCAGAAACAAAAGGAGCGTGCCCGCAACGCCGCACAGGTGGAGGCAGGAGACTGGCACATCATTGACCATTCATCATTGACCATTGACCATTCCGGCAGCGAAGAAAATGGTCAATCGTCAATGGTCAATGGTCAATCAGAACAGAAGTTTGTGGGCTACGACTACACGGAATACACCTGCCACATCGTCAAGTATCGCGAGGTGAAACAGAAGAAGGGCGTCGTCTATGAAGCTATCTTCGACCAGACGCCCTTCTATGGAGAGATGGGCGGCGAAGTAGGCGACTCGGGCGTCATCTGCAACGAGCAGGAGACCATCAAGGTCATCGACACGAAGAAGGAGAACGGCGTGAGCGTTCACTTGCTGGAGCGCATCCCGCAGAACCCTGCGGCAGAGTTCATGGCATGCGTCGATGTGGAACGCCGCCGCGCTATCGAAGCCAACCATACCTGTACTCACCTCCTCGACCAGGCACTCAAGGAAGTGCTCGGCGACCATGTGGAGCAGAAAGGCTCACTCGTTACGCCCGACTACCTTCGCTTCGACTTCTCGCACTTCGAAAAGGTGAGTCCCGAACAGATACGTGAGGTGGAACACCTTGTCAATGAGCGCATCCGCCAGAACCTGCCTTTGCAGGAGTACAGGGACACGCCCATCGAGGAGGCTAAGAAGCTGGGCGCCATTGCCCTCTTCGGCGAGAAGTACGGCGACAAGGTGCGCGTCATCCAGTTCGGCTCGAGCGTTGAGTTCTGCGGCGGCTGCCATGCCAGCAGCACAGGCTGCATCGGAATGGTCCGCATCCTGTCCGAAAGCAGCGTGGCAGCAGGCGTGCGTCGCATCGAAGCCATCACAGGCAAAGCCGTTGAGGAACAGATGGACAGACTGCAGGACACGCTGAACGGCCTCCGCAGCCTCTTCAACAATGCTCCCGACCTCGTAGGCACCATCCAAAAAGCCATCAGCGACAATGCCGAACTGCGCAAGCAAGTGGAGGAAGCCATGCGCGAGAAGGCGGCCGACCTGAAGAAGCAGATGCTTGCCAAGCAGAAACAAATCAATGGTTTCAACGTGCTGACTGCCATCACGCCGCTGAGTGCGGAGTACGTCAAGGACATCGCCTTCCAGCTTCGCGCCGAGGTGGAGAACAGCATCGTCGTGATAGGTTCCGTGGCCGAGGGCAAGCCTCTCCTCACGGCCGCCGCTTCGGACAGCGCCGTAGCAGCAGGCGTGAACATCGGCAAGAACATCCGCGAGGCCGCCAAGCTCATGCAGGGCGGTGGCGGCGGACAGCCTCATTTCGCCACAGCTGGCGGCAAGAACGTCGAAGGCATCCACGCCGCTGTGGAGAAGCTCATTGAGTTGCTCACGGCATAACACAGCATCAGTCGAAGCACAAACAGTCAAGCCGTTCCTCAAAAGGAGCGGCTTGACTGTTTATGGAGCATGTCTGCGAAATGACCGATAAGTATTATGTCTTATATCAGACCGTTCTTCCGTATCAGTTCCTTTATTTCTTTGTCTGTGATATTGCTTCGTTCAGACTTGTCATAGATATAGAGAAGGCCTATTTCTTTCTCATCTTCTGTGAGAAGGATGTTCATTGTAATGATTCGTCCGCCTCCACTTTTCCCCTTTCCTTTCGAGGCAATGGAAAGGCGATACTTGTAGATGTTGTTTCCAAGCTCTGTGCCTGCACGGGGATTCTGTTCTATCTCCTGAACGAAGGCAAGCATATCCTCTTTCAGAGACTTATACTTCTTAGCCAGTCTCTTCAGCTCTCTGTCAAAGGTTGGATATGTGGTGAAACTATATCTCATTGAGTAGCTCTGCTAATGGACGACCTTTCAGCTTTCCTTCCTGTGCCAGTTTACCTTCTTTGAAGGCTGTATCAAGCCCCGCAAGAATACTGTCATGCTCTGACTGAGGAAGGGACATTTCTTTTGAAGCCTGTTCTATGAGCCTTTCTCCCAGCCAGCGCTGGTTGGCGCGAGTGAGGGAGAGGCCTTGCAGATAGTTCCAAAGGTTGTTGAGGGACACGGCATTCATAGTTCTTTCCTTTTTCCTGTTTCCGTGGGCAAAGTTACGCTTTTATTCCTTACCATCCAACGATATGTCGTAAATAAATGTGGTTCTTCTCTCGCTTTTCCGTAAATTTGCCGTCGGGAATGGGTTTTCCCTTAGCCAGAAACTACAATATAATAATAAATGCTGTCCACGGAAAATCAAGAGCACCTCTATTTATGCGCCTATTATTTGGCTTTTCTGCTGAAAAGTAGTTCATGGGGGCTTTCTCTAAAGTCCCGAAGGGACGAAAGACCACAGACGGGGGTGCTAACCCCCGGTAAAGGTACAACGACAGAGAAAGCCCCGAGGGGGCGACAGAGACCTAAGCAAGTTGTTATTGAACAAGTTAGATATTCTATCACCCTTTCAGGGCTTAGCTTTGTTGATGCACTTGTTCCGGGGGTTTACACCCCTGTCTGTAGTCTCTCGCACCGTCGGTACTTATTCCCCGGACAACAATATATAATAATGTATAAGACTGCTTTTGTGTGGAGGTGCCTGCTGCTGTTGTGCTTCCTTGCTGCTGGCGGGGCGCAGGCGGTAGGCACAACGGTGTGTTCGATGCTCCGTGGAGTGTAAGCCGATGCTCCGTGGAGTGTAAGCCGATGCTCCGTGGAGTGTAAGCCGATGCTCCGTGGAGTGTGAGCCGATGCTTCGTGGAGTGTGAAACGACCCCCCTTGAAAGGCGTTGTCCTCAGCTATAAAATCTTCGTTTTCTTTACCTTAGTCGCCATCGACGTTAGCTACGACGATACTGACGCGGTTCATGTCGTTGTCGGTGAAAGGCTGTTCGGTGTCGCCTTTCGACTTCGTGGCGATGCGGCTTGCCTTGATGCCATACTTCTTCGTCAGCTCCTTTGCGACGGTCTCGGCCCTCTGCCTGGAGAGGCGGGAATTGATGGTTGCCGTCCCCGTCTCGCGGTCGGCATAGCCCGTCACAGTCACCTTGGCCGAAGGGTTCTCCTTGAGCCACTTAGCCACCTCGGCAAGCTTCACCTGTTCCGTCGGAGTAATCGTTGCCTCGCGAATGTCGAAGAAGATGTTGCGGCTGATGTCCTTCGGTGCCGTCACAGCAGGCTTTGCCGGTGCGGGCGCCGGTGCCGCTTGCGGTTCAGGCTTCGGCGTAGGAGCCGGTGCTGGCTTCGTTTCGGGCTTTACGACCTCTGTGCTTGTGCTGGCAGGCGTAGGCTCGGAGGCGATGGCGAGTGCAGCTGGCTCTACGACAGCAACGTCGGCTTCCTTCTTGGAACTCTTTAGTCTCAGCGCTTTGCCGAACCTGTAAGTCACGCCCACCTGTGCCGTCAGCTGCCAGTCGCTCGAGCCGCTGTTCTTACTGTTGAAGCGGTCGCCGAGGCTATTGCCGGCTACTTCGAGGTTGACGCTCCAGTTAGGAGCAACCCTCACGTCGAGCATCGTGCCGATACGGTAGTTGTGCGTCAGGCGGTTCCTGCCGTCTATCGTCGCGATGTAGCTTCTCAGGGCCGGCACATCATCGTTGTCCCAGGCGTAGTTGATGCCGACACCGCCGATGAGGTAAACGTTCAGCGGGTGGTAGTTGCCCTTCGCAATGAGGTTGACCATGTTGAGCATCACGTCGAGGTCTGCTGTGGCATACTTGTACTTGAACTTCTCATCCACGGATTCCGTGCAGATGGCGCTCTTGTTCCAAATGCCGTTGACGTGAAGGCGTGCGCCGATGACGGGCGTGAAGTGAACGCCCACGCCGATGCTTGCCGTAGGGGTGAAGAGCTTCCAGTTGTTGTAGTCCGTGAAAGTAGTCTGCCCTCCGGCCTGCAGGCTAATGAATGCTTGCGGATAGGAGACGTATTCTTCCGACCTCCCCTCCTGTGCCGATGCCGTGAGAGCCGCTGTGCAAAGCACCCCAGCCAGCACAGCAGCCACCCACATCTGAATAGTTTTCAATGTCTTTTGCTTGTTCATCGCAATTATTCTCTTTACTGTACGCGATACCGTACCTCCTTTGTCTTGAACTTCTTCACCATGTTCTTCAGGTTGACATCCTTCAGGCCTGTTGCGACAATGATGCTGACGCGGTTCTTGTCGTTCTCGGCGAAGGGCTGTACTGTGTCGCCGTAGTAGTTTGCCGTAATGGAGGAAGCGGGCACACCGGCATCGGTCAGAGCCTTCACAGCCTTCTCGCAGCGCTGCTTAGAGTACTCCATGTTAATCTTGGGGTTGCCTGTCTGCACGTCAGCATACGACTTGATATCGACTTTGCAATCGCGGTGGTCCTTCAGGAAAGCGCCGATGGCGGCCAGCTGCTCGTCGGCCTCGAAGTCGCTCTCGCGTATCTTGTAGAACACGTTCCATGTGGCTTTTCCGTCTTCCACTTCGGGTGTGAACACGGCATCGTCGTACCAAATGGTGTCAACACGTGTCTCCCAAATCTCTTCCACGACGGGCTTTTTGGCCTTCTTGCCGAACTTGAATGCTACGCCGAGTTGTGCTGTGAGCTGCCAGTCGTCGCTGCCGCTGTACTTGCTATTGAAGCGGTCGTTGTGGCTGTTGGCAGCTACTTCGAGGTTGACGCTCCAGTTGCGGGCCACCTTCACGTCGAGCATGGTGCCGACGCGGAAGTTGTGTCCCAGACGACCGTGTTCGTAAGCGAGGGGAAGCTTGTGCTCGTAGGCTGTTCCGTTGCCCCATGTGTAGGCGAGGCCCACGCCGCCGATGAGATAGACGTTCACGGGATGGTAGTCGCCCTTAGCAATGAGGTTGACCATGTTGACCATGAGGTCGAGGTTGGAGTTCAGGTATTTGTATTTGTAGCTTGCGTCTGTGTCGTAGCCGAGGCTGCCTTTGTCCCAAACGCCGTTGAAGTGGAGTCGTGCTCCGATGACGGGCGTGAAGTGTACACCCGCGCTGATGCTGGCTGTGGGCGTAATGTATTTCCAGTTGTTGTAGTTGGAGAAGGTGAGCTGTCCGCCTCCTTGCAGGCCGATGAAGCCTTGGGGGTAGGAAAGATAGTTCTCGGAAACCTCCTGTGCAGAAGCGGTGAGGGCGGTTGTGAGAAGCGCTGCTGTCAGCATTGCTTTCAGTCGTGTTTGAATACGAGTCATCATAGCTTTAATGTTTTTATAGTTATTTATTTGTTTTATCACTCTATGTTTTTGCCTAAAAGGCATGTTAGTTTCTTGAAAATGTTCATCTCTATGGAGGCGGAAGGCACGATGCCGATGGCGTGTTCCAACACGTCGTAGTTCGCATAGACGTTCTTTGGGATGCTGAGAGCCAGCTTGTTGTCGCGGACGAGCCACAGCGATTTCTCTTTCTCGAACTGCGAGGGAGTGATGACCTCCAAGGCGAAGTCGAAGTCGTCGAGTGAGTAGTAGTCCGTCTTCCACGGGGTCAGCAGGCTCTTTACCTCCAGATGTCCGCGCCAGATGGTGAGGCGTTTGCAGCAGGAGAGCGCGTAAAGGAAGAGGGGGACAAACATCAGTCCGCCTATCAGCAAGAGGAAATAAGACTTTATCGTCACTTGTCCGTCTTCGATATACTCAATGATGGGAATGGCAACAAAGAGCATGACGGAGAGGAACATAAAGAAAGTGGCGGCGAGGTGGCTCTTGGCAAACACCGAATCGACTGCCCGATTGGTATCCGTCCCCCATTCCTTGAGGCCGACCACCGAGAGCGCTTCCTTCAGTTCCTCATAGTTCTCGTAGATTTTTGACGACAGCTTGACGGCCCGTTTCCCTTGGATGAGCAGGCAGAACGTCTCGTGGATTCCTTCTTCTTCTATAATATAAGAGTCGAACTCTGCCAGCCGATAGTAGCGCTTCAGGAAGGGCAGACAGGTGTGTTTCACTTCCAGTTCCTGGTCCATGACGGTGATTGTCTTCAACAGGAAAGCCCAGATGCAGGCGGCAATGGCAATCATGACACCTATCACCGCGATGGTGATAATGATGTCCTTCCTGCTTCCAAGCGCAGGAGCAAACAGGGCTAAAGGTGCTAACAGGAACAACACCAGTTGCAGCCGCAGGCCTTTGGGATTGAATCTGGAAGTGATGAGCATTTGTTCTGCCTATCTGTTCTTGTACATGTCGTCGTAGTACTTCTCGTAGTCGCCGCTGGTGATGTTGTCCATCCACTGCTCGTTCTCGAGGTACCACTTGACGGTCTTCTCGATACCCTCTTCGAACTGGAGCGACGGCTCCCAGCCCAGCTCCTTCTGCAGCTTGGTGGAGTCGATGGCATAGCGTGCGTCGTGACCCAGACGGTCTGTGACGTAGGTGATGAGGTCCATGTCGGCTCCTTCGGGACGGCCAAGGAGTCGGTCCACTGTCTTGATGACTGTCTTGATGATGTCGATGTTCTTCCATTCGTTGAAGCCGCCTATGTTGTAGGTTTCGGCGATGGTTCCGTGGTGGAAGATGGTGTCGATGGCACGGGCGTGGTCTTCGACGTAGAGCCAGTCGCGCACGTTCTCGCCCTTACCATAGACGGGGAGGGGCTTGCGGTGGCGTATGTTGTTGATGAAAAGGGGTATGAGCTTTTCGGGGAACTGGTAGGGGCCGTAGTTGTTGGAGCAGTTCGTGACGATGGTCGGCATGCCGTATGTGTCGTGGAAAGCGCGGACGAAGTGGTCGCTGGAGGCTTTCGAGGCGGAGTACGGGCTGTGGGGGTTGTACTTCGTCGTCTCGTAGAAGAAGTCCTTGCCGTAGGCCAAGTGGTGCTCCGAACTGCTGGCCGTGGTGGTGAACGGCGGCTTGATGCCTTCGGGATTCGTCATTTCCAGGGCGCCATAGACCTCGTCGGTCGAGATGTGGTAGAAGCGTTTGCCTTCGTACTTCTCGGGCAGACTTTCCCAGTAGAGCTTGGCGGCCTGGAGGAGGGAGAGCGTGCCCATGACGTTCGTGCGGGCGAAGGTGAAGGGGTCCTTGATGCTGCGGTCCACGTGACTTTCTGCTGCCAGGTGGATGATGCCGTCCACCTTCTCGTCCTGCATCAGCTTCAGGAATGCGTCGAAGTCGCAGATGTCCATCTTCACGAACTTATAGTTAGGCTTATCCTCGACGTCCTTGAGGTTGGCGAGGTTGCCGGCATAGGTCAACTTGTCGAGGTTGATGATCTTGTACTCAGGGTATTTGTTGACGAAGAGGCGTACTACGTGGCTCCCGATGAAGCCGGCTCCACCGGTTATGACGATGGAAAGACCCCCTCTGTCCCCCTTAAAGGGGGAAGAACTGTTGATACTCATATTAGATTAGATGCTTTTTTAATTCGTTAATCATATTGTCTGTGTCATATAAGACTTGTTCGTTGGTGAACCGCAGGACCTTGTATCCTTTTTGTTCCAGCCAGCTTTGTCTCGTTATGTCCTCCTTTTGTTGTTCTTCTGTGAAGTGGTATCCTCCGTCTATTTCCACTATTAGCATTGATTGCCGAAAGAAGAAGTCAACGATATACTCTCCGATAATGTATTGTCTTCTGCACTTTTGTCCTAATCCGCTGCCTTTCGCCATTTGCCAGAAAACAGACTCTGCTTCTGTCTGATTGCTGCGTTTTGCCTTCGCGTTGCTTTTTAGAAGTTCATATTCTATTGTGTCTGCCGTTTGCCATTCCATTGTTTTCTGCCTGTGTTCTCCCCCTTTAAGGGGGAGTTAGAGAGGGTCTTTGAAGGGTGTTTCAAAGTCTTTCAGCAAGGGATGCTTCGTGTCCTTCTCGCTGAGGATGGCCTTCTCGGTGGGGATTCGCCAGTCGATGCCGAGGCTGAGGTCTGTGATGGCGATGCCGCCGTCGGCTTCCGGATGGTAGAACTCATCGCACTTGTACTGGAAGACGGCTGTCTCGCTCAGCACGGCGAAACCATGTGCGAAGCCTTTAGGGATGAAGAACTGCCGATGGTTGTCTTCCGTGAGTTCTACGGCGACGTGCTGTCCGTAGGTGGGCGACCCTTTGCGTATATCGACGGCTACGTCGAGGACGGCTCCCCTGACGCATCGAACCAGTTTGCTCTGCGTGTAGGGTGGGCGTTGGAAGTGCAGTCCGCGCATGACGCCGTACTGCGACATGCTTTCGTTGTCCTGCACAAACTGGATGGGGCCTACTTTCTCCTCGAACTCCCTCTGCGAGAAGGATTCGAAGAAGTACCCGCGGGCATCCTTGAAGATGCGTGGTTCGATGATGAGTAAGCCTTCTATGGCGGTTTTGATTATTTGCATGTTATATTTGTTTGTGGTGGTTAGTGGTTAGTGGTTAGAGGTTAGAGAATTGTTCTTGCAGCTTGGCAGGGAGTCATGGTATTCTCTAACCTCTAACCCCTAACCACTAACTTCTTTTTTCTGAGAGGATGTTCTTAATGCACTTCTCCAGCGAATCGACCCAGTACGGCACCTTGATGCCGAAGGTCTCGCGGATGCTGCGTTTGTCGAGCACGGAGTAGGCGGGACGCTTCACGGGACTGGGATACTCCGACGAATAGCAGGGCTGTATGTCGCAGTCCTTGTGGCCGGCGATGCGGGCTATCATCTGCGTGAAGTCGTACCACGAGCAGACGCCTTCGTTGGAGTAGTGGTAGATGCCTTGTATGGGCTTTTGGAGGATGACCTGTATCGCTTTGGCGAGGTCGAGGGCATACGTCGGAGTGCCGCATTGGTCGAAGACAACCTTGAGCTGCGGCTTGGTGGCTGTGAGCTGGAGCATCGTCTTGCAGAAGTTCTTACCGTATTCGCTGTAGAGCCACGCCGTGCGGATGATGATGAAGCCGCCGGACCCCTCTAAATCTCCCCTTAAAGGGGAGACTTCCTGTCCTGAGTTCCTCTCGCCTGGATTCTCCCCCTTTAAGGGGGAGTTAGAGAGGGTCTTTATTATTCGCTCCTCTCCTTCTTTCTTCGTTTCGCCATAGACGCCGGTGGGCGTGCCTTGCTGGTCGGGGCGACAAGGCGTGTTGTAAGGCTCCTTGCCGAAGACGTAGTCGGTGGAAATCTGCACGAGCCAGCCGCCCACTTCCTTCATGGCCTTGGCCAGGTTCTCGGGGGCTGTGGCGTTGAGCTTCTCGGCGAGGGCGCGGTTCTCGGGCGCCTCGGCTGCATCGACGTTGGTCCATGCGGCGCAGTTCACTATGGCTCCGATGCCGTTCTCCCTGACCATGGCGCGGATGGCGTCGAGGTCGGTGATGTCGAGGAAGGTGGTTTCTACGCCCTCCTGCTGCGTGACGTCGGTGAAGATATAGTGGTCGGCAGAGTCACGGGCTACGATGCGCATTTCGTTGCCCAACTGCCCGTTTGCACCTGTGACGAGTATGTTCATTTCCTTCTTTATACTATATTCCGCCTACAAAGTTAGCAAAAATATCTGTAACTCCTATCATGTAAGTCGATTTTTTTGCCTTTGTTTGTTCGGGAACGACATTTTGCGGCCTCTTCCGGCAAGAAGTCGCGTCCGACGCGGCAGGGAGGATTCGTTGCTCCTACATGTAAGAGCAATCACTCCTTCATGTAGGAGCAATTGCTCCTTCATGTAGGAGCAAACAACTCTCCGTGCTGTTTCCGGTCAGTCATCGGGTGCGTTTAGGCGTCGGAAAGTGCCGCATCGGGCCAGTTGACGAGATAAACTTGCTCGGTGGCACGGGTGATGGCGGTGTAGAGCCAGCGGAAGTAGTCGGGCGAAAGCATCTCCTCGGTGATGTAGCCCTGGTCGATATAGACGTGCTCCCATTGTCCGCCCTGTGCTTTATGGCAGGTGACGGCATAGGCATACTTGATTTGGAGGGCGTTGTAGTAGGGATCTTCGCGCAGACGCTTCATGCGGTCGCGCCGGTTCGTCAGTTCGGGATAGTCGTCCCAGACGCCTTGGAAGAGTGCCTCTTGCTGCTGTCGGGTCAAGGCAGGCGCTTCGCTTTGCAAGGTGTCGAGCAGGACGGTGACGTCCATCTCCAAGCGGTCGTAGTCGGGAAACATGATAGTGGCGTCGGCAAAGCGAAAGCCGTAGAACGTCCGCTCGTTCCTCAGCCGCCTCACCACCGCGACGTCGCCGTTGGCGATGAAGGAGAAAGGGGCAAGGGGCGAGGGGCAAGGGGCAAGAGGATTGCTGCTTTCATGCTCCTTGCCCCTTGCTCCATGCTCCTCTATGGTATTCTCTTGCTCCTTGCCCCTTGCTCCTTGCCCCTCTATGGTATTCTCTTGCTCCTTGCTCCTTGCTCCTTGCCCCTGTTCTCGTTCTGTCCAATAATAATTATTCTTCGCCACCATGATGAGGTCTCCGCTCGAGAGTTCCTCCTCCTGGTCGAGGATGCGGGCGCGGATGCCGCTGTTGAAGATGTTGGCACGCTTGTTGCTGCGCGTCACGACTATCGTGCCGTCGGTGCCATGATTGCGGTAGCTGTCCTCCAACGCCTCGATGAGTTCGTCGCCCGGAAGCACCTTGACGTCCGGGAAACTCTTGCCGCGAAGCTTCGGGAAAGCATACATCTCGTCGTTCTGGATAAGGCTGCGAAGCATCGTGGCGTTCCACAGAATGCCCGACTCCTCGAGCTGTCGCACCACTTCGGTCAGGCAAAGCTCCGTCACCTCCATGCCGTAGCCCTCGAGCATCACTTTGCTCAGAGCCGGACTCTCCTCTTCGCCCACCGGCGGCAACTGCGCCGTGTCGCCCACCAGCACAAGGCGGCAGCCCTCGCACGAATAGACGTAGTGCATCAGGTCGTCGAGCAGACAGCCCGTACCAAAGACGGTGTCGTGCTGCTCGTTGGCTATCATCGACGCCTCGTCCACGATGAAGAGCGTGTCCTGCCGCAAGTTGACGTCGTTCTGGAACACATTCATGTCCGTGATGGACTTCTGCCGATATATCTTCCTATGTATCGTGAACGCAGGCGCACCCGCGTAGGAAGACAGGACCTTCGCGGCACGGCCCGTCGGAGCAAGCAGCATGAACCGCTGTTTCAGCTGTTGCATCGTGCGCACCAAAGCAGCCAGAAGCGACGTCTTTCCCGTGCCGGCATAGCCTTTCAGCAAGAACAAAGCGTCACGCTCTCTCGAGAGCAAGAAGTCGGAGAGCATTTCGATGGCTTTTTCCTGCTCTTTTGTCGGATTGTGGGCAAAGTTCTCCTTGATTAAGCCCCCTAAATCATCATTTATTGTCATTCTTTTAGAAAAAAAAGACGGTTTTGAAGGAAATGTGAATAAATCTTGTTACTTTTGCGATGCGAAATTACAAAATAAATTACAAATAACGTTATGAAAAAGGGAATAAATGTTGTTTTAGGTATCTGCGCCGTCGGTTTACTCTTCATTTGCTGGCGTAGTATTCGCGATACCGAAGACTTCGACGCAACCGTCGCAGCCAGAGAGAATGTGGTAAAGGCACGCCTTTTGGAAATCCGTAGTGCCGAGGAAGCTTACAAAGCACAGCACGATGGCGTGTACTGCGCCGACTGGTCGGTGCTCATCAACTTCGTGAAGACCGGCAAACTGCCCGTCATCATGAAGCAAGGCGTGCTCACCGAAGACCAGATGGAGAAAGGCCTCACCGAAGCAAAGGCAGCTGCCATCGTCAACAGCGGAGACCAGGCAGCCATCGTCGCCAACGGCCTCCAGAACTTCAAGCGCGATACCATTTGGGTTTCGCTCAAGGACTCGCTCTACAACTACGAAGGCTTTGAAGCCGATTCGCTGCGCTTCATCCCCTATTCCGAGGGCGACACCTTCGAACTCATCGCATGCCCCAACACCACTCGCTCGGGCACCATCATTCAGGTGATGGAGTGTAACGCTCCCGACAGCAGTTTCCTCAAAGGAATGGGCAAGGCTGGCAAACGCCTCATCTACAACCGCAACGAAGAGGCTAACGCCAAGGGCGCATACCCAGGCCTGAGAATAGGCGACGCCGGTAACAACTGGAACAACAATGCTGGCAACTGGGAGTAACTCACTCACAGGCTTCAGACTATCCATCCGCTCAGGGGCGGATGGATTTTCTTTTTCCGTAGAAAGCACACCCGGCGGCTCGGTCGTACAGACAGAACGTTTCCCTGTCTCCGACACGGCACTTGCCGCCGACGTCCTACGGCAGGCCTTGCAAAAGCCCTACCTCATGGACTATCGCTTCCAAAGCGTAGAGCTTTTGGCCGACACGCCCGCCACCATCGTCCCCCTCGAGCACTTCAACAAGAGCGACATGCTGGCCTTCTACCGCCTTTGCTTCCCGGCAAAGAGCGAAGAATCAAGGGCGCGAAGCAACTCTCAACTCTCAACTCTCAACTCTCAACCCTCCTCGGCCGACATGCAGTACCAGATACTCTCGTCGGTAGAGGCAGCCATGATCTTCCGCCTCGACCAGGATGTCCTCCGCATCGTGCAGGAGTGCTATCCCGACGTGAAGGTCTGCTGTGCCGATGCCCGCCACCTGGAACACTTCGCAGCCCAGCAGGAGAAGCGTCCCGCCCCTGATGCTGAGCCGCAGAACGACGTGTATCTCCACGTCGAACCCCAGTACATCTTCCTCGCCGCCTTCTGCCGCAACCGGTTGCTCTACGCGGCATCGCAGCCCGCAGCGAACGATGCCGACCGCACTTTCCTGTTGCTTGGCATCTGGAAAGCCTTGGACCTCAACGCCCAACGCGATGTCCTGCACCTCGAAGGCGCATCAAAAGACTTGCAGAAGACTGTGGCGGAATACATTCTAAACATCGAATAAGATGTGGTTAGAGGTTAGAGGTTAGGGGTTAGAGAACACCTCTGGCTCCTTATCAGCTACCCGGACATTCCTCTAACCCCTAACCTCTTACCTCTTACCCCTATATGCGCATCATCACCGGCAAATACAAAGGCAGGCACTTCGACGTGCCGCGCTCGTTCTCGGCACGTCCTACGACGGACTTCGCCAAGGAGAACCTCTTCAACGTCCTGCAGGCGTACATCGACTTCAGCGAGGCGCCGACGGCTCTCGACCTCTTCTCCGGCACGGGCAGCATCACGTTGGAACTCGTCAGTCGCGGTTGCGGTCGCGTCGTCAGCGTTGAGCTTGATGTCCGCCATCATCGCCTCATCAAGCAGTTTCTCGACAAGCTGCAGGACTCCACAGCACTCCCCGTTCGCGCCGACGTCTTCCAGTTCATTTCCAAATGCCGCGAGCAGTTCGACTTCATCTTTGCCGACCCGCCCTACGCCCTGCCGCAGCTCCCAGAACTGCCCGACATCATTCTCTCCCGCTCCTTGCTCAAGGAGGGCGGCCTCTTCGTGCTGGAGCACGGCAAGACCAACGATTTCTCCCAGCATCCCCGCTTCGTCGAGCACCGCGCCTACGGCAGCGTCAACTTCTCCCTCTTCCAGTAGGGAAACACTTCCCACACGCGTATGCGTAGATAAATAATGTATGTAGGCTGAGGTTTTACAGCCTTCGATGCCTGAATATGTTATGATGAAGGTTGCTGCTCTGCTGCTGCTCAAGGCCGGGTGTGCTGATGTCTCCTGAGCGCGTAATGCCGTTGATGTAGCGATATGCGATTTGATTCTCATTGCATGTCTCAGAGTTGAGAGTGCCATTGCTGTTCTGCGTGAAGGAGAATGTGTAAGCGTCGGTGTGCGGATCATAGGCGAGATAGCCGTTTACTGTTTCCGTAACCGTTTCCGTATAGCTGACAGGCAGGAACGCAGGGCCGTGTCCGAAGAGACCTAAAGCAGCGAGCACACCGCCATAGTTCCCGATACCACACATTGCATCGCCCATGTAATAGGGGAGTTGTTTGCATGTGTTGGCTTGTGAGCCATACGCAAAGGTATAGATTGTACTGGTGTTCAGTTGGTAATTCTCTCCGTTAGATTTGCTGGTTGTCTTGCCTTCCACTTTTGCTTGTATCAGGTTGCCGCTCTGCCATGTGTAGTCCACGGTAGCTTTCCCGTCGTATGATATTTCATTCGAACCATATCTATATGTACCTTTGCCCGAGACGCTGCAAGACTTCAGCCTGCGGTCGGAACCATAATTGTAGTTCAATGTGCCTTCGTCCTTCTCATTCTGGGACGTTTCCTGATACTTTATCCTTGCGACGAGACCGTCCGAGTTGAGGAAGATTTCAGCTTTGAGCAAACCGTTGTTGAAGGTGAACTTGTCACCTTCTATGATATAGGTCTTGCTTCCTTCGGTCATGCTTGCGAGTTTTCCACTTTCGTCGTATGTAAATCGAAAGCTGCCTACACTTGCCACCTGTACGTTCTTGCCGTTCGCATCTGTGATAGTGGGAGAAGGAAGGTAGGAATCACCGTCGTCGCTGCTGCACGAAGCAAAGTTGAAGGATAGCAGTATAGCCACTGCAAATGTAGTAAGGTTCGTGAAAGATGCTCTTTTTCCCATAATGATTTTAAGATTGTCTGGCTCCTCCAGTTCCGTTGGGAGCGGTTATAGATGTAAGAAGCGTGGAACTGTATCCACATCTTCACTCTGCGGCCCTAGGAAAACCTTGTACAAAAGAGTCAGATAACATTCCACGCTTACACGCAGAAGCCATCATGTTCTCTTGCTGTACTTGAAATTTCCTAGGTTTCAGAGTACAAGACGAGCATAACGCTTCTTCTTAATTCCGATAAGGTCATCCCCTGCTTTGTCGCCACGAGGCGCAGGGAATCGCAGGCAAAGGTAAAAAGAAATCTCCGAACTGCCAAACAATTCGGAGAAAACTTTGTGCAATATCTTTTAATTTGGCACGGAAAAAGCCTCCTCCACATGAGGTGAAGGAAGCCTTGATGTATTGTCCTGTAGGGTCAGAGCTTCGGGCTTGCAGCGACGAGAGCTTCTTTTATAAGCCTCGTTGCTTTCGGCCTTAAAGCCTTACAGCTTGGGGCCTGCAGCGACGAACAAAGATGTTCGTTGCTTTCGGCCTTGCTCAACTCTTTTAGAGCTTCGGGCCTGCAGCGACGAGAGCCTTGCCGGCTTCGTTGCCTTCGTACTTCTTGAAGTTCTTGATGAAGCGTGCGGCCAGATCCTTTGCCTTTTCTTCCCAGATACTTGCCTCGGCGTATGTGTCGCGGGGGTCAAGGATGGCGGGATTGACGTTGGGCAGAGCTGTGGGCACTTCGAAGTCGAAGAAAGGAATCTTCTTTGTGGGAGCCTTCAGGATGCTGCCGTCGAGGATGGCGTCGATGATGCCGCGTGTGTCGGGAATCGAGATGCGCTTGCCTGTGCCGTTCCAGCCTGTGTTGACGAGGTAAGCCTTTGCGCCGCTCTTCTCCATCTTCTTCACGAGTTCCTCAGCATACTTTGTGGGATGCAGTTCGAGGAAAGCCTGGCCGAAGCAAGCGCTGAATGTGGGCGTAGGCTCTGTGATGCCGCGCTCTGTGCCTGCAAGCTTAGCTGTGAAGCCAGAGAGGAAGTAGTACTTGGTCTGCTCGGGAGTGAGGATGCTGACGGGAGGCAGTACGCCGAATGCATCTGCGCTGAGGAAGATGACGTTCTTGGCGTCGGGACCTGCGCTCTTGCCGTTCACCTTCTTTGCTATCTTCTCGATGTGCTCGATGGGGTAGCTGACGCGTGTGTTCTCGGTGACGCTCTTGTCGGCGAAGTCAATCTTTCCGTCCTTATCTACCGTTACGTTCTCGAGGAGAGCGTTGCGCTTGATGGCTCCGTAGATGTCGGGTTCGTTCTCCTTGCTGAGGTTGATGACCTTAGCGTAGCAGCCGCCTTCGAGGTTGAAGACGCCCTCGTCGTCCCATCCGTGCTCGTCGTCGCCGATGAGGAGGCGCTTCGGGTCGGTGCTGAGAGTGGTCTTACCTGTGCCGGAGAGGCCGAAGAAGATGGCTGTGTTCTTGCCTTCCATGTCGGTGTTGGCTGAGCAGTGCATGCTGGCGATGCCGTCGAGGGGCAGGTAGTAGTTCTGCATGGAGAACATGCCCTTCTTCATCTCGCCGCCGTACCATGTGTTGATGATGCACTGTTCGCGGCTTGTTACGTTGAAGGCAACGCAGGTCTCGCTGTTGAGGCCCAGCTCCTTGTAGTTCTCCACCTTAGCCTTGCTGGCGTTGTAGATGACGAAGTTAGGCTCGAACTTCTCCAGCTCTTCGGCTGTGGGCTGTATGAACATGTTCTTCACGAAGTGTGCCTGCCAAGCTACCTCCACGATGAAGCGGACACGCAGACGTGTGCCTTCGTTGGCACCGCAGAAGGCATCAACGACGTACAGGTCTTTGTTGCAAAGCTCCTTTACTGCCAGAGCCTTCACCTTAGCCCAAACCTCTTCGCTCATGGGGTGGTTGTCGTTCTTGTACTCCTCAGATGTCCACCATACGGTATCCTTGGACTTCTGGTCCATGACGATGTACTTGTCCTTGGGGCTGCGGCCTGTGTAGATGCCGGTCATTACGTTTACTGCGTCAAGCTCTGTGTTCTGACCTTTGTCGTAGCCGGTGAGACCAGCCTTTGTCTCCTCTTCGAAGAGGAACTCATAGGAGGGGTTGTGGGCAATCACGGTGCTGCCGGTGATGCCGTACTTTGTCAAATCTAACTTTGCCATTTGTTGTGTTCTTTATTTGATTAAAATTGTTATTGCTTCTTCTAAACGGGTGCAAAGATACGAAAAAAGTTGAAAGTTGAAGGATGAAAGGTAAAAGTTTTTCCTTTTGTTTGTTCTTTTGCAAAGCAAACCTTACAAAAGTTTGCCATTCCAGGCACGTCGTTTGTCGATTTGCAAGTGGTGGAATGCGATTGTGTTAAAGGCTAATGGGGCTAATTAGGCTAATTAGGCCAATGGGGCCAATGAGGCTAATGGGGGCATGGAGGCCGTGCCCGGAATGCGCACGGACTTGGCTGTGAATTGATGCCTCAGGCTACCCGGTTCAACGCTTGCTGGAGCGTAGGCCGATGCTCCGTGGAGTGTAGGCCGATGCTCCGTGGAGTGTAGGCCGATTCTCCGTGGAGTGTAGGCCGATTCTCCGTGGAGTGTGAAACCGCCCTCTTGCCCGGACTGATTCAGCCCCCTTGCCGATGGGCTGCAAGAGGTGTGCTGGTGCTACTGATTACCAAGCAGTTCCTTGATGAGATTGCCTGCTTTTCCCCATTTGTCGATGACGAAGAGGATGTAGCGCACATCGACGCCGATGCAACGTTGCAAGTTGCTATCGAACGAGATGTCGCCCGACATGGCGTCCCAGTTGCCGTCGAAGGCCAGTCCGAGCAGTTCGCCGCGGCCGTTGAACATAGGCGAACCGGAGTTGCCGCCCGTGATGTCGTTGTTCGAGAGGAAGCAGAGGTGCATGTCGCCGGTCGTGCGGTCGGCATAGCGTCCCCAGTCGCCCGCCTTCATCAGGCCGACGATGTCGTCCTCCAGCTTGTAGTCCTCTATCTCGGCTTGCTTGGCGGCCTTGTCGAGCAGGCTCTGGGCGTTGGTGTAGTACTGGTGGTGGATGCCGCCGGCCGTGTAGTCCTGTATGTAGCCGTAGGAGAGGCGCATCGTGAAGTTGGCGTCGCTGTAGTGCGGCGTCTCCTGGTCCATTTCGAGGAGCGCTTGTGTCAGCATGTGCTCGTTGAAGTCGATGGTGGTCGAAGCCTCGCGGTTCCGTCCGCTTATCTCCTGCATCATGGTCGGGATGTCGTCGGCATAGAGCAGGCCGAGGTCGGTGTCGCGGAGCGTGCTGTCGGCCAGCAGCTTATCCACGGCATCCGTGCTCGTGCAGATGGTCTTTGCGAAGACGTCGCGGGCGTAGGCTGCCTCGTCGCCCCCGTAGAGGCTGTCGATGGTGTTGTAGCAGCTTGGCCAGTAGTGGCGTTCCTTCACCTGTTCGCGGTAGTTCTTCAGCAGGGCGGCCATCGTGGCCTCGTCGAGCTTGGCGTCGTAGTCCTTGAAGAAAGTTTCCATGCGGCTGCGGACCAACGCCGCCTCCGTGCTGTCGGCGTCCTGCGGCATCGTGCTGAGCATGTTGGCGACGCGGTAGAGTTCGATGCCTCGCATGAAGGTCTCGCGGAAGAATCCCGAGGCATAGACGTCGTCGCGACGCTTGGCGTAGGCCTCTTCGAGCTGTCCGAACATGTCGCCGAAGCGGTCGCGGAGGTCTTGCCTGCTCGAGTACCATCCGCGTATCTTGCTCTCTGTCTGCTGCTTCTGCTTGATGACGCCGAGGTCGGCTATGGCCTTGTTCATGCCGATGCTGTTCTTCCAGTAGTTGCTGCTGCTGGCCCATTTGCTGGCATACTTGATGCCGACGGCGCGGTCGGCGTCCATGAAGCGTTTCCACACCTCCTGCTTCTTGCCGCGCACCTGTATCGTGCTGACGTTGCGGGCGTTGACTCGCTCGTCGATGCCCCAGGAGCTGAGGTAGCGGCTCGTGCTGCCGGGATAGCCAACGGTCATGCAGAAGTCGCCGTTCTGGTAGCCGTCCATGGCGATGCGGGCATAATTGTCGCAGTGCAGGGGCACGTTCTCCTCGCTGTACTCAGCGGGTTCGCCGTTCTTGTCGGCATAGATGCGGAACACGCTGAAGTCGCATGTCTGCCGCGGCCACATCCAGTTGTCGGTGTCGCCGCCGAACTTGCCCATCGTTTCCGTAGCCGTGAAGACGAGGCGGATGTCGCGATAGACCTTGTAGAAGCTCACGTAGAAGGCGTTGTTCTCGTAGTAAGCGCGGACCACACAGTTAAGGTCCGGGTTGTCCAAACGCAGTTCCTTTTCCACGGCTCCCATAATGCTGTCGGTGTACTGCTTGTCGAGTTCGGCGGTTGACTCGCCGGGATGCTCCTCATATACCTTGTTGAGGGCGCGCATGATGCGGCCGGTACACTCCTCGGTGCGTACGAGAAACTTCACGAACAGCCCTTCTGCCGGGCGTTCCTCCTTGCGCGAGCGGGCCACGAAGCCATTCGTCAGGATGTCGTCCTCGGGCGTCGAAAGGCTTTGGATAGCGCCGTAGCCGCAGTGGTGGTTGGTGAAGACAAGGCCGTCGGCACTGACCACGACGCCGGAACAGAAGTCGCTGAAATCGACCACGCAGTCTTTGAGGCTGGCGTGCTTGGTGCTGTAGAGCTGGTCGGGCGTGAGTTGTAGGCCGAGGCTCTGCATCGCGTCGGCCGTCTTATCGTCAATGCGGTTCAGCATCCACATGCCTTCGTCGGCACGGGAAAGAGACGAAAGTGCGCACAAGGCGCAGAGGATAATCTTCTTCATTAGGCTTTTGATTGTTCTGAGGACTCTGAGTTTTCTGAGTTCTCTGAGTATTCTGAGCTTTCAGAGCACTCCGAGTTTCTGAGTTCTCTGAGTATTCCGAGCTTTCAGAGCACTCCGAGTCCTCCGGTTCTTCTGGTTGTTATTTCTTCTTCTTCGGTTTTCTTCTTGCCCAGCCTTCTTCGCTGAAGTCAGGGATTTCGCCCTTCAGGCCGTCGTCCTTTGCGGGCTTCTCGGGGTGGAGGAACTTCATCCAGTCCTCCTTCTTGAACTTGCGGCCGCGAGGCTCCGTGTAGCCTCGTTCTTCGCGCGACGGACGCTTCCGCTTTGCCTCTGCCGAGGGAGACGACTTCTGCCGCTGCTGAGCCGTGAACCTCTCTTTCCTTCCCTCGTCCGCCTTACTCTTCTGAGGCCTTTTCCCCTCTCCTCTCGAAGGCCGAGAAGGTGTTGCCTTGGGTTCTTCTGTTGAGATGTCGCAGACCACACTCCTTCCTTTCACCGTCACACCGTGCTTCAAGCCTTTGAGCACACGGTTGAGGTCGTCCTCCTTGACCTCGATGAACGAGAAACTCTTCATCAGGTCGATGCGGCCTACAGCTACCTTGTCGCCCTGCACGTTCTTGTTGAGCAGGCCGATAATCTCGCGGGCATACATGCCGTCTAACTTGCCTACGTTGAGGAAGAGGCGGACGTATCCCTCCTCGGCCTGGTGCGACTTCTCCCTTTGTCTGCGTCCTTTGCCTTCGCCCTTCTCCTTGCCGGACGTCGAGGCGTCCTCTATCTCGGGCGCATTGGCGTAGTACTGAAGGAAACGGCCAAATTCGCGGGAGAGCACACGCTTGATGAGGTCGTCCTTGTCGAACCATTCCCAACGCTTGCGCACCTCGTCCATGAAGGGAGCAATCTCTTCCTCTTCGACCACCACACGCTCGATGTCGTCGATGACATGGTAGAGCTGTTTGGTGCAGATGTCGCGAGGCTCGGGCAGCGTACCCTGTTCGAAGGTCTTCTGTATCTCCTTCTCCACCTGCTTTATCTTGCTTCTTTCGCGCATGCCGATGATGCAGATGCTCGTGCCCTTCTTGCCGGCGCGACCGGTTCTGCCTGAGCGATGCGTGTAGTACTCCACGTCGTCGGGCATGCCATAGTTGATGACGTGCGTCAGATCATCGACGTCCAGGCCGCGAGCCGCCACGTCGGTTGCCACGAGGAGCTGTATCCTGTGGCGGCGGAAACGCTGCATGGTCAGGTCGCGCTGCTGCTGGGAGAGGTCGCCGTGGAGTGCGTCGGCATTGTATCCATCGCGGATCAGATTGTCCGCCACCTCTTGTGTCTCCAGCCGAGTGCGGCAGAAGATGATGGCATAGATGCGCGGATAGTAATCGACAATGCGTTTGAGGGCGTAATAACGGTCACGCGCGTGTACCATATAATATATATGGTTTACGTTCTCCGCCCCTTCGTTGCGACTGCCCACCTGTATCTGTGTGGCGTCGGTCAGGTAGTTCTGTGCGATGCGCTCTATTTCCTTGCTCATCGTAGCACTGAAGAGGAGCGTGCGATGCTGGCTGGGGATGCCTTCGAGGATGCTGTCGAGGTCTTCCTGGAAGCCCATCGAGAGCATCTCGTCCGCCTCGTCGAGTACGACGTAGCACACTTCGGAGAGGTCGGCCACACCACGCTTCATCAGGTCCATCAGTCGGCCGGGCGTGGCGACGATGATGTCCACGCCGTGCTTCAGGGCACGTATCTGCGGCTCGATGTTCGCGCCGCCATATACGGCAAGGATGCGTACGTCGGGCAGATACTTGCTGAATTCCTCCAGGTCGTCCGCTATCTGCAGGCAGAGTTCGCGTGTCGGGCTGAGGATGAGGATAGACCCACCCCGGCCCTCCCTTAAAGGGAGGGTGTCATTTCCCGAGTCCTCGCCCTTTAAGGGAGAGTTAGAGAGGGTCCTTTGTAGCAGCGGCAGACCGAAGGCCGCTGTCTTGCCTGTGCCCGTCTGAGCCAAGGCGATGAGGTCTGTGTCGTTGTTCAGCAGGTGCGGAATGACTTCCTCCTGCACGGGCATCGGGTGCTCGTAGCCCAGTTCTTCTATGGCTTGCAAAAGAGGTTCGGCAAGCCCAAGTTCGTTAAAGTTCTTCATATCGGCTGCAAAGATACAACAAATAATTAAGAATTAAGAAAGAAGAATTAAGAATTTTGTTGTATCTTTGCAGCGATGAAGACAGGATTGGTACTTGAAGGCGGTGGGATGCGCGGTTTGTTCACTGCTGGCGTGATGGATGTCTTGATGGAGCACGGCATCCGTTTCGACGGCATTGTGGGCGTGTCGGCGGGTGCTACGTTTGGCTGCAACTACAAGTCGCGGCAGCCCGGGCGCGTGCTGCGATACAACATCCGCTTCAAGGACGAACCCCGCTACATGGGCCTTCGCTCCCTGCTCCGCACGGGCGACCTCGTGGGGGCGGAGTTCAGTTATCACACGATGCCCAACGAGCTTGACGTCCTCGACCGCGATACGTTCCTCCGCGACCCGACCGAGTTTCATGTCGTCTGCACGGATGCCGAGACGGGACAGCCTGTCTATCACCGCATCGACGACATGGACGACGTGGAAGCCGACTGGATTCGCGCCTCTGCTTCCATGCCGATTGTGTCGCGCCCTGTCAGCCTCGATGGCCGGCTCCTCCTTGATGGCGGCATAAGCGACTCTATTCCTTTGCGTTACTTCGAGGGGCTGGGTTTCCTTCGGAACGTGGTTGTGCTGACGCAGCCCAAGGGCTTCTACAAGCAGCGGACGAAGCTCATGCCGCTCTTCCACCTTTTCATGCGCCGCTATCCGGCCATCATCCGTGCTATGTCGCGCCGCCACTTGATGTACAACGACGAGCTGTCCTACCTCGAAGAACAGGAGCAGAAAGGCCACATCGTGATAGTCTATCCGCAGGACACGCTGCCTATCGGCCGCACAGAACAGGACGAGACGAAGATGCGCCGCGTCTATGCGATGGGTCGCCTAAAGGCCGAAGAGATGCTGCCCACAGTGCAGACCTTCCTCAACCTATAGCTCTTCCGACTACGAATTGCACTATTATAAAACAACGGATTACACGGATTTAACGGATTGGTGCTGAATGATTCGGCCACGGATTGCACTCTGATTGCGAATGTGGAGGGAGTTATAAAACCACGGATTGCACGGATTACACGGATTGGGGCTGAATGATTCGGCCACGGATTGCGCTCTGATTGCGAATGCGGAGGGAGTTATAAAACAACGGATTACACGGATTAAACGGATTGAGGATTGTTTTTGTCCGCTAAATAAGCGCCGAAGGCGCGAGAGACCACAGACGGGGGTGTTAACCCCCGGTAATGATACAACGAAAGTGAAAGCCCCGAGGGGGCGACAGAGACCTAAGCAAGTTGTTATCGAACAAGTTAGATATTCTGTCACCCCTTCGGGGCTTAGTTTTGTTAATGTGCTTGTCCCGGGGGTTCTTCGCTTCGCTCAGGCGCAGGCGGAGAACACCCCCGTCTGTGGTCTTTCGCGCCTTCGGCGCTTTTCCCTCGGACAGTAATACTTCTTTTGTTTTGCAATCCTACCGGGGGGTTCACCCCCGTCTGTGTTCTTTCGACTCTTCGAGACTTTGCCAAGCATGCAGTGGTGAAAATCTCCTGCCACAGGTGCTGTGAAGTGTACCCTCTGAGGGGGTGGTTTTACGCTCCGTGGAGCGCGGGCCGATGCTCCGTGGAGCGTAAGCCTTTTCTCCGTGGAGCGTAAGCCGATGCTCCACGGAGCGTAAAACGGTACCCCTTGCCCTGTTCCCAGGGGAAGCGTTTAGGGCCATGTCTCTTTAGCGCGGGGGAGGCTGGCAATCAATAAGTTATTTTATTGGTGTCCGATGAAAGATTTTTTCATCTTCTATATAGGTTCTTATTCATCGGTATATCTGACGAAAAGCAGCTTATGAGGGCTTGGCTAAAGTCTCGAAGAGACGAAAGACCACAGACGGGGGTGAAACCCCCAGTAATGTTGCAACGACAGAAAAAGCCCCGACGAGGCGACAGAGACCTAAGCAAGTTGTTATCGAACAAGTTAGATATTCTGTCGCCCTTTCGGGGCTTTTGTTTTGTTGATGTTCCTGTGCTGGGGGTTTCACCCCCGTCTGTGTTCTTTCGCGCCCTCGGCGCTTTTTTAGCGGACGACAATATAAGTTATTTCGCCATTCGCAAGGAGTCGAGTTCTGCCTTGATGTTGTTGGAGATGACGTTGACGTGGCGGATGTTGGAGAGGTCGGTGCTTAGGAGAATCTCAAGCTCGTAGGCGAGTCCGTCGCTACTGTTCTTCACCTCGGCAACTTTGCCAAGGAAGATGCCGGCAGGGAAGACGTTGCTGAAGCCGCTTGTCTCTACGATGTCGCCTTTCTTGATGCGGGCGTGGCGCGGCACGTCGTCCATGCATGCCCTCAATGGCCTGCCGCCTTTCCACTTCAGATAACCGAAGTATTCCGTCCCTCGCAGGCGGCAACTGATGCTGCTGTTGCTGTTGAGGATGGACATGACGAGGGCATGATGCTGCGTGACAGCGCTGACGATGCCGACGACGCCTGTGCCGCTGACGACACCCATCTCCGGCTCGACCCCGTCGCTGCTGCCTGCATTGATGACTATCATGTTGTCGCGCTTGCGGACACTATTGTCAATAATCTGTGCAGGGATGAGGGTGAAGTCGCCCCCCTCTAACTCTGCCGAGGAGGAACTGTAAGCCTTCCCTCGAGTAGGCTTGGAGGGGGATAGAAGGTCCTGTTGATGCCTCAGCACGTCGAGGTTGTGCTGCAGGATAATGTTGCGGCGGACGAGGGCGGCATTCTCGGCGGGCATCCGCAGGTATGCGAGTGCTTCCGCCTCCCATTCGTGAACCTTGGCCACTACAATGTTGGCCTGGGTAAACCAGACGCTGCCCTGATAATGGTTGTATTGGAAAAGCAGGAATCCACTGAACACTTCCATGAGGAGGAAGAGTGCCCAGTGGAGGTAGGCTGTTATGCGCTCGATGAAATCGTGCATCTTGGGGGTCGGAGGTCAGAGAGCTAGGGGGCAGGGGATTTTCCCTCAGGTTACATCAGGAACGCGAAGTTGTTGATGTTCTTCAGCGCCACGCCGGTACCCTTGGCCACGCTGTGCAGCGGGTCGTCGGCCACGTGGAACTCGATGTTGATTTTATCGGTGAGACGCTTTGCCAGGCCTCTGAGCAAAGCACCGCCGCCGGTGAGCCAGATGCCGTTCTTCACGATGTCGGCATAGAGTTCGGGCGGTGTCTCCTCGAGGGCGCTGAGGACAGCGGTCTCGATCTTCGCGATGGTCTTCTCCAGGCAATGCGCTATCTCCTGATAGCAGACAGGAACTTCCATCGGCATTGCTGTGATGCGGTTCGGTCCGTGAACAACATAGTCTTCGGGTGCGTCCTCGCCTAAGTCCGTCATTGCCGCGCCGACGTGTATCTTGATGCGTTCTGCCATGCGTTCGCTGACCTTGACGTTGTGCTGCCGGCTCATGTATTCCTGGATGTCTGCCGTCAGTTCGTCGCCTGCCACGCGCAGACTCTTGTCGGCCACGATGCCGCCGAGCGAGATGACGGCAATCTCCGTGCTGCCGCCTCCTATATCGACTATCATGTTGCCTTCAGGGGCAAGCACGTCGAGGCCGATGCCTATGGCTGCTGCCATCGGCTCGAAGATGAGATAGACCTCGCGGCCTCCTGCATGCTCGGCGCTGTCGCGGACGGCACGAAGCTCCACTTCGGTGCTTCCGCTTGGCACGCCGATGACCATCTTCAGCGAAGGCGAGAAGAGACGATTCCCCGAGTGAACCATCTTGATGAGGCCGCGCATCATCTGCTCGCAGGCATTGAAGTCGGCTATCACACCATCGCGCAAGGGGCGGATGGTGCGTATGTCGGGGTTGGTCTTTTCGTACATCATCTTGGCCTTGTCGCCTACAGCAATCATGCGCTCTGTACGGCGGTCGAGGGCGACAACGCTTGGCTCATCGACCACAATCTTGCCGTCGCAGATGATGATGGTGTTGGCCGTGCCAAGGTCCATCGCTATTTCTTTATTTAGGGAAAACCAGTTCATCTGTGTAATTTACTATTTAACGATTTACGATTTACGATTTGTTTGATGGGCGTTGCACCCTTCCCTTCACGAGAGGGCAGGGGAGAGGCTGAACCACTGGTGTATGGCTGTGTCGTAGTGGCTGCTGACTGCGAAGGCACGTGTAGCGAACCATCGGCGGTCGTCCAACTCGCTTTGTGCTCCTTTCTGCTTGAGGAGGTCGAGCAGAGGCTTGTACTCAGCCTTCGAGGGCACAATGATGACGTCGCGGAAGTTCTTGGCTGCGGCTCGGATGAGGCTGATGCCGCCGATGTCTATCTTCTCGATGATGTCTGCCTCGCTTGCCCCCGATGCCACGGTGTCCTCGAAGGGATAGAGATCGACGATGACGAGGTCGATGTCCGGAATGTCGTACTGCTGCATCTGCTGCCTGTCGCCTTCGTTCTCGCGACGTCCGAGGATGCCGCCGAACACCTTCGGGTGCAGCGTCTTGACTCTGCCGCCCAGGATGCTGGGGTAGGTCGTTACGTCCTCCACTTTGCGGCAAGGAATGCCGAGACTCTCGATGAATGCCTGGGTGCCGCCCGTAGAGAGGAGTTCGACTCCTTCCTGATGAAGGGTGCGCAATATGTCCTCCAGCCCGTCCTTGTGGAAGACGGAAACCAATGCCCGCTTGATCTTTCTTGTTTCAGCCATGTTGTTGAGTGTGTTGTTGCTGTGAATACGTAGAATTCCCGCTCTCGGGAGAGGGGTTCCCGGCGAGCGTTCCTTTGCGGATGCAAAGGTACAACTTTTCCGCGAAACAAGTGCTATGTCCGCTCCACTTTTTTTGAAAAAACTGTCTTGCCTGCCTTCGGAGGCCTTTTCCTGCGGCTGCCGGACGGCCCTGTCCGAGGGGTGTCGGTTCGCGTCTGCGGCTGTCGGACGGCCTTGTCCGAGGGGTGTCGGTTCGCGTCTGCGGCTGTCGGAGCCAGCATCCGCAGCCGTTGCGTTCATCTCTTCTGCATCCAGTACCTCCGTTCCTGTTCCGTCATCTTCTCGATGGCGTAGCGAAGGGCTGTACGCGGCATTTCGTGGGCATGAAGGGAAAGGAAGTCCCGGAGCATGTCCATGCTGATTCTCTTGCCCAGTTCGCGCAGCATCCAGCCGACTGCTTTGTGCATGAGGTCGTGCGGATGCTGGAGGTGCATCTCGGCATAGCGCAGGCACCAGAACGGGTCGCCCTGCTGCGTCGTCTTCCAAGTGCAGACGATGCTCATCCTTTGCTTCCAGAGGTTGTCGCTATGGGCAAGCGAGTCGAGGAGCGCTATCTTGTAGTCTCTGTCGCCGAGGCGTGAGGGAAGCAACAGCCAAGCACCCAGTATCTTGTGGACAGACAGGTCAACGAGGTCCCAGTTGTTGGCTCTGTCGGCATGCTCGAGGTACATTATCAAAATGTTATCACGGGCACGAATGGCATCCTCGTCATTTGTGAGACGTTTTGTCGCAAGGCTCTCGAACTTCTCCACAAGGATGAGCAGGCCGCAAAGGCGTACCTCGTGCCAGCGATTCATCAGCAGCATAGGCACTTCCTCCAGGGGAAAGTCCTTCCAGACGGCTTTGACGACTTCCCGCGTCTGCGGAACTTTCAGGCCGAGGAACTCGTCGCCTTCGCCGTACTCGCCTTTTCCGGTCTTGAAGAAACGCATGAGGATTCGGCGTTGCTCCTCGTTCCTTTGCGATTCAAGGAAGGCGATGACGTCCTCTGCCGTCAGGCGCGTCTGAGTCTTTGGTTCAGTATGTCGCATAATTCGCCAGCCTTCATGCTGATGTCAACAACGGAGATAGACTCCTGGGCATTGATGAGGTGCTTGTTCATGGAACGGAAGAGGCGGCCGAAGATGCTGGCGTCCTCCATCGAAGGACGCGACGTCGGCAAAGCGGACGTGCCACGTCTTCATTCCTCGGTAGGAGATTCCCTCGTCGTTGATGGTCAGGTGAGGCTGGTCGAAGAGCCTTTCCTTCAGGAACGACCAGAGCAACACGATGCCGCAGCAGCCGAAGAACAAGATACTGACCCATCCCACAACCAGATGATACACGTTCTTGTGCATGTGGAGGATGTAGATGCCGCCACAGACGAAGAGGATGCTTCCCAAAAATAGCAGCAGCATCCGCCAGAGAGAATGATATATCTTGATTTCTTCCATAGGTCTTTTCATTTTTTCATTCTTTCATTTTTCATTTTTTCATTCTTCCCTCAACGACGTTCCAGTCAACGATTTGCCAAAGCGCGGCGAGATGATCGGGCCGACGATTCTGGTAATCGAGGTAATAGGCATGTTCCCAAACGTCGAAGGTCAAGAGCGGTTTTAGGCCTTTTTGAACGGGATTGGCGGCATTTTGCTCTTGCGTGATGACAAGTTTGCCGTCCTTGTCTGCCGAGAGCCACACCCAACCCGAGCCGAAGAGGCTTGCTCCTTTCTTCTGAAACTCGTCCTTGAAAGCCTCGAACGAACCGAAATCCCTCTTAATGCCCTCAGCCAATGCACCTGTCGGCTCTGCCTTCGTCGGCTGAGGAGCAAATTGGCTGAAGTAGAGTTCGTGGTTCAAAATCTGTCCCGCGTTGTTGAGGATGCCACCGCTTGCCTTGAGGACAATCTCCTCGAGACTCGCCTCTTCCAGTCCGCTGCCGGGCAAAAGGGCGTTGAGGTTACTGACGTAGGCGGCCAAATGCTTGCCATGATGAAAACCAATCGTGTCCTTACTGATGACTGGCTGCAGGGCATCTGCCTCGTAGGGCAATGCCATCAAACTAAACTTTCCCATACCTTATTATATTTATATTCTGCTTTCGGAAGTTAAAGCGGAAGTAAAAATGGAAGTAAACTCGCTTCGCTTGTGGAAGTTATAAAAGGACAATACCCTATAGGCCAACAGCGTCCAGAGCTATCGTCCAGCCAATATCTTGGCTTTACTTCCTGCGCGAAGCGCATAACTTCCTATTTAACTCCATCACATAACTCCCTATAATTATATTTATATAGTGTTTCGCCTGCAAAGATACGAAATAAAATTGAAAATAGAAAATTGAAATGTTAAAAGATGCAACAAATCGAAAGATTTCTTGTAAAACGTTTGGTTTATGTTATAAACTTGTTTACCTTTGCATCGTCGAACGCTATGAAATGCGTCGAAACACTTTAATAATAACCACTTAAAACAGGAAACTATGGAAGAAAACATGGATCTGACTGCCGAGCGCAGTCTTGAGATTATCACCGAACAACTTGAAAAGAGTCGCCGAGCCGTGTCGAAGGATACGGGGGAGTGGCTTTTCGTGTCGGGTTTGACGACGATGATAACGGCCGTCGTCGTGGCATGTGCCAACTATCTTACTTGGACACCTCTTTTTCATTTGCTTTGGTTCGCCTTGCCTGTCGTTATCTGGCTGGTGATGAAGCGCATCAACAGGAATCGCGTGCCTGTCCCTGAGAACTTTGTAGGCACGTTGGTCAGGAAGACTTGGTACACCACCTTGGCTTTTGCCCTTGTTTATGTCGTTATTGCTACCGTGTGGAATATCGTTTTGCAACACTATGAGAGTCCTGAGGTCTTTCTTTATGCTGGGATGCACATAACGCCTACTATCCTCACCTTGCTGGCTGTTGCGGTCAGCATGACAGGCCTGATCCTGAAGAAAAGCTCGTTGGTATGGTTCGGATTGCTGTCCTTCGTGATATTACGTTTCGGCTTATTCTCGGTTATAATAAGTCGTGTCTTGCCACCTACGGCGTTGACCAAGT
>CACYQI010000002.1 GCA_902776455.1 uncultured Bacteroidales bacterium | reverse complement strand
TTCAATGACATGGCAAAGGTACAAATAAAATCTGAGAAAATCACTCCTTTTGGAGGAATTTATTATGTAAGAGAGCTTTTTTCGCGTTACATCGGCCCCATTATCGACGAAGTGCTGGGTCTGCGGTGTACGTCATACGGCTATCAGTACAGCGAAATAGTAGGTTCGCTGTCAGGCGTCTATTTCTGTGGCGGTGACTGCGTGGAGGGAGTTCTACAACCTCAGAGGTGGCAAGGAACGCATCTTCGACGACATGAACAACGGCTTCGGATGGGCAAGGCTACCCAAGTCCTTTATGGCAGAGAACACCGTGTTCCTGCTGCTGACAGCAATCATACGCAACTTCTACAAGTTCCTCATGGGCAGGCTTGACACGAAAGCCTTCGGACTGAAGAAAACAAGCCGCATCAAAGCATTCGCGTTCAAGTTCATCAGCGTACCCGCAAAGTGGATAAGAACGGCAAGGCACTATCAGCTGAACATCTACACGGACAACAAATCATACCAGAACCCGTTTGCTCTCGCCGACGGCTGAGAAACCCACTTTGCGGGTCAACGACAGCATAAAGCCCCTGTAATGCTCGACGGGGTAAGGGGATATTGGGCGGGGACGATACGTAATTACACCTGTAGTGGCTGGAGATTCCTCAGATGGAGGATGAGACGGTAAAATTAGTCCGCATGACTATTAGTTGCGGATTTTAGGTAAATAAGAAAACTAGAAAAGGTCGGGTTCCTTGATTGGAAATCCGGCCTTTTTATTGTCCGCTTATGTTCTTTATTTGCAGCCGCTGCAACCGTCGCAGCTCCCGCCGCCACAGCCGCCACAGCCGCCGCAACCTGTTATCTGGTTGAGGGCATCGCGCACTTCGTCGTTGGTGGCCTCGCGAGTCTCCTTGACTTCGCCTATGAAGTTCAGGCTCTTGCCGGCAAGGGGATGATTGAGATCGACGGTGATTGTCTCTTCGCCTATCTCGACGATAGTGCCGTTGAAGCGCGCTCCGTCGGCCGTGTTCAAGGGTACGACAGCCCCCGGGTAGATGTAGCGCGAGTCGAGCTTGCCATTGATTTCGAACACGTTGCGAGGCAATGCATGCTTGCCAGCCTCGTCGTATTCGCCGTAAGCATCGTTGGGAGCAAGCGTGAAGTCGAACTTGTCGCCCACCTTGAGCGGCACTATCTGAGCCTCGAAGGCATCGAGCGTCATGCCCAAAGCGCTGACGAAGATGAAGGGGTCGCCTTCGGCTGTCGCTTCCACCAGTTCGGGCTTACCCTCCGAACCGTCAATGTAAAGCCGATACATCACGGCAATGTACTTGTTTTTGTTCTCTTTTTCCATCTTACATTTACTATTTAATCATTTACCATTTACTATTTAATCATTTACCATTTACTATTTAATCATTTACCATTTACTATTTAATCATTTACCATTTACCATTTACGCGTGCAAAAGTACAAAAAAAAAATGAAGAATGGAGAATGAAGAATGAAGAATAATTGGCGTTAGAAAGAAAAATGTGAATTATGAATTATGAATTATGAATTATTTTATATCTTTGCAAGAAAAATGATGTCTTTATGAAGATAAAGCTATTTGAAACACTTATTTTTGCTGCATTACTCTCTCTGACGGCAAATGCCCAGCAAGCTGACCTTCTCGACAAGGTGAACCTCTACATCGGTACGGCCGACGACTACGGGCAGATGACGCCGGGAGCCACTGTTCCCTACAGCCAGATACAGGTCTGCCCCGACAGCAAGCCCCGACAGCACCCGGGCTACGACTACGAGCAGTCCACGATATCGGGCTTCAGCATCAACCGTCTGTCGGGCGTTGGCGGAAGCGGCTGCGGCGGTAACGTCTCGCTGATGCCCGACGCAACAGGCGAGGACGTCCGTCTCGTCAAGCAGACAGAAGTGGCGAAGCCCGGCTATTATAGCGTGCAGTTGAGCAATGGTGTGTGGTTCACCGCGACAGCAAACTACCGCATGGCTGCGGAGCGTTTCTCCTTCCCCTCCAAAGAGAAGGCAGTCCTCCTGCTCAATCCGCGCTCTGCCTTCGACAAGGTCTTCGGCTCAAGCTTTGAGCAGAAGACACCCGACATGGGACAAGGCTTCGTGGAATGTGCAAACACCTGTGGCAGAGGGCACTATCACCTGCACTACCGCCTCTACACCAGCACACCTTTCGTGCTCGACACCATTGTCGACGGTCGCAAGCGACTCACCTTCCCCGAACTGTCCGCCAAGTACGTTGAGGTGCGCATCGTCGTCTCCACAGGTCTTGCCGACGAACTTAACAAGATGACGCCAAACATGGTATGGGCTACAAGCTTCGAACACATGATGGAGCGTGCCGGGCGGCAATGGGAGCGACTGCTCTCGAAAGTCGAAGTCGAGGGCGGAACGGCAGACCAGCAGACCATCTTCTATACATCTTTATATAGGACTTTCCACAGCCCGTTCCTCGTCACCGACCCTGTGATGCGCCGTTACCTCGGCACGGACGGCAAGGCACATGTGGCAGAGGACAAATACTACTACAGTTCTTGGTCGCTTTGGGACACCTACCGCACGAAGTTCCCGCTCATCACACTGCTCGACGAGCTGCATTCTCCGAACATCATGCAGTCGTTGTCGCAGCTCTATCTTACAGGCAAGAAGGACTGGAGCACCGACTACGAATGCGTGCCGACGGTCCGTACGGAACATGCCATCGCAACCCTGCTCGACGCCTATCGGCAAGGCATCAGCATCCCGTCACTTCGCGACGCCTATCCCGGCATGGTGGCAGAGGTGAAGCGGCTCAGCCTGAAGAGTCCCGACCAGTGTCTCGAAGCGAGCGGCGACTTCTGGGCACTCGGACAACTGGCAGCAGAGCTTGGCATGAAGGAAGAGGCCGAGAAGTGGACCAAACGTGGGCAGGAGGTCTTCGACAGCATTTGGCCGAAGGAATTCCAACACATCGACGAGACCTACACCAAGATGAAGGGCAACGGACTCTATCAGGGAACGCGCTGGCAATACCGCTGGGGCGCACCGATGTACCTGCCCCGAATGATTCAGCTCGTCGGCAGACAAAAGCTTGCCTCACAGTTGCAACAGTTCTTCAGCGAAGAGCTTTACAACCAGGGCAACGAGCCGGACATCCATGTGCCCTTCCTCTTCGGTCGCCTCGGTATGCCTCAAGAGACAGGCAGCATCGTCAGAAGCCTTGCCACGGAGAGCATCACGCATCGCTACGGCGGCAACGATGCCTACCCCACCCCCTTTGTGGGCTGTGCCTTCGTCAACCAGCCTCGCGGCTACTGCTTCGAGATGGACGAGGACGACGGCGCCATGAGTGCCTGGTACGTCTTTGCCAGCATCGGCATGTACCCGCTCGTCGTCGGCGAAGCCGTCTATGAACTCTTCCCGCCCCTCTTTGACAAAGTTACACTCCACCTCGGAGCAGACCAGCAGACAACCGTCGTCATCAGAACTGAGGGCCGCACTTCCGAGAAGCAACTCGTCAAGAAAGTCACTTGGAACGGCAAAACGCTCTCCAACTTCCAGATTCCCGTCAAAGAACTCAAAAAAGGCGGAGAACTCGTATTTAAATTCTGAAACAATCAAACTCAATATCGACATTATGAAACGCTTTTTGATTATAGGACTCGGATTAGTTTTTCTCGCATCTTGCAATCCTCAGAAGACTGAACAGAGAGGCTCTGACCAGACAGATCAGGACAATGACGGTGTATGGGAGCTGCCCAACTATACCTATACCGATTCGCTGATGCAAGGCAGCCACAAAGTTGTTTTTACCATCACCAGCCAACCCGACGAAGAACTGCCGGAAGTTGTTGACGAAGACGGAGTTAAGTACAGAGACAACCGCTTCAACCTCCTCATTGTAAAAGACGGACGAACTCTCTTCGAACACAGTTTCACAAAGGCCGACTTCAAGTCTAAGCTTTCAGAGGACTTCCAGAAATACGGCATCATGGACGGCATGAGCTTCAACCATGCCAAGGAGGGGAAACTCTACTTCAACGCTTGCGTCAGCTTCCCCGAAAGCGACATGTCCTGTCCCTTCATCCTCACCATCGGTCCCGACGGCAGCTACACCATCACGCCCGACACGTCCTTCGACGAAGCGGACGAGACGTTCCCAAGCATCTGATAACCCTTTCACACAAGAGACTATGGCAAAGAGAATCAGCCGTAGCATGGTGGTGGCACTGACCCTCATGCTAACCTTTTCAGAAAGTGCCTGCGCACAGAGTACATGGACGAAGCAGACGGCTCCGGTGATGACGCCTTGGGGCGAACAACTGACGGCCGAGAACGTCTGGGCAGAATATCCACGGCCTTCCATGAAGAGGCAGGAATGGATGAACCTGAACGGCATCTGGCGTTACTTCAAACGCTCTTCCGTCAACTACGACTACGAGAGAAACGCCTCGTCATTCTCCAAAGCCATCCTGGTGCCGTTCCCCGTCGAGTCGGCCCTCTCGGGCATCATGGACAAGAGTTTCTCCTCCAACAGGAGAGCGACGCACATGTACCGCCGCACCTTTACCTTGCCCGAATCCTTCAAAGGTAAGAACGTCCTGCTGCACTTCGGAGCTGTTGATTGGCGCAGCTATGTCTATGTGAACGGCCAGCTGGCCGGCACCCATGACGGCGGTTCCGACCCTTTCGCGTTCGACATCACGCCGTTCCTGCAGGAAGACGCCGAGCAGGAACTCCAAGTGGCCGTATGGGACCCCACCAACGGCGGACAGCCTAACGGAAAGCAAAGCAACTCGCCAAGCGGCATCTGGTACACGCCCAACAGCGGAATCTGGCAAACCGTCTGGCTTGAACCTGTCAGCCCTACACATATTGAGAGCTACGAACCGATTCCCGACATCGACAACTCCACCGTCTCCATAAAGGTGAAGACCTCTGCCCCTTGTTCAGCCACGCTAACAGTGAAAGACGGGAACCGCATCGTAGCCAAGCAGACAGGGCCGTCGGACCAGACGTTCGTGCTCTCCATCCCGTCTGCCAAACTTTGGAGTCCCGACGAGCCGAACCTCTACAATCTCGACATCTCGCTCAACGAAGGCGGAACGGAGACAGACAAGATCAGCGGATACTTCGGCATGCGGAAGTTCTCGCGAGGAATGGTCGATGGACATCCCGCCGTCCTGCTCAACAACAAACCCCTTTATATGTACGGCCCGCTCGACCAAGGCTGGTGGCCCGACGGACTGCTTACGCCGCCATCCTACGAAGCCATGGTCTTCGACTTGCAGACGATAAAGGACTTCGGCATGAACATGGTGCGCAAGCACATCAAGGTGGAGAACGACCTCTGGTTCGAGTGGTGCGACCGCCACGGCCTTGTCGTCTGGCAGGATATGCCATCGGGCTGTGGAAGCGGCGACATCGGCACGCTCGACTACGCCATGCAGAACTTCTACCGCGAGAACGAAGCCGTCATCAATGCTACGCGCCACCATCCCTGCATCGGTGCTTGGGTAGTCTGGAACGAAGGCTGGGGACAGTACCCCGAACGAGGCATGGCGCACACCCGCAGAGCCGTCAATGGCGTCATCAACGCCAATCACGACCCGGGACGCTTCGTGCATGCCGTGACGGGATGGGTTGACGTTGAGATGGGCGACTTCCTCGATGTTCACTCCTACCCTTCCCCGGGTGCTGCTTCGAATCCCGTGAACGAGCGCGTCGCTTCGTGCGGTGAGTTCGGAGGCATCAACCTCTTCATCGAGAACCACATGTGGGCAGGCTCCGACGTCAACTATACTACCGTAGAAGATGCCGACACCTACACCAACCTCTACGACCACTACACCGACCGCCTCGGAGAACTTCAGAAGGAGAAGGGGCTGTGGATGTCTGTCTATACACAGATAACCGATGTGGAGCAGGAATGCAACGGCCTGCTGACCTACGACCGCAAGGTCCTGAAGGTTTCTGCGGCTCAGCAAGCTGGCATGAAGGCGAAGATTCAGCGCATCATCAACGGCCGCTACAAGGATGCTACGACCATCGTGGCTGCTGGCGACGAGAAGTCAGGCATCCTGTGGAAGTACACCACTTCGGAGCCTGCTGGCAACTGGTATGCCACAGACTTCGACGCTTCGGGCTGGAAGACGGGACAGGCCGGCTTTGGTGGCGGCGGCAGGACAGAATGGTCGAGCAGCAACATCTGGATTCGTCGTACCTTCCAGATCGACAACTTCGATGCCAGCCTGCTGAACGACCTGCGCCTCTGGCTCTTCCACGACGAGGATGCCGAGATATACATCAACGGCGTGCTTGCTGCCAAGATGACCGGCTACAACACCAAGTACGAGCCTTGGCCGCTGCTGCCAAATGCACTTCAGGCCTTGAAGACTGACGGCTCGGACAACGTCATAGCCATCCATTGCAAGCAGACCACAGGCGGACAGTTCATCGACTGCGGACTGAAGTTGCTCAACTACACGCCCAACGCCGAACTGCAGGTAGAGCCTATGCCTGCTAAGACGCCTGCACCAGAGTTCGCAAGCGTCGGCGGCAAGGCATACCTCCTCACCTACACTCTGCCCACAAGCAAGAAACTGCACTATGCCTACAGCACCGACGGAGCCAGATGGACCACCATCAACGGCAACCGAAGCATCCTGCAAGGCGAGTTTGCCGACACGGAACTGACTGCGCCCTTCATTCGCAGAGTGCAGGTCGATGGAAGGGACGTCTTCCACCTCGTGGCAGCCATGACGGACAACAGCAAGCCCGGGTTCTACCACCTGCAAAGCGAAGACCTCATCAACTGGCAGGCAGGCGACAACGGCAACATTCTGGTCAGACCATCTGCCACCGACTTGAGCAAAGCCGAATCGCCCGAATGGATCTTCGACGAAGCATCGTCCTCATATTATATTTACTGGGGCACAAAGAATTCCGACAAGAACATCACCTGCCTCTCCAGCACAAAGGACTGGAAACGCTTCACCACTCCGCGAATTCTCTTCTCCCCCGGCTACTCCGTTTACGACATGCACATAGAGAAGACGGGCGACATGTTCACCGGCTTCTTCTACCATTCAGACCGCAACATCTGCCAAACCCAAGCCAGCGCTCTGAAGTCCACATCGAGCTTCTCCGAGCCGCAACGCATCTTCAGTTCGCAGATACCAAAGGCCCGCGCTCCGCAGACATTCCCCGCACTCGACGGCTCGGGATGGTTCCTCCTCTACAGCCACACAAGCAATGGCGGACAGACCATGAGCCGAAGCGGCAACGTAGCTGAGAACAAATGGTATCCCTGCGACGAGAATGAACTCAAGCTGCCGGAGGATGCTGAGGAAGGGTCGGTGCTCGTCATCACACAGAGCGAGTTGCAGAAACTGCTGGACTACTTCTTCTACGAAGAGTGCGACGTGCTCCCAACGGCCGAGAAAGAGCCGCAGACATGGAAGTACCAGACAGCCTCGAGCACCGCTACCAATACGACTTGGACAACGCAAGCCTACCGCGATAGCAACTGGAGCAACGGACTGTCGGGCTTCGGAGCAAGCAACCCGCCGGGAAGTCACGTCAACACCCCATGGAACAGCTCCGTCATACGTCTTCGCTATCACCTCGACCTGACTGGATTCAACCAGGAACAGATAGCAGCACTGGCTGCAAGAATCCACCACGACGAGGACGTAAAGGTGTACTTCAATGGCGTCCTTGCTTTCGAAGAGAGCGGCTATCTCACTGCCTACAAGAACATTCCGCTCAATCAGGAAGCCATCGACGCGCTGACGCCCGACGACACGAACGTCGTTGCCATTGAATGCACCAACAGAGGCGGCGGACAGTACATCGACTTCGGACTGACAGGCATCAAGCCCATACCGACAGACATCCGCGAAGTAAAAGGCGAAAAGCTGAATGTGAAGAACGATGCAGACCCCGATGAAGCGATATACGACCTCGCTGGACGTCGCATCAGCGCAAGAGCAAACGCATCGTCCACCACGCTTTCACCCAAGGGCATCAACATCGTCAAAGGCAGGAAGATACTCTACTAAGCTCGTCCCAACGCCACACGAAACAACTGAGGAGTTTCAACATCTAAGGACACGAAAACCACGAAAGAATATAAACCGCAGATTATATCTTCAACAACGGATTGAACGGATTAGACGGATTTAAGCTCTAACATCAGAACCACGAAAGACACCGCCGCCCCTCCCCTCCCTTCTAAGGGGAGGGGTAAGGGGGTGGGGTATAAGAAACCACGAAAGAACATAAACCGCAGATTATATCTTCAACAACGGATTGAACGGATTAGACGGATTATAAACTATTATTGGTGCCCCAGGAAAATCCAGAACACATCTACTTATGCGCCTATTATTCGGCTTTCCTGACGAAAAGCAGTTTAAGGGGGCTTGCCCAAAGTCTCGAAGAGACGAGAGACTACAGACGGGGGTGTTAACCCCCGGTACAGGAACATCAACAAGACGAAAGCCCCAAAGGGGCGACAGAACGTCCAATTGCTTTGTGGACAGCATATTAAGGACTCTGTCGCCCCGTCGGGCCCGTCGGGGCTTCTATTGTTGTCGCACTACTACCGGGGGTTAGCACCCCCGTCTGTGTTCTTTCGCACCTCCGGTGCTTTTCCCCGGACACTAATTATAAACTATTGGTGTCCGGTGCTTTTTCTGCTACGCGGCTGTAGGCGGGGGCAGACATGGGGCAGAAGTCTTTGTCGAGGTACTTGAAGTAGCCGGTGATGGCTATCATGGCGGCGTTGTCTGTGGTGTAGCTGAAGCGGGGGATGAACACCTGCCAGCCGAAGCGACGGGCATGGTCGTGGAAGGCATTGCGGAGGCCTGTGTTGGCCGAGACGCCGCCTGCTACGGCTACTTGCTTTATCTTCAAGTCCTTGGCAGCCAGTCGCAGCTTCTTCATCAGGATATCGACAATAGTCTTTTCGAGCGAAGCGGCAAGGTCTTCTTTGTGATGCTCGATGAAGTCGGGGTCCTGCTTCACCCATTCGCGCAGGCTGTAGAGGAAGCTCGTCTTCAAGCCGCTGAAGCTGTAGTCGTAGCCTGCTATGTTGGGCTTGGAGAAGGTGAAGGCGTTGGGGTTGCCCTGCCGTGCCAGCTTGTCGATGATGGGGCCGCCCGGATAGCCCAAGCCCATTACCTTCGAGCACTTGTCGATGGCTTCGCCGGCCGCATCGTCGATGGTCTGGCCGATAATCTCCATGTCCTTGTAGCTCTTGACGAGGATAATCTGGCTGTTGCCTCCGCTGACGAGCAGGCAGAGGAAGGGGAAAGAGGGAGTCCTCTCCCCGCTCCCCCTTTGGGGGAGTGCCTCATTCACGCCACCTTTCCCTGAGCACTCCCCCAAGGGGGGAGCAGGGAGGGGGCTTTTTATGAAGTGCGCCAAGACGTGCCCTTGCAGATGGTTGACGTCTATCATGGGTATGCCGAGCGATGCGGCAAGGCCTTTGGCGAAGGAGACACCCACAAGGAGCGAGCCAAGCAAGCCCGGACCTCGGGTAAAGGCGATGGCGGTGAGCTGTTCGCGCTCTATGCCGGCCTGCTTCAAGGCGGCATCCACTACGGGCACGATGTTCTGCTGGTGGGCACGGCTCGCCAGTTCGGGCACCACGCCGCCGTATGCCTCATGGACAGCCTGACTGGCCGTCACGTTGCTCAAGAGATAGCCGTCGCGAAGGACAGCCGCTGAGGTGTCGTCGCACGAGCTTTCGATGCCGAGGATAAAGGTAGGCCCAGCCCCCTTAGAGGGAGAACTCATTGCGGTAGCAAATTCTTCATTCTTCATTCTTCACTCTTCATTTAGAAAGCACTTCCACTCCGTTTTCCGTCATGAGGAACGTATGTTCCCACTGGGCGCTGTCCTCGCCGTCTTCGGTCAGGACAATCCATTCCGTTTCGTCCTCCTCGTCGCCGCATACTTGCCAGTCGCCTCCGTTTATCATCGGCTCGATGGTGAACGTCATGCCGGGGACGAGCAACATGCCTGTGCCCTTCTTGCCGTAGTGTTCTACGTCGGGGTCTTCGTGGAAGTGAAGGCCTACGCCATGTCCGCAGAGGTCGCGCACCACGCTGTAGCCGTTCTGATGGGCATGTTTGGCGATGGCGTTGCCCAAGTCGCCCACGAAGACGTAAGGCTCATGGCAGACCTGCTCGCCTATCTTGAGGCACTCCCACGCCACATCGACGAGCCGTTGGCGCTCGGGGGTTGTGCGGCCGATGACGAACATGCGGCTGGCGTCGGCATAGTAGCCATTGAGGATGGTAGTGCAATCGACGTTGATGATGTCGCCCTCTTCGAGCACATCGTCGTCGGAGGGGATGCCGTGGCACACCACGTCGTTGATGCTGGTGCAGCAGCTGTTGGGGAATCCCTCGTAGTGGAGGGGTGCCGGGATGCCGCCGTGGCTGGTGGTGTAGTCATAGACGATGCGGTCTATCTCGGCCGTCGTCATGCCTTCGCGTATGCGTTCTGCCACCGCGTCGAGCACAGCCGTATTGAGCACGCCAGCCTTCCGTATGCCCTCTATCTGTTCCTTTGTCTTGATGAGGCTGGGCGTAGGCACGAGCTTACCCTTTGCCTCCCATTCCATTATCTTGAGGTCCATTTCCGTAGGCTCCAAGCCAGCGGGAACGAACCAACGCTGTTTCTGTTTTTTCCTTTTGCTTGTCATAACGTTTGAAATCGCGTGCAAAGGTACGAAAAAAAAATGAAAGAATGAAAAAATGAAAGAATGAAAAGCGTTCCCATCGGTCGCCGAACTTTGTTTTTCCCTTAGGGGAAGTCAGAGGAAGCCTGTTCTCCCCTCCTTCGGAGGGATTGGGGGAGGCTCTCATGGTCCTAGGAACTACCCCGAAAAATCACGACAGCATTTTGAGCCTCAACACAGGGAAAGAGCCGATGCCGCAGGGCATGTTTGCGGATGCTCCACGTTGTGTCGGCCCACGCTCCACGTTGTGTAGCTTTTTCCTCCACGTTAACTTTCCACTTTCAACTTTCAATTTTCCCCTTCATTCTTTGTTCTGTTTATCGGCATGCTATGCCATCCTTGTACTTTCTTAACAGGGCTCCACAAAATACCACTTTCTAACCCATTGATTACCAACTGCCATTCAAAATAAGCCCATTTCTCGTCTTTGGTGGGACAAAGTGCCGGCGAAGGGGAAAAAGGCCGCCAGAAACGGTCGCTCATAGAAAAATGTTGACAAAGCACTCACTTCCCTTTCGGCAGCAACCTCATGGCAGCACCCTGTTTGTGCGGATTTGCAATCCAAGTGCATAAAGTGGAGAAATATGCAATCCCGAAGCCCGTGATGCTCAGCATTACAAATGCTTCTATTTCATCCTGTCGGATTACAAATCCGCCAGAACGGGGGGTGCTTTGCTCGACTTAGTTCCTTGGCGGCAGGCCTCTGTGCAGGGGCATGGTGTTCCCTTTGAGCTGGCGGAGCGCTTCCCTGAGATATGCGTTGGCACCTGCTTCCTGCGGGGTGGGAGCCACGTCGTAGTTCGACTTCTGGGACCTGAAGAACGTGCTGTCGCCAAAGGCGATACGCTCCTCCAGCTTGGTGCGCTTCACGATGTCCGTCGTGGCCCACAGCAACGAGTCGTAGCCCACCTCGTCGATGGCCTTCATCATATCGTCGCCCACGCGCTTCGCCTTTCGGAACGTCAGCTCCTTCTCTCCGAGATTGAACAGCAAGTATCTCAGTTTGACATCGTTCCTTACCACCGTCCCCGACATGTTGGCTATCTCCGTGAACCCGTGGTCGTAGCGGTAATCAACGTGCATGTCGTAGCGGATTGTGTCGATGTAAGCGCGCCGACGGGCATTGTCATAGACCCTGATGTAAAGGCCTCGCATCTGTCCGTCGAAACGCAGGAGGCGGCACTGGGCAACATCGACGTAGAGCGTGCCTTCGAGGATGGGATAGGAGCTGGCAGCAGGTTTCCCTTTGGCCTGTATCTTGCGTATCTTCGTGCTGTCGGCATCGATGAACTCCGTGTTTGCCACTTCGTAGAGCTTTCCCTTCCTGCTCTGCACGATGTCGGCAGGGACGAGGACGAAGTCCCACATGTCGAAGTTCACGAGCACCGGCGAGAGCTTCAGGAAGACGTGCAGGTTGGTGCGCCCCAGCCCCTTCAGGTCGGGACCTTCGAGCATGCCCTCCTTCAGCAAGCCGCGGTTGCCGCTGTGGAACGTCAGGTCGCGTATCTGCACACACGACTTGGCGCTCAGAAAGACTTCGGCCAGTTCGTCGGTACCCGGGTACTGCGTGGTGAGCCGGAAGAAGTAGTTCCCCACAGCTTTCCTGTGCTTCCAAGCCTCCTTCCGCATCTTGCGTACCAGTCGATAGAGCATGTCGTCGTTGCCGACAACGGTCAGTTCGCGCAACATGGTGCTGCCCGATTGCATGAGAACGACAGCCGGAAGCTCCGAAGCCTTGCAGCTGACCTTCTTGTAGCCGATGCAGGAGATGCGGAGCACGTCGGAGGGAAGGCATCGGAGCGAAAACTCTCCGTCGTAGTTGCTAATGGTGCCGCAAGTGGCTGAGACATAGACGTTGGCATACGGCACAGGCTCTCCCGTCGCAGCATCCCTAATGACGGCGCTCACCGAGTCGAGCCGCTCCTGCGCAAAGACAGCACAGGAGAAACCGAGCAGAAGAAGAAGGAAGACCCTCCATCCCCCTTTAGGCGGAGAAAGCAGCTGGGTAGATATCTTTATTCTATTCTTCATTTCGTCTTATATTATTCCCCCTAAAGGGGGTTAGGGGGTCTCTCATTTACCATTTAATCATTTACCATTTACCATTTACAGACCCCTCTCCAGCCCTCCCGTAAAAGGAGGGAGTCTTTTGCGACTGAGTTGGCTTTCAGCCCTCCCCCTCGGGGGAGATGGAAAGGGGTCTTCAACTTTCAACTTTCAACTTTCAATTTTCAACTTTCAATTTTCAACTTTCAATTTTCCCTATCCTCCGGGTAGCTGATGCCTGTCAGTATCTTTCCCTTGGGCGTGATGCCTTCCGCGCTGATGGTAATGCTCGTGGAGAAGCTGTTGTTCCACAACGTGATGTCGGCGTGTCCGTTCTCATCCAGTTCGAGGTTCGGGTTCCAGTAGAGCGTGCGCCGATAGTCCTTGAACGTTGGCAAGGGACGCTGGCGGTAGCAGGGGCTGTAGAACTCCTCGCAGACGTCGTAGCCATGCAGGACGTAGTGGCGGTCGCGGAAGGTGGGACGTGTACCGGTAAGCGTCTCGTAGCCCACATCGACGGTCGGCTGGTTGGCTCCCATATAGCGGCGGCTGCCTTCCATGCGCGGCGAATAGTCGGTAATCAGCTTCACCGAACGAAGCGAGCGAAGGAAGTTGAGCGACTGCGTCATCTCGTCGAGACCCGTCCGCGAGAACACTTGCCTGCTCGAAGTGCTCCAGCCTCCGCCCAAGCGGACAGAGGGAGACAAGCTATAGAGGAACGGCGCGTCGGCAGGGTCGCTCCATTTGTAGCGCGTAGCCCTCTCGTCGTCGCGGGTTGTAGAACGGGTTTGAACGTCGCTGAACACAATGTTTCCCACATGTCTGCCTACCGTGAACGGGTCGCCCGTGCTGTTCGTCCATCGGAAGAGGAAGGGGTCTCTGTCCCACTCGCCACGTCCGCCGTCGAAGGCCGACGAGCGCATCGAAGCGAGATACTCGGCGTACGTCATGTAATCGCGATACATGTTCATGTCGCCCACCAGCAGACGTTGCGTCCAAGCGGCAAAGGACTGAGCTCCGGGGAACCATCCGGGCGTGAAGCCTGCATCGATGCATTCGTTGAACACCTCGTAGGCGTCGCGCACCAAAGCAGGATGGGCGGGGTCGAACTGCCGCATGCCTCCGTGCTTGCTGCGCACATTCACTTGCGCCAAGGTATGTCCGTCGCGGAGGGAAGGCATGAGCATGGTGCCCTCTCGGGGAGGTGCCACGTGGGTATGATAGTAGCTGAACGGCTTGCAGAAACGTGGGTAATAGGGCGTTAGGCGTACGTAGAACTCGGGGTATTCTGTTTCCGAAGGCACTATCCACTGGTGCTTCAGCGACCGGGCGGCTTGTCCCTTGGCGAGTTTCTTCTGCTGCTTGCGCATCTTGCGCTTTACGCTCGGGGAGTTCGTCCTGTTCTCGTACCACTTCGTTGTGTCGGAAGCCGAGAGGTCGAGTATGCAATCGTGGTAGAAGCCAGGCAGTTCCAAGACGAAACGTCCGTTCCGCGTCGTGATGTCGCCATAGACGCTCTTCAGTCCGATGTCGGAGTTCTGTCGGTACTCGGCATGGACGCGCACTTCGCGCCGCAGGTTGCCCTGGTCGTAGTAGTTGCGGCCGTCGAAGGTAGCCGACTCGTTGTCCTTGAGCAAGTAGCTGTAGGCATTGTGCTTGTCGCGTTCCTCTCCGGCATTCCCGAGCAAGGGAATCACGCCCTGCAGCTTGCCATTGTTGCTGCGCGAGAACCATTCCCCGCCCACCGGTCGCGAGAAGTCGTAGTGCTTTATCTCTTGGTCCATCATGTTTCCCCAGCCTTCGTAGCCCTCGTGTCCCAAGGCCACATAGCGATAGACGGCGCCGAAATAGACGGGTGTCTTCTCGATGGGATGGTTGATGCGGAAGATGCCGGGGGTCGCCATCGTTATCCAGTTGTGCTTGCGCCATCCTTGAACCATCAGCAGCAAGTCGAGGTGGCGGCGATGAAGCTCGTCGTCGGCCTCGAAGTAATAGTCCGGCTGCTCTACGAAGCCGCGTATCTGGCTGCACAACAGCATCTCGGTCAGGATGTTGCTGCTGTCGTAGAGGTACTCCGAAGTGGAAGCATCCCTCACGGCCAGCGAGATGGTGGAACCTGCGGCATGCGGGTTCCTGACGGAAAGGCTGATGGAGTCGAAGGGTTCGTAAGTGTGCTGAATGCCAGCGAACTGCACGCCTGCGTCCCTGATGTCCTGTTCGTGGCGGACGAAGCAAAGCCTGTCACTATAGACGCGTCCGTTGGCGTTAAAGACCGTCACCTGCGCCACACCTGTTGGAAGCGAGTCGGTAGGGATGCTGATTTGTGTGTCCTGGGCACGGAACTTCTGGAAGTAATGCAACGCCCCTCCCACCATAACTGTCACGCCCAACGTCTCGCCGGCTGCTTCTCCGCGAGGCTGAAGGGTGAGCAGCAAGCGGTTGTCCGTCACATCGGCACGCACGGCACATCCGTCGGCTTCGGCCTTGGGCATCCGCTTCCGTATCACGGCGTTGCTGTCGCTCGTAAAGACGGTGGAATAGGTGACTCCCGGTTCGTAGAGGAACTCGAGTGTTCCGCGTCCGCGGTTCTCTGTCCTGCATTCTTGAAGCAGGCTTCCTCCCTTTCCATAAAGGCGCATGGTACCCGAGATGTGTTCGCCGTCGGCTTCGTTGGCTTCGAATGCTACACGCGCCTTCGTGCCTTCCACGATGACTCCGCCTTCGGGATAGAGGTTCACGACGGGAGGCGCTTTCTTCAGTTCCGTACGGAAATAGCGCATGCGGGGACGTTCCGTCATGTCGTGATTATAGACTCCGGGCACTTCGGGCTTGTCGTAGAGCGGGAAGATGCGGCAGTAGAGTTTCTCGTAGTCACGATAGAACTCCTTCGCCATCTTCTTGTTGAAGAACCATTGCTCAGCGGGCCAAGTATGGGGATGCTGATACTCGCCCCAGTTGAGCTGCCAGCGCGTATAGGCCCTGAGTTCGTAGAAGCCCCCATAGAGCGAGTCGTTCAGCACGAAGGAACCCGTTCCCTGCCCGTCCTTCAGCTTCACGAGATGCCGCTCCAGCATGTAGCCCTCCTGGTTCCACAGCTCGGCATAGAGCAGTTGGCTGAGGTTGGTGAGCCTGCCCGTATCGCTCCGACGCACATAAGCCTTGAAGTAGAGTGTGTCGCCGGCAAAGTAGCAGGTGTTGTCCAAGTGGAGGAACACTTCCTCCTGCGGTATGTTCCGGCCGAAGAGGTCGAGGTGCTCCTTCCATCCCTCCAGCGAGGACGGAAGGGCTGGCTTCTCTTTTGTCCCTTGGAAGAGGTCGGTGAAGTCCCATTGCAGGCTGTCGGTCTGAGCTGTCAGGAACGACGGACAGCAACACAGCACAAGAAGCATTGATATGGTACGAAGGTATTTCATGTTGGTTTCATTTCAGGAAATATGACTTAATCTGTTTCAGGCTGGCTTTCCCCTCTATATATATAAGGCTAAGGGATTGTTCTGTGCAGCGGTAGAAGATGTAGTAGTGCATCCCTTTGCGTTGCTGGAGTTCGTAAATTCTGTGTCCGGCTGTTTCTTCGCGGAGAATTGCCTGTGCCGCATCCGTCTGCACGAGCGTCTCTATGCGTCTGCGTTCAGCGGGCGACGGGCACTTCATCTCGAGGCTGTGGAAGAGGCGCAGACGGTACTTCTTCAGCTTGCCGGCACCCATCACCACTTCGGTAGCGTTCTGCCTGACAGCCAGTTCGTCGAAGGCCGACTGTATGGCCAACCCCTTCTGCGCCAGCATACAAATGTGTATGCCCAGGAGCATGAGTATGAACAAAAGTATCCTCTTCATCTATCGCTATGGTCGGGAGTGTTAAACATTTCAGCCATCTGTCTCTGCATCAACAGGGATGCATCAGCCTCCACAATCTCGCCGGCAACACGCACACTGCTGATGTTGTTCTGCCTGTATTGGTACCAGCCGAGGAAGAAGGCGATGCAGAGACTTGCTGCAATGGCAAGCAGAAGCCCGACCTTCTCCCGTCTCGCCGGAGCGGCATCGGGGCTGAGACTTTGCCGACAGACATGCAGATACGACACGGTGGCCCTCACCTCGTCGAAACGAGAGTCCTGAGCCTCCTTGCTGCAGAGGAACGAGCGTAGCAGAGCCTCCTCCTCGTCGGTGGTCTCTGCCGAGAAGTAGCGTTCCGCCAAGTCTTCCCAATATGACAATTCGTGTTTCATAATTCAAGAGGTTAGGGGTTAGGGGTTAGAGGTTAGAGGATAGTTGGGGGTGCTGAGGGGCGACCCCCTCTAAATCTCCCCGAGGGGAGACTTGCTGCCGCGTCAAACTCTCCCCCTCGGGGGAGATGGAGAGGGGTCTTCAACTTTCAACTTATACACTTCCCTTATCTTCTTTCTTGCCCTGCTGAGTTGCATTCTGACGGCTGCTTCCTGCATCCCCAGCCTTTGGGCTATCTCGCTGTATGTCTCGCCGTAAATGTCGTGGTGCATCAGGATGTCTTGCTGCAAGGGTGTCAGTTGTGTCTCCACGAGCCTTTGTACCTGCCTGTACATATCCTCGGCATCTGTGTCGGGTGGCGGTTCGGCAATCTGGGTATTTGCAAGCGATGTCTGCGGATGTCGTCTGTCCTTCCGCCAGAGACTTATCTGTCTGTTTCGCAAGGTGGAATAGAGCAGTTTCTCCCCTTCCTCCTTTGTTTCGGGGTCGTACCTGCCAGCCCAGAGTTGGCAGAAAGCATCGTTCAGCGCATCGTCTCCTGCATCCGATAGGCCATGCTGCAACCTCTGTCGCAACTTCACATAGGCATCTATCAGGAAGTTTCTGCTCATGCTTGCATGTTTTTTATTATATAACGCTGAAAACAACGTTTTGTAACACAAAAGTACAAAAAAAAATGAGAAATACATGATGATTTTACAAACTGACATGACAATTTTACGATTTCAAGTTTCAGGAGTTCAGTTGAGGGCGAATTTACGACAATTCGTGAGTAATTCTTCGGCTGTTAGCCTCAGGCGCAGGCGGAAGCTTCAGCTCGACGAAGTCAACATGGTAATTCGTGTTTCTATCTTCAACATATAATTGCCATGTAATTGTCCATGAATATCAACACAACAAATATCATTTATGATTATTAGTGTCCGGCGCTTATTTAGCGGACAGCAACAAATGCTTCTATTCTATCCTGTCGGATTCTCGCGCTCCTGTAGGTGTTCAGGCGGCAAAGCCGGAGTCTAAATCCACCAGAACAAGGTACATACATACACGGAAGATGTCTGGCGTTGATATACATCTGAGAGCAGTACAGAACACAACGTGCTGCGTGAGCCGATGCAACGTGGAGTGTGAGCCGATGCAACGTGGAGCGTAAGCCGATGCAACGTGGAGCGTAAGCCGATGCAACGTGGAGCGTAAGCCGATGCAACGTGGAGCGTTTTAACGTGTAGAGTTGATAATATATTCCTGAAGAATCGCGGCCAAGCCTACATGCCTACATAAATCATCCCGAAATCCCCATGAATAAAGGGGTTGTCACATTTTCAAGCCTACATAAAGCCTACATAAAGCCTACATATATCCTACATAAACCTACATGGGAAATGCAGCTGAGAGGCATTTTGAATTAATCAATTTTGAATTGTGTTATGTAGGCTCTATGTAGGTTTTATGTAGGCTGATATTTGTATAGAACCCTTTGTTTATCGGCATTTCAAGCGATTTTATGTAGGCATGTAGGCATTTTTGAAAATTTCGAAGAAAGTTTTGCGAAAAACTGAGAGCATCACACGGAAAGCACGGAACAGCCTCTCCCCAAGGGGGAAGTCAAATCACAGAAAACTAATAACTATGAATTAAGAATTATGAATTGATATACGACCACGGATTAAACGGATTGAACGGATAACTTCTAACATCGAAAGACACGAAAGATACGAATGGCTACGTCCGCGGTTCCCCTCACCTCCTTTCCTGCGCTGGCATGGTGCAGTTTGCAAGCAAAAAGAAAGCGAACCACATGGCTCGCTTCCTTCTTAAATAAGCGCTGAAGGTGCGAGAGACCACAGAGGGGGTGCACTCCGCTTGTGGTCTTTCGTCTCTTCGAGACTTTAGATTAAGCCCCTTTCCTGCGCTGGTATGGTGCAGTTTGCAAGCAATCGGGGCAAAATGCTTTCAATTTGTCAGAAAAGCTTAAAAAAATTATGAATTATGAATTGCGAATTATGAATTATTTTGTACCTTTGTGGTCGGATAACAAGAAAATTGAAAATTTAAAATTGAAAGTTGAAAATTGAGAGGCTGTAGATTTAAAATTTATAGTTAATAATAGGTAGAAAAGATGAATTACAATTTCAGACTTATGAATTGTTTTAAGGCGCTGGCTGTGTCGCTGGCTATCTTCAGCAGCACGGCTGCGATGGGACAAAGTGACTCTCTCGGCACAGAGGGAGTGAGTGTAAACATCACCAAGAAAGGCCGAGTAGAGTTAAAGGGACTGACGGACAAGAAGTGGTTCCAGGACATTTCGAGCCGCATCAAGCTTCACGGCTATGCCCAAGCAGGCTACACCTACTCGCACAGAGGCGGCCAGAACACCAACACGTTCGATCTCAAACGCGTCCTCTTCTGGGCTGAAGCCAAGATAACGGACCGCTGGTCGTTCCTCTTCATGCACGACTTCTCGAGCGTCGTTCAGGAGTACTACACGGACTATCGCCTTACCCGCAACAAGGCCCTTACCGTCCGCTTCGGACAGTTCAAGAACGGCCTCTCGCTCGAGAACCCGCTCTCCCCTACTTCGATGGAAGCTATCGACGTCTATAGCGAGGCTGTGACGTTCCTCACGGGCTGCGGCAGCGACCCCCTGCTGGGCGTTCAGTACGGCCGCGACCTCGGACTCTCGCTCTTCGGAGAAACAAACAACGGCAAGTTCCGCTACGAACTCGACGTGATGAACGGACAGGGCATCAACAAGAAGGACGGCAACAAGTTCAAGGACATCATCGCTCGTCTGGAGTATCGTCCGCTCGAGGGACTCAACATCGTCACAACAGGACAGCTGGGCCGAGGCCACGCCATCGCCCAATCAGCCTACAATCCGACTATTGCCCTTGGTCAGGACTACAAGCGCCATCGCTGCACCATCGGCGCGGACTACAAGTCGAGAGCCTTCAACCTTCACGGCGAATACCTCAATGGCTGGGACGGCGACGTACATAGCTGGGGCGCATACCTGACGGGCTGTGTTCCCATGGCACGCTTTGGTTCGCCCGAATTGGGGAAGAGGCTGGAGCTGGTAGGTTCCTACGACTTCTTCAACTTCAACACCGACCGCGACATGGACCAGCACAAAGCCATCGCAGGCCTGCAGTACTGGTTCTACAAGAAGTGCCGCCTGCAAGTGCAGTACGTCTATAAGAACGCTCACTTTATCGGCAGTCCGAACGATCCCACATCTCAGTTCGTCCACGGCGCCAACCACGGCCTCCAATGCCAGCTGCAAGTGAGGTTCAATTAAGTGAAGAATGAAGAGGTTAGTGGTTAGTGGTTAGTGGTTAGAGAATACCTTTGGCCCCTCAGCACCCCCAACTATCCTCTAACCTCTAACCCCTAATCTCAGCACCCCCAACTATCCTCTAACCCCTAACCTCTTACCTCTAACCTCTTACCTCTAACCTCTTACCTCTAACCACTAACCCCCTAATAAAACAATGTTTATAAAAGTTCTCCTGACCATCATCTTCTTGGCCGTGATGGTTGGCGTGGGCATCTACTCCCACAAACAGGCCAGATCAGTTGACGGCTTCGTTCTCGGCGGACGTGCCGTTGGTCCGTGGCTCACCGCTTTTGCCTACGGAACGAGTTATTTCTCGGCTGTCGTCTTTGTCGGTTATGCCGGACAGTTCGGCTGGCGTTACGGCCTTTCGAGCGCTTGGATAGGCATCGGCAATGCCGTAATCGGTTCGCTGCTTGCCTGGATTCTGCTCGGAAGGCGCACGAAGCTGATGACGCAGCACATCGAGAGCCGCACCATGCCCGACTTCTTCGGAACGCGCTACAGCAGTCAGAACCTGCGCGTCGTGGCCAGCATCATCGCTTTCGTGTTCCTCATTCCTTACACAGCAGGCGTCTATAGCGGCATCTCGCGTCTCTTCGAGATGGGCTTCGGCATCCCCTACGAGTATTGCGTCATCGGCATGGCGGCCTTTACGGCTATCTACGTCATCTTCGGAGGCTACAAGGCAACCGCGATGAACGACTTCATCCAGGGCATCATCATGCTCTTCGGCATCGTGGCCGTCATCATTGCCGTGCTGAACGCGCAAGGAGGTTTGGTGACAGCGGTAGAGAAGTTGGCCACGCTCCCCTCCGATGCCGACCCGACAGTCAATGGCGGTTTCGCATCATGGTTCGGTCCAGACCCGTGGGGACTGCTTGGCGTAGTCATCCTGACCTCGCTTGGCACGATGGGTCTGCCGCAAATGGTGGGTAAGTTCTACTCGATTACCGACGAGAGCGCCATTCGTCGCGGCACCATCATCTCCACCATCTTCGCCTTCATCATAGCTGGCGGATGCTATTTCCTCGGAGGTTTCGGACGCCTCTACGAGCCTGTCATCAACGAAGCGACGGGCAAAATCGCCTTCGACTCCATTATTCCCGCCATGCTTGTCACGCTGCCCGATGCCCTCATCGCACTCGTCGTGCTGCTGGTTCTCTCGGCTTCGATGTCCACGCTCGCTTCGCTGGTGCTGACCTCATCGAGCACCATGACCCTCGACCTCATCTATCGCGACAAGAAGTCCTTGCCCGGAGAGGTGGAGGAAGGCAGCATCGACGACGTTGTGGCCGAGAAGGTGGAGCGCCGGAAGGTCGTCGTGATGCGCGTCCTGATAGTCTTCTTCATCGTCATCAGCCTGCTGATTGCGTTGAATCCGCCTACCTTCATCGCTCAGCTGATGGGCATCTCTTGGGGCGCCCTCGCAGGAGCCTTCCTCGCTCCCTTCATGCTGGGACTCTACTGGAAAGGCGTCACGAAGTCGGCAGTCTGGGCTTGCTTCATTTGGGGCGTAGGCTTGACGGTCGTCAACATGCTCATGGGCAACCCCATCAACCCGATTAACTGCGGCGCCCTCGCTATGATAGGAGGTTTCCCGGTAGTCTGGATTACGAGCCTCGTCAGCCCGAAACTCCAGAAGGGCTACGTCGAGAAGATGTTCGAGTGCTATAAATAAAAAGCTCACTCCCAGCCTCCACCCTAAAGCCTCTCCTAAATCCTCCCCTAAAGTCTCTCCCTTTAGGGGGAGATTTAGAGGAGGCTTTTTCCGTATGACATACCCCACCCCTTACCCTTCCCAAGCCTCTCCTAAATCCTCCCCTAAAGGGAAGGACTTTTTGTGCCATGTGCATCGCAGATGGCAGAGACCCCACCCCTAACCCCCCCCTTGGAGGGGAGGGGAACCGCGGGGAGGATTCACAGCTAACTTCCCAGCCCCTCCCCTTTAAGGGGAGGATGGGAGGGGTCTTTTCCCCTTGGAGGGGAGGGGAACCGCAGGCGAAGCGTTTGTCAGAAGTTTTCGCAGTCGGACGCGTTCTGACGGCGTTTTTTCGCTTCTGTGGCACTTTGGTCCACCGAAGGCAGGAAATGGGCTTAAATCGACTGGCAGCTGGTAATCAATGGATTAGAAAGGGGCGTTTTGCCGAGTGAAGTCAAGAAAGTACAAGGACAACATGACATGCTGTCAAACGGAACAAAGAATGAAGGGAAAAATGGAAAGTTGAAAGGGGAAATTCTACGTGGAGGAAAAAGCAACACTCCACGTTGAATTGGCCAACACAACGTGGAGCGTCGAAAAAGATAGCGTGGAGGAGAGGGAATTGACCTACGGAGAGAAAGAAAATGGTGTCAAGGTTTTTCGGACGCGCTCCTCTTCCTATTCAAGAATAGCACGAATGTTTTTCACCCTTTCACCTTTTCAACTTTTCACCTTTCCCGAAGGCGATGTATTCGAGCGAGCGGCGGCACTGGTCGGTGATATACTGCCAGTCGGCCGCTTCTATCCTGTCCTTCGGGAAGAGTTTGCTGCCCATGCCGACGCAGAAAGCACCCGCCCGGAACCAAGCCGACAGGTTCTCTTCGTCGGGAGAAACGCCTCCGGTGACCATCACCTTGCTCCACGGCATCGGAGCCATCATGCCTTTCACGAAAGCAGGGCCATAGACGTCGCCCGGAAAGACCTTCGTCACGTCGCAGCCCAGCTCTTGGGCCGTGCCTATCTCGCTCACCGAACCGCATCCGGGAACGTAGGGAACGAGCCGACGATTGCAGACGCGAGCTATCTCGGGATTGAGCAACGGCCCCACCACAAAGCAGGCTCCCAGCTGGATATACAGGGCAGCCGTGGGCGCATCGACCACAGAGCCGACGCCCATCGCCAGCTCCGGACACTCCACCCGCGCAAACTTCACGCACTCGGCAAACACTTCGTGAGCAAAGTCGCCACGATTCGTGAACTCGAAAGCACGCACACCACCGTCGTAGCAAGCCTTGACGACCTGCTTAGCCACCTCGGCATCTTTGTGATAGAAGACAGGCACCATGCCCGTCGCCTGCAGCTTTTGCAGGACTTGAAGCTTATCAAAATTCATAATTCACAATTCATAATTCATAATTGAAGGCGGCAACCATCCTCCCTCTCTCCCCCTAAAGGGGGTTGGGGGGTCTTTTATCTCTCCACTCTCCCGTTGCCGTTGCCGTTCATGAGGCACTCCACCTCGCTGGCAGAGACGAGGTTGACGTCGCCCGGAATGGTGTGCTTCAAGGCACTTGCGGCAACAGCGAACTCCAACGACCACTGCATCGGTTTGCCGTTTGCCAAGCCATGAATGAGGCCGGCGCTGAAACTGTCGCCTCCGCCCACACGGTCCACGATGGGACTTATCTCGTAGCGGCGGCTCAGATAGAACTCCTTCCCGTCGTATATCATGGCCTTCCAGCCGTTGCGCGACGCGCTGAAACTCTCGCGAAGGGTGCTTACGACATAGCGGAAGCCGAACTCCTTCGCCATGCTCCGAAAGATGTTCTTGTAGCCTTCGCCGTCCGTCTTTCCGTTTTCTACGTCGGCATTGGGACGGAAGCCCAGGCACATCTCGGCATCTTCCTCGTTGCCGATGCAGACATCGACGTACTGCATCAAGGGACGCATCACTTTCTGCGCCTCCTCGCCCGACCAGAGTTTGTGCCGATAATTGAGGTCGCAGCTGATGGTCACGCCGGCTTTCTTGGCTGCGATGCACGCCTTCTCCACACATTCGGCAGTACTCTTCGACAAAGCAGGCGTGATGCCGCTCCAATGGAACCAGTCGGCATCGCGAAAGATGCCGTCGAAGTCGAAGTCCTCCGGCGTTGCCTCGCTGATGCTGCTGTGGGCGCGGTCGTAAATCACCTTGCTGGGACGAAGGCTGCTCCCCGTTTCGAGGTAGTAAATGCCCAAGCGGGAACCGCCTCGTGCCACGTACTTCACGTGTACACCAAAGCGGCGAAGGCTGTTGATGGCCGCTTGGCCTATTTCGTGTGCCGGTATCTTGCTGACGAAGAAAGCCTCGTTGCCAAAGTTCTGCAAGCTGACGGCTACGTTTGCCTCACCGCCGCCATAGTTGACATCGAAGCTGTCGGATTGGACGAACCTCTTGCTTGCCGATGACGACAGCCTAAGCATGAGTTCGCCGAGTGTTACAATTTTTGCCATGTCTTTACTGTTGGTTATCCTTTTTTGCTTAATTGTCTGCAAAGGTACAAAATAAATGTGAAAACAGGACTCAAAATAAGGTACAAATTGCAAGAATTACCGTAATTCTATGTAAAAACGCATGGATATTGAGGAAAAATGCGTAACTTCGCGGCATGAAAGCTGAAGTTTCGAACAAAAAGGGCTTGCTTGCTTTGAGTCCGCTCCTTGTCTTTCTGCTGCTTTATCTGTTCCTGAGTATTGCAGCAGACGACTTCTATGCCGTGCCGCTCACGGTAGCTTTCCTTGTTGCATCGCTCTACAGCCTGTTCATCATCAGGGGCGAAAGCGTGAGCCAACGTTTCGCCCACCTTGCCGACGGAGCCGCTGCACCGGGCATCATGCAGATGCTCTGGATCTTCATCCTGGCAGGAGCCTTTGCTGCCACAGCAAAGCAGATGGGAGCCATCGATGCGACTATCCACTTGGCTCTCGCGGCTGTTCCGCCCGGCTTTGTGCTGGGAAGCCTTTTCCTCGCAGCCTGTTTCATCTCGCTCAGTACGGGAACGAGTGTCGGCACGATAGCTGCCCTTGTCCCCATAGCAGGCAGTATGGCCGAGCAGACAGGGGCGGGAACGGCCATGATGGTGGCCATTGTCGTTGGCGGCGCGTACTTTGGCGACAACCTGAGTTTCATCTCCGACACCACGATTATGGCTACGCAGACGCTCGGCTGCGAGATGAAGGACAAGTTCCGTGCCAACATCTGGATTGCCCTGCCGGCTGCCGTCATCTGCCTGGTGCTCTACGGCTGCATGCCTGCTGTCAACGTGGAACCAGACCGCTTGCACGACGTCTTCTACCCCGCCATTCTACCTTATATATATATTATAGTGGCATCGCTTGCCGGCATGAATGTGCAGCTCGTGCTTGCTTCGGCAACGTTTCTGGCCGGCCTGATGGGCATCGCTACCGGCACGCTGACGCCCTTCGGATGGCTGCGGGCAATGAACGACGGCATCATGGGCATGAGCGAACTCATCATTGTGACGCTCCTGGCAGCGGGCTTGATGCAGGTCATCCGCCAAGCAGGCGGCATCGACTGGCTGATGAAGCTCTTCAACAACCGGAACGGCAGTAGGAAGAAGGCTGAGTTGAGCATGGCGGCAATGGTAGTGCTGACGGACTTCTGTACGGCTAACAACACGATTGCCATCCTTAGCGTCGGCCCTCTGGCAAAGCAGTTGGCCCAGCGCTACGGCATCGCCGCCAAGCGTGCCGCAAGCATCCTCGACACCTTCAGCTGCCTGGCACAAGGCATCATCCCCTACGGAGCACAGATGCTCATCGCCAGCGGACTGGCCGCTGTCAACCCGCTCGACATCATCCCATACCTCTACTATCCCTACATCCTTGGGGCAGTGGCGTTTGTGTATATAATAGCGGACCCCCTAACCCCCTTTAGGGGGAATAAACAAACAGTGTGATGGAGACTTATAACCACTTCCCATATCAGAATGCAGACCCCATATACTATGCTCAACTAAAAGACTGGGCAAAGAAAATGAGGTCTAATCCCACAGAGGCAGAATCAATACTCAGAGACTATGTGAGAGCGAAGAATCTTGGCCATAAGTTCCTGTTCCAATATATAATAGGACCGTTCATTGTGGACTTCTTTTGCCCTGACTGCAAGCTGATAATCGAAGTGGATGGAGGATACCATTCTGAACCGCTGCAAGAATACGACGACGAGCTAAGGACTCAAATGCTCGAAGAATTGGGGTACAAAGTCATACGCTTCAGTAATGAGCGAGTGCTATATGACATTGATAATGTAGTTAATGAGATAGGAAGCTTATTGCAATAAAATGAACGAAACAAAAACACAGAAAGTCCAAGGGACAAACCTCCCCCTAAAGGGGGACGGGGGGTCCGTTTTAACCAAATACTTCACCCTGACCGACAGGCAGAAGGAGCAGTTTGCAGCACTCGATGCGCTCTATCGCGACTGGAACAGCAAGATAAACGTCATCTCGCGCAAGGACATCGACAACCTCTACGAGCACCACGTCCTGCACAGCCTCGCCATAGCCGAATTCATACGCTTCAAGCCGGGCACCAGCATCATGGACCTCGGCACGGGCGGCGGCTTCCCGGGCATCCCGCTTGCCATCATGTTTCCCGAGGCTGAGTTCCTCCTCGTCGATTCCATCGGCAAGAAGATTCGCGTCTGCGAGGAAGTGAAGAACGCGTTAGGACTGGGAAACGTCACGACAAGGTGGTGCCGCGCCGAGGAAGTGAAGGAGAAGTTCCACTTCGTCGTCTCGCGAGCCGTCATGCCTCTGCCCGACCTCGTGAAGATTGTGCGCAAGAACATCTCGCGCGAGCAACTGAACGCCCTCCCCGGCGGCCTCATCTGCCTCAAAGGCGGAGAGCTGGAGCAAGAGGCTAAGCCCTTTGGCAAAGCCGCCGAGACGGTATCGCTCTGCGACTTCTTCGAGGAGCCGTTCTTCGAGACTAAGAAACTGGTTTACTTGCCATTATAACCAAGAAATTGGAGGTTAGAGGGTAGGGGTTAGAGGTTAGAGAAAACCTTGGGATCCCAATAAGCATCCAGAACATTCCTCTTACCGCTAACCGCCAACCACTAACCACTATCTGCTAACCACTAACCACTAACAAGCAAATGAAATACATAGCCTTCACTTTCAACCCCATTCAAGAGAACACCTACCTGCTGTGGGACGAGGCGACGCTCGAAGCCGCTATCGTGGACCCCGGCAACTGGAACAGGCAGGAAGAACAGTCGCTGGCCGGCTGCATCGAGGCCCACGGACTCAAGATGAAGTATGCCTTGCAGACGCACGCCCACTTCGACCACACCTACGGCCTGCCATTTATCTTTCGCAAGTACGGGCTGAAGCCCATCTTCCACGTCGATGAGGAAGAGACCTACCGGCAGATGCCGATGATGGCGGCACAGTTCGGACTGACCATCGGCGGAGCAATGCCCCCCATCGGCCGCTTGCTCAACGACGGAGGCGAGGTGCATCTCGGCGAGACTGCCATACGATTCATCCATACACCCGGCCATACGCCCGGCTCTGCCTCGCTCTACATCCCCGACGAACACATGGTCCTCAGCGGCGACACGCTCTTCAAGCAGAGCATAGGACGCACCGACCTGCCCGGCGGAAACTGGGAGGCAGAACTGAACAGCATCAGGGAAAAGCTCTTCCGCCTGCCCGACGACACCGACGTCCTCTGCGGCCACGGACCCGCCACCAGCATCGGTTGGGAGAAGAAACACAACTACTGCGTCTGACCGCCACGAACAGGGGAGCACGCCATCGAATGGCCAGAGGTATCGTTCTGGCGGATTTGTAATTCGACAGCATCGGTCGTAGGCATTTGTAATGCTAAGAAACAAGGATTGCGGGATTGAGAATCCCTAAATCCGATACGTGAGGATTGCAAATCCTCTCGGACAGGAAGCACGTCCCCGTAGGTGCTTAGGCAGCAAAGCCCGAGTCCAAACCCGTCAGAACGCCATTTTCCTCGCCGAACAGGAAGAGGAGCGCGTCCGAAAAACCATGACACCATTTCGTCCCTCTCCGTAGGGCAATTCCCTCCCCTGCGTGCCTTCCTTTTCGACGCTCCACGTTGTGTAGGCCAACACTCCACGTTGTGTCGCCTTTTCCTCCACGTTAACTTTCCCCTTTCAACTTTCCATTTTTCACTTCATTCTTTGTTCCGTTTGTCAGCATGCCATGCCGACATGACACTTTCTTAACTTCCCTCGGCAAAATGCCTCTTCCTAACCCCTTGATTCCCAGCAGCCATTCAAAATAAGCCCATTTCCCGCCTTTTCCGGCCCTAAGTGCCACAGAGGGGGAAACATGCCCTTAAATCGCGTCGAGAACAGAAAATTCTTGACAGAAAACTATCGCTGTCCGGGGAAAAGCACCGGAGGTGCGAAAGAACACAGACGGGGGTGACTCCGTCTGCGCCTGAGCGAAGCGAAGAACCCCCGGCAAGGAACATGTCAGTAAAAAGAAGCCCAGAAGGGGCGACAGAGAGGTCAATTGGTTTGAAATCAACTTATTAAGGACTCTGTCGCCCTTTCAGGGCTTTTCTCATTGTTGCATCATTACCGGGGGTTTGCGCCCCCGTCTGTGTTCTGTCGTCCCTTGACTTCATCGACCTTTGGTTCGGGACTTAAGAAAACGTGAGTTCGATGAAAACGAAAAGACATATAATTTATTATTGCTGTCCGGGGAACTTATTTCATTATCTCCTGCACACTCCTAACCATCGGCATTTAGAGCAAATTGTGATTGGCAGGGGCTTGGAACTGAAGGTCGACGAAGTCAACGCCCCGGAGGGGCAGAAAGCTGTCAGCCCAGGGCAGCGCCCTGGGTACAAGCATGTATGTGTAAATCACGCCCTGGAAGGGCAAAAGCTTTGTGTTTTAGTGCTTTTGCCCCTTCAGGGCGCTATCTACTTCTGCGTCATAAACCCAGGGCGCTGCCCTGGGCTGGGAGCTATCTGGCCCTACAGGCCGAATTTACCGGACACCAATAAAAACAAACACTTTTTCCCTTCCGTCAAGAGGAAGAGAATGCAAAAGGGGCGCGTCGGTAATCGACACGCCCCTTTGTATGATGGGTTATAAGTCTCTGTTTACTTGATTGTAACGTAAACGATACGCTGAGACTCCTGACCGTCAGCACCATGAGCGTTGACGTCGGCAACCTTCACGCCACGGTCAACGAGGTAAGCCTTGACTGCGTCGCAGCGGCGCTGTGAGAGCTTCAGGTTGTAAGCCTTGTTGCCTTCGGGAGAAGCATAGCCGTCGATAGCAACGGTAGTGTTCTTGTCGATGCTGTTCAGCTTAGCCTTAGCGGTGTTGGTGAGAGTAGCCTTGTTCTGAGCGAACTCGATGGTGACGTTGCTGGTGTTCTTTGTGACAACCTTCTCAACTACCTTCTCGACAACCTTCTCAACGGGCTTCTCGACAACCTTCTCAACGACTTTTGTTACTTCAACGGGCTTAACCTCTGCGAAGTGGTGTGTGCCGTTGCTGGTCTTGAAGTGATAGGTGACGCCTGCTGTAATCTGAGCGAGGCCATTGTGGGCATAGGAGCCGACAGGACTGCCGTTCTCGTCGCAGATAGTAGCAACACCCATATTGAATCTTGCGGGGTCGTTGTCGCGGGTCATCTTCAGGATAACAGCGGGACGCAGGCTGATGGTCCAAGCCTTCTGCTTGCCAAGGTTGAAGTCGAAGTCGAAGCCGAACTTAGCGGTGCAACGGTTGAGGTCGTTGCCGCTCTTCGTTTCAACAAAGTCGCCGCCGGGCCAGAAGAAGCGAGTGTAGCCGAAACCAGTGCGAGCCTGAATCTCGAAGGTGCGGGGAGTGCCCTTGTAGCCGCCGAACCAGTTCATCAGATTGATCTTGGTGTTGGCCATGAAGGTAGCATTGTCCACAACATTCTTGCTGCGCACGCTCCAATTCCAGTTGGCATCGTCGTTGAAGCCAGCCTGCAACTGGAATTCCAAGCTCAGGACGGGAGTTACGCCCTTCGTGAAGTTGATACCTGCCACACCGCCATTGGGGGTATCCCAATCACAGAGATTGGTGCTTACGCCGCCTTCAACGCCGATGGACCAATTGTCGAAAAACTTGTGGCCAGTGTACTGTGCACTGGCTGCCATTGCCATGCCAAACATAGCAACGAGCACGAGTGTAAACTTTTTCATGTTCTTAATAGTTTAACTTTATTTAATTGTACTTTTCCTTTCTTTACAAGTGGTTTAACACACTTTAAGTCGATGCAAAGTTAAGACTTTATTTCAATTTGCGCAAGAAAAAAAGAGAAAAACATGCGTTTTAGGCCACAAAGATGCACATTTTCTTGATTTTTGTGTAAAACAGGGGCGTTTTATGGGCTATATTGCGTCTAATTGTCCTCTTTTTGTTTCTTTTCCCTCACCACCAATATTGACAGCTCATAGAGCACGTAGAGCGGGATAAAGACGAGCATGAGCGTGAAGGGATCCCCGCTGGGTGTAATGATTGCAGCAGAGATGAGAAGGACGACAACGGCATGCTTTTTGTACTCGCGGAGGAAGCTTTTCTTGAGGATGCCCATTATGCTGAGCAGCCATGCAAGCAGTGGCATCTCGAAGACGATGCCCATGACGAGGATGAGCATCGTGAAGTTGTCGATGTAGCTCTGCAGGTTGATTTGGTTGGTGATGCTTGGACTGAGATTGTACTCCACGAGGAAGCGGAAGGTGAAAGGGAAGACAAGCGTGTAGCCAATGGCGCAGCCGACGTAGAACATCATGGTGCCTCCCAGGAAAGCCGGCCGCAAGTGTTTCACCTCGTCCTCAAAGAGGGCAGGCTCGATAAACTTCCATATCTCCCAGATGAAGTAGGGGAAGGCGATGACGGCAGCCAGCGAGATGGACGTCGAGATGTGCGTCATGAACTGGCTGGCAACGTTGATGTTGATGATCTGAACGTCGAAATCGGGCGAGAGCGACACCATTCCTCCGCCGATACGGTTTAGCAGACGATAGGTGAAGAAGTCGTTGGAAGTGGGAGCCAGAATGAAGCGGTCGAAGATGTAGGGCATGGCGATGAACGTGCCCACCATGATGACGGCCAGCACGCACGCGCTGCGGAACACGGCCCAACGCAACACTTCGAGGTGGTCCCAGAAGGACATCGCGCCTTCCTGCTCCTCGCTTTCCTGCTCAGCTGATTTGCTTTTGTCTTCTATCTCCATAACCTTAAAAATGAAGAACTAAGAATGAAGAATGAAGAACCTGCTACCGCTTGGGGATGCCTTTCAAGCATAGGAAACATAGTTCGTAGGGCGGTAGCAAATTCTTCATTCTTCACTCTTCATTCTTCATTCCTGTTTATTTGTCGTAACTTGCTTTGACAAACTTAGAGGCCTTGATGTAGTCGATGCTTTCCTTCATGCCGTCGAGGATGTTGGGCTTGTTGCTTCCCTCCAGCTCGACGACGAGCGTCTTCATGCCTGCCTTTTCAGCATTGTTGAAGATAGCATCGAAGCCGACCATGCCGCTTTGGCCGAGTTCCCTGTGGTCCTTGATGTGGAGCAAGAGGAAACGGCCGGGATACCTGTTGAAGTACTCTACGGGACTTACCTGCCCGCGGACTGCCCAATAGACATCCATTTCGAAGAACACTTTGTCGGCATCGGTGTGCTCCACCATGTAGTCGTACCAGACCTTACCCTCCACTTTGCCAAACTCGTGGCTGTGGTTGTGGTAGCCGAACTTCATGCCTGCGGCGTTGACTTTCTCACCGACAGCATCCATGTACTTGCAGATGATGTCGGCCTCCTTCAACGTCTTTGGATAGTTGACACCCGGGTTGACGATGTACTTCATGCCTGCACGTTTGTGGCAGTCGATGCACTGGTCCCACCACTTGAGCGCTTCGCTGAAATCGCCGCTGGCAAGTTCCTGGTTGCTCAGGTTGTGCCCGACGTGGCTGGAAAGCACTTTCAAGCCCGAGGCTTCGATGGCAGCCTTGTATTCTTCGGGCGAAAGTCCGTAGAGCTTGCCATTGTCGTAGTTGGCAGCCTCGGTGGAGGTGTAGCCCATCTTGGCAAGCTTGGCAAGCACTTCTTTATGGTTCTGAGCGAACTTCTCGGGGTTGCCGATAAGTTCGCGAACACTGTACATCTGGAAGCAAGCCTCTTTCTTTTTAGCGTCTGCGCTGATGCCAAAGCCCAGGAAGGCAGCGGAGAGGCAGACCATCATAAGAATCTTCTTCATAATAGAAAGCTCTTATACATTATATATAATATATTACTTCAGCACCTTGACGCGGATGTTGCGGTACCAAACCTCGTCGCCGTGGTCCTGCATGCCGAAGTAGCCAGGCTCCTTGCCGCAGTCCTTCATGATTTCGTAGGCAAGAGGCCAGTTCTTCTGGCTGAACTTGGATGTCTGAACCAGGTCAACCCACGACTTGTCGGCCAACGTGTAGCTGAGTACTTTCACACCGTTCTGGAAGTGTGTCACCTTGCCGTTCTTCACGACAATCTTCACCTTGTTCCACTGCCCAGCAGGGTTCGCATTCTGAGGCTTAGCAACAATCATGTCGTAGAGGCTCGTGCTCTGGCGGATGCCGAGGGTGGCTCCGAGCTTAGCATCGGGGTGACGCTCGTTGTCGAGCACTTGGCACTCGGGGCAGCTGATGTAGATGGGCTGATAGTTGAGCTTGCCGCGGTTGTCGATGGTCTGCGTGATGGTCACGTTGCCAGCCTTCGTCTCTTCGGTCTTCGGAGCATCGTTGTTGATGGTAGCCGTTTCCTTGCCGAGGTAGAAGATGCCTGAGTTGCCTCCCTCCGCAATTTTCCATTCAATCTCGAACTCAAAGTTCTTGAACTTGTGAGCGAAGATGATGTCGCCGCCCTCGCCGTTGGATGTGCGGCCGTCGAAGTGCAGACTGCCGTCCTTAATGTTCCATTTGCTGGGAACATGGTCTTTGCAATAGCCGCGCCAGCCGTTGAGACTGGAGCCGTCGAAGAGGACATAGTAGCCGTCCTTGTCAACCTTCAGCGTGCTGAGGTCAACCTGTGGGTTCTCTATAACGACGTACTGAGGCTGTGCCTGTACGCCCGCAGCAACGGTAAGGGCTGTTGCTGCGAGGATATTCCTGAGTTTCATTGTCTTGTTTGTTTAGATATTGATAAGGACATCGTTCATAGTCCATAACTCATAAGCGTATGCCGCGAGGCGTCACTTTATGGGTTATGAACTATGAATCAGAACGATGAGTTATGCAGGCATGTCGGGCAGGACATAGCCATTATGGTACTTCGGCTTGATAAGCTCTGCTGCGAACTCGCGAGCGTTGACGGGTTCGGTGTAAGTCTTATTGAAGGTGGGGTGTCCATCGTGTATGGAGAAGCCGTCCTTCAGCATGGCACGAACCGTAGCCTTCTCGGGGATGTTGGTGAAACGCATGTTCTCGCCGTCCCATTCGAGAGTCTGGTTCAGGCCTTGCAGGCGGGTGGCAACGACGCCCATTGCTACCATTTCGTTGAAGGGACCTGCCTCGCTGAAGTCGGAAGCTGTCTTGACCCAATCGGTCTTGCCAGCACGGATTTCCTTGATGGCACGGATCCAGTCGCGCTGATGGCTTTCGGTGACGCGACGGCATACCTTCGGAGCGTTGGGCACACGACCGCTTACGAGGTAAGGTTTCTCGCCGTAGCAGCCTACAACGAGTATGTCCTTTGTGCCGTAGAAGATGGCTCCACCACCGCTGACGTTGAGGTCTTTGCCTACGGGCAAGCCTTCGGGACGGAAGGGCACAATGCCGCCGTCGCTCCAAGTCACAACCACTTCAGGCATAGCTACCTTCGGACGGTTGGGACGAGCGGGATAGGTCAGCTTAACGACCTGTGCGCTGGGGCAGCAGTCGGACATAAGGGGAGTGGAACTGCCTTCAGCCTTAATGGGATAGCCCAAGTCGAGAGCCTTGAAGACGGGGTGCAGGATGTGGCAAGCCATGTCGCCGAGAGCGCCTGTACCGAAGTCCCACCATCCGCGGAAGTTCCAGGGGTGATAGATGGAGTTGTAGGGACGCTTGGGAGCCGGACCGATGAATGCATCCCAGTTCAACGTGCTGGGAATCTCGTGAACCTCTTCGGGACGTTCCAGTCCTTGCGGCCAGATGGGACGGTCTGTGAAGGCATCCACGCGGGTTACCTCGCCGATTTCGCCGTTCCATATCCATTCGCAAGTCAGGTTCACGCCTTCGCCGCTGGAACCCTGGTTGCCCATCTGGGTGGCAACGCCGGCTTTGGCAGCGAGTTTTGTGAGCAGACGAGATTCGTAAACGGTACGGGTGAGGGGCTTCTCGCAGTAAACGTGCTTGCCTGCAGCGAGAGCTTCAGCACAGATGATGGCGTGTGTGTGGTCGGCAGTACCGCAGATAACGGCATCTGCCTGATCCAGCAATTCGGCATACATCTTCTTGTAGTCATTGTAAACCTTCATGTTGGGGAAGAGTTTCTGATACTCTTCGAGGACGCCCTTTGCGTACTTGAAGTCCACGTCGCACATGCCGATGAACTCGATGTCGTCATAGACTTCGCCCTTGCCCTTATAGGTAACGCCGTTGATGTCAGCGTGACCACGTCCGCCGACACCGACGCCGAGGAGCTTAATCTTACCGGTCTGTACGTTCTTCTTTGCCTTGGCCTTGCCGAGCACATCAGCGGGAGCCATTGCCAGAGCAGCGGTTGCTGCAGTTCCTGCCTTGAGGAACGATCTTCTTGACATGTCTTTCATAAGAGAGATGTTTTGTTTTTGATGATTAAACTTATGGTTATTTGTTCTGTGTTTCGTCTATTTTCTCGGGTTCTGCATTGATTTCCTTTTCGATGTCGTTCATGCCTTTCTTGAATTGCGACACGCCTTTGCCGAGGCCGTGCATGAGTTCAGGAATCTTCTTGCCTCCGAAGAGAAGCAGGATGACGAGGGCGATGATGATAATCTCTTGGCCGCCGAGGCTGCCGAGGAATAAGAGTTGGTTTGCCATTTTATGTGATTTTTGAGTTTATAGTTTAGTGTTTAGAGTTTAGAGTCAGTTGAGAGTTGAGAGTTGAGAGTTGAAAATTGGAAATTGAAAGTTGAGAGTTAGGGGGTTATCGTGTTTATTTATGTGGTCTGTCGATGAGGCCGTAGCCGTCGGTAGCGTGGGCACGGCGGTAGTGAATCTGTTCGAGTTCCTCGGGTGTGCCTTTCGAGGGAAGGTCGTTCCTACGGGCATCGTCGAGCATCTTCCAGGCGTATTCGCTGGCAATGGCTGCGTCGCGGAATCGGGGCAAGGAATCCGGGCGTTTGCCCGTCAGTATGGCTTCGCCCATGAGCTGGCAAAGGCGGTCGATGTTCTTGTCGCCATAGGGTTTCTCTATGCGGCGGGTGACGTGCTCGCCGTGCAGTTCGACGACGGCCGTCTTGAAGTCGTGCGTCATGCGGACAAAGCCTTTACTGCCAATAAGTTCTGTGTAGGAGTTGTGTGTCTGGTCCTTTGCGAGCTGACCATACACGAAGCCTTGAGTGATGTCATAGACGATGCCGTTCTCGAAGGTGCCGTGACACTGGAGCCACCACGGGTCTTTGTAGTCCCACATGCGGATGGCTTGAGCGTGCCCCGTCTTGTATTCGGAGTCGGCATACCAACGGGCTATATCGACGTAGTGCATGCCGCAGTCGTGGAAGGAAGGGCCTTCGTACTCGTGCCCTTCGCCTGGCGAGAGTCCGGGGGTCATGTGGCAGATGCGGATGATGGCGAGCTCGCCTATTTCTCCGCTGCGGACGAAGTCCTTCATGGCGGCTGTGTACCAGGCATTGCGCAGGTAGAGGTTGACGGTGCAGAACTTGTCGGTCGTTTCTTCGAGGCGGACGACGTCCCATTCCTCTTGTAGCTTGTAGGCGAGGGGTTTCTCGCAGATGACGTGCTTGCCAGCCTTGACGGCTTTCTCTATGCGGCTTGCGCGAGAGTCGGCCAAGGCGAAAAGGCCGACGCACGTCACTTCGGGGTCATTCCAGATGTCGCGTTCGTCGGTGGTAAAGATGGCATTGGGAGCTATCTGGCGGGAGTGTCTGGCTTTCTCGGGATTGATGTCGCAGGTGTACTTCACGTCCCAATACTCGCAGTTCACAAGCTCTTGGAGGTGCTTGCGACCCATTCTTCCTAATCCAATAATGCCGATTTTTATTTGTTGCATTGCCTGTTTTACGCCGATTTTGTACTTTTCAGTGTGTAAAGTTACTAATAATTCTTTATTTCGGCAAAGTATTGCGAAGGTTTTAACCTTTTTTTACAAAGAAAAGAGGCTGAGGACAAGAAAAGCCCGCCATGCAGTACAGCATGAGCGGGCTTTAGGGGGGATTCTGAGCTATCAGAGGACTCGGAGGATTCTGAGTTTTCTGAGTACTCGGACTATTCAGATTATTCTGAGTTTTTCTATTGCTTCTATTGCTTCGAAGGCTTTCAGCTTATCACTTTCCTCCGCCTTTCCAGAAGGCTTCCTCTGCCTTCTGGCGAGCGATGAAGTCGTCGTAAGCCTTGCGGGCCTTGGCGTTTTCGGCCTGGCTGGCTTGTGCTCTCTGGATGTTGTCCTTGAGGCGGTTGGCCGAGCCGCTGACAGTGATGTCGGCTGTGCTGGCCTTGCTGCAGTAGGCCACTGCTTCGCCGTACTGACCAAGCAGAGCGTAGATGTTGGCCATCTTCAGGTAGGACTTGCCCGTGAGGTCGGCATTGTAGGCGATGGCCTTCTCGGCGTAGGTCAGGGCACCCGTGTATTGCTTGCTCTTCGTCAGGCCGTTGCAGATGTTGAGGCAGATAGCTCCGCGTCGTGCATCGCTCGAAGCGAGTTCCAGAGCCTTGTTGTAGTACTCGAGCATCTTGTCGAGCTGGCCGTCCTTCTGAGCCTTCTGTGCCAGGCCGATGGCGCTGGTGTAGGTAGGCTCGAGGGCGTAAGCAGCCTCGGCATACTGATAGTAGATGTCGCTCTCGTCGCAATCGTTGTTCTGCATGATGGTCAGGCTGGAGTTGAGCTTGTTGATGTCCGTCTTATATCCGTCGAACTTCTTGGTATAGATAGCGATAAGCTGTGCGCTGTCGGCTGCTCCGCTCTGCGAGAAGATCTGCTCGATGGCAGCCAGCGGTGCGTCGTAGGTAGCCACGAGCTGCTGTGCGCGAGCCGTATCTCCCTCGGCCTGAGCCTCCTTAGCCAGCTGGAGCATCTTCTCGCAAGCATCCTTGCTGTCGAGGTAGTCCTGCAGGTACTGTTCGCGCATCGTGTTGGGCATAGCCTTATAGACGGCGTCGCTGACCAGGAAGAAAGTCTGGAGGAAGGAGCCTGTGATTTCGCGTCCGCCCTGCTCGTTGACCATTTTGATGGCTTCGGCGAAGTTCTTGTACGAGCCACGAAGGTCGAAGTTCTGCCCGAGGACAGCTGGAGCCGTCCAGTTGTAGTACTCAGCCTTCACGCTCAGCACGTCGCCCAGCGTGCTCTTCGTCTTGGCGAAAGAGTTCAGGGCGTCGAGGTTCTTTTGGCGAAGCTCGAAAAGCTCCATCATCTCGTCGAAGTACCTGCGCTTCTTGACGGGGTCTTGTTCTGCATTGATGAGGTTATAGAACATGAACGGGCCTTGGGTATAGATACCGTTAACTGCGAAGGGTGCATAATTCTTCAGCCACTTGTAGTTGATGTACATGTCGGCATAGTCCTTGTTAGCACCGGCTTGCTGGAACATCGTAATGTAACCTTTGGCCGTCTTGACGCTGTCCTCGTTGTTGCCAGTGGAGTGAGCGATACGCTCTTCCACGGTGCTTCCTTCGAAATTCTGTGCCATTGCGCCTGCTCCGAGCATCGTGAGCAGCATGGCGATAGTGAGTTTCTTCATTTTCCTTAATATATTATAGTTTAACGTTTCAGGTTATCACATTTTCGGCTTTTCAGCCTTTCATGTTTCTCTCTTGGGTGCAAAGGTACGAAGAAAATGTCAGAATGCAAGCGAAAGCCGCCTAAATGAAACTTTATTTGCATTATTCCGCTGCTTTTTAACTTATGTTTGAAATTTCCGAAAACAATTGTGACGCTGCTTTCGGGCAGGAGAGCGGATGGATTCGACGGGGACTTGGGGCGTAGGGATGAGGGAGGAAACAGACCCCAGGGGCGTAGGGAGTAAGGAGAAAACAGACCCCACCCCTAACCCCTCCCCTTCCCTCCCCTTGAGGGGAGGGGGAACGCGCAGACCCCACCCCTAACCCCTCCCCTTGGAGGGGAGGGGAAACGCGGGCAGACTTCCTGCTCTGTTCGATCGAAGGAAAGGGGAGCCGAGGACAAGCTTCCTTTCCCCTCCCCTCGAAGGGGAGGGGGCAGGGGTGGGGTAAGATAGTGGCTCTTGGCGGTGGAGCAGGGGAAAAATTGACCCCACCCCTAACCCCTCCCCTTGAAGGGGAGGGGAAACGCGGGCTAAGGACAGCATCCCAAGGGCACTTCAGCAACCTTATTCGCCTTCGCCAAACGGGTTTATCTGTCAAAACTTTTCGCATTGAGGCGCGTTCTGACGGCCTTTTTTTGGCGCTGTGGCACTTGGTACCACCGAAGACGGGAAATGGCCCTAAATCGAATGGAAGCTGATAATCAGTGGGTTACAAAGGGGCATTCCGTCAGGGATGGTTAAGAAAGTGTCATGTCAGCATGGCATGCCGACAAACGGAACAAAGAATGAAGACAAAAACAGAAAGAAGGAAGGGGAATTTCAACGTGGAGGAAAAAGCTACACTACGTGGAGAGTTGGCTTACTCTACGTGGAGCGTTGGGAAACATCCCTTGCGGCTTCGTCCTTTTCCCCTTGCAGCAGCGCAAAATCCTGTCAAGGTTTTTCGGGCATCTCCCCTACTCCATCGCATCGCTTAGACGTCGGCGGAAAAGCTCCCGGCTCGGTCGGCTTTGCTGTCCGACCGCAAGGAGCTTGTGGAAAAGCAAGCCCGAAATGCCCCCGGTATTGGCATTCCAACTGCCCACACCCGCATCCGGCGAATTACAATCCGTGGCATAAACGCTCCCCTAAACTTCACTTTTGGATTTAATTATTTTGTATTTTGAATTAAAAGTCGTACTTTTGCACCGCCTTAAAAGCAGCCGACGCTTCCGAGCGTCAGTATCTGGCAGTCCACCGTGCCAGGAGCCGACGCTTCCGAGCGTCGGATTAGGCGGTCATCGTGCCGACGCTCGGAAGCGTCGGTTCCTATTGCAAAGCGGACAAATACGTTCAGTTATATAGAAGCGCTTTAGAAATATGATACTCGAGATTGTTCTGATTATTGTCGGCCTCGCCGTTGTTCTCTGGGGAGCCGACCGCTTTACGGACGGAGCCTGTGCGCTCGCCCGAAGCTTGAAAGTGAGTGAACTGGTCATCGGCCTGACGGTCGTCTCGCTGGGCACCAGTCTGCCGGAGTTCATGGTGAGCTTTATGAGTCTGCTGCGCGACAGCAGCGACATGAGCGTGGGCAACGTCATGGGCAGCAACATCTTCAACGTCCTCGTCATCATCGGCGCTTCGGCCATCATGCGGAACATCGATGTGGAGAAGTCGCTACTCTATCGTGACATACCTCTGTGCCTGCTTGTCTCTGTGCTCCTGTACCTCTTTGCCGTGACGGAAGGCATGATAGTCCGCTGGGAAGGCATGGTGCTTGCAACCCTCTTCTGCTGCTACCTCTACATAGCCTATCGCATTGCCTTGAAGGACAGGAGGGGGCAGACCTCCTCCAGCTCCTCCGCGAAAGGGGAGAACACAGATGCCGCGGCGGAAGTTCCGGCTTGGAAGATTGTCCTCCTCATCGTTGTCGGCATAGCAGCCCTTGTGGTGGGCGGACGTGTCCTCGTGGATAATGCCGCCGCCGTGGCTCGCGAGTGGGGCATCAGCGAAAGCGTCATCGGCATGACCATCCTGGCAGGCGGAACGAGTCTGCCCGAACTGGCAACGAGCGTCGTGGCGGCTCGCAAGGGCAGCTTCGGACTGGCTTTGGGCAACGTCCTCGGCAGCAACATCTTCAACATCGCCTTTGTCATAGGCTTCTGCAGCAGCGTAGTCCCGATGGCCGTCACGCAGATCAGGCCCGAGGACTGGGCAATGCTCATTGGCAGCCCTGTGTTGGTATGGCTCACAGGCTTCACCAGCCGCAAGTTCAGCCGCTGGGAAGGCATCCTGCTCGTCACCTGCTATGTGGCGTACCTCATCTGGCTCTGCGGCTTCTCCCAGACTGTCTCCTGAAGCAACGGCCCCTCCCAATCCCTCCCCTGAAGCCTCTCCCAAACCCTCCCCTAAAGGGAAGGGCTTAGTTTCTTTTACTGTCCGCCAAATAAGCGCCAAAGGCGCGAAAGATCACAGCCGGGGGTAGAACCCCCGGTAGTGATGCGACACCAAAAAGAAGCCCCGCTCAAAATTCCATCTGGGACAGCAATAAAAGTCTCTCCCTTAGGGGGAGATTCCGAGAAGGCTGAGGGAGTTAGGCAGGCCCTTTTGCCTTTTCTACGCTTTTATGCGAAAAAAAAGATGAAATTCTTCGCGCGCATGAACATTTTTTATTATCTTTGTACCCAAAACAAATCGTATTCTTAAACTAAACCTAACATTACATGAAAAAACTACTGACTATTATCAGCTGTCTGCTCTCCATGGCATGCGCCTGGGCACAGACAGATGAGTTCGCCGGAAAGATTATTAACCTCGGCGGTAATGCCACAACACTCGAAACAGGCCAATGGTACGTCCTCTACAACGCTTCCACGTCTTCCTTCATCGTCGAAGGCGAGGGGAACGCTTTGGGCGTGTCATCCACGTCGCCCAACGGCACCGACGCCCGGTCGAATGCCGGCTATCTCGTACAGCTCGAAAAGGCTGAAGCCGACAATCAGTACTACCTGAAGTCCGGCCTCGGCAACTATTATGCTAACGCAACCATGAGCAGGATAAATCCCACTTCTGCCGAAGTAGTTGCCAAGTACGCCTATACCATCGCCCAGCTGGGTTCGGCAGGCCACTGGTCGCTGCGCAGCAACGGCATGTACTACCTGCAGAACAGCAACGGCAAACTCATCGGTGCATCGAGCGTCGGCGGCTCAGGCAGCGACCGCGACTGGGTGTTCCGCAAGGTCACGTTCTCCGACCTCAGCGACCTCACAGGCACCGCCTACGTCCGTTACGTCCTGAGCAACACCAACATCGTGCGCCTCACCAGCCGACGCAACACGAATGTCCGCCTCTCCGACAACGGCTCGAACACCGAAGGCGCAGGCAAGAACGACAACACGTTGGCACAGGTCTGGCTCCTCTCCAAGGCTGGCAGCGGCTACACGCTCCGCAACGCCAACACCGGACGCTTTCTGAACGACGACAACAACTTCCGCTCGCCTTCCACCTCGGCTAACACCATCTACATCCAGTTTAGCCCGAACAACGGAACGAACGACGCCTTCATCAACCTTTCGGAAAAGGATGACTTCTCTGGAAACTCTTGTCTGAACCTCGGCACCGACGGAACGACGCTCTTCAAGTGGAGCTGTCAGGGCGACCAAGGCTGCGACTGGAGCATCGCCCTCGTCGATAACTACACGATAAAGGACGTGGAGGACAACCTGCTCTCCCTCGGCGGATACACCGAACCTGTGGTCGGCAAGTACTACCGCATCAAGAATGCGGGCAAGCTGAACTACATCAACGAGGACATCGGAGCCAACGTCCTCAACTGCGAAGGCAAGGATGCCGAAAAACTCTCGCAGTACTGGACGCTCGTCCAGACCGACAACGGACGCTACTGCCTGCAGAACGTCTGCACGCAACGCTACATCGCTCAGCAGAACGGAAGCCTCAGCAAACAGTACCACACCACAACAGGCAAAAGCTCAGCCACCTTCGCCATCCAGCGCAGCTCCGATGCTACGTCGCTGACATACTACATCCTCGACACGAACACCGTTGGCCTCCATTGCGACGGCAGCAACGTGGTGGTAGGCTGGAGCAGCAGCGCAGCCAACAGCGTATGGGGCTTCGAAGAGGTCGAACTGACCGATGAGTTCATCGCAGAGGGACGTGCACAGCTGACTGCCTACAACGACCTCCGCCAGCACCTGAGCGCCTACAAGGCAGCCCTCGCCAACCTCTTCCAGGACAACGCCTGCACGGTCCTCAAGGACGAGATACAGGCCCTGAGCGACGAAGCACTCGCAGAGAACAGCGACTTCGCAGCCCTCAACAGCGACATGAAGGCTATGGTGCTCAAAGTCAAGAACAACACATGGGAGAGCTTCACCTCCCAGTCAGGCTACACACGCGAAGGCTTCGAGAAGTTCTTCCGCGTCCGCGACGACTACTACGTATATAGCAACAACCAGAAGATGAGTTGGGACGAGTACGCTGGCATGAGCAACGCCTTCGGCAAGCTCTCCGGCCCCACCGGCATCGTAGGCAAGGCAGGCGACATCATCTACCTCTATGTTGACCAGGAACCCAGCTTCGACTGCACCTTGCAGGCAGAGATAGTGATGGACTCCGACAGCCCCGGCGACCACCAGACAGGCACGGTCACCAACCTCCATGTAGGCCTCAACACCATCTTCCTGAGCACAGCCAGCACGCTCTACATCTTCTATCAGCTCAACGACCCCGAGAAGTTCCTCGCCGACTATCCGGCTGCCAAGATACACATCGAGGGCGGACAGCTGCAAGGCTACTTCGACTACACACGTGGCATGACCAATGACGACTGGACTCTCCTCTACGACAAGTTGCTCAACAAGAGCAAGGTCGTCAACCTCAAGAGCGAGCGCGTCGTATTCGCCATGCTCACCAACCTCGTCAAGAGTGCCATGGGCAGAACTGCCGAAGCAGAAGGCCTCATGCGCGTCTGGAGCAACTTCGTCGATCTGGAGGAGGACCTCATGGGCTTCAAGGAAGACCTGCAAGGCCGCTTCCGCAACATCTGGAACGCCTTCTCTGTCAATCACGGCTACATGTACTCCACTACTTACGGCACATACTATAGCGACGGCACCATCTCCACGGTAATGAACTACAACACGATAACCACAAGCGGCGGCGCCATCTGGGGACCCTCGCACGAGATAGGCCACAACCACCAGTCCTGCCTCAACATCGTGGGCGCTACGGAGGTGAGCAACAACCTCTTCTCCAACGTCAACGTCTTCCTGCAAGGCATCTGTACGACCCGCGGTTCGAAGACCTCCAAGACCTTCGAAGACTTTGCACAAGGCAAGGGATGGTTCGAACTCGACATCTGGGAACAGACGCGCTTCTACTTCCAGCTCTACCTCTACTTCCACGCACAGGGTCACAACCCCAACTTCTACCCGACGCTCTTCAAGATGCTCCGCAAGGATCCCATCTGGAAGCGCTCCGGCCCATACGACGCCACCCTCACTAACCCAGAGGGAGCTGTCGTGGGCGGATACATGAGCTACGGCAAGGACGACTACCTCCACATGGCCAAGAAGATGTGCGACGCCGCACAGCTCGACCTCAGCGAACTCTTTGAAGTGAACGGCATGTTCGTTCCCTACGACAAGCACTACGTGGGCGACTACGGCGAATACTGGGTAACGACTACCGAGAAGGACATCGAGGAAGCCAAAGCCTACATGCACCGCTACCCGAAAGCCCCCAGCATCTGCTTCATCGACGACCGCATCAAGCCCTCGCCTGCCATCTTCGACAGCCCCCTCGAAGGCAAGCCCAAAGGCGAGAACCGCGTAGGCTATGACGACGGCGAAGTGCCCATCGGATACGCCGACGTCGGCCAGTGGAGCGACTTCGTGAACGAATACCAGATCAACGGCTACTATTACATCACGAGCACCAGTCAGGGACTGACAACCTACAACATCAGCGGCGAAGGAGCCATCGGCTTCAAAGTCTATGACAAGGACGGCAAACTCATCTACCTCTCCAACAGGAAAAAGATGACGCCCCCAACCTATGTGGCCGAGAAGATGAAGGAAGGATTCACCATCGTTGCCTGCGAAGCCAACGGCTACGAAGTGCTCGTTCCCTACGGCTCTGCCATGTATCGCGGCGAGATGACTGCCTACTATGAAGGCGACCCCACGCCCCATACATTATATTATTATGGTACAGGCACCGCAGGCAAGAGCCAAATGATGCCCCTGCCTGCCAACTCCATCGCTTACGTCAAGCCCGGACAGAGCGCTAAGAAGCAGCCTACGGAAGAACTGCTGGCTAACGTCAACGTGGTTGGTCCAGACAGCATCGCACAGACAGTAGTCATCGATGGCGATAAGCCGCTCTACATCCCGACAGACTTCACTTCCTCCACCATTTTCTTTTCCCAGCTGACAGGCAAAGGTTGGCATGCGCTCCGCTTGCCATTTGACATGCCAGACGGTCATGGCATCATTGATGAGAATGGCTACCTCTTTAACGAGTCGGAGCCATTCAAGGCTGGCTTACCGATGGTATTCCTTAACCCTGGTGAGAAAATAGTCGTCTCTATGGATGAGACGGAAATCTATGCCGGCACCTATGTTGAAACGGAGAGTGGCTACATCCTTGACCCCGATGTCGCTCCAAGCAAGACTTCACCCGTTCAACTCATTTATGCCGAGAACATCTCGCCCTTCACTTACGTTTGGGAAGAAGGCAGCGGCATCTCTGAAATTGAAGATGGAGAATTGAACTCTCAACTCTCAACTCTCAACTCTCAATTCTACAATCTGGCAGGTCAGCGCGTCAGCAAGCCCGCAAAGGGCCTCTACATCATCGGCGGAAAGAAAGTGTTGGTGAAGTAGAAGCCTTCCAGAGAGAGAGTTAACACAAACCCTGCAATAAAATGCGCAAGAAAACATCAACACAGCCGAACAAGGCAACTCATGCACAGCAGACAGCCCCTTCCTCCCCAAAGAGGAAGTGGCTGTTGCCTGTCTTGCCCATCTTCTTTATCTTGACATGGCTATGGGCTGCATGGTACTACGGCAGCGTCTTCCACGTGAGTCGCGAGTATAGTTTCTGGGTGGCCGACCCTCGCATGATGGAGTTCGTCCTAAGCCAGCCTTACGGCAGTCTCCGCTACGTCGGGCGTGCCCTGCTGCAGTTCTATCAGTATCCTTGGCTCGGCGGCTTGATTCTGGCCTTGATGCTCTCGGCTGGAAGCTGGCTCACAGGCTATTGCATGCGGCTCCGTGCCTCATGGCGCGCCGTCCAGTATGTACCGGCTTTGTGCTATATGGCTGTCGTCACTTGGCACGGACTTGACATCTTCTTCGAGGCTCGCACGGGTTTCATCTTCGGCATCCCTTACGTCGCCTTGTTTGTGCTCTGCATCTGGGGCATCATCATACGCAGCTTCAGCCGGAAGCCCATACCGGCCGTCATCGGCATACCGCAAGACGAAACGCCCCGGCAGAACCGTGTACAACTTGTAGTCATCGCTCTTTGCATGGCAGCTATCATCGGCTTCGACCTATGGCAACGACCTTATGTCCGCGTCATTTGCCGCTTGCTCGACATGGAGTACCGACAGGACTGGGCTGGCATACAGAAGCTTGCTCGCGCAAATGCGAAGATGAGCAACCGCCCGATGGCTTGCGCTTACGCCATTGCGCTTGTGCAGACGGGACAGATAGCAGAGCGCATGTACGACATCCGTCTGGACTACGACTCGCTCCACATCAACGGTATGGACGGGCAGCACAACAATGCGAGCTGCCTTTATGTGCCGGAGGGCAACTACTACGGCGGTTTCATCGAACCTTCGATGCGTGCCTGCATGGAGCAGATGGTAATGACCGGTCCCACCTCTCGCCTGCTGAAGCTGCTGGTGAAGTGTGCCTTGATGCGCGAGGAATGGGAGCTGGCAGAGAAGTATCTGTCGGTGTTGAAGCACATTCCCTTCGAGGGAGCGTTTGTGAAGAAGTATGAGCCGATGGTGCGCCGCAGCGATTTGGTCAACGCCGACTCCGAGATGGCTCTGATTCGCCTGACGGAACCCATACACGACAGCTTCGAGAGTCAGTACCAGCAGCCGCTCTTCATGGGCTACAACCTCATGCTTGTGGAGGGACGAAGCCGCAATGCGCTCATCAACAGCCTGTGTGTCTGCCTCTACACCAAGCTCATGCCGCAATTCGTAGAGCGCCTTGAGCCGCTCGTCGGCACTACGCCGCCCAGCATCATCCTGGACGGCATCATGCTCGCTGAGAACAAGAACCCTGGCATCTCGCAGCACTTCTCGGGAATCAACTTCCGCCAGCCACAGTTGCAGAGCTTCCTCGAGAACACACGACCCTACATGAAAGACCGCCCAGGCTTTGCCTACGAGCTATTCCCGAAGTACAAGGGCTACTATCCCTACTACTATTTCTTCGGCAACCTCAAGGCAACGAAGAAGGGATACACCACCCTTTCGTCGAGCAACTCGGGCGTGAACTGAGAACACACTTCTATATAATATTATTCAACTACTTACGATTTACAATTCATTTACAATATAGTGATTTACCTGCCCCCCTCTCCAAACCTCTTCCCCTCCCCAAAAGAGAAGAGGCTTTCGCGGCTAAACTCACCTCTCCTTGTGGAGAGGGGCCGGTGGTGAGGCTTTTTCAACTTTCAACTTTCTCCTTTTTATGCGTCGCTATTCATTATACATTATCTGCTCTACTTTATTATTAATCGTAATAGGTTGCAAACAGAAGGCCGAGGTGCCGGAGCAGTTTGCTGAGACAGACACGGAGGTCGGAATCTATCCCGACTATAAGGATGTCGTGGTGCCGCCGAACATTGCTCCGCTCAACTTCATGGTGTCCGATTCTGCCGGTGCAGCATACGTTGCCCATTTGCAAGGCGGCGGACAGCAGCTTCTGTCGGCCGCTGGAGAAGACGGCGTTGTGCAGCTGGATTCTGCCCAGTGGCGTTCGCTCCTGAAGGCAAGCAAGGGCGGCACAGTCTCTGTCTGTGTCTATGCCAAGCACCCCGAAGGCTGGGTCCGCTTCAAGCCGTTCACCTTCAGCGTAGCAGAGGAGCCTATCGATGCGTTCCTCAGCTACCGACTCATCGAACCCGGCTATGAGCTTTACCGCCAGCTGGGCATCTACCAGCGCAACCTCACGAACTTCGACGAGGTGCCCATCTATGAGAACAACCGCGAATACGACGACAAGGAGAACCATTGCGTCAACTGTCACAACTATCGCATGGGCAGCACGGAAAGCATGCTGTTCCATGTACGCGCCAACCACGGCGGAACCATCATCGTGCAGGACGGCAAAGCGCACAAGATACAACTGAAGGACAGCACCATCATCACCAGCGGTGTCTATCCTTCCTGGCATCCGACGGAGAACCTTGTGGCCTTCTCGACCAACAAGACGGGGCAAGCCTTCCACCTCTACCACCCTGAGAAGATTGAGGTGATGGACGCGTCGAGCGACCTTCTCCTCTACGACGTTTCGAAGAACGAGGTGAGCCACATCATCCGTACTACGGCCGACCTGGAGACTTTTCCCTGCTGGGCGCCCGACGGACGCACGTTGTACTATTGCACAGCCAATCGCAGCCACCTGCTCGACCCCTCTTTGCCCGACAGCCTCGACACGCAGCAACTCCTGATAAAGTTCGACAGCATACGCTACAACCTGATGTCCATCGCCTTCGACCCCAAGACACGCAGTTTCGGACGGCCGCAGATGGTGGTCGATGCCGTCAGCGAGAACAAGAGCATCTCCGTGCCTCGCGTCTCGCCCGACGGACGTTACATCCTCTACACAAAGGGCGACTACGGACAGTTCCACATCTGGCACAAGTCGAGCGACCTTTGGGTGAAGGACCTCCAGACAGACAGCTGCTATGCCCTGACCGAAGCCAACTCGCCCGACGTGGACAGCTTCCATTCCTGGAGCAGCAACGGCCGTTGGTTCGTCTTCAGCAGTCGCCGAATGGACGGCAACTACACGCGTCCCTTCATCGCCTACTTCGACAAGCAAGGCCATGCGCACAAGGCTTTTGTCCTGCCGCAGGAGGATCCCGAATGGAACATCCTTCTCCTGAAGAGCTACAACGTGCCTGAGCTGACTCGCAATGCCGTGGGCATCTCCGAGCACAGCCTCCATCAGTGCATCTACGAGACGGAGGGCGAAAACGCTGTCTATAAGCCCAACCCGACAGCCATCGTGCGCCTCGACGGCACCACGGGCGCTTCGCCTAAGGCTAAAGTCGATGGAACATCGGGAGCAACAGCCCCCCTCCGGACCTCACCCTGAGGAGGGAGGCTTACAGAATGAAATGAATGTACATAGTTAATAATAAGTATCATAATGCTATCATTATGTAAAAAAGCCTCCCACCTTGGGAGAAAAATAGAAGGAGGGCTTCTTCTCCTCCTGTTCTCTATTCCACTCTATGCCGAGCAAGTACGCATCTACACGACGACTGCCGACGGCAAAAGGAAGCTAGAGTACACGACGGCCCAAAGCTCGCGCGTCAAGAACACACAGCACATCTCGCTCCAGCCTGCCACCAGCTATCAGGAGATGGACGGCTTCGGCTATGCCATCACCTACAGCGCCTGCTACAACCTCATGCAGATGGCTGCGGCCGACCGCAAGGCTTTCCTCACGAGAACATACTCCCGCACAGAAGGTTATGGCGTCAGCTATGCACGCATCAGCATCGGTTGCTCCGACTTCTCCAGCACCGAGTACTCGCTCTGCGACACGAAGGGACTCGAGAACTTCCGCCTTCATTCCGACGAGACGAAGTACGTCATCCCCATCCTCAAGGAGATACTTGCCATCAATCCCGACCTGAAGATAATGGCAGCACCCTGGACTTGCCCTAAGTGGATGAAGGTGAAGAGCTTGTCCAACAGAGTGGGCTACGACTCCTGGACGAGCGGCTCGCTCAACCCCGACTACTACGAGGACTATGCCCAGTACTTCGTACGCTTCGTGCAAGCCTTTGCTGCTGAAGGCATCCCCATCTATGCCGTGACGCCACAGAACGAGCCGCTCAACCGCGGCAACTGCGCCAGCCTCTACATGCCGTGGCAGGAAGAGGCAGCTTTCGTCAACAAGCTCGCCCCAGCCTTTGCCCATGCAGGCATCACGACGAAGATCTATTGCTTCGACCACAACTACAACTACGACAACATCGCCGACCAGCAGGACTATCCCATCAAGTTCTACGAAGCGCTCGACCCCGACATGGACGGCCGCGAACTCGTGGTGGGCAGTGCCTGGCACGACTACGGAGGAAGCGTCACAGAACTGGACGACATCAACCAGAAGGCACCGGACCGCGAGGTCATCTTCACCGAGACGAGCATCGGCACATGGAACGACGGACGCAACCTCTCTTCGCGGCTGCTCGCCGACATGAAGAACCTCGTCTATAACACGGTGACGCGCCGAAGCAAAGCCGTGATGGTGTGGAACTTCATGCTCGACCTCAACCGAGGCCCCAACCTCGACGGCGGATGCCAGACCTGCTACGGAGCTGTCGATATCGACCAGACTGATTATCACACCATTACCTACAACTCCCACTACTTCGTCATGGCGCACGCCAGCCTTGCAGCCAAGCCGGGAGCCAAGCGCATAGGGGCCAGCCTCTCCAACGCCTCGTCGAGCGTCAGCTACGTCGCCTTCCAGAACCCCGACGGAAGCTACGGAGCCGTCGTCTTCAACGAAGGCAGCTCCAGCATACAGATGTCGATGGCAGCCACCACAGCAGCCGTAGCCCGCTTCACCTTGCCGGCCAAGAGCATCGTCACCGTCGTGCTGGGCGGAAGCGAGGAGAAAGCCGTCGGGCTTGGCGACACGACCCTCAAATCCACGAAGCAGCTTGGATGCTACCGAGGCAGCATGGATGTGAAGCAATGGGAGAGCCTCGAACAGAACTTCATCGACAATCCGGAGGAATGGCACATTGCTCCGGATTTCTTTTGGTACGACGCCTACGACGGGACGCTCACCTTCCTGCCCATCGACGGCACCTACGAGGTGGAGATAGACAAGGCAGCCCGCACACTCCTTTGTGCTCCGGCGTCGGATGGCGTTTTCATCTGCGGACCCGCCAACAGCATAGGCCGCGTCTTCTTCTATCCCGGCACAACCACGCTCGCCGAGAATGCCATCGCCATGGCGGAGGTGGAGGAAGGACTCTTCGAATACACCCTCGCCATCGGTACACAGCTGAACGACAACGTCATAGACTTTGCGTTCTACACAAAGAGCGACCTCTCGGAGATGTTCTCGGGCAAGCCTGGCGCCGAACGCTATCTGGAATACGACCTCACGCTTGGCAGCAACCACTTCAACATAGGCCGAGGCACGGCAATGCATCCCGACGGCCGCATCTACAAGCGCGTGCCGAACCGTCGCATACCCGACGGCAGCGTATGGACCGCCGTTGTGGACATCCGGGGCGGCCTTAGCGAAGGGAAAGTGTATATAAAGGAAGCCGAAGAACCTACCGGCATCGCAGGAATCACCTCTGACTCAAAGACATACTCTAACTCCCGCTTAAAGGGGGAGGACTTAGGGAAGGAAGCCTCTCCAAAGGGAGGTTCGGAAGGGTCTGGAGGCTTGGATGGGTCTTACTTCGACCTCCAAGGCCGGCAAATGCAGAACGGCAGCCTGCCTCGGGGCATTTATCTGAAGGAAGGCCGGAAGGTGTTGAAGCAGAAGTGACTCCCGCCTCATTACGCCCCCAGGAAAGGACTCCCTCCCGAGAGGGCTGGGAAGGGTCTTGAAAACCGAAATCGCATTAGAAAGATGAAGTTTTCATCGAATCACTTGCCGATTCTGATTATTGTTCGTAACTTTGCACAAAAATAACAAGCGTCATGCAAATAGCCATAAATTCCGAAGTCTATCGCTCTGCACAAGTTTTCGCCCAGAGTCAAGGGCTGAATCTCAAAACAGTCATTGAGAATTTCCTCATAAGTTTTGCCAGCGGAAAGAGACAATCTGCCGAACAGACTGTCCCAGATGTCGTGCTCAGCCTGCTTGGCGCAGGTGAACCTGTGGCAGAACATGACCTAAACGGACGCAAAGCATATTCTCAATATCTGGATAAAAAGCACAAATGACGCGATTGTTCCTCGACACAAACATAGTCGTCGATTTGCTTGACCGGCGCGAACCGTTTTGCCACGATGCTGTACGCCTTTTCACGATGGCATACAACAAGAAGGTTCAAATCATTGTGTCGCCAATGACCTTCACAACAGCCTCGTTTCTCTTGCGCAAACATGGCACCGAAGGAGTGCGCATCCTGCTTTCCAATCTCCGACAACTTGCTCGTGTCGCTACAGCTAATGAGCGAACTATCGACGATTCGTTGGCATCTCGGTTCAATGACTTTGAAGATGCAATGCAGTACTACACAGCTGTCAAAGCTAAAGCAGATATTATTATAACACGCAACGGGAAGGACTTCACCCAATCCAAGATACCTGTAATGACAGCTTCGGAATTCCTCGCATCGCTAAGATAAGGGCATCATACCCCTCGTCAGAACGGCGTACGCCTCACGCCAAAGGTCATAGATCAAAAGGTTGAGAGCCTGAAAATCCACGACATAAATTTCTTCCTCCCCGTAAGGGAAAACCCTCTCCCGCACGCCACACTTTTCGACGCTCCACGTTGTGTAAGCCGATGCTCCACGTTGTGTAGCCTTTTCCTCCACGTTGAATTTCAATTCTCAACTTTCAATTTTCCCCTTCATTCTTTGTTTTGTATGTCGGCATGTCATGCCGACCCTACACTTTCTTAACAAGCCTCTGCAAAACGCCCCTTTCTAACCCTTTGGTTATCAGCAGCGATTCAAAATAAGCCCATTTCCCGCACTTTCCGGACCAAAGTGCCACAGAAGCAAAAAAACGCCGTCAGAACGCGCCTCAATGCGAAAACTTCTGACAAAACAAAAGTTCTCTCACACGGAAAACACAGAAAGCACAGAAATTCTTCTACATCGAAAAAATCTAAACACACGAACCCATGATAATGAGCATCTGAAGATGCGAAAGACACGAAAAGCTACGCCAACGATTCCCCTCCCCCTTGGGGGAGAATGGGAGGGGCTTCTCCCTTTAGGGGAGGATTTAGGAGAGGCCCCAGACACGAATCGCTTATAAAAGCATTCGCGTTTACAAGTCCATGATGTCAGGAGCAGAACTCCTGGAGGCTCTTCTCCTTGATAACCTGCCTTGTGCGGTCTGTATCGGAGGTGCGGAAGACGAGGATGCCTTTTCCGGAGAGGAGGAAGGAGTACATGTAGGCGATGCTGATGTCGGCCTCGGCAAAGAGGGACAGCACTCGGGCTGCTTCGCCCGGCTTGTCCTCGAGTTGGATGGCAAAGACATCGGTGAGCGTGGCCGAGATGCTCTGTTCTCTCAGTACGATGAAGGCACGCTCGGGGTCGTCGCAGATGATGCGGTAGATGCCGAAGTCCTGCGTGTCGGAAATGGTGGAAGCTATTATCTGGATGCCAGCTTCCTTGAGTGCATCGAGCACAGCAAGCAGGGTGCCGCGCTTATTTTCGATGAAAATTGAAAGTTGTTTCATGTTGTCATTTACTATTTACAATGTACAATTTATTTACAATTTAACCATTTAGCTATTTACCGGGAAGCGAAATAGTACATTATCCCCATTGTACATAAATTGTACATTGTAAATTGCTAAATTGTACATTAAGAATAGACTTTTCTCTTGTCAACCACGCGGACGGCTTTGCCTTCGCTGACGGGGAGCGTTCCTTTGGGCACGAGCTTCACGATGGGCTTGAGCAGGATTTCGCCCTTCAGGGCATGTGTGACGTCCTTGTTCAGCGCTTGCAGGCGTGCGTAGTCGTCGGTAAACATCTCTGCCAGTTCCACTTCCACCGTCATGTTGTCGTTTTCGTTGTCTGTGGTGAGGGTGATGAGGTAGTTGCTTGCCAGTTCGGGGAACTGCATGAGAATCTTCTCCACCTGGATGGGGAAGATGTTCACGCCACGCAACACTATCATGTCGTCGCTGCGGCCCTTCATGCGGTCGATGCGTATGTGGTTGCGTCCGCAGGGACAGGTGCGGCCAAGCACACGGGTGAGGTCTCGCGTGCGGTACCTTATTAAAGGCATTGCTTCGCGACGCAAGGTGGTCAGCACCAGCTCGCCTATCTCGCCGTCGGGCACGGGTTCGAGCGTTTCGGGATTGACTATCTCCACGATGTAATAGTCTTCCCAGAAGTGAAGGCCGTTCTGTTCTTGGCACTCGAAGCCGACGCCAGGGCCGCACATCTCCGACATGCCGAAGCTGTTGTAGGCCTTCACCCCGAACAGCTTCTCTATCCTCTGCCGCTGCTCCTCGGAATGAGGCTCTGCGCCAATGGCAAAAGTCTTGAGTTTCGTGTCCTTGCGCGGGTCAACGCCCTGCTCCTGCATGACCTCGTAGAGGCGTGTCAGATAGGACGGAACTGCATGGAGGGCAGTCGTGCCAAAGTCCTTGATGAACTTTATCTGGCGCAAGGTGTTGCCGGCAGCAGCAGGGACTGTCAGCATTCCCAACTTTTCGGCTCCGTACTGGAAGCCCAGTCCGCCGGTGAACATGCCGTAGCCCGATGAGTTCTGGAACACGTCGTCGGGGCGCAGGCCTACCATCCAGAGGTTGCGCGCCACTTGGTTTGCCCACTCCTCGAGGTCGTTCTTCGTGTGCAGGATGACGGTCGGATTGCCGGTTGTGCCGCTGCTGGAGTGCAGGCGCACGCAGTCGGTCAGGGGAACGGCAGCCAGTCCGAAGGGATAGGTATTGCGCAGGTCCTGCTTCGTCGTGAAGGGCAACTTGCGCACGTCTGCCGGCGACTTGATGTCTTCTGCCTTGATGCCCATCTCCTTGAACTTCTGTGCATAGAAGGGCACGCCAGCACATCTCTTTATTGTCTCTTGCAGGCGTTCTGTCTGCAACTTGCTGATTTCCTCCCGAGAGAGTGTCTCGTACTCGGGATGAAGGTACGGTGATTTAACGTCCATAGTAGTCTTTGTAGTATTGATTTATCTCCATTGCGCAAGCGCATCCTCGTCAATAAAGGGGAGATTGTTCTTTACGATGGTCTCACGAGCCAGTTCGGTGTTGTCGGTACGGAACACGAGAATGCCCTTCCCTTCGTAGAGGAAAGTATAAACGTATGCGATGCTGATGCCAGCCTGGCTGAAGAGTTCTATGACATCGGCAGCACAGCCCGGCTCGTTGTCGAGCTTCAAGGCAAAGACGTCTGAGATGGCAACGGCAATGCCGGCTTTCTTCAGCTCTTCGCAAGCACGTGTAGGCTCAGCACAGACGACACGGAGAATGCCATACTCGGCTGTGTCTGCAATAGTGATGGCCACAAGCTGCACATTGGCTTTCTTTAGTTGCCGGAGAACCTGCACTAACGATCCTGCAGTATTCTCCAAGAAGATGGATAACTGATGAATTGTCATATCTGGAAGGAGTAAAGGTTAAAAGGTTGAAAGGTTGAAAGGTTAAAAGGTTGAAAGGTTAGAGGTTGCGCTTGTCGATGATGTGGGCGCTCTTGCCCTGGCTGCGTTCGATGGTGCCAGGAGCCTTGAGCTGCACTTTGGCAGAGATGCTGAGCACGCTCTTCAGCTTGGCAGCCAACTTCTTCTCCAGCTCGTCGATAGCGGCCGGCGTATCGAAGGTGGCTGTGAAGAACTCTTGGCGAAGCTCCACTTGAACCTGCAGGGTATCGAGGTTGTTGACGCGGTCCACGACAAGCATATAGCGAGGTGCAAACTCGGGCATGCTGAGTACGACGCTTTCCACTTGAGAGGGGAACACGTTGATGCCGCGGATGATGAGCATGTCGTCGCTTCGGCCTTCGATGCGGCCCATGCGGATGCTGGTACGGCCGCAGTTGCATTGCCCTGTCATCAGCGAACAGAGGTCGCGTGTACGGTAACGCAGCAACGGCATTCCCTCTTTAGTGAGAGTGGTGAAGACGAGTTCGCCCGATTGTCCGTTGGGCAGGTTCTCGAGCGTGACAGGGTTGATGATTTCGGGATAGAAATGGTCTTCGCAAATGTGCGAGCCGTTCTGCTCCTGGCATTCGTAGCTGACGCAAGGCCCCATAATCTCAGAGAGACCATAGAGATTGTAGCCCTTCAGCCCCAGGCGCGACTCGATTTCCTTGCGCATGCTTTCTGTCCAAGGCTCTGCGCCGAAGGCTCCGGCACGCAGCTTGATTTGGTCTTTGGTGATGCCCAGCTTGTCCATGGTCTCAGCAAGATAGAGTGCATAGGACGGTGTGCAGGCGATGCCCGTAATGCCCAGGTCGCGGATGAGCTTCAGATGCTTCTCCGTATTGCCCGTACCGGCTGGTATAACGCTGGCACCCAAATGCTCCACTCCGTAGTGGGCACCCAGTCCGCCGGTGAACAGTCCGTAGCCGTAGGCCACAGAGAAGGTGTCGTCGCGAGTGATGCCATAGGCTGTCAGGCATCGGGCCATGCATTCGCTCCACACGCCAATATCCTTGCGGGTATAGCCGACGATGGTGGGATTGCCCGTCGTTCCGCTGCTGGCATGCACACGGATAATCTCGCTCTGCGGGGCAGCCTGAAGGCCGAAAGGATAGTTGTCGCGCAAATCCTTCTTGGTCGTGAAGGGCAGTTTCTTGATGTCCTCGATGGTCTGAATGTCATCGGGGCGAATGTCCATCTCCTGCAACTTGTTACGATAGAAGGGCACGTTGTGATAGACGTACTCCACTATCTTATGGAGACGCTTACCTTGCAGAGCACTCATCTCGTCGCGGCTCATGCACTCTTTGTTCGGATTCCAAATCATAAGTTCACTTATTATTTAATCTTTATTTTAGTTCCGCTTGCTGTGACAGAAAGGAGGTCTCTTTTTTCTCACACGTGATAAATTGATTTCTCACTGGTGATAAATCGTTTTCTCACAGGTGATAAATTGATTTCTCACGTGTGAGAAAAAATGATAATCCAAGCGACGTCATAACCTATACCGTGTTTCATCTTCTTTTATCTGCTGTACAAGCAGAGCTTGCGGAACTTCAATTATTTACCTTTAGCATTAAACTATTGTTCGCCTCGAAGAGCTGCATGCGCTCCTCAAGTTGGGCATATTGATGGTCTTCGATGAAGGAAGTGCATACACGCAAGCCTTCCTGATGCGACCCCGTCGTAACGAGGCAAATGGCCGATACGCCATAGTACATCAACTCGCGTGCAAGTTCGCCACTCGTCATGTCCTTATAGCCAATGGTGAAGTAGAAACCGTCGGCAACGGGGCGGTCCAAATCGCGGTCATAGACGACATGGAACCCGTGGCGCAGGAAGATGTCCTTCAGTTTGCGGGCACGCTCGCCATAGACCTTCACTTCGTCGCGGAAGCGGTATTCACCATCGCAGGCAGCACGGAACATCTCTGCCAGCGCATACTGTGCCGAATGGCTCGTGCCGCTGCTCAAGGCATAGAGCATGCGGGTAGAGAACACAAGGCCGAAGGGCAGACCCTCGTAACGTGCGCCGAGGTCGGGGAAGTGACGACGGAAGAGCTGGTCGCTGATGCACACCACGCCGATACGCTCACCTGCATACGAGAAAGCCTTCGAGCCGCTGATGAGCAACATGTAGTTGTCTGTATAGCGAGCTACTGTTGGCTGATAGGGCGGTTCGAAAGGAACGCTCAAGTCCTCGCGGAAGTCCATCGCGAAGTAGGCAAGGTCTTCCATGACGATGCAGTCGTACTTTGTTGCCAGCTCGCCGATAGTCCGCAACTCGCTCTCCGTAAGACAAACCCACGAAGGGTTGTTGGGGTTGGAATAGACGATGGCACAGATGTTGCCCTTTGCCATGTAACTCTCGAGCTTAGCACGCAACTTGTCGCCACGATAGTCATAGACATCGAAGGTTTCGTACTTCACGCCCTGCACCTGCAGCTGCATCTTCTGCACGGGAAAGCCTGGGTCGATGAACAGCACCGTGTCCTTCTCCCTGCAAGCCTGCGAACAAGTGAGGAAGGAGGCAAAAGTGCCTTGCATGGAGCCACATACGGGCACACAGCCCTCGGCAGCTATATCCACGCCGATGAAAGCCTTTACGAAGCGCGAAGCTTGCCTCTTCAGTTCAGGGTATCCTTGAATGTCCGGGTAGGAATGGGCAATGCCGTCTTGAAGTGCCTTTATCTGCGCCTTGACTCCTACCTCGGCAGCAGGAAGTCCGGGAATGCCCATTTCCATCTTGATGAACTCTACTCCACTCTCCTTCTCGGCCATTGCTGCCACTTGCTTCACCTCGCGAATGGTGGCCTTGGCAAAGTCCTGAATGCCCATCTTCGCAATCAGTCCATCGACAACAGACCTGGGAATAGGGGTCGTACCTTGTTTCTGTTCCATAACTAACTTATTTCTTCAACTGTTCTTCACACCTGCATCGAAGGCTTTGAGGTTGGCTTCGACGACCTGTTCACCCTTACGGGAGAACACGGTGGCAATGGCTTCGCGTAGGTTCTCGACAGAAAGGATGCCGATATAGGGAGCCGCCATGCCGAGCAGCACCATGTTGGCTCCGCGGGGATTGCCGCAGTCCTTGCTGACGGTCTCTATGTCGAGCTTGATGCTGGGCAGGGTGTCGAGTTCCTGCTGCAAGGCTGCCTCGTCGGGATAGTTGGGGATGTTGACGAAAGGCTTCGAGCTGGTCACAATCTTTCCCTCCTTGCTGAGGTAAGCTAAATAACGCATCGACTCCATCGGCTCCATAGAGATGATGAGGTCGGCTCCTGCCTCGGCAATGAGGTCGCTATAGATGGGTTCGGTAGAGAGACGCAGGTTCGACTGCACGTCGCCGCCTCTTTGGCTCATGCCATGCATGGTCGCGATGGAGAGGATGCCTTGTCCGCCCACACCGCATAATATAATGTCTTTCTTCATGCTGTTTAGTGCTTTTTGGCTCTTGCATGTCTTGCAAAGGTTTGGATGCATTCCCTTCTCGGAATGATGACGGAGACACCGTTGTACTCGATTTCTTCCTTGATGACGCGGGTTATCTCGGGCATGTTCTTGGGCAGGGGAACTACGACGCGTACGTGCTCCGGCTCTACGCCAAGGCCGAGGCAGATGGCCTCGAACTTGTTTGTGCCGGCAGAGTCTTGTCCGCCGGTCATGCCGGTTGTGAGGTTGTCGGAGATGATGACGGTGATGTTTGCCTTGTCGTTAACAGCATCCAGCAACCCCGTCATGCCGCTATGGGTGAAGGTCGAGTCGCCGATGATGGCGACGGCAGGGAAGAGACCTGCATCGGCAGCACCCTTGGCCATCGTAATGCTGGCGCCCATATCGACACAAGACGAGAGACTCTGGAAGGGAGGCAGGGCACCAAGCGTGTAGCAACCGATGTCGCCGAAGACGCGATGCTCGGGATAATCGGCCAGCACTTGGTTCAAGGCGGCATAGACGTCTCTGTGTCCGCAGCCCTGACAGAGCTGGGGAGGACGTGCGGCCATGTTCTTGGCGGGAGCAAACACGGCTCCCGTGGCCTTGCCCAACGCTTTTGCCACACAGTCGGGCGTGAGTTCGCCAGTACGGGGAAGGTCGCCTGTCAAACGTCCCTTGACGGGATAGCCGGCACCAAGCAAGCCCTTAACGAGTTCCTCCACTACGGGCTGGCCGTCCTCGATGACGAGAAGTTCGTCGCACTTTGCAGCCAAGGCCTTTATCTTCTCGTCGGGCAGAGGATATTGCGACACCTTGACGAGGTTGGCATCATTGCCTACGGCTTCCTTCACATAGTTGTAGGCGATGCCGCAAGCCAGGATGCCCGTCTTGGATGCAGAAGCTTCTACCTTATTATATATGCTCTGCTCCGAAGCCTGCCGCATGGCATCCTGCTTCTCGAGGAGCTTCACGTACTTCTTCCTTGCTATGCCTGGCAGGAGTACCCACTGGTCGGTGGAAGGCGAAAGGAGTTTCTCGGCCATTGGTTCCGTCACTTCCACGGCAGCACGGGAGTGGGCAAGACGTGTCACAACACGCAGCACGATGGGTTCGCCCAGCCGTTCCGAGAGGTCGAAGCCGTAGGCCATCATGTCGTAGGCTTCCTGCTGATTGGAAGGCTCAAGGCAGGGCACGAGTGCGAACTTGGCGTAGAAGCGCGAGTCCTGCTCGTTCTGCGAGGAGTGCATCGAAGGGTCGTCGGCAGCAAGGACGATGAGTCCGCCTTTCACACCTGTAATGGCGCTGTTGACGAAAGCATCGGCACAGACGTTCATGCCGACGTGTTTCATGCAGACCAAAGCCCGCTTGCCGGCATACGACATGCCGAGGGCTGCCTCCATAGCCGTCTTCTCGTTGGTACACCAGCGGGAGTGTATGCCACGCTCCTTAGCAAGAGGGTGGCCCTGAATGTATTCTGTGATTTCGGTGCTTGGCGTCCCCGGGTAAGCATACACGCCGCTGAGTCCGGCATTGATGGCTCCAAGGGCAATCGCCTCATCACCTAAAAGGAGTTTCTTCATTGTTATCGGTTTTTCTGAGTATTCTGAGTAATCGGATTATTCTGAGTTTTCAGAGTTTTCTGAATAATCGGAGTATTCTGAGTATTCTGATTATGCTCGGATGAGTTGCAGGAATTCTTCGCGGGTCTTAGCCTGGTTGAAGGCGCCGCAGAAGTCGCTGGTCGTCGTGATGCTACCTTGTTTCTGCACGCCCCGCATCTGCATGCACATGTGCTGCGCCTCGACGACTACCATGACGCCCAGCGGCTGGAGGGCTTCCTGGATGCACTCGCGAATCTGCTTCGTCATGCGTTCCTGAATCTGCAAGCGCCGCGAGAAGCAATCTACTACGCGTGCTATCTTGCTCAGGCCCGTCACCTGTCCGTTGGGGATGTACGCCACGTGTACCTTTCCGTAGAACGGGAGCATGTGATGCTCACAGAGGGAATAGAAATTGATGTCGCGCACGATGACCATCTGTCGGTAGTCCTCGTTGAACTTGGCGGAGTTGAGAATGGCCACGGGGTCTTGCCCGTAACCTTCTGTGAGGAAGGTCATTGCCTTAGCCACTCGCTTGGGTGTCTTGAGGAGGCCTTCGCGCTGTGCGTCCTCGCCAATGAGACCGAGGATGGTCCGGATGTGCTCCGAGATTTGCTGCTGTACGGGTGTCAGGCCATGCTTATGTTGTTCTTCCATTTCTTACATTCTGACATTTATCTTACTTTTCACGATGACGGCTTCGCGGAAGATGCCCATCTGGCGTATCTGCCTGAGCACCTCACTTGCCTCCTCCATGGTGCGGAAGTCACCGGCCCTGCACAACCAATGTGGCGAGACGAAGCTCACGTAGATGGACAATGCGGGGAAGTATTTCTTGAAGCGCAGGCCAGCAGCCCGCGCTTCGGTCTTTCCCTTGCGGGAATTGTCGCCGAAATACACTTGAATGCGGTAGCCGTTGATCTTCACCTTCTGTCCGAGCAGGAGACTGTCCACGGCCATCGTGTCGGAATTCTGCAAGCCGGTGCTGTCTATCTGCCCTCGTCGCGAAGGTTTGTCCGAGCCTTGGGATGGCTTTCCGGTCAGGCCGTTGACGAGGTCGGTGATTGACTTCTCCTGATGCAGGATGATTCTGCCCGCCGACTCTACTACTTGCTGCAGCCGGTCGGTAAAGGTCTGCTGGGCACTCAGGGAGAGAGTGCCCAGCCAGACGAAGAAGGCAAAGGCGTATTTCATTTACAATTTGACGATTTACGATTTACGATTTTCTTCCCCCTAAGGGGTTAGGGCCTACTTCCAGGCGTCGATGATGCCCTTGAAGTCAGGGGCTTTGAGGCTTGCGCCGCCAATGAGTCCGCCGTCGATGTCGGGCTTGCCGAAGAGTTCGGGAGCGTTGCTGGCCTTGCAGCTGCCGCCGTAGAGGATGGTGGTGTCGTCGGCTGCCTGAGCGCCATACACGTCGGCCACGCACTTGCGGATGAAGGCATGGATTTCCTCAGCCTGCTCTGCGGTAGCGGTCTTGCCGGTACCGATGGCCCAGATGGGTTCGTAGGCGATGACGATGTCCTTCCATTGCTCGGCTGAGAGGTGGAAGACGCTGCCCTGGAGTTCTGCCTTGCAGACTGCTTCCTGCTGGTTTGCTTCACGCTCTGCCAGGCTTTCGCCGATGCAGAAGATGACCTTGAGGCCGTTGGCAAGAGCGAGGTCAACCTTCTCCTTCAGTATTTCGGGAGTCTCGTGATAGTACTCGCGACGCTCACTGTGGCCGAGGATGACGTACTCTGCACCTGTGCTCTTCACCATAGCTGCGCTCACTTCGCCCGTGTAGGCTCCGCTTTCCTTGTTGGCGCAGTTCTCTGCGCTGACCTTGATGACGCTGTCCTTCAGCAGTTCGCTAACGGTGGCGAGGTGGATGAAGGGTGTGCCGATGATGACTTCGCAATTGGGCTTTTCAGCGGCCAGGATGTTCTTCAGTTCTGTAGCGAGTGCTACGCCTTCCTGCAGGGTCTTGTTCATTTTCCAGTTGCCTGCTACGATTTTCTTTCTCATGTGTTTTGGGTTTTAATTAATTATTCGCGTTATTACGTTATTTCGTTCTTACGTTATTTCGATGTCGCTTGGGAGAGAGGTGGTTATCGTTCTTAGATTATTTCGATGTCGCTTGGGGGAGAGGCGGTTATCGTTATTCCTTCAAATCGATTTCGTTGGGGTGAGGGAGGGCTGTGGAGGGCCATTTGCCTACGACTTTGCCGTCGTGGAGGAGGATGAGGCCGGGATTGGAGCGTATCATGGTCTTGAGCACGACGGCATCTGCCATGCAGAAGGGGTATTCTGCCCCTGTCATTTCCCGCCAGGTGGCGATGGCCGGTTCGGCGCTCGACGTGAGGCAGTAGAAACTGCAGCCTGCATCTTGGCTGAAGTCGTAGAGCGAGAGCAGTTCGCCCATCACGCCGTCGTCGGCCTTCTCCAAGTAGGGAGCCACGAGCAGGAAGGTGTAGCCTTCGTCGCAGAGTATCTGTCGGGTGAGGTCCTCACCGTTTTCGGGATTGATCATGAACAGCTCGCCCACCCCTGTGAGCTTGGGAGGTTCCACTTCTACGGTACGCGAGTCGATGAAGGTCCACGTGCTGTCGGGATAGTCCTCGAGCGAGAATTCCTTTTGCACGCCGTCCTTCTCCATGATGAAGGTCGTGCGGAACTGTCCGTAGTTGCGTCGGTCGTCGTTCCACGCCTTTCGGATGTCGGCTCCGACGTGATAGGGTCGGAAGTCGATGACGGGCAGTCGCCAGAGATTGTAGCTGACGAAGAGGGCCGCGAAGACGAAGGCGCAGAGTGCCACCGTCCACTGGAACCGTTTTGCCACGAAATGGGGCATCAGCTTGTAGAAGCGCAAGGCGAGGACGGAGAGGACAAGAAGGACGACGTTCTTGAGGAACGTCTGCCAGTTCGTGAGCACGAGGGCGTCGCCGAAGCAGCCGCAGTCCTTCACGGAGTCGCTGAGGGCCAGCCAGAACGTCAGCGGCGTCATGACGAGCAGGAAGCATATTGACACGGTCGATGCCAGCCGCCTGCGGATGCCGAAGAACAGGTAGATGCCTATGAGGAACTCCACGATGGCCAGCACGCAGGCCAGCACCAGCGGCAGCCACTCCGGCATGAAGCTCGCGATGCCCAAGGCGGAGCTGTAGTCCTCTATCTTGTACTGCGTGCCGCGAGGGTCGATGAGTTTCACCACGCCGGAGAAGAGGTACGTCAGCGCAAGCACGAGGCGGACGAGCATCATCATCACGAAGCCCCCTACCCGCTTCCCCTTAGGGGGATTGCTTTGCAGCGGCGAGGCGGTGGGAATACGGCTCTCCTCCAAGGGGGAAGCAGGGAGGGGACCTTTATTCGTGGTTTCCATTTTCTTCACCAAACGTGAGTTTTATCAAGCCAAAGACGGCGTAGTTCAACATGTCCATATAGTTGGCATCGACGCCTTCGCTCACCAGCGTATCGCCTTCGAGCAGTTCTATCTGCTTGGTCCGAAAGACTTTCATGAGGATGAGGTCTGTGTAGCTGCTGATGCGCATACAGCGCCAAGCCTCGTCGTAGTCGTGGTTCTTGCGTAGCATGAGTGCGAGGGCTTCTCCGGCATGCTTGTCGTAGGCTTCGATGGCCTCGTCCACCGTCATGTCGTCGGGTTTCTCGCTGTAGCCTTTCTCGAGCTGTATGAGGCCGATGACGGCATAGTTGACGATGCCGATGAACTCGGGGCGAATGCCTTCATCGACGTAGGAGACGCCTTTCGTCTCGATGCTTCGGATGCGGTTGGCTTTGATGTATATCTGGTCGGTGAGCGACGACGGCCGCAGGATGCGCCAGGCTGCCCCGTAGTCGTGAAGCTTCTTCACGAACAGGGCGCGGCACTCTGCCATCACCTTCTCGAACTGTTCCTTGGTATTCTTATCTGTCATGGAAGATTGAACATTGATTATTCTATTCATTACAGGTACTTTCCTACGAACTCGACAGGCGAAAGTATCTCAACCTTCGAGGTGTCGGCACCGCTGTAGTCGCGGAGATTGATTGTCACCAAAGCATCGCACTTGGCTTGCAAGGCACTTTGATACTGGAAGCTGTCTTCCACGTCATCAAACGCCACATCGGCAGCACCAACTCTCAGTCGCTGATGGCTTATTCCAACAGCTGTTACCAACTGAAGGATAACATCAAGCAAAGCGCGCAAACGCTTCGTTTGTTCGGGGCGATGAACACCTTGACGCTTCAGTTCCATACGGATGAGATAGGCCAAAGTATAGACGCATCCGATGGAAACAAAGCCTTTCAACCGTTTATCCTCTATCGCACCGAGAATTTCGCCTACTGCCTCATACTCACGCCGTTGCTCAAAGTATTCGAGGAAGATGTTCGTGTCGAGAAAAACTTTCATTCTCCTAGATGGCTTAGACTTGGTACTTCTCGGCAAGATAGTCCTCCACGAGTTCACGTTCGGAAGCATCGGTACGGAATATGCCGCAAAGTGCTTCATGACGATAAAGGGTACGCTTCGCAGCCCTTGCCCGCCTGTCTGCCGCCTCCAACTGCTGTATCCTTTTCCAACGAAGAGGACTTAAACTGACGGTAATCCGCCTCGGAGTTCTTTCCACGACTGCTGCCATAATCCTTTTCCGTTAGTCTTGTTACTACTTTTATTTCGCGTGCAAAGATACTACTTTATTTTTAATTTAAGGCCAAGTAGTCAAGAAAAATGTGTCAGAATGCTTGAATTTGCACTTTCGAGCCTTCTGGCGGACGATGCGGCGGCGGCCGAAGGGCAAAGTCGAGGCTTGACTTACAAGATATTACTCTCGTCGAAACAAGCGCAAGAGGCACGGGAGAACACAGACGGGAACGCAAACTCACAGGACAATGGCATCGACAAAACGATCCCCGAAAAGGGCAATAGAATAGACAACTCATGTTCCGGAAGCAGGCAACTTACAGTCTATAAAGTTTTAATCAAACACAAAGACACAAAGTCACGAAGTAATTACACGCTGAAAAAGACACAAAGGTCCTTGGTAAACAAGTTTATGTCTTCCATTCCACATAGTTCTTCGCATCTTCGTTCTAGCGGATTTGTAATCCGACAGAAGCGAGTATCGGCATTTGTAATGCTGAGATTCATATTTAGCGGGATTGCAAATCCCTACACTCTTTGCAGTCGGATTACAAATCCGGCCGATCAGGGAACTTGTTTCTCTATTTAACTTCCTTATGCAGTTTGCGGAACTTGAATAGACAACCCGTTCTACAACAACTTGTTTAGGCCTCTGCCGTCCCCTCGGGACTTCATTTGTCGTCGCATCATTACCGGGGGTTTCACCCCCGTCTGTGTTCTGTCGTCTCTTCGAGACTGTAGGGCAAGCCCCCCCTTGCTGCTTTTCGTCGGGAAACCTTCCACGCTCCCCCGAAGGACGACAAACGTCGAAACTATCAAGATTTTTCGCAAACGCATCGCTTCTAAGCGCGTTTCTCATGCCTTGCGGCACTTTTCTACCCTGAACGCGAAAAATGGGCTTAAATCGAATCGCGCTTGATATTCAATGGGTTACAAAGCAGCAATTTTTGACACTCTGTTATGAAAGTACCATCGCGGCACGGATAACGGCAAAACAAAGCAGCGAATCGGGGCAAAAACTGCCTGTAGGGATAGTGAAAACAGCGTGCCGTGTCGGTCAACACTCCGTGGAGAGTTGGCCAACTCAACGTGGAGAGTTGACAGACTTGCCACGGAGGGATGCCCGAGACGGCGTGCTGAGCGACATTTTGATGTCAAGATATTTCGCAAACTCCAAACGCTCTTCCCGGAGAAAAAAACACAGACCGCAGACGCGCGTTGCAGAGGGAAGAAATGCGGATTCGCTGAAATAACACACAAGACTACACGTTTTTTCTTGCCTATTTGAAGAAATTGAACTACTTTTGCACACGATTTGCGAAACGGACATTAGGATAACAGACAAAACATCATCATTATGAGCAAACCATACACTACTGCCATCCTCCTCCTGCATTGCCCCGACCAGCAGGGCATCATCTCGGAGGTGGCGAAGTTCATCACAGACAACAAGGGCAACATCGTCTATCTCGACCAGTACGTCGATAAGCTGGAAGGGAGGTTCTTCATGCGCATAGAATGGGAACTGGAAGGGTTCATGATTCCGCGCGACAAGATATACGAATACATCGAGACACTCTATTCGCAGCGCTACCAAATGAAGTTCAGCCTCTACTTCAGCGACAAGCGGCCGCGCATGGCTATCTTCGTCAGCAAGATGAGCCATTGCCTCTACGACATGCTGGCGCGATGGAAGGCCGGAGAGTTCGACTGCGAGATACCCTGCATCATTTCGAACCACGAAGACCTGCGCTATGTGGCCGACCAGTTCGGCATACCGTTCTACGTCTGGAGCATCAACAAAGACCACTCCAACAAAGCCGAAGTGGAAGCGGCCGAAATGGAGCTGCTCCGGAAGGAGGACATCTCGTTCATCGTGCTGGCACGCTACATGCAAATCATCAGCGACGAGATGATAGCGGTCTATCCACACCACATCATCAACATCCACCATTCGTTCCTGCCGGCATTCATCGGAGCCAAGCCCTATCATCAAGCCTACGAGCGAGGCGTCAAAATCATCGGCGCCACCAGCCACTACGTCACCGCCGAACTCGATGCAGGCCCCATCATCGAACAGGACGTGGCAAGAATCACCCACAAGGACACACCCGAAAGCCTTGTCCTGAAGGGAAAAGACCTCGAGAAGATAGTCCTCTCCCGCGCAGTCTCAAAGCACATCCAGCGAAAGATACTGACCTACAAGAACAAGACCGTCATCTTCAGCTGAAGGAAGGGGCAAGGAGTAATTTAGGGGCAAGGGGCAAGGAGCAAGGGGCAAGAGAATACCAACTTCCACAGCAATCCTCCTGCCCCTTGCTCCTTGCCCCTTGCCCCTAAAATCAATAGGCGAAGATGGGGTACTTCTCCATGATGGCGTTCACTTCGCTGCGCACTTGAGCGATGACAGTTTCGTCCTCCGGAGCGTTCAACACGCGCTCGATGAACTCGGCTATCTTCACCATCAAGTCCTCCTTCGCACCACGTGTCGTGATGGCAGGCGTGCCGAGACGGATGCCAGAGGTCTGGAAGGCGCTGCGGCTGTCGAAGGGCACCATGTTCTTGTTTACGGTCAGGTCGGCAGCTACGAGTGCCTTCTCTGCCACCTTGCCCGTGAGGTCGGGGTACTTCGAGCGCAGGTCAACGAGCATAGAATGGTTGTCTGTGCCGCCCGAGACGATGTCGAAGCCGCGCTTGATGAGTTCGTCGGCCAGCACGGCTGCGTTCTTTTTCACCTGCTTTGCCCACTCCTTGAACTCGGGCTGCAAGGCCTCGCCGAAGGCAACGGCCTTGGCTGCGATGACGTGCTCCAGCGGTCCGCCCTGAATGCCGGGGAAGACGGCGCTGTTCAGCAAAGCCGACATCTTCTTTATCTCGCCCTTGGGTGTCGTCTTGCCCCACGGATTGTCGAAGTCCTTGCCCATGAGGATGATGCCGCCACGCGGGCCGCGAAGCGTCTTGTGGGTCGTGCTGGTCACGATGTGGGCGTACTTCACGGGATTGTCGAGCAAGCCGGCAGCAATCAGACCGGCAGGGTGCGCCATGTCTATCATAAGGATGGCTCCCACCTCGTCGGCTATCTTACGCATGCGGGCATAGTCCCACTCGCGGCTGTAAGCTGAGCCGCCGCCGATGATGAGCTTCGGTTTGTGCTCCAGGGCAAGCTGCTCCATCTCGTCGTAGTCCACGCGGCCCGTCTCCTTCTTCAAGTTGTAACCGACTGGCTTATAGATGATGCCGCTCGTGTTCACCAGCGAGCCGTGGCTGAGATGGCCGCCGTGGTCGAGGTTCAGTCCCATGAAGGTGTCGCCGGGATTGAGGCAGGCCAGGAAGACGGCTGCATTAGCCTGAGCACCCGAATGCGGCTGCACGTTGGCATACTCTGCATCGAAGAGCTTGCAGATGCGGTCGATGGCAAGCTGCTCCACCTCGTCCACCACCTGACAGCCGCCGTAGTAGCGCTTGCCAGGGTAGCCCTCGGCATACTTATTGGTCAGGCATGAACCCATTGCTGCCATTACCTGGTCACTCACATAGTTCTCTGAGGCAATGAGTTCCATGCCTCTGCGCTGTCGCTGATTCTCCTTCTCGATGAGGGAGAAGATGGTTGTGTCTTTTTGCATATTTAATAGTTTTGGGGGTTAGAGGTTAGGGGTTAGGGGTTAGAGGATTGTATCGGAAGCTTGTTTTCAGGGGCAGAGCTATTCTCTAACCACTAACCTCCAACCACTAACTACTAACTTACTATACTAATTTTACATCCGCAAGGCTGATTTCCCTGTTGCAATAGTGGCATTGCAGCGTGCCGCGTTCTTTTCCGAGGAAGTGGAAGCGTGTCTGCATCGGCTCGTTGTTGGTGATGCACTTATGGTTATCGCAGCGGACGATGCCTACGAGTTCCTCGGGCATCTTGACCTCCTTCTTCTCCACCACCTCGTAGTCGCGTATGACGCTGAGTGTCACGTTGGGAGCCACGACGGAGAGCTGGTTCACTTCGTCGTCGGAGAAGAACTTGTCGGCTATCTTGATGATGCTCTTGTGACGCATCTTCTTGCTTTTGAGGTTATAGCCGACGGTGACGGCGGAACGCGCCTGCTCGAGATGAAGCAAACTGATAACCTGAAAGAGCTTGGCAGAAGGTATGTGGTCGATGACTGTTCCGTTCTGCAATGCTGCTACCTGAAGTTCCTGACGTTTCATGTTCTGATATTTAGAATAAAGAATTGAAATGCAGATAATAAGACAAGGCTCGCACGCTCTCTCTTATTCTCTTATTTTCTAATTCTCTTATTTTAATAAGTTCTTATCGTTGATGATGTCGTCGAGCGTAATGCCGAGCGTGTCGCAAAGGATGGCTTGACGGGCATAAAGGCCGTTGCGTGCCTGCTGGAAGTAGTAGGCATAGGGCGTGTCGTCGATGCTGTACTCTATCTCGTTGACGCGAGGCAGCGGATGAAGTATCTTCATGTTGGGCTTTGCCTTCGATAGCATGGAGCGAGTGAGCAAGTAGCGATCCTTGACGCGCTCGTACTCGTCGAGGTCGGTGAAGCGTTCCCTTTGCACGCGTGTCATATATAATATGTCTGCTCCCGCAATGGTGTCGGCATCAAAGTCCTGATGCTCAACGTACTTGATGCCTTTCTCTTCGCAATACTTCTTGTAGTGCTCAGGCATGGCAAGCTCGTCGGGAGCGATGAAATGGAAGGTGGGCGAGAAGTGCCGCATGGCCGTCAGGAGGCTGTGGACCGTGCGGCCGTACTTGAGGTCGCCTACGAGATAGATGTTCAGTCCTTCCAATGTGCCTTGCGTCTGATAGATGGTGTAGAGGTCGAGCATGGTCTGACTGGGATGCTGATTAGCGCCGTCGCCTGCATTGACTATGGGTACGGGCGACACTTCGCTGGCATACTGGGCTGCCCCTTCAAGGTAGTGCCGCATGACGATGATGTCGGCATAGTTCGACACCATCATAATCGTGTCCTTCAGGGTTTCTCCTTTCGTACCGCTCGTCACTTTGGGGTCGGCAAAGCCGATGACCTTCGCGCCGAGCCGGTTAGCGGCTGTCTCGAAGCTAAGGCGGGTGCGAGTGCTTGGCTCGAAGAACAAAGTGGCAACTATCCTTCCCTCGAGAAGGCGGCGATTCGGGTGCTTCTCAAACTCTTGCGCCATTCGGATGAGGTACTCTATCTTTTCGCGCGAGTGATTGGCTATGGTTACAAGGCTTCTGTTTTCCATCGCTTCGTTGTTTTCCTTTGCAAAGATAAGAAAAAGATTAGAGATTAAGGATTAAGTATTAAAGATATTTTCCTTTTATTATATTTTTTCCGTTTCCATTTTCAATTCTCAATTAAATGTCGTACCTTTGTAGTCTTAAAATCTCTATTTCGCATGAGAAGGAAGTTTTTTCTTGTCCTTTGGACGTGCTACATAGTGGGAGTGCTTGCCATCGGTATCACCTTCTATTGTATCTTTACGGGAGCCATTGGCTACATGCCTAACATAGAGCAGTTGCAGAACCCTGTCAACAAGTTTGCAACGCAGGTCTTCTCGGCCGACGGCAAGCAGCTCGGCACGTGGAGCTACAGCAGCGCGAACCGTGTCTTTGCCGACTACGGCGAACTGCCTCCAGCCCTCGTGCAGGCACTCGTAGCGACGGAGGACGTGCGTTTCTATGAGCACAACGGCATCGACTTCATGGCTTTGCTGCGAGCTATCGTCAAGCGCGGCGTCTTCGGGCAGAAGAGTGCAGGCGGCGGCAGCACCATCACGCAGCAACTTGCCAAGCAGCTCTACTCCGAAAAGGCGGCCACGACGATGGAGCGAGCCTTGCAGAAGCCCATAGAATGGGTGATTGCCTTGAAGCTGGAACGCTTCTACACGAAGGAGGAAATCATAGGCATGTACTTCAACTACTTTGACTTCCTCCACAATGCCGTCGGCATCAAGACGGCCGCACAGACCTATTTCGGCAAGGAGCCGTTGGCGCTCGACACTTGCCAGTGCGCTCTGCTCGTTGGCATGTGCAAGAATCCAAGCCTCTACAACCCAGTTCGTTACCCTGAACGCTGCATCGAGCGACGGAACATCGTGCTCATGCAGATGGAAAAGGCCGGCTTCCTGACGCACGAGCAACGTGAAGAGCTGAGGGAACAGCCACTCAATCTCAACTTCCACCGCGTAAGCCACAGCGAAGGGCACGGCACCTATCTGCGCGACTTCCTGCGCCAGATGCTCATGGCAAAGAAGCCTGTACGAAGCAACTACCCTTCGTGGCAGAAGCAGAAGTTCTACGAGGACTCGCTCTCATGGGAGCAAGACCCGCTCTACGGCTGGTGCAACAAGAACATGAACCACGAGGGGCGGCCTTACAACATCTACACCGACGGCCTCAAAGTCTATACTACGCTCGACAGCCGCATGCAGGAATATGCCGAACAAGCCGTAGCCAAGCACGTCACCGGCGAGCTGCAGCCCATCTTCAACAAGGAGCTGCGGACCAACAAGAACGCTCCCTACGCCTCGTCCATCTCTGCCCAAAAAGCCAAGGCCGACTTAGCCCGAGCCAAGCGGCAATGCTCCCGCTACCTCGAAATGAAGAGGGCCGGCTACTCGGATGCAGAGATTGACAAAGTCTTCCTCACGCCCATCGAAATGACCGTCTATACGCTGCACGGCGACAAGGACACCACGATGTCGCCCCTCGACAGCATTCGCTACTACAAGTCCTTCCTGCGCACCGGCTTCATGTGTATGGACAGCGAGACGGGACACGTGAAGGCCTACATCGGCGGCGTCGATTACAGCCACTTCCAGTACGACATGTGTACGCAGGGCAAGCGGCAGGTCGGCTCCACCATCAAGCCGTACCTCTACTCGCTGGCAATGGAGAACGGATGGACGCCTTGCGACGTGGCACCTAACGTGCAGCAGACCTACATCGTGGCGGGCAATCAGCACTGGACTCCCCGCAACGGAAGCCGTGCGCGCTACGGCGAGATGGTGACGCTCAAGTGGGGACTGGCCATGAGTAACAACTGGATTTCCGCCTGGCTCCTCAACCAGCTCAGCCCCGACCTCTTCGTCAAGCTCCTCCACGACTTCGGCATTCAGAACCAGGACATACATCCCTCCCTGGCCCTCTGCCTCGGCCCCTGCGACATTTCCGTAGCGGAGATGGTGAGCGCCTACTCAGCCTTCCCGCAGAAAGGAGTGCGGCGCAGACCGCTCTACGTCACACGCATAGAGGACAGCAACGGCAACGTGCTGGCCGAGTTCCAGTCGAGGGTCAAGGAGGTCATCTCGGAGGAAGCGGCCTACAAGATGATTATCATGATGCGAGGCGTCATCGACGGCGGAACGGGCAGCCGCATGCGACGCCGCTACAAGATAACCGCACCGATGGGCGGAAAGACGGGTACGACCAACGACAACAGCGACGGATGGTTCGTGGGCTACACTCCGCGCCTCTGCTTCGGCGCATGGGTGGGCGGCGACGAGCGCGACGTCCACTTCAAGAGCATGGCCGTAGGACAGGGTGCCAACTCAGCCCTGCCCATCGCAGCCTACTTCCTGCAAAAGGTCTATGCTGACACCCGCCTCGGCTACAGCCAGTCGGAGAACTTCGACATACCCAGCTACTTCGACCCTTGCAGCAGCGTTATCGACGAGGACGAAGGCAGTTCGACCGGAGAAGAGGAGATTGTAGGCTTCGACATAGAAGAAGCCACCGGCGAGGAGATTTAGGCCCGCTCACCTCCGAAGCATAACGCTTGCCCAGGCAACAAACGGCCGACGACGAGTCGACTCCTTTTTTTGTTCGGGAAGGGGCAAGGGAAATCAGAGATATATCCACAGACGTATCGCCTTGATTCAACGGACGTTGCACATCGCCTCCGCAGAGATCGAGGCGTACCTCCACGGGGGTCAGCTTTACACTCCGTGGAGCGTAGCCCGATGCTCCATGGAGCGTAAGCCGATGCTCCGTGGAGCGTAGCCCGATGCTCCGTGGAGCGTAAGCCGATGCTCCGTGGAGCGTAAGCCGATGCTCCGTGGAGCGTAGCCCGATACTCCGTGGAGTGTAAAACGGAAGGGAATTTGTTTCCTTTTCTTATTGCCGCCGGGGAATGAACTTAACATCGGCTCCCCTTTACTTCAAGGCGATTGCAACGGAAGCCTACCCGCGGTTCCCCTCCCCTCAAGGGGAGGGGAAGGAAGCACCTACGCCGCTTATTTAGCGCACACCGATTATTTGCCTCTTTTTTCATCACGCTGGAGCATAGGTGCCGAAAACGAAGATATTGTATCTTTTAGCCGTTATTTTCGTTAAAATTGTACTGCCTTCTTGATTTATATCAACAAAAGTCTTGTTTCGCAACAATTTTAGCAACTTTATTTTGCCAAATGGAGAAATCGTCTTACCTTTGCAGTGCAAAACAAAAAACATAGCGTCATAAGAGAACAATATACGTTAGTTTTAGTGTTTAGGTGAAAAGATTTGTTTGAAGGTTAATAATAGTTGTTAGTTTTAGTTTTTGGAGAAGCAATCCGTGAGGACGCTTCTTTTTTTTTGTCCCTACAGGAAGGGGCTTTAGCCCAAACCCACATAAAGCAACGTACCCGCGCGTGAGGATCGACTTCCTCGCGTGCGGGTACGCGCGTACATTTATTATATATATATATTACTGTCCGGGGAAAATCAAGAGCACCTCTACTTATACGCCTTTCTATCGGCTTCCATGGCAATAAGCAGTCAAAGGAAGATTACCCTAAAGTCTCGAAGAGACGAAAGAACGCAGACGGGGGCGCAAGCCCCCGGTAATGATGCGATGGTAAAGAAAGTCCTGAAGGGACGACAGAGATAGATGCAATTTGAAATTGAACGAGTTACTTATTCTGTCGCCCCTCCAGGGCTTATTATTGTTCTGCGCCCCTGTCCCGGGGGTTCTTCCCTTCGGTCAGGCGCAGACGGAGTACACCCCCGTCTGTGTTCTTTCGCGCCTTTGGCGCTAATTTAGCGGACTACAATAATATATATACTTCCTTTAGCGCAAGGGGCGCTTACTTAGCAGCAAGAAAGACCCCCTGCTTCTCCCCTGAGGGGAGACTTCCTTTGCAACGGAGGTCTCCTCCCCTTGGGGGAGAAGCAGGGGGCTACTATTTGACTTTTCTGCTCTTTAGCTTTATTCTCCCTGCTCCTCCACGAAGTCGGTGAGCTTGACTCCAGCGGGAACAGGCAGTTTCTCGTAGTCCTTCACACCATACATGCGGAGCATCTCGTCCGAAGGATTCAGGTCCATGTACATCGGCCTGTACTGTGGCGGGGTGTAGCCGCCGAGATTCTGCTTCTTGTACTGAGCCATCTGAGGTCCCGGGAAGACGAGGCGGAAGTCGATGGTCTTGAGGACTTCGCGCTTGTTGGGTATCTCAAGCTTGCCGTCCTGTCGGCTGTTTTTCTGAGCACCCTGGCCCCAAGGATTACGCATCACGAACTTGTAGTCGGCACCTTCATCGGGATACATCACCGTGAAAGCATGGCCTGTGACGGTCTTCAGTTCGGGGTCGCCGCAGACGAGGTCTTTCACGTTGAATCCGCCCACGCTGATCATGCCGTGACTCATTGCGTATTCCACTACGAGATCGAACTCCGAGTTGAAAAGCTTGTCGGGGCTGAAGCTGTAGCTTGCGCCGTTGCCGGTGAAGGGAGGCGCAGCATGCTCGGTGCCGATGCCGCCTATCTTGTTGCACTTGAAGCGGCTGTTCCACTTCATGAGCGCCTTCTCCATGACAGACGACCAGCAGAACTTGCCGTTCTTGCCCGTCACTTGATAATCCAGGAACTTGTTATCGACCACGACATCAATGGGGTTGCCCATGGGGTCGAACATGTGGACGGTGTAGTTGTTACCGTTCTGCTCGATGATAGTCTTGATCCATTCGGGATAGATATAAGCGAAGGAAGCGAAGACGGCACACATGCAGCAGTCGCCGATGCCGTGCTGGTTGACGTCGGCAGGCTGGGGAGAGCCGAAGGGATAGAGTGTGACGGACTTAGCCGACCACGAGCCACTCAGCTCATGGTATGTCAGGTCGGGCTGATTGCTGGGATTGGCAAGCCAGGCCTTATCGTCGTCTGTGGCTGCGGCATACCTTGCGAAGTGGCTGCCCATAGGGGTTTGGTCGGAATACGACGAACCGCCTTTGATGCTGGCTGCCCAGAGCTTTTCGGAATCAGTGTAGATGGTGGCACGCGTCGGATAGGACACGAATTCCGACAAGCGCGCAGCATCCTTCGACTTATAGAAGTAGTAGCGGGCCATGCCCTGCTTGAGGAGGAGCAAGTCTCCCTCCTTGGCAACAATCTGGAAAGTGATTTTGGTGCTTAAACCCTGCTTCTGGCCGCTGAAAGTATTACCTTCCTGACCGCCGGTTTCTGAATAGATCAAATCATAAACACTTTCCCCGTCGGGCTTAATCCACTTCATCTTCGGGCCTGCCGTAAAGACGAGAATCTCGGTGCCATCGTAGTGAGTTCTGTTCCCTGAACCATTGTTGAGGACCTTCCACCCCAAGTACCACACGCCATCCAGTTCGCCGGGGGCTGCACCCTCCACAATCTCCAGGTAGCGAATGTCGTCCAAAGAGCAGGACACAACGCCGTCGCTGAGAATGATGTCCAATCGCTGCTGTTGTTGCTGCGCTAAGGAAACTGTACAGAGAGCCAGCATTAGCAAAACTGCGCTCAAGAGTCTTTTTGTATTCATTTTTGTTTAGTTAAGAGGTTATTACAAGTCATTTTCCCTGCAAATATAGTATTATTTCCTTAAAGAACAGAAGAATGAGGCAATTATTTTACTTATTTTTCTATTTGTCGCTGCCTTACGGCCTCAAAAAGCAAAATGGCAGCGCTTACCGAGACGTTGAGCGAGTCCAAACGGCCAAGCATGGGGATGCGGATGTGAGCATCAGCAGCAAGGCGCCATTCGTCGGTCAGTCCCGTCGCCTCCGTACCCATTACGATGGCAGTAGGGCCTGTCATCGGCGTGTCATAATAGAGGCTGGAGTCCTGCAACTGTGCTGTGAGGATGCGAATGCCTTTCTCCTTGAAGAACGAGATGCACTCCTCCGTGCTGCAAGCCACGCAGGGCACCGTAAAGACGGCACCTATGGCGGCTCGGATGAGGTTGGGGTTGTAGAGGTCGGTCAAGGGGTCGCACACCACTACGGCATCGGCACCGGCAGCATCGGCACTGCGCAGTACGGCACCGAGGTTGCCGGGCTTCTCCACACTCTCGAGCACCACGATGAGAGGCGACTCGGAGAGCCGGAGGTCGCGGAGCGAGAGGCATCGCGTTTCCACTACAGCCACGATGCCCTCTGTGCCGCCGCGATAGGCGATACGTTCATAGACATTGCGGCTGACGGGAACGACTTCAGCGTCAAAGCCCCCTTCCCGCTCCCCCTTTGGGAGCATGCTACATTCTCGCTGCCACAACGCTCCGGAGCACTCCCCTGTGGGGGCAGGGAGGGGGCTGATTTCGCTGCAAACGAAGACTGTGCGAAGCTTATATCCCGCCTCGAGGCAATGCTCCACCTCCCGACGCCCTTCAACGACGAAGAGGCCGTCTGCCCTGCGCTGCGACGACTTCTGCTGCAACAGGAGCAGATGCTTGATGCGCGGGTTTTGTGTGCTTGTTATCATTGAGGGAGAGGCTTTCACTTCGTCCTTCCTGTATAGGCATCGATGCCGGACGTGTCGATGGTCTGCGAGAAGAACTTATTGGCGGCTTCGTTCATCGCGCCGTTCCATGGCTGCCCTCCGTTGAGCTGCACCACCCACAGCTTGAGTTGCTTCTTGTGCCAGTTGACCATGCAATTGGTTCCCCAAGCACCGCCGTGGCCGAACCACTCGTTCTCGCCGTCCTTCTTCGGAGCATTCAGGCCGAGAGAATAACCGCCGAGGTTGTCGGGACGCGTCGTGACGGCAAGGATAGACTTGACGGTCTCTTCCTTGAGGATGCGCACGCCATTGTCGCCCACGCCAAGGTTCATCAGCATCTTGTAGAACTTCAGCTGGTCGTTGGCCGTAGTCCAGAGGCCTGCACCGGCAGAGGCGAACACGTGGCCATCGTTGTAGGGACGCTGTTCCCACGGGTTCTCGAGGCGATAGGTAGCCGGAGCGTCCTTGTGGGTGTCGTACATCTCCACTTGCGTCTTCAGCTGCTTGTCGGTGGGCCAGAACCAAGTGGATTTCATACCGAGCGGGGCGAGCACTTCCTTCTTCAGGTACTGCTCCCACTTCATGCCCGTGATGACTTCCACAACGGCTGCACCGATGTCGATGCCCGTATTGGAGTAAAGGTCCTTCGTGCCAGGCTCGAACATGATGGGCGAACCCGCAGCAACGGCTGCCACCTGCCGGAGCGGTGCGCCACCCGACCAGCCGCCGCCACGCACATCATTGCGCTTGGCGCTGCACTCGAAGGGGAAGCCGCCCGTGTGGTTCAACACCATGCGCACGGTCAGCTCGTTCTTAGCCTTGTGCAACGTACGGATGCCGTCCTTGTCGCTGTCCAGCACCCATAGTTCCTTGAACTCAGGCAGATACTTCGACACAGGGTCGTCGAGCGAGAGCTTCCCCTCCTCCACGAGCTTCGCGATGGTCACGCCGCAGAAGCCCTTCGTCTGCGAGCATTGCATGAAGACGTTGTCGAGGCGGATGGGACGCTTCTTTTCGACGTTGGCATAGCCGATGCAGCACGTCTCCTGCACTCCGTCGTTGTAGAAAATACTGATAGCGCCGGGCAGTTCGCCACGGTCAACATAAGGTTGCAAGGCCTCGCGAGCAAACGTAGTCTTAGAATCGATAACTTTCTTCTGTGCTCCGAGAGACAGACAGAATGTGACAGCAAAAAGGAAAATTAGCTTCTTCATAATGCATTAAATAAAGGTTTCCGCATGCAAAGTTATTAAATAATGTGTCACAAAACAAGGAATTTTCCGAAAAAAGCAGAAAATTCGCCAATGCTAACCCACGAAATGCACATCAGAAGGCAGGAATGGCGCGGCTGTCGCCAACGGAATCCAGCCTCTGCTTTGTGCTTTTTCACGTTGGATAGCACCTTGCTTTTGTAAAGGAAGTTCGTAACTCGACGCTCTCTGGCGGCCTTTTTCGGTCGCGGTGGCACCTTGCTACCCCAAACGCATGAAATGGGCTCAAAACGAATGTGCATTGGCTATCAAGGACTTAGCAAGGCGCATTTTCTGCCGCCTTGTTAAGAAAATATCACGGCAGAACACAGCACCGACAAAATAAGCACACTTTTAAGGCAAAAACGGCATTAGGCGAAGGTGAACAAAGCACAAGGCATCAGCCGATGCAACGTGGAGTGTGAGCCTACACAACGTGTAGCATCGGCCGACGCCCCACGCCAAGCCCTTCCAAAGACCTGCTTGGAGCGGATTTTCATGTAAAGATATTTCAGAGTTTCATCAAGGCACTGAGACATAAGAGGCTGCCGAATCATCCTCAGCCGGTCGGCTGCACAGTCTTCAGCACCCTTGCAGGACTGCCGGCCGCCACGCTGTAGGGCGGAATGTCGCGGGTGACAACGGAACCGGCACCGATGACGCTGTGGTCGCCAATGGTAACGCCCGGCATGATGCAGGCACCCTCGCCGATGTGAACATAAGCTCCTATGATGACAGGCCCCTTAGAATAGAGCGGACGATGGCGCGGCGGCAGGTTCAATTGCTCATAGGACACATCTCCATGCGTATGGTCGGTAATATAGACGCGCTGCCCAGTCGTGGTCCACTCCCCTATCTCAACTCTGTTGATGCAGCCGATGCGCGTGAAGGGAGCTATGACCACATGGTCTCCAAGAACTACCTTCGGCGTGAACTCCTGCCCGCAGTTTTCCCAGCGATATATGGCATTGATGCAGGCATGGCGTCCCAACGAGACTTGCTTCCCTACCCTGATGTACTTACCTCCAAGGAAATGTATTGGCTTGCTGTCTATAATCAAGTTTTCGGCCCCTACGAAGTAGTGCCTGAGGTATGCGGCATAGCATTCGTTCATCAAATTTTGCAAAACGAGTCTCAACCTTTCGGGAAACAGCTTGCCACATAGCGAGCCAATCGCTATGAAAAGTTTAAACACCAGTTTTCTCATACTTTCTGAATTTCTTCTTTCCTAAATCTCCTACGGAGTAATTTCCCTATTATCGAATTTCTTATTTTCTCCACCATGAACATTCGCTCATCCCCCTGCAGTCCCACCGCCACTATAACAGCCACGAGCCATGCCCCAGAGAGGAAGCATGCCCCTACTGCCTGCCATACGTCCGCCACATGTCTGAACAGAACAGACAACGGGGCGACGGTCAGCACAGACACTATGACGACCCGCGACAGCACCCGACGACAGAAGTCGCTTATCCCAAGTCCGAAGAGGCTACGGCACAGCACCATGCGGGCACACTGGGCAAGGACAGTCATCAACAGCAGGACGACGAACACCGCCTCAACTGGCATGGCGAGCCACTTCACGCACACCATCGCGACGGGAAGCGTCAAGAGAAGGATTGTGCCTATACATGTATGGTATCTGCGAATACGTCCCGTGGCAGCAGCTGCAATCATCATAGGATTAGCTATGGCATCGACCATCGACGTCAGCAGCATCAGCCGCATGAAATTAACGGCATGGTCTGGCACTCTATCCAGCCACACATCCAGCACCCACGGCGCAGCAAGAAATAAAGGAATCGCAATGATGAGTATCATCATGTACGACAGGCGCGACGAGCGCAGCACAAGTTCCCGTGTCCGAGCCACATCACCCTGAGCGTATGACTTTGTAATCTGCGGATTGATAGCCATCTGAAAACTAGCGACAAACTGCGTCACAGCCATTTGTACCTGGAACGCCACTCCTCGTGCAGCATTCACAGCCGGTCCGCCCACACTGTTGAGCACCAGGTTCAAGCCCTGCGTGTTGCAAGCAATCGAGGCATTGCCAAACGTGCTCCAGCCTGCGAAGGACAACATCTCACGCACGATGCCACGGTCACGGCAGAAGTGGAACCGAAGCTGTGGGAAAGCACGTCGGCAATACACACTATAGGAAACACGTGTAATAACGGCAGCACACAGCATCAGCAAAGCATACGGCACCAATCGCCGGCCTTCGGCAAACAGGCACAAGGCAGAAGCCACTCCAAGCTTCAACATGGCGTCCATCACCGTAATGCCGGCAAAAGCCGTCATGCGTTCGTATGCGATAATCGTTGCATTGTATGGCATGCTGACAATCATCAACATGCCCATCGCCAAGGAGCATTGATAGCAGACAACGACAGGCCACAGCATCTCAGGCGGGAAGACCAGCTGCGTCAGAACATACCACAGTCCCACCGTCTCGCCAAGAAGCAGTACAAACAAAGCCATAAGTACATGTATGCTGATACTGACCGAATAGACATCGTTCAGGTATGCGTGCTCGCCCTTCCCCAAGGCAACGGTGATGAAACGCAGCGTACAAGTCGTCAGGCTGTTGTTCAGGAAGCTTAACATGACGACAATCCCTGCAACAACATCGTATATGCCATAGTCCTGGACACCCAGCATACGGAGGACAACACGGGAGGTGTAAAGACACACCGCCATCTGGAAAGCCATACGGAAATACAGTACAAGTGTGTTCCGTGCCATTCTGCTGTTGCCGTCTTGGTTCATATAGTTCAATATTCCAGAGGTGGAACGAAGTGGAGCTGGAGGGGATTGTTCCGGTTCTCAACCTGCTGTCAAATCCAGTCAGCCCCGAAGTGACGTGCTTCGTCTTTTCGGGTGCAAAGATACGAAGAAATTCAGGGATTGCAAAATAATTCTCTATTTTTTGATTTCCTAGCTGGTACACACAATAAAAAAATATCCGCGCGCGTTATTATCTAAAGGGAAACAAACTTAAAGGGAAACAAAGCCCTACAAGAAGAAGTATCTATTTGCGCTGGTGTTAGTCCTGTTTGCCATGAATCAATCGTCCGCTCAGATGTACGACGAAGATATAATTCAATCCGTCCAAGAGAAGCATGAGGCAGGGAAAAGTCAGACAGCTATCCTGCCGAACCCACAAAGGAAGGGAGAAAAGGAAAGAGCAACTGCTACGATTAAAGGAACGGCGACACAAAGAGAGACCTGTCCAACCTCATATATGCATACTGGAGGAATCATCTCATGCCAGGACTGTTGCTGCCAGACCACGACACGCGAAACGAGGTTTTTCTGAAGTGGCATTCCAACCATATCATACAGAAAAACACACTCATATAGGCCCTCGACCACCGCAGAAGGAAATGGATGTCCTACATTAAAATGCTTGACAAGATATGATATTAGCAGTTATAGCCACCTACTTCCCCGAAAAAGAGCTTCTTACCAAAAACATCAGCGCATTCATCGACTGCGTTGACAAAGTGCTGATATGGGAGAACACGCCTGCCGACCGGTGCAGGGAGTACAGGTTCATCAACCACGAGAAGGCAGAGTACCACGGGGACGGCACCAACAGCATATCCCACGCACTTAACTACTCCTGGCAATACGCAAAAGCTGGTGGCTATGACCACCTGCTCACGATGGACCAGGACTCCTGCTTCAGGAACTTTTCCCATTACCTGAAACAGACGATATTCAACGGGGATGCGCCGGAGGGGATTTACACTCCGCCTGTCAGGGAAATGAACATAGAGCTCACACAGGACTTTGTGGAAATACCCAGACCCATTACATCCGGGATGCTGATACCCGTAGCCCTGATAGACAGAATAGGAGGCTGGGACGAAGAGTTCCGGATCGATGGCGTGGACGACGAGTTCTGCCTGCATGCCCATTCGCTCGGCATCAAGGCTTATGCCGTGAAGGGTATCGAGATGCAGCACAGCCTGGGAAATCCCAAAGCAAGAAAGTTCCTGGGACACACACTGACGCTCAGAAACTACCCGCCCACCCGTCTCTACGGCATGTACCGCAACAACATCATCCTCGCAAGGAAATACCCGCAGTTCTCGTACATCAGAAAGGATTTCAGGAACGGCCTCATGAAACAGATTGGCATCATACTCCTGTTCGAAAGCAACAGGATGAGGAAACTCACAGCCATCCTGCGGGGATGCTTTGCCGGGCTTACGAAGCGTCTTCAAAAACGTACCAGTCCATAATTCCATTCCCACGAACAACAAAATCCCACAATGCCTGCGACAAAAAACTTTCAAGTTTCGCATTAATGTTACGTATGCGCGCGTCACCAGAGTTTTTCCCTAAAAAATCTGCCAATCTGCTACATACATGCATTATCGTTTTGATATACAGGATGATATACGTGTGGCAGATTTGTTGCAGATTGTGGGAAATGTGGCAGATTCGTAGCAGATTTCGGGTAAAGTCTCTGGCGTTTGGCCTGTGCATAAACAGAGTTCCATCAAATCGCCACACGTCGCTTCCTTTTTTCTCATGTGTGATAAACTGAATTCTCACATGTGATAAATTGATTTCTCACGTATGAGAAAACATGGTTGCTTAAACGAAGTAAAGCATGCGAAACTTGAATAAAAACTTTTTCAAAACCTTGGAAATAATTCCATGCCACTGAAAAAGTATTTATCCGCAGCGTAATGCCAATGGAGCTGGAGGGGATTGTTCCGGCTCCGCCGCCTGAGCAGAGCGAAGAACCCTCACGAGGGTTTAACCCCCTACAGCGCAATGCCAGTGGAGCTGGATGGGATTGTTCCGGCTCTGCCGCCTGAGCAGAGCGAAGAACCCTCACGAGGGTTTAACCCCCTACAGCGCAATGCCAGTGGAGCTGGAGGGGATTGAACCCTCGTCCAAACAGGGACGCCCTGTGCTTTCTACACGCTTATTCCGGACTTCGTTTTCGAGCAGCGACAAGACCCGGACCACCAATCACTGCCTTATTCTCTGAAAACTTCATCAAGGGATAGAGACGTCTCCCCGGACTATTTCCGATTTTCCTGCACCGCTTTGTCAGACGCTTCGGAACAACAGCTTCTGAGCGATGTCTCGTCTCAGCACCTGGTGCCGAGATTAGGCCAGTAACCTACTGTGCTTCGGTCAGGCAGCGAGAGCGTAAGTGTTTGCGCCAATTAAATGTTCGGTAATCAGAGATTATAGAGAGCGACAACCAACTCTCTGCGTGCTTACACAACACCTCAACCTGCTGTCAAATCCAGTCAGCCCCGAAGTGACGTGCTTCGTCTTTTCGGGTGCAAAGATACGAAGAAAATCGGAAACTGCAAAATTAAAAGTCTTTTTTTGAATAATTAACAGAAAACACAATAAATGTCCGTCCGTGCGCGTTATTATTATAAAGTAAATTATGTACCTTTGCGCCGCATTAGCCTAAACGGTGCCCTGACGAAAGACAATAACAACAAAACAATACCATACATGAAGAAGTATTTAATTGCACTGGCACTTGTACTGTTTGCCGCAGGTCAAGTGTCTGCTCAGATGAGCGACGAAGAAGTGATTCAATTCGTCCAAGAAGAGCATGAAGCAGGAAAAAGCCAGACAGCTATCCTAATGGACTTGCAAAGGAAAGGAGTAAAGAAAGAGCAACTGCTTCGCCTGAAAGAACAATATGAAGCAGCTCAGGGTTCTTTCGAAGTAAGCCAAAGTGCACCCGTAGCTGCAGGAACTCGCACACGTCAAGCTAATGGCGAAACGCAGGCAAAGACAGAAAAGAGCAACCAGTCCGTCAAGAACGTCGTAGCCGAAGTGAAGGAAATCTTTGGCCACGACATCTTCCAGAGCGACAAACTCTCGTTTGAACCGAACATGAACATAGCCACCCCGGCCAGCTACGTCTTAGGACCGGGCGACGAAGTGCTGATTGATGTCTATGGCACATCACAAAGCAGCAAAAAGTATGCTATTTCTCCCGAAGGCACAATCATCGTCGAAAAGATTGGCCCCGTCAACGTCGCAGGCCTCACCATCGACCAGGCTCAGGCAAGAGTGAACGCTAAAATGGGACAACATTATCAAGGCTCCAGCATTAAACTGACAGTAGGACAGACCAGAACTGTCGTTGTCAATGTTTTGGGCGAAGTAGTCAACCCCGGTACCTACACCTTGTCGGCATTTTCCACTGTCTTCAATGCCCTGTACCTTGCTGGAGGTATTACGGAAATCGGTACCCTCCGAAACATCAAAGTAAGCCGAGGAGGTAAGATCATCTCCAAGATAGACGTCTATGACTACATCCTCAACGGAAAACTGACCGGCAACATCCTGCTGCAAGACAACGATGCCATCATCGTAGGCGCATACGATGCGCTCGTCGCCGTCCGAGGAGCAATCAAGCGCCCCATGTATTACGAGATGAAGGAAGGAGAATCAATCAAAGCACTCCTTGAATATGCCGGTGGCTTTAAAAGCATCGCAAACAAAAAGTCAGTCAGTATAGAGCGCCACACCACCGACGGACTTACCGTTCACACCATAGATGAATGGGATTTCCCTACATTTGCAGTCCAGGACGGCGATGTCGTCATAGCAAAAGGCATCATAGGCAGGTATCAGAACATGGTAGAGGTCAGCGGTTCGGTCTTCTATCCTGGACACTATGAAATCTCAAACGAATGCAACAGTGTCCGCACCTTGATAGAGAAAGCCGGCGGCGTGAAAGAGAATGCCTACACTAATCTGATTGTCCTCTTCCGCATGAACGAGAACCGTACACGCAAGGCGATGAGTATCGATCTGGCAAGCATCTTGAACGACAAGGCTCCAGATGTCATCCTTGAAAATGAGGACTCGCTGGTCGTCTCGTCAGACGAAGAAATCACTCGGGCACGCAAATACCACATCTTCGGCCCCATTGCCAAACAGGGCGAATACCCTTACGTCGAGAACATGACGCTGGAGGACGCCATCGTCGCAGCAGGAGGGTTGAGAGAAGAGGCATTACTGACCAACATCGAGATTGCCCGCCGCATACAATACACCGACGAAAGAGACTCCACCTTTAATACCAAAGCGAAAATCTTCACCTTCAACATCGAGAACGGACTGTTGGTAAAGGAAGGGCAGAACTTCGCCTTGAAACCATTTGACGTGATTACCATCAAGAAAGATCCCAACTTTGCCGATGTTTCAGTTGTCTATATCGGCGGAGAAGTCAAATACCCCGGCAACTACAGCCTCCAGAAAAGGGATGAACGTCTAAGCGACCTAATAAAGCGAGCAGGAGGTCTCACAGAAGCCGGATTTGCTGAAGGTACACGATTCACCAGAGCCTTGATGCCCAACGAAAGGGAGCGCGCAAAACAATTATTGGAAATAGCGCATAGCTCTGACTCCATAGACATTGAAAAGATTGCTATCAAGGACAGGTATTCCGTAGGAGTGGATTTGACGACAGCGATAAAAAAGCCAGGCTGCACAGAAGACGTAATCCTCCGCAATGGCGACCAAATCATCATCCCACAACGAGACAACACCGTGCGCATCAGCGGCGACGTACTCTACCCCAACACCGTACCATTTGTTGAAAAAAAACGTGCATCATACTACATAAACCAAGCAGGTGGCGTCAGCAGCAAAGGCCATCGCAGCAAAGCATTTATCATCTATGCCAACGGCCAAGTGAGTCGAGCGAAACGTGGTAGCATCCAGCCTGGCTGTGAAATAGTGATACCAACCAGACCCGAAAAGCCGACTGATCCACAAAAGACATCAATGATAATGGCCGGCGTCAGCACACTCTCCACCGTCGGAGCAATCCTCATCAGTGCATTGAGAAGATAGTGGCATTTAGCTATTTACCATTTTTATTCTTCACCAACTGAAAAACTATGGAAGAAAAGAAAGAAAACATACTGGACCTGACGGTAATCGTTCCCATGCTGCTCAAGAGATGGAAGCTGTATGCCTATTGCATCGTGGGTGTCATCATATTTTCGCTTGTGTTTGTCTTTACAATACCACGCTACTATACATGTCAAATCATGTTAGCTCCAGAGGCTACGGATGGTTCGGGAATGAACTCGATCCTGAGTTCATTCGGTTTTGGTGAAGCACCAACAACAAATGATGCCATCTCGCCAAACCTCTACCCTGATTTGATGAACTCAAAAGATTTCATCGTATCGATGTTTCCCGTTGAAATCACCACACTCGACGGAAAACTGACCACAACTTACTATGACTATCTCCTGCACCACAACAAAACCTCGTGGTATATGTTTCTCATAGGTAAGGTGCAACACCTGTTGAAACCGAAAGAGGAGCGTGTCAACGCCCCAAGTATGGAGAGGAAGTCCGTCTCTCCAAGTTTCTTCTTGACCAAAGACCAATACAATATTTCAAACACAATCGCAGGAAAGTTGACTTACGACTACGACCGGAAAACCGGTGTGGTTTCTGTTGAGGTAAAGGATTTCGACCCTCTGGTCTGTGCCTTGATTGCGGATACAATCAGCAACAAGCTGCAGAATTTCATCATGGACTATCGTACAAAAAAAGCTCGCAACGATTTGGAATATACACAGCTTATCTATACTCAGACGAAAGCAGAATATGAAGAAAGCAACGAGCGGTACGTGGCAGCGGTAGATGCGAACTGGGATCTCGTCAACGAAACGGCCAAGGCACGACTGGAGGCGCTTTCCAACGACAAGACACTGAAATATCAGACCTTCTCGGCTGCTGCACAGAAGCTGGAGGCTGCCAAGGCAAAGTTGCAGGAGGCAACCCCCGTAACTACCGTATTACAAGGAGCCTCCGTGCCACAGAAACCAGCCGGTCCCAAGCGCGTACTGATTACTCTGGCACTGATGTTCATGGCATGCTTTGGCTGCACTGCCTATATTATCGCCAAGAACCAGAAAACCTAACGACGACAGATGAATGCTCTGATTCTGTCTATATTTTCCATTGTCGTGATATTGTCCTTCCTGGAGGACTATATGCCATCGTGGCAGAAGGTTATGATTCTGCTAGCCATGGGTGTTGTCTTGATATGCGTGTCAACATTCAAGCCCATGACAACTGCCGATGCCATCAACTATGAGACATACTTCTATCAGTACGATGACGCCATCGTAGAAATGTCAGTCGAACCCTCATACAGGTTTCTGAGCCGCCTCTTTCTGTCTATGGGTTTTAGCATTACAGCCATCTTCCTGACTTATGCTTTGATTGCAATTCCACTGAAACTGACGATGCTTTGGAAACTGATGCCCTTCATCTTCACTGGCATGATTGTCTATGTAGGCATCTATTATCCCTTGCACGAGGTTGTACAAATACGATGCGGCGTGGCAACAGCCTTTCTCTTTTTTGCAATAATCCCTCTGGAGAAGAGACAATATCTCCAAGCATTGTTACTGACACTGGTCGCCACAATGTTCCATTATTCTAGTCTGGCTTTCTTGCCAATCCTTATTTTTGGTAACATTGAGGTCGGCAAATACTGGAAGTGGATACTGGGGGTATCCATTCCCATATGCCTGTTGCTGTACCTTGCAGGATTCAGTGCCTTCAACCTCATACCCAAATCCATGATTGAAGGTAAATTAGACATCTACAAGGACATGAGTGAAATGGGATTATGGGGAAAAAAATATGTACCATATAAACAAATCGTATTTGTCTTTGAGTTTACGTTACTATACCTCTTCATATATTTTTATGACACAATAAAGAAGCATTGTATATACGCTCCTATACTTATAAAAGTACTGGCACTTGAGATGGGATACTTCATCATGTTCGCAGAGATAGAGGTGCTGGGCAACCGCCTCCACGAGCTTTTTGGCATGTTCAATGTGCTGGCCTGCACGCAATGTCTGTACATCATCAAACCGCGCTATATTGTCCGTATTGGCTTAGCAGCATTCTCCTTAATATATTATCTCGTACAAATGTACAACGAGGTTTATTTCCACTAAGCCCGACAAAATTATATTCAGACATGAAAAGACGACTCATACTGACATTTCTAAGTATCCTATCCCTGCACATGACAAGGGCAAGCGAGCCGCAGGGATTTCCCATCATCGCCGACATTTTACATACCGAATTGTATGATGCGAAACGATTCCGTGACATCCACAAGGCTGGATTCAATGCTTGCATGTGCAGATGCAAGACACCCGAAAAGATGCAGGCTGCCCTGGTAAATGCACAGAGGCATGGCATGAAAGTAATTCTGTACAGTAATTTATTCATTGACAATCCCAATAAGTATATCCCACTTGTCATGAAGCATGAAGCACTATGGCAATACTATCTCGCCGACGAGCCTACCATGAAGAAATGGGAAAAACTGAATGAACTACAGAAGCGCATCAAGAAGGTTGATTCCAACGCCAAATGCTACATCAACCTGCTTCCAAACAGCAGTAAGGATGTACTGAAGTCCATCGGGCTGAACAGCTACCCGGAATACCTGAAGGAGTTCAGCAAGATTGAGCAGCCACAAATATCCTACGACTTTTATCCTGTTCAAGGTAAAACCGTGATGGGCAACAAGTGGTATCCCATGCTGGATGACATTAGGAACGAAAGCCTCCGCACCAGGAAGCCCTTCTGGGCATACATCCTGTGTGTCCCGCACTTCATTTATCCCATGCCTACCCTCGGGCATTTGCGCCTGCAATGCTATGTCAATCTGGCCTACGGCGCACAAGGCATACTCTACTTCTCCTACTCTACACCTGCACCAACCGAACAGTATGACTTCCACGACGGCCCTCTGCTACGCAACGGTAAGAAAGGCCGCACCTACGAAATAGTCAAGAAGATGAACACAGAGTTGAAGTCTGTGGCAAACCTCTTCTGGCAAAGCAAAGTGACGAACATCAAACACCGGAAATGTATCGATGGCGAGGTCCTTGAGTCGCACTTCACGAAAGAAGGCAAGCGCTACACTTGTTTCGTCAATAAGAGTGCCTTCAAGAATGTAACCATAGGCATTCGCACCGATGACTATCTCGTACGCATCTGCAAGAACCTGAAAGCTGAGAGCCTAAAGACAGTATATACGCTTTCCGCTGGAGACATTCTTATCTTTAGGGAAAAGTGAATAGAGAATGAAGAATTGCATCGTCATCATACCCATATACAAAGATGTACCCACGCGAAGTGAATGTGCGTCGATCCGCCAGACCTTCCGTGTACTGGGGCGGCACGATATAGTCTTTGTCACACATGCGGATTGCCGGCTCGATGCCTATCGGGAAATCGTTGAGGCAGAGCAGGGCACGTTGCGCACGGAGCTGTTCGACGCAGGCTACTTCGACTCGACGGCACACTACAGCGACCTGTGCTTCTCGGAGGAGTTCTACCTGCGCTTCAAGGATTATGAGTACATGCTCATCTGCCAGACAGATGCTTGGGTGTTCCGCGACGAGCTGGACTACTGGTGCAGCCTGGGCTACGACTACATCGGCGCGCCTATCTACTTCCCTTACAACAAAAAGCGATTCACCCACATCTTCTACGGCATCGGCAACGGCGGTTTCTGCCTGCGCAGGATTGAGCACTGCCTCGGTATCATCCGCGCCGACCAGCACAGGATATTTCTCAAGCCTGGCATCCTCGCCAAGATATACTGGTACGGTTTCCTTTACAACGAGGAATACACAAAGTACCCGCTGAAGCGTCTGGGACTGCTGCCACTGTTCATTGCCAAAGTGTTCGGCTTCCGCAACACCATTGCGCAGTTCCGCAAGTCGGCTTGCGAGGAGGATGCCATCATCTCCTTCTGGGCACACAACGCCTGGGGGCTGACCTGCCGTGTGCCCGACGAGCTGGAGGCTGCACGCTTCTCGATAGAGGTACACCCTGAATACCTTTTCAACAAAATAGGCCGCAAACTGCCCTTCGGCTGTCACGCCTTCGAGAAGTGGGACTACGAGAGCTTTTGGAAGAAACACATCAAGATATGAATATCAAGTTCACCGTCATAACAGTCTGCTATAACGCCTCAGCCACCATCCGCGAGACGATAGCCTCAGTCCTCGGCCAGACATACTGGGAGCTGGAATATATCGTTGTTGACGGCAAGAGTACGGACGGTACGGTGGAGGTGCTGGAAAGCATCGGCGATGCCAGAATGACATTTATCTCGGAAAAGGACTCTGGCATCTACAATGCCATGAACAAGGGACTGAAAATGGCAAGCGGCGACTACCTGATATTTCTGGGAGCCGACGACACTTTCTTTGACCAAGGCGTATTAGAGAGGGTCGCCGCCAAGATGACAGGCAACGACGATGTCGTTTACGGTGACGTTATGCTGAAGACACATCAAAAGCTCTACAACGGAGCCTTCACGCGCTGGACATGGGGACATCGCAACCCCTGCCACCAGAGTATCTTCTACCCGAAATCGGTATATGGCAAATACCAATACAGCGAGAAATATAGAAGCGTTGCCGACTGGGACTACAACCTGCGACTGCTATCCGACGGCATCCGTTTCCGCTACATCGCAGAAACAATCTGCACCTACAACGATGCTGACGGACTGAGTTCAAGCACCAAGGACTACGACTTCCTAAAAGAGCGACGGCAGAAGGTATGTCGGGCTGTGGGTCTCTTGCCCTACTGCTGGGGCATCCTGCAAAGAGCAAAACGAAGACTTCTGAACGAAAAATGGTAAAGCCCCTCCTACCCTCTCCCTGAGGAGGAGGGGAAAACAGACCCCCTCTAACTCCCCCTTAAAGGGGAGAAACCCAGACGAAGAAAGCCTCCCCTTAGGGGGGAGGTTTGGAGATGAGGCTTGAGTCTAGTAAATAGCTAAATCGTAAATGGCTAAATAAAATAAATAGTAAATAGTAAATAGTTAAATCGTAAATGAAATAGATGATTTCAGTCTGCATAGCAACATACAACGGAGAACATTATCTGCGCCAGCAGCTCGACAGCATTCTGGCACAGATAGGCAAGGAGGATGAAGTGGTCATCTCCGACGACAGCTCCACAGACGGGACTCTGGCTCTGATTGAGTCGTACCACGACGCAAGAATCCGAGTCCTGCATCACGACCCGAGCCTGGTGACGACGACCTTCCCCCTGGACCGCCCTACGCACAACTTCGAGAATGCACTCCGGCACGCAAAGGGCGACATTCTGTTCCTTGCCGACCAAGATGATGTGTGGATAGAAGGGAAAGTAGAGACGATGCTGGCAGAACTGCAAGATGCCGACCTTGCCATACACGATTGTATAGTCGTTGACGACAACATGGAAGACGTCATTCATCCATCGTATTTCAATTACATCGGCATACACCAAGGAGTGTGGAAGAACTGGGTGAAAGCCACATATCTCGGATGTTGCATGGCCATGCGAAAAGAGGTAGTCCTGAGGGCCATGCCATTCCCCAAGACAATGGCAGGGCACGACCTATGGCTTGGTATAATAGCAGACAGGTATTTCACAACAAAAATAGTGAGAAAGAAACTCATACGATATCGGAAGCATACAAACAGCAAGACCACAAGCGGAGGAAAAAGCAAAAACACACTATGGTTTAAGATTAGGTATCGGATGACAATACTAAAACACATTATGAAGTTGTACCTATAGAAAATAGAGGAATATAGAAGAAGACAAAAGAAGATAAGAAGATAAAAGAAAATAGAGGACGATACCACGGCTGATGGCAAAGCGTGGGCGGCAAAACTAACGTCCATTATCTTCCTCTATCTCCTTCAATTAACTCTTAATTCTTAACTCTTAACTCTTAATTTAAAGATAAGCAATGAAGATATTCTTCTGTGATAACCGGCTCGGAGGGCTGTTGGGCTTTCGCATCGACATCATCAAGCATTTTGCGGAGGCGGGGCACGACGTGTGCCTCCTTGTGCCTCCAGCCACGAACAGTTGGGACAAAGTGGGAGAGCAAGTCCCGGAAGGGGTACGCATCATAGAGGCCCGCATGCAGCCTTCGGGCACCAATCCCGTTCGCGACCTGCGCCTCTTTGCCGACTATCTGCGTATTTACCGGAGAGAACGGCCCGACGTGGTCTTCAACTACACCATAAAGCCCAACATATACAGCAGCATTGCAGCCAAGATGTGCGGCAGCCGCGTGTTCTGCATGCTGGCAGGGCTGGGCTATATGTTCGAAGGCAAAGGATTCCTGAAAGCCTTCGGACTGAGGCTTTACAAGTACGGCCTCAGCAAGGCAGACAGAATCATGGTCCTCAATCAGATGAACTACGACCTGATGTTGGAGTACGAGATGACCAGTGCGGAGAAACTGCTATTGATGAAGGGAGGCGAAGGAGTCAATCTGCAGAGATATGCCTACAAGCCTGCCGATTACAGCCGGGGAACAACCTTCCTGATGGTATCGAGGATTCTGTACGACAAAGGCTACTCTGAATATCTCGATGCCGCCAGGATAGTAAAGAAGAAGCACCCCGACGCCAACTTCGAACTGTTAGGCCCGTTAGCCTACGACAGCCCAATGGGAGTACCGCAGGACGTGTTCGAAAGGGACCGGCAAGAGGGCATCGTCCGATACCTGGGAGTCGCTCCCGTAGTCGATGACATTGTGAGCAGGGAGGACGTCGTCATGGTGGTACCCAGCAAATACGGGGAAGGGCTGAACCGCTCGCTCATGGAGGCGTGCGCCATCGGCCGTCCTATAATAACGACGGACATTCCCGGATGCAGGGAGACGGTGGAGGATGGTGCGAACGGATACCTCGTCGCAAAGGGAGAGGTGCAATCTTTGGTCAGTGCCATGGAATGTTTCATTGGACTCAGTGAGCAGGAAAAATGCGCAATGGCACGACGTAGTCATGAAATAGCAGTGGAGAAATTTGATATAGAGAAAGTCATTAAGGAATACGATGAACTGCTGAAATACCCCACCAAAAGGGCCGAACATCAGCCTGCCTTCTCTACCAAAAACGTGGGAAACGGGGCTCAGACAATCCCAAATAGTCCTAACTTTTAATGGAAGAGTTGTACGCCACGCTCATCTGAAGCCTTCGTATTTTGCCATATCAGGGTATCGGCGCACTTCGATTGTCTGGCTGTATCTACAGCCATCAGGAAATGATTCACCGCCCGCGGGTAGTCTTTCAGGTCACGATAGGCACTGCCTAAGTAATAGTAGACAAACCCAAAACGATGAAAAACATCTGTCACATCTGTTACATCTGTCACTTTCACATTGTTCATCGGGGTTTCGGGAGTGACAGATGGTGTGACAGATGTGACAGATGAAAGGCTTTTCCGTCGATTCAGATGCGTTTTAGGCAGAATTTGTTGCCGTGTGAAGTGCGTTTGGTACGCATTCCGGGCAAGCCGTTCAGGTAGCGTCCGAAGGTGATGGCCGAAAGGGTGGTACGGCTGCCTACGTGCTTGCGGATTTCCTCGAGCAGGACGGTGGAGCTGAGCCACTCGCAGCCCTCCTCGTCGGGCTGTGCCGGACGGAAGAGATCGTGGAAGGTCAGTTCGGCCACGCCCATGTTCATGTACCGGCGGTTGTTCTCCATGATTTCCTCCACATCGTTGTCGTCGAACCAGTAGCGCTCGCCCTGTTCCACGAGCTGCACGGCCTGGGCATAGAGCTGGCGGTAGTTGGGGCGGCAAGCGACATCGATGGGCCCCGACAGTTCCACGCACAGATAGCGGCGGCTTCCCGACGGGTCGGTGAGCAGGTCGCTTTGGTTACTGGTGCCGATGAACGAGGCATAGCGTCGCATGGTGCTGACCTGTGTCTTGTAGGGTTTGCGTGCGCGGATGTCGGCTCGCTGCAGGAGGTTCTTCAGGTAGCCGTCTTGATTGTGGCGCGACAGTTGGTCGAATTCGTCGAGGTTCACCAGCAGATACTGGCAAATGGTGCGGTCCACCTCCTTCTTGCTCGAGAGGTCGAGCTGGTCGGTGTAGCCGAACTGCAGTTCGTCGGGCAGCAGCTGACGGCAGAAGGTGGACTTTCGCCAGCCCTGCCGCCCGATGAGCAGGGGTGCGACGCTGTTGCCGTAGGCTCCCATCACGCCCATCCACTGAGCTGTCATCGACAGGAACCAGCGGCGGAACCACTTGTGCCACTGCGGATTGCGGGTCTTTACGGTGTCGGCCAGCTGAGTTATGCGGTCCACTCCGTCCCAACAGCCGCTTACAGAACTGAGGAATGCCTCCACGGGGTCGAACGATGGGGTGTCGGTGGAGAGGGCATAGCGCCGCACGTCTTTGTCCCAGACGTCGATGCCGCGCAGTCGTGCCTCGCACACCATCTTACCGAGCATGCGGTCGTCGAGGAGGCGGAAGCTGGTGTCCCAAGTGGTGTTTTCGCGAAACTCGGTAGTATCCTGTATCACATTGTGTCTCAGCACGTAGCGACTCTTCATGAACTCGTGCAGCATCATGGCGGTGCGTTGAGTCTTGTTGTATCCCGACTGCGTTCCGAATCTGACGGACTCTAATTGGTAGGCGCTCTCGAAGAGCGTGCGCAGGGTCTCCTTGTCGAGTAAGTTGCCGAAGTCGTTGCATGCGTGACATATTGCCTCCTCCTGCGGAAAACCTGTGCGGCAGCATTCGCGAGCCAGTTTGGAGAAGAAGACTTCCGGCTCTTCCTTTGCCAGTTTCCGATTGGCCTCCGTGAGCATCAGTTTCGTAATGACTGCCGTGAAGCGTTTCTCCAGTTCTGCATACTGTTCCAGGCCCGGTTCGAGCCGCTCCATCGGTTGGGGCGGAAGTGCAGAGGACTCTTTCGTTGTCAGCATGGCATCCAGGCTCTCGTCCACGAGTAGCGGGGCGGCTTTCGGGTTTACATAGGGCTGAGGGTCGTAGGTGCGCAGGAAGTTCTGCTCCAGGGTCGGAACTGCGGGCGTGACGGGGAAGTTCAGCGTCCCCTCGTAGGTGGTGTAGGCACGCAGGTATGCTTTGCGGTGGAAGGCAAGGGCTTCGCTCTCGGTCGAGGGCAGCGAACCATCTATTCGGCTCACGCGCACCAGGATTTTTGCGCTACGTCCGCTGCTGCCCACGAAGGCGGCCAGCGTCGAGGGGTGCAGCGTAGCCAGGTGCTTCACGAGCCGTGCCTCGTCCAGCCCTGTCAGTTGTCCGACGCTGAGCAGCACCACTCCGTTGTATGCCGCAAAGCACCAGCCGTCTGCTCCATCTTTGCGGAAACTGGCCGCCACGCTGATGCGCTGCATGTTAAACTCTATCTTGCCGCTCAGTTCCTCGAGGAAGGGCGTCATGCTGCGGAACTTGTCGAGTTGGTTCCGCTTCGACTCTCGCCGTATCATGTCCGTCAATGTCGTGAGCGACATGTTCCGCAGATGCACCTTGTGCGTCTTGCGGTTGGTGCGCAATGACGTGAAAACCATTGCCTTGTGCATTTTTGTGTTTTTCATTTATTTATATAAGTTTTACAGGTTAGGTGTAATCATTTTACACCCAGCGTGTAAAAAATTTACATCATTGAGATAAAAATTTTACAGGCAGGGTGTAAGAACCGGGGCTTCACCAGTCGATGACCTCCACGGTGCGCCGGTAGTTGACGGGACCCTCAAAGCCGTGCTTGCGGAAGGCCGCCTCGATGATGGCCTGTTCGCGAGGCGTGATGGGACGTCGCTCGTTGTAGTAGTGGTAGTACATCGTGTTGCCAAGCTGTTTCCAGATATCGAAGTAGATTTTTCTCTTGACGGAAGAGGGCACCTGGTCGTAGATGTGGCGCAAGCCGTAGGCATGACGCACGTACCGGACAGGGCGGAAGTTGCGGCAAGTGCCGGTCTCGGGATGTACGGCCAGCAGGTTCACGCTCTTCACGAAGCGCACGTTATCCTCCAGATGTTCTGCGGCCAGCTGTCTGAGGCACGTTTCCGCCATGGGGCAAGTGCGATGCCAGCACACTTCATAGTTGTGCGGCATAGTTGAATAGTCAATTTCGTTTCCCATGAAAAAAAGATTGTTTACTTAAGTTTCACATTCGATCAATTATAGGAGCATACTCTTTGCCCCACTCCACTTGAGCTTGCGAAAGTAGAGATACTTAGTGTTTTCATCTTGTGTTTTAGACTACAAAATTAGTAATAAAACGGCAGAAATCCAAATTTTGGCAAAGAAAAAAAATACGGAAAATGCATGTGAAATCCACTTTTGGGCGTTTATCTGTCACATCTGTCACATAATCTGTCACTCCCAGAATACCGATGAATAAAATGAAAGTGACATATATGACAGATGTGACAGATGTAATTTCATCCTTTTGGGGTTCTTTGTGCTTGATTATCATACGACAGATGGGAGTTCATTCGGGACGACATCATCCGCGATGGCACTTCTACATCAACAAAGGCGGCAAGCTAATAAGGGCGAAAAAGCACGCCATTAAGATTTCTTAACATAAGTTGGGACCTCTTGGGACGCAAAAATCTTTGTCAGTTTACCAAAAACATGTATCTTTGCACACGAAAGCATACATTATTTTCCCATGCGAGTCCTATTATAATATCCCATATAATATCCCACCGACAGACGAAAGGGAAAAGGGAAAAAGGGGGAAAGGGGAAAAAAGAAAGATTGAAAAATGAAGTATCGTTTCCTTTATCTGATGCTGCTGATGATGCCTCTGACGTCCCTGGCACAGACATCGGAGGATGTACTGAAAGAGTATTCCGGTCTGGGGCTGCCATTGATTTGTATCACAACGACCGACGGCTTGGACCCAACTTCGGAGAGCATCATGCACCCCGAAGGCTCATATGTTGGTTCAAGCATAACGAATGTCGTCCCCAAAGAGGCAAGAATGCAGATATACAGAGCCGACACGCTTTGGTACGACAGCGGAGATTACGAGAAAGACAAGTCAGGGATGATAATCAAGCATCGTGGCAACACGTCGGCAGTCTACTACCCAAACAAACCCTTCAAACTTACTCTTCAAAAGAAGGCTGACTTGGTAATGACCCCCTACGACGACGACACAGACAGAAGAAGCAAGCACTGGGTTCTCCTTAATAGTTCCTTTTCCCTGAATACGATTTATGGCTACTGGCTGGAGACTATGATTGACATGGAATTCCCAACGAGGGAGGAATTCGTCAACGTCGTCATCAACAACGACTATCGTGGAATTTACATTCTATCGGAGAATATAAAACGCGCCAACAATCGTGTGGATGTGGATGTAAATGGCGGTTATATCATCGAATTGAATGCATATCACTGGAAAGAGGCTCTGTCCGTTCCTTCTATTTTCACGCATGTATTGGCGTGGACTTTCAAGTATCCAGAGACTGATGACCTCTCAGAAGAGCAGGAAGAAGAAATAAGGAGCGACATTGACCGATTGGAGAAGTCTGCCACCAGCCACGACTATTCTGAGGTGATAGACACCAAATCCGTAGCTCGTTGGACACTCTTGCAAGACATTTTGAGTACGCATGACCCTGCCGGCACCAACTTATTTGTCGCCAGGAAGAACAGGGATGCTTCCTCTCTGATGCGGATGCCCGTTGGATGGGATTTGGCATCATCAATGGAACACATCGACGTATGGTCCAGGACTCATATTGAACCTGGCATCTTCATTCGAAAACTATTTGACAATCAATTCTGCCAGGATTTCAGCATACAATTCATGAATGAATGGAAACGCGTCAAACAAGCTAAAGTGATGCAACGCATGGCAGAGGCATGTTTGGCTTTTCCCTCTACAAATCAAGGGCAAGGGTTGAAACTTTCTTATCCACATCATGCCAAGCGATGGGGTACAAAAGTTTACGATGTAGAAAAGATGTCAGAGGCTGGGGCCAAGTGGTTCACCGACAGGGAACAGCATATAGACTCCCTTATGCAGATACTCAGCGACGAAACGACCTCAATAAGGATGCCAAGAGAGAATCCGGCATCGAAGGCTGTCATTAGGAAAGAGATTCGCAATAATGGCATTTACATCATAAAGGACGGCAAGGCCTACTCCCCCGATGGGAGGAGGATAAGATAAGTTATATGACCTCCCACAATCGTACCCCATGTTATGAAAAAGCTATTTCTCTTCACTATAATATCTTTCTCCATATTCCTGGTATCCAATACTTGCCAAGCACAAACCCTTGAGGAAGCTCTCGGTTATGGCCTTCCAGTTGTAGTAGTAAACACAGTAAACGGTGAAGAGCCGACAGCCGAACGAGTGGTTGCCCCAGAGGGGTGCTTGGGAAAGAGCATCATAAACGCCACAAAAGTGCCGGGACGCGTAAGGATATACAATCCCGGGGATGCAGAAAACCCCATCTTTGACAGCGGAGAATACGCCGAGAACATCAGCGGCATGACATTCAAAATTCGTGGCAACACCTCCGCCATGAGACCGAAGAATCCGTTCAAGATAAAGCTGCAGAAGAAGGCCGACATGCTGATGCGCGGCGACAAGAAATACTCTGACAAGGACTGGGCTTTAATCAGGCCAACCGTCGGTTCCAAACATCCCTGCCCCATTATCACCATGATAGGTAACAAAATAACAGAGATTTTCCACGTTGCAGACTGGATTCCTGCCGGGCAATATGTAAACCTTATTGTCAATGACGATTTCCGAGGGTTCTACTACTTGACGGAAACCGTCAAGCGAAACGAGAAATGCAGGATTGATGTGGACGAAGCCACTGGCTACATATCCGAGATGGACCCCTACTGGTGGAACGAAGATGTCTATGTGGAAAGCTCTCTCATCCAACAGGCTACAAATGCATACAAGTTCACCTTCAAATACCCAGACAGTGACGAGATTACGCAGGAGCAATTGGATGTATTTAAGGATTATGTTGACCAGCTCGATGCCTCAATAGCCACAGGAGGATATCCATACTATATTGATGTGGAAAGTTGCGCCAGATGGCTTCTCGCACACCAACTTCTTGGCTCAAAAGACGGAGCGGGAAGCAATGTGTTCCTCATTCGGAACGACAATCAGTCAAAGTTCCTGATGGGAACTTTATGGGACTTTGATTCTTCGTTCGGCATTCAAGGTTCTTTTACGCCCGTCATGTCGGGACATTACTTCAGGCAAATGTTGCAGAATAGTCCCAATAAAATGTTAGCTCGCGAAATGGTTCGGATATGGGAATCGGAGAAGGAACGCATCATGGCCGAGATAACCAACTTCTACGAATCACTCGCCGAGACAGAATTGGCACAAGCAATAGATCTTTCTACACAGGCAAATGTCAAGAGATGGCATGGTAATACATTGGACGACATGGCAACCACCATCGAAAAACTCCGCCAATGGTTTGCGACAAGATATGATGAATTGAACGATTTGCTACCAACATTGAACACAAATGATGGGAACATCCAGTGGTCAGAGATGCCCGAAGGGACTTTCGTCTTGAACGGGACAGAGCAACCTGCCCGAGGAGACACGCTTTCCATATCGTCTTCTTTGGACAACCTGTCCGGCCTCACCTTCAAATGGACAAAAGGAGATGCAACAGGTTCTTTCGATGATGCAAAAGCCTTATCTGCCACCCCCGCCTATGTAATCAAAGAAGATGACTACGAGCACTGGCTGCGCGTGACCATAAGCGACAGTGCCGGCGATATGGTATTCACCAAGGATACATGGATAAGCAAGCTGCCCGTCCTGTATATCGATACAGATAACGAACAAGACATTACTTCCAAAGATTACTATGTTTCTGCCAATCTCCGCATTCAAGGAAACGAGAACTATGAGCAACAGTATTCTGGCATCGCAGAAATTAGGGGACGAGGTACCACCTCCTGGAATCAATACCCTCAGAAGCCCTACAAACTGAAGCTTGCCAAGAATACCAAACTCTTTGGATTTCCCAAAAGCAAACACTGGATTCTAATTCCCAACTTCAACGATAAAAGTTGCCTGCGCAACTACATTGCCAGTGAGCTTGCAAGGCAATTAGGCACAATGGGCATGAAAATGACATGGGTGGATGTGGTGCTCAATGGTGAAGTAAAGGGCTGCTACATGCTGAGCCAACATGTCAGGGTTGATAAGAACAGCGTGGATATCTTCGACTGGGAAGATGAAGCGGAATCCATTGCAGATGTTCTGTTTGAGTTTGTCAAAGAGGAAGACAACCTTGTTGAAGCAGACAGGGAATCACTCAAAGAGACGATGAAAAGCAATCTCTCTTGGGTAACCGATGGAATTGCCAATTATAAAGGGAAATCATATAACCTGAACGACTACTGTTTGTATGACGGATACGACATACATAAAGGTTACATGTTTGAAGCCACAGCCAAGAAAGATGGCAAGACACAGTTCACGACACCTGGGAATGTGCATTTTGAAGTCAGCGCTCCAGAGTATCTCTCCACCAATAATGAAATGTTTTCTTATGTAACAAACTTTTGGAATGACTTTGAAGCAGAGTACAGTAGAGTCCCCACCTGCGAAGGCAAGAACTTCTCGAAGTATGCCGACATGGAATCAATGGTGGGAGTATGGTTAGTTAACGAGATTATGGGACAAGGCGATCCCACCAATAGTAGGTATTCCTTTATTGACTACAACGGCAAGCTCAACTTCGGGCCGGTTTGGGACTTCGACCACGCTTGCGCTTGCTGGACTACTGACTCCAACGTAAAATTCTTTTACACTCTCGTACATAATTTGAGCTATATATATTACAAGAAATGGTATCCCGATCCCATACTGTGCCAGATGACATACGATGCGTATTGGAACGTGGCACGCCCATTCATTATGAGCTGTGTGGCAACTGGTGGCGAGATAGACGCTAAACATGCCTATTTTGCTGAAGCTGGCAGAACCAACGACTTGCTATGGGGCAGCTATCCCAGCATTCTAAAGCCCTCTGCCCAACCACGCACGACGGCAGAAGATGTTGAGATACTAAGGACTTTCCTTTTAGGTCATATCAATTGGCTTGACCAGCAGTTCGCATCAGTAAAGACTCTCATAGAAGCGATGAACCCGAAATGCAACTATCCCTGCGACCCCGACATATTGGATAGTGTTCAGAATACAGAAGCAGACAGACTGGCACAGCCCCGCAAGGTCATCCGCGACAAGCATCTCTATATCATAAAGGACAACAAGACATACTCCATCAACGGGAAGAGGACAAAGTAAATCGAGAAGCTATGATTACGTTCAAAAGATATTTCATTACGATTGCGATGGTTGCAGCCCTGCAAACGGCATGGGCGCAACAGGTGATGCTCCATCTGGCAGACAATCAAGTTGCCGAAATCAGCATGGCAAGATTGGACAGCATTACATTTGCGGCAGAAGGTGACTCCCTGATGTCGTCTTCTGTCCTTAACAATTACATCTTCCTCCAGCAGGGACAGAAGATTCTCCTAACTGGAGCATCCTTTGCAGCACCAAACAATGGATGGGACAAACTCATGCAGGACATGACGGGCATAGAAGTCATTACAAAAGCACAAGGTAGCACCAACATCATGACGAATGTGGCAGCACGGATACTGGATGCCAACTCCGCCAAACCACATGGCAGCCTGTTTATCTCAAGCAACCGAGATGTATTCGACGAGGTTGGAGCCGTCATTATTTTCCACTCACACAACTACGACGTGCTGCTCCCCGAGAAGGACTACCAAAGTCGATCCGTGGCATGGTACAAAAGTCACAAGGAAGAGGCAGCGGGCGAGAATCAACATGCAGGGGCCTTCGACTATGTCATCAAGCAACTGAAGGAGTGGAACCCCAACATTCAGATTCTGATATGCAGCCATTGGCTGCCTTCGCGCACAACCTACAACGAGTCTTCGCGAATGCTGGCCCTCAGGCATAATGTGGCCTATTGTGCTTTGGACAAGAAGCTGGGCTTCACAGCTGATGAGTTCGTCCGCACCATAACTGGCACAGACGGACGGATAGAACCCACAGAGGACAACTACAACCGCTCCGTACTGCATTCCCAGTTCGTGGGAGTCAATGCTTTGGGTAATCCCATCGGGAAGACGGAAAGGATTGGCGGAATAACATGGGGCTGGCATCCCACGACCGTAAACGATTCGATAAACTATGGGTGCGGCACAATGACAAGCAGAGACGGCAAGACAGTGTATGTCCCCTGGATTCAAAAGGCCATAGCCTCCACCATCGCAAAGTCAATAATAAAGACAGCTCAGCGAGACAAGGATGGCAATTCGCGCAAGTTCATCCAGAACAAGCACCTCTACATCATCCATGACGGCAAGACCTATTCCATCGACGGGAAAGAGATAATGAAGAATGAAGTAATGAACTGAAGTTTCTGCATGTTATGGGAGTTAAAGAAGTTAAAGGAGTTAAAGACAATAGGAAAGCTGGCTGTCACCGGGTGAAAGTAGTCTTTCATTTTTTCATTCTTTCATTCTTTCATTTTGTTATGGGAGGCTCCTCGCCCCTCGCTGCTGCGGACGACACCTGGCAATACATCCTCCGGGAGCATGGCTACGACGCTGCCACGGTACACGACCTGACCGCTGAGCAGAAAATCAAGCTCGCTGAGCCGCGATGCGCATACGTCAACATCACAGGCACTTGGTTCATGCCGACCCTAAAGACACAGAACACACAGGCCTGGCTGGAGTTCTACGACGGAGAGGGCAACTACTTCAAGAAGCGCGTCGTCCTTAACGCACAGGGAAACTCCTCTATCCGTATGGCAAAGAAGAACGTCTCTGTCCGGTTCTACGAAGAGGATTGGGGCGAAGGCGCCACGACCGACATCTCCTTCGGAAACTGGATGAAGCAGGACGTCTTCCACCTCAAAGCCTACTACACGGACTACCTGCGCGGATGCGGCAAGGTGGCCTACGACATCTACGACGACATCACGTCCGACCGCGAGCAACCCCTTCCGTGGCAACGTGCAGGCGTCACGACGGCTTCCGCCAAGGCGATGTGCCACCCCAACGGCTTTCCGTGCTACGTCTATGTGGGGGGATGGTTCTACGGCATCTACACATGGCAGCTGAAGAAGAGCCGCAAGAACATGGGGCTGGAAAAGGACAACCCCCAGCACATTTACATCGACGGCACGCTATCCGACGAGACGCTCTTCAGGGGCACCATCGACTGGAGCATGTTCGAGGTACGCACGCCCGACAGCCTCTACTGCACAGAGCTGGTGGGAAACACCCCCGTCTGCAAGCTCTACGACGGCGACAACCCAAGGGAACTCATCGACTCGACAATGACCTGCTACGACCCCGCCAACCCGAGACACGTACTGACAAACAGGGTGAAGCAGTCGCTCAGGAAGCTTTCGGGCCGCTATGCAGAACTGAAAGCGCTGGACAACACCAACCCGACCGCCGAGGACTTCAAGCGGAAGTTCTCGCAGTACTTCGACACGCAGGGACTCACCGACTACATCGTCCACTCGCTCGTGACGAACAACTACGACGGCCACCAGAAGAACTGGCAATGGTGCAGCTACGACGGCACGAAGTGGTACGTCCAGCCCTACGACCTCGACTGCACCTTCGGCCACCACGCCTCCGGCCTCATCGTCATGCCGCCCGAATGGAACTTCCACTTCGGCACGCACTTCTACGAGTTCGCCATGGGTCCCAGCCTACAGAACCTCTTCCTGAAGTACTATCTCGACGAGGTTCGCGACCGCTACATCGCGCTCCGCGAGAAACAGCTCATCGACGCCAAGAGGTACGTCGGCTACCTCGAAGCCTGGCAGGAGAGAATCGGTCCGCTGGGCTTCGAACTGGAATACACGCAATGGTACGACAGCCCGTGCTGCATCGAGACAATCGCAAGCCCCAACTGGACAACCGAGGACAACTGGGAGAACTTCAACGACTACCCCGCATTCTCCAGCGAAGAGACGTACCATGCAGGCGACAAATGTACCCTTCGATACCGCATCTGGACCGCTACCGACACGTCGGAAGAAGACAGGCCCTACAAGCAACTGGGCGGGAAAGAGGACGAAAAGCGGGCAGGAGAATGGATAGCAGAACGCATCGCGCTCCTCGACAACCATTTCCACTTCGACCCCGACCACATTCAGGACGTGACCGCCGACAGCCATTCCGCACGGAAAACCTTGCTGGGCAGGCACCTCTACATCATAAAGGACGGGCGGACCTATTCTGTCGATGGGAAAGCCTCTCCCTATCCCTCTCCTAAAGGAAAAGCCTCTCCCCATCCCTCTCCCGCGGGAGAGAGTATACTCCCCTAAAGGGGGATGGGGGGCCTGTGTGAGACAACTTCGCTGCTGGAGACCTTTCTATGTAGGATAACTTTTTACCGACATCGTGGCGAGCCAACGATGATGCGGTTCTTGCTGCCTTGGGTGCGGATATAGATGCCGCAGGGCTGGGTGCCGGAACCGACGGGCTGTCCCATCAGATTGTAGTAACAGACGGGTGCCGAGGCATTGTCGCCCTCTGGATCGTCGGCTTCGGGAAGGGCGATAGGCGTAGGTGTGCTGGGCTTGGGCGTCACCAGGAAGTTGTCGAAGCGCAGCACGCTGTCGTGGGCACGGAAGCCGGCGCGTCCGGTGATGAAAGGCACGGGGTCGGTATAGGTGATGAGGGGGGAGTCCATATCGTCCAGATAGCAGCGGATGGTGGCGCCTTCCACTTCCACCTTCATGTGGTGGGGCTTCGAGATGTCGATGCTGTGGTTGACGGTCTGAAGTGCCTGCCAGCCGAAGTTATGCTTGCCGAGTGTGGACGACGAGCCGCTGGCCAGGAACACGTAGCCCTGTAGGAAGTCGGTGCCCAGCACCGGGTTGTCGTCCGCTCCGCCTGTGCTGGCATTGGTGGTGCGGAAGAGCAGTCCGCCGTTGGTCTGCCCGTTGGGGTAGAAGACGTCGCACTCCACGGTGTAGTCCGTCAGGTGGATGTCGTCGAAGCCGCCCATGAGCATCTTGCCGTAGCGCCCTGTCGATTCCAGTTGTCCGTCAACGATAGTCCAGTTGCCCTCACGGTAGCCCCACTCGCTGCTGAAGCCGTCCGTGAAGTTATCGGCCATCGGATGTGGATTCTGCACGCCGCGTTTGATGTTGTACTCCATGACGAAAGCACGTCCATCCACAAGCTCAAGGGTCAGACGATGATGTCCGCCCGGGAGGTCGAGGTCTTTGAGTGTCAGTACCTGAAAGTTAGAACGCGTGTTAGGCAGCTCGATGTTGTTCATCAGAAGCTCGCCGTCGAAGAGCAGACGGGCGTGGGAGAGTGTGGTGGAGCGGTAGCGGAGGCCGATGTTGTAGAGGCCGTCGCGCTGGATGTTGACGTTGTAGGTCATGGCGGCACCCGGGTCGCAACGCATGAGGCTGTACTTGCCGACCGACAGACTGGCGGAAGTGGCCGATACCTGCTCGTTCTTCTCTGCACAGAGATTGGCGGCAATCATGCCGGGCAAGGGCTGGCTGACCTGAAGCGAAGCGCTGCCGTCAACATACGGGCTGACAGCGATGTAGCCGAAACGAGCTGGAGAGCCGAGAGCGGCATAGCCAACGCGTCCCGCACCTGTGCTGAGGGTGAACTGCGTCTTGCGCATGCCGTCGATGTAGGCTCGCACGCGCGTTCCGTTCTTCTCTATGCGGACGGTGTGCCAGCAGGCAGGGTCGAAGTCGGCAGGCAGGCTGAAGTTTTTCTTCGGCAATTCCTCGCCTTCGAGGACTGTGATGATTTCGAACTTGTTCGTCTCGGCATTGATGGCTGCGAGGCAGTAGTTGTCCTCGTCGATATAGGAGAATACGGCCCCCATCCCGCCTCCTCGGGAGGGAATGGGGGAAACCATCGTGAACTCGGCGGTATAGTCCTGGAAGGCTTCCGTCTGGAAGAGGGCGAAGCAGGTATCAGCCTTTTCCTGGCCTTCGCCTGCAGGGTCGGAGTTCTCCTCCGTTAGGGGGAAGAAATCGAGGCACTGGTTCTTGGCGTCTGTCTGCCAACCTTGTACAGTCACCTTCCAGCGGTCGCCCAACTCGGAGCGCTCGAAGTAGTCGTTCTCTGCCACGAGCGGACGGTCCTGCTCCCAGTCGGTGGGGCCTGTCATCATCAGCTTGTCGCCGTTCCATGCGATGCGCTCGAAGTTCAAGAGGCGCCGGGCCTTGTTGTCCTGAAGGTTGTGGTAGCAGAAGAAATAGGTGTCGAGGTCTGGGCCGACGAAAGCTGTGCCGTGGCCCAAAGCCTTGTGGGTCGGCGTTTCCGTATCGACGAGGATGGGGTTCTGCTCGCTTTGCGGACGGAAGCCGGAGAGCGGACCGGAGCTGGACATAGCGTAGTCGATGCGGTAGCCATTCGTCCAGACATGGTTGCCCGTGTAGATGAGGTAGAAGAGGTTGTTGCGCTTGAAGACGCAAGGCCCCTCGGTCCATTGGCCTGAGATGCGGCAGCCGAGGTCAACATCGTCGCCGAAGGTGAGGTGGGTGGGCATGAGGCAACCGCGTATGCCGCCGTTGTTGGCGTGGTAGAAGTACCACTTGCCGTCGTCGTTGACGAACATCGAGCCGTCGATGTCGCGCCCCAGGTTGCCCGTCTGGTGCGTGAAGGGACCCGTCGGGCTGTCGCTCGTGAGCAGGTAGTGCCCGCCGCCTCGGGGAGAGGTACACATGTAGAAGCGTCCGTTCCAATAGATTACTTCGGGCGCATAGGCAACGGCTGTCGTCTCGTCGGTGCAGCAGATGTACGGCTCGGACCACTCCATGAGGTCCTTCGTCCGCCAGCAGTAGATGTTGCGGTCGCCGGCGCTCACGTAGAGGTAGTAGTAGCCTCGGTACTTCATGATGTAGGGGTCGCCGAGGCTGCGGTTTTCGAGTCCGGGCAGAACCATCGGGTTGGTCCACCCAAGGGCATTCGACATGAAACAGGGGGTCAGAGGCAAGAGGAGGCAAAACAGCAGTGCCAGCCGATGAAACGTTAGGTTTTTCATAAGGAAAAGTTCTTTTTTGTTTGCAAAGAACGGCATTATTCTCCAAATGAAACAGAAGAAAATGATTTAATGATGTAACTTTTTGTTTTTTATTGTTGCCCGCACAACCTTTCGTACCATACGGGACATTCGTGGTTGAAAGGTTGCGACGCGTTGTTCCGAACACGAATCGTCCGATTTGCGCGAAAGGCCAAAGGTATCGTTCTGGCGGATTTGCAATCCAACAGCATTGGGTAAAAGCATTCGTAATGCCAAGAAACAAGGAAAGCGAGATGGAAAATCCCTCTACTTCATACGAGCGGATGGCAAATGCACAAGAACAGGAAGCATGGTGCCGGTAGGTGCTTAGGCGGCAAAGGCGATGTTCAGGTCCACTTGGACGCCGTTTTCCTCCCTCAAAGGCAGAGGAGCTAGCCCGAAAATCCACGACACCATTTCCTCCCTCTCTGTAGGGAAAATGCCTCCCCTGCACGCCGTCCTTTTCGATGCTCCACGTTGTGTAAGCCGATGCTCCACGTTGTGTAGCTTTTTCCTCCATGTTAACTTTCCCTTTTCAACTTTCACTTTTCCCCTCCTTTCTTTGTTCCGTTTGTCGGCATACCATGCCGACATGACACTTTCTTAACTCTCCTCGACAAAACGTCCCTTCCTAACCTATTGATTCCCAGCAGCGATTCAAAATAAGCCCATTTCCTGCTCTTTCCGGCCCTAAGTGCCAGAGAAGCAAAGAAACGCCGCCAGAACGCGTCTCAATGCGAAAACTTCTGACAAACGACCCTCTCGCCTCCCTTCCCCTCCCCTCGAAGGGGAGGGGTTAGGGGTGGGGTAATATCTCACACGGAAAACAGAAAAGGCAGAGGAAGAAATGTTCCCCGGACAGCATTAAATCCATAGAAAGCCCTGACCGCAGGCGAGACGCCTGCGTACCAATCCAATCGGCCATGCAGCAAAGTAGTTCTGCCCGCGGTTCCCCTCCCCTCGAAGGGGAGGGGTTAGGGGTGGGGGTTATCACACGGAAAGCTCGCCTTCGGCGAAGTGAAAAGTGAAGAGTGAAAAGTGAAAAATCAAAGTTACTACCCTCCGCCAGCGGGGGAGGCAGGGAAAAATCCTTGACTTTCCCTTTGGCCGTCGACCTATCGGTTCCCTTTAGGGGAGGATTTAGGAGAGGCTTGGGAGGGGTTAGAAGTGGGCTTGGGGGCGTTTCCTACGCTGGGTTCTCATTACCAGCGATAGTTGAAATCCTTAATTTCCATTTAGGTCGGGCACCTGCGGGAAGGTGAGCTTCTTCTTGTCGATAGCGGGCTGCTTGTCGGCCACTGCCTTCATGGTGACGGAGCTGCCTTTCGTCCAAGGGCTGTAGGTCACTTTGCCGTCGCAAACGATGCCGAGGCGAAGGGTGCGCTGCTTGCTTGCTGCCTTGCCATCCACTTGGCGGAGGCTGACAGTCAGCTGCTTGCCTTCGGTCGATGCCTGCAGCTTGTACTCGGCAAACTGGCCTTGTTGGTAGTCGAAGCCGTCGCCTGCATCTTCGTAGAGGCGGCCTTCTGCCCTACCCTCGCTGTCGGGATTGACGAGGAGCGTAAGGCTGTCGGTCTTCATCTCGACGGTGTTCTGATAGAGGTTTGCCATCGGGATGATGGAGCCGGGACGCTGTGCCAGATAGGGCTGGAAGCCGTCGTCCTTGTCCTCGAGCGGCAGGATGTCCCAGTCGCCTGCGGGAAGGTTGGCATCACCTGCCCAGCGAGGGATGATAATCAAGTCGCCGCCCAGCATGAAGGCTTTCTCCTCGGCACGCAGGCTCTTGTCCTTAGCATCTGCCATAAAGACGGGGCGCATCACGGGCATGCCGTCCTTGCTGGCCTCTTGGAAGAGGGTATAGACGTAGGGCATGAGGCGGTAGCGGCGATTGATAGCCGTGCGGCAGACGTCGAGGCACTCCTGGTCGAAGGCCCAAGGCTCTTGTGCACGTCCGCCATCGATGCAATGGTTGCGAACGAAGGGGAAATAGACGCCCACGGCTGTCCAGTTAGCCACGAGTTTCCCGTTGCTGTCGCCGCAGAAGCCGCCCATATCGGGGCCGTTGAAGGGCTGTCCGCTCAGGCCGAGCGTAATGGACATGGGGATGGAGGCCATGAACTGCTCCCAGTTGGAATAGTTGTCGCCCGTCCAGGTGGCTGCGTAGCGATGACCGCCGAGGAAGTTGCTCCGGCTCAGGATGAAAGGTCGTTTCGTGGGATTCGCGAGAAGGAGTCCTTGACGGCTGGCGCGTACCATGTTCAAGCCATATATATTATGGTAGCGCAAGTGTACGTCGGGCCGCAAGCCGTCGCCGCCCTGGTGCATGTTCATGATGGGCATGGAGGAACGCGGACCTTCGAAGACGGCCGGCTCGTTCATGTCGTTCCAGATGCCATCGACGCCTTGTGCCATGAAGGGAGGATAGAGTGTGCTCCACCAGGAACGCACCTCGGGACGCGTAAAATCGGGGAAGTGGCAGTCACCCGGCCATACCTTGCCGACGTAGGCGTTGCCCTCTTCGTCGCGCACGGCATAGCCGTTTGCCATGAGCTCATCGTCCACCCAATAGCCTTTCTGCACCTTGACGCCCGGGTCAATCATATAGACGCTCTTGAAGTTCTTGCTGTGCAAGTAGTCGTTGAGTGCCTTGGGCTGAGAGAACTCCTGAGGATGGAAGGTGAAGATCTTGTACTGGTCCATGTAGTGGATGTCCATCCAGATAACATCGGAAGGTATCTTGTGGTAGCGCAACGTATCGGCTATCTCCTTGACGCGCGTATCGGGATGGTAGCTGTAGCGGCATTGCTGGTAGCCGAGCGACCAGAGGGGCGGCATCTCCATCGTGCCGGTGAGGTTCACGAGTTCCTGCATGACCTCTTGCGGCGAGTTCTTCTCGATGATGACCATGCGGAAGGCGGGTCCCATGCTGCGGAAGACGACCTCAGTGTCGGTGGTCATCCAAGCCTGCCAGGTGTTGTCGGCAATGATGCCGAAGCTGGTGCCGTCGCTGCGAAGGCCAAGCACCCAGGGGTGACTCTGATAGAGGTGAGTGCCGTCGTCAACGCCATAACAGGGCGTATCGACGTTCCAGAACTCGATGGTCTTGCCGTTGCGACGCAGGGGTCCCCACACTTCGCCGCCTCCATAGAGGTCGGCATCGGCATCCACCTTGATGCGGACTACGCTCTTACCCTCTTCAGTGGAGAAGGCGGGACGAAGCTTCCATGACGGGCTGACTGCGCCCTGCGGAGCCAGCTCGCGAATGAAGATGGGCGACGGACTGTGCGCCGCTGCATCGTACTGAGCAGGATAAAAGACTGCTACATCGGGGGATGCCATGTAGCTCTGCTGTGCCTGGGCTGCAAGACTGCAAGCCAAGGCAAAGACGTAGAGTTTATGTTTCATGATTGTATCTTAATTAATTTAAGTTGAAAGTTGACAAGTTGACAAGTTGACAAGTTAACAAGTTGACAAGTTAACAAGTTGACAAGTTTAGGGCGATAGCAAATTCTTCACTCTTCACTCTTCATTCCTTATTCTTCTCCCTATCTGACAAAAACTTTCTTGCCTCCAATGATATTCAACCCGGGACGAGGCTTGCTCAGACGTTGGCCTGCAAGGTTATACCATTTACTATTTGACGATTTACTATTTACGATTTCGTCATTTTTAATTGTTTCGATGCCATCGGGCAGCTCTGCGCCGAGGTATTCGGCCGTGATGGTCTCCTTGAAGACGTTGACGGTGATGTGGTAGTAGCCGTCTCTGCTGATGGCCCACTTGTAATCCTCTGAGCCATTGTACCATACCTGCTTGGCTGTGAGGATGGAAGCGTCTTGGGTGAAGGGGTGCAACACCTTCGGCCCCCAGCCGTACTGCCCGTTTATCTTGAAGCGCTTGGGTTCCTGATTGTAGCTGTAAGCCTTCAGCAACCCGGTCCATTCAAAGACGTTGGGGTCGTCCCAGCTCTGTTCCATCTGCTTGCCTGCAGTAATCTGCCAATGACCCTCCTGCCCGTCTTCTACGCAACCGCCGCATATCCAAGCTTCGTACCAGCGGTTGAAAAGCTCGCCGCTGACTTGCTTGTTATAGGTATCGACCGTGAAGCGGTAGTTGTCGCCTGCGAAGAGGACTGCCCACTCGGCTCCGGTGCTGTCTGTCTTGATGACGTAGTCGGCCTTTTCCGTCACGATGCTTGTATCGACGAGCTTCGGCATGTAGTAGCGCGAAGCAGTTCTCGGCGAATCGGTTGTCGTGATGTAGAGGTCGCCGGGCAACAGCGTTCCGTGGAACTTGAAGGTGTAGCGGTTGGCCGTACTCGTTTGGAAACGTGTCAGTTCCTGCAAGCCACCCGGTACAGCAGAACCACGCACAAAAAGGCGCGTCTGGGCGAATGCCATTGAACATTGAACATTGACCATTGACCATTGAAAGAAGAGCAGAAATATGAGAAAAAGAGTGCGAAGCTTCATCTTAATGAAAGTTGAAAGTTGAAAATTGAAAATTGAAAACTATGAATTGTCAAGGGCGTAGCCTTAATTTTAATTAAGAATTAAGAAATAAGAATTAAGAATTTCTTCGGGCGTAGCCTAATTATGAATTATGAATTATGAATTATGAATTGTCAAGGGCGTAGCCTTAATTTTAATTAAGAATTAAGAATTAAGAATTAAGAATTAAGAATTTCTTCGGGTGTTACGCTATTTCTCCCAGTGGGACATTGATAGTGATGGGGGCGGAAAGGTTGTCCGTGCTGACAGTTACTGTGAGTGTCTCTGTCTCAACATCGTATATGATGTCGGAATCGCTGGCGGGTTGGCCATTGACTGTTATGCCTTCGGCGACGAAGGAGGGAGGTGTGCCGAGGAACTGAACGGTCCATTTCCTCTCGGTCGGCATGCCTTCGAAGCTGCCTTGACGTCGGCCAATGGTGAGGGAGACGCTGTCTTCGTTGCGGTTCTGCACGAAAAGCGTCATTGTCCAAGCGTTGCCTTTATAGTCCTGATTGTCGCCCATGTCCTCATAGAGCTTGCCTGTGCCGCCTCCTCCGGGCACTACTTTGAGGATAATCTCGCCCGGGTCGCCTACGACTGTACGGCGAACGGGATAGAAGGGGATGATGCTGCCGGCACGATAGAAGACGGGGAACTCGTCGAGCGTGTAGGCGCTATAAAACGCCTGGCTGCCACGAATCAGGCGAGCGTGCGTCACGTCCCACCACTTCCCTTCGGGGAACCATATTGTGCGACCCGAGTAGCCGTTCTGCGAAGGCGTGTAGATGGGAGCCACGAGCATGTCGTTGCCGAACATGTACTCGTCCTCGTAGATGTAGGCGTTGCCGTCTTCGGGATAGTCATAATAGAGGGGACGGTTCATGCCGATGCCCGTTTCGTAGGTCTCTCTTGCAGCCGTATATAAATAAGGAAAGAGGCGGTAGCGGTCGCGGACTGCTTCGCGCAGCTGGGTGAAGTTCGAGTACTTCCAGATGCGGCGCTCCAGTCGGCCGTCGTTGGTGGCATGTGTACGGAAGATGGGAGTATAGACGCCAAACTGCAACCAGCGGAGAAGCAGCTCGGGGTCGTTGTTGCCGCCCTGATGTCCGCCGAGGTCGTGCCCCCAATAGTCGTAGAGTACGTTGCTGGCATTGCTGGTGAAGTAGATTTCGTAGCCGAGTGTTGACCATGCAGCCCAAGCGTCGCCGGAGAAGCAGATGGGGTAGCGATGCGAGCCGAGGCCGCCCCAGCGGTGATAGATGACGGGACGAAGGTCGGGACGGTTCTTCTGCATGTCCTCGAAGAACGTGTGGTTGCACCAGAAGGTCTCGCCCAACGTCTCGGAACCCTCGGCGGGCGTGTAGCTCTTCTCCTGTCCGTGCTTGCCGACGGTGAGCGCCTGCTGCCAGTCGAGCCACCAGAAATCGACGCCCTCCTGTTCGTGCGGACGGATGACGTCCTTGAAGAGCGCCTTCATGTAGTCGTAGTCCTCCACCTTCCAGATGAGTGTTTTCCCCGAGTCGTCGCCGAGGTCGCGAGCCATTGCCCTGTAGTAGTCCTCATGGGTGCCAACGCCGTCGGAGGGATGGAGGTTGAGGGCAGTCTTGAGGCCGTGCTGGTGCATGTAGTTGATGAGCGCCTTGGGTTGCGGGATGCGGTTCGTGTTCCAGCTCCAGCCCGTCCAGCCGCTCTTGTGCCAGTCCATGTCCATGATGAGCACGTCCATCGGGATGTCGTAGTTCTCCACGTCGCGGACTATCTGCTGGAACTCGGCTTGCGAGTAGGCCCAGTAGCGGCTGTACCAGTAGCCGAGGATGTATTTAGGCGGCATCGGCACACGGCCTCCCACTTTGATGAAGTCGCCGAGGCATGCCTTGTAGTCGTGTCCGTAGCCAAGGAAGTACCAGTCGGTAGCCGTCCTGTCGATAGGGTTGGCCCACCAGGTGATGCCGTCCTCCTTGGGTTCAAAGGCGTAAGAGGAACTTCCGTCGCCTCGGAGGGCAGAAGGACTCTCATCGACGATGCTCCAGCCAGCCCTCGACAGCAGTCCCTTCTCGAGGCTGCCGCGTTTGTTGTCGCCCCAAGCTTGGTCGAGTGTGCGGTTCGTGCCCAGCAGGTTCATGGAGTCGTCCTTGCCGGGGTACCAAGTGACGGTGCGTCCGTTCATCTGGAACGTGACCATCAGGTTGTCGGGCTTCTTGTCGGACTGCTTGAAGACGCTGCCTTCCTTGTAGCGTAGCGTGACGTCGGCTGTGCGGATGTAGAGGTAGCCGTCGGCCGTCTCGGTGGTGAAGGCAGGTACAGGCAGTCGTCGGTTGACGATGGCAAACGTGGCGCGGTCCTCAAACTGAGCCGTCTCGCTGTACTGGATGCGTATCATCCTGCTCGTCAGCACAGTGAAGCGTGCGTTGCCGGAGGTGACGACTGCCGCGGGGTCGGCCACAGGGTTAAGCACGTCTTCAGCAAAAGAAAGAGACGCGAAAAGGAATGAAAGAATGAAAGAGTGAAAGAATGAAAGGCTGTGCTGGTAGTTCATATTGATAGGCTTTACTTCATTTGCCTGCAAAGTTACACTTTTTCTGCTTAACATCAAAACAAAAAGCAAAAAAAGCTCAGCTCCGAAGCTCTTTTGTTAACTACTAATAAATAAGTTCGTACAAACTAAACAAAAATGTTAAAAGCAAGCACGCTACGCATTATTTTTCCTCGTATCGCTTGCCGACGTGCCGCAAAGTCCGTTCCTTTGCAGTAGAAAAAACACAATGAAGCATGGAGAAGAAGACAATGAAACCGCTCACTAAAGCAGAAATGGATGTGATGAATGTCCTTTGGGACGCCGAACACGCCATGACGGTCAACGAGATTGTGGAAGGCTATGCCGAGCCTCGACCTGCCTACACCACCGTCGCTACCTTCCTGAAGATACTCGAAGCGAAGGGCTATGTGGAGCACAGGAAGAAGGAGGAGACGGGCCGCACCTTCTACTATTCGCCCATGCTCTCGCGCGAGAAGTACACCCGCCATGTAGTGAACGACGTGAAGGACACGCTCTTCGGCAGCTCGGCCAAGAACTTCTGCTCCTTCCTCATACAGGACGAAGATCTCACCGACGAGGAGCTGAAAGAGATACTTGAGTTAATAGACCCCTCAACCCCCTTTAGGGGAAGCAAATGATTATGATGCCCTATCTGTTAAAGTCCAGTTTGCTGCTGGCAGTCCTCTACGGAGGCTTCGCCTTGCTGCTGAGCCGCGAGACGTTCCATCGCTTCAACAGAATCGCTCTGCTTAGCGTGCTCGTCGCCTCGATGGTGCTGCCTTTCATACGGCTTACCATACAGAAGCCTGAGCTTACCTTGGCGATGCTGCAAAGTGACAACAAGAATGGCGGGATTGCAAATCCCTGTATTCAATACGTCCGGAGTGCAAATCCTTCCGAACAGACAGAACAGGCTGCAAACGCCATAGGACGGGCAGTACCCCCCAGCGCACGTCACGAAGTTCCCCAAGCCAGCGGGAATGAGGCGCTCCTTACTCCCCCTAAAGGGGGCTGGGGGGTTCGGAGTTGGGCCGCAGCCATCTATCTCCTCGGCTTCATTGCCTCCGTCGCCTTCTTCATCGTCGAACTCTTCCGTCTCTTTCAGGAGATAAGAAGCGGCGTGCATACGAAGGACGAGCTGGGCAACACGGTCGTCATTCATGCTGGCGACTTCGCACCCTTCAGCTTCCTACATTATATAATAATAAGCGCGTCGGACTACGAGCACCTGCGACGTCCTATCCTGGCTCACGAGCAGGCTCACATCCGCCTCGGTCACACCTACGACCTCCTGCTGCTCGAAGCCGTGAAGGCCGTCCAGTGGTTCAACCCTTTCGTCTATCTCCTGGGGCGTGACCTCAAGGCCGTACACGAGTACGAGGCCGACGACGCGGTACTTTCCTTTGGCATCGATGCAAAGACATATCAACTCCTACTCGTGACGAAAGCTGTGGGCAGCCGACTGCAGACGGTCTGCAACAACCTCAGTCACCATTCACTTAAGAAAAGAATCAACATGATGCACACACACAAAACGAACCGCTGGCTGATGGGCAAGGCTCTCATCCTGCCGGCAATCATGGCTCTGGCCCTCGTTGCTTGGGCAAAGCCAATGGCCTCAGCCCCATCTACAAACCTCTCCAACGAGGAGGAGAAACTTTCGGCCGCAGAAACACCCACCTCCTCGGCTGAGGGAACGAGGGAAGAGACTGGCCCTGTAACGGTCGCTGTACCTGGAATGGGAATCGTAACGACGGATGAAGTACGAGAATTCTATAAGGACAGAATGCTGAATGCCTTTATTCCGAAGGACAACGCAAAGGACTTCATCAAGAAGCATGGGCCGGCCATTGCGGTCTCGTGGCTCAAGGGCACTTGGGTGGTGAAGGGCGACAACTCCTTCATCGAGGAGCATCCCGATTGCGGCTATCCTATGGCGTTTCATACGAAGTACTACGACGTCATGCTCGACGGCAAGCAGCTCGATGTCAACAACCTGCCCAACCTGCCTGCCTCGGCCTTGAAGAAGGTGGAGATACAGATGCGGTCGAAGGGGGAGAAGCTAACGGTCAACCTCACCACGAAGCCAGTCCAGATACCCGCTGGCGTGAAGGGTAACATCAATCCCGAGCTGACCATCCTGCTGACGGGCACGCCTCCCAAGGACTGCGGCACCAAGACTACCATCTGGGAACGGCGAGGCAACTTCGACGGCTTCAGCTGGAAGAACTACACCATCTGCTCGTGGAAGTGGGACGTCGATGACATCAGCGACCACCTGAAAGAGGTGGCTATCCGCAGCGACCATAGCGTCCGCATCAACGTCTGCAAGGGCGTTCCGCAGAAGCACATCGACCGCATCAAGAGCATTATGAAGGATTGCGGCGTCACGAACTACAGGTTCGTACGCGAATAAGGTTAATAAAGTTTTAAGTTAGTAATCAAGTGGAATTCCGACGGTTCCGGTGCGCTGGGAAGTGCGCCGGATTCTGCCGTTTATTGTACTTGACTCAACTTCCGGAAGTTTGCACTTCCTCAGTTTCTAAGGGGCAAGGAGCAAGGGGCAAGGAGCAAGAGAAATGATAAGAAGGGTAAATAGGAAACAAAGAGACTCTGGGGAGACAGACGTTATGCTATCCTCTTGCCCCTTGCCCCTTGCTCCTTGCCCCTAAAAGGAAGCAAAGCTTCTGAAACTTAAATACATGACACTTTGCCACAGAATTGCCTCGTTTGCTTACTTTTTGACTTTGTGCAAGCCTTCAAAAATCGCTTCAAACGGCTTCAGGCATGGTTTTGGTCGTTTTTTCAAAGAAATGCGCTTAAATCGAATGCACGCTGAAACACAATATGTTATAATTAAGAATTAAGAAATAAGAATTAAGAATTGTAACCTGTGCCTTACAAAATCGGGCGATTTTTAGCGTTTTTCGGCACATTTTCGGCTGAATAATCACCAAACACAACGTGCCGAAACAGGAGATACTCCGTGGAGTGTAGGCCGACACAGCACGGAGCATCGACCGACACCCCACGCTTCGACGTCAAATTCGACGTGTTTTGCCCGCTTTTTCGCCACTTTGAGTAGTGACATATTGCAAGCGGAACAATGCTTTCACCTATCAGATTGACAAAACGCAGGCAAGCATCATCGCTCATAGTTCCGCGACGAGGAATGCAGCAGAAACCGAACTTTACCTGCTCTTTTTGGTAATTACATGACATTTTACCTTCTTTTGTTTGGCAGTTTGGCTTTTTCTGTTTACCTTTGCAAATGCGAAACAGCATTACTGAAAACAACATGAAGCTATGGAACAATTACAGGGTTTGACAACTGCGCAGTATGAAATCATCAATCTGTTGTCCTGCATCAACAGCGATGAAGACGTGTCAGAATTGAAGTCTGTCATTGTCCAGTTCCTGAACTCACGTCTGCAAAAGGAAATCGACCATTTGTGGGATAACGGCAGTCTGACAGATGCACATGTAGCAGCATGGCAGCACGAACACATGCGCACACCTTATAAGCACGCTCAATGAGGTATGTAGTTCTCGACACAAATTGTCTGCTATCGCCTTCGGCGAAGTGAAGAGTGAAAAGTGAAAAGTGAAAAATCAAAGTTACCAGCCGCGCTGTAAATAGCTAAATTGCTAAATAGTACATAAATCGTAAATCGTAAATAGTCAAATAGTAAATTACATAGGATCGTCAAATCGTAAATTAAATGAAGAGCAAGTTTCGCTTTCTCACTCTCCTGCTTGCTATGCTATGGGCAGGCACGGCTACGACTCAAGACGTGACAAATCCCGTTTGGCCGCACAACTGGCCCGACCCGACTGTCTGGCTTGGCGAGGACGGCCGCTACCATTGTCTCGCCACCAATCCTGTACGCGCTCTCGTGAGCGACGACCTCTTCCATTGGGAGATGTCGGACGTGGCTCCCATCGACATGGCGTCTTGGGGCAAGATGCAAGCCATAGCCGAGCGCTTCTGGGCACCCGACGTGGCAACCGTGGCAGGCAAGCGCAACCTCTACCTCACCCTCTACAATAGTGCCGAGGACAGCAGCATCGGCGTGCTGCAGGAGTATGCTCCCGGGCAGTTCCAGTTTGTGGGCATCATCACAAGCAGCAGCGTGACTGGCATCCACGACACCATCGACCCCGAAGTCGTCACCGACCCCAAGACGGGAAAGGTGTGGCTCTTCTTCGGAAGCGTGGGCGGCATATATCGCGTTGAGCTTGAGAAGGACGGACTCTCCCTGAAGCAGGGGGCAAGGGGCAGGGGGCAAGGGGCAAGAAGCAACGGTCAAGGAGCAAGGAGCAAGGAGCAAGGGGCAAGGAGCAAGGAGCAAGGAGCAAGGAGCAAGGGGCAAGGGGCGAAGTACGAGCACGTGGCAGGCCTCACCGTCGAGGAATGTCCCGACCGCTCGAAAGTGTTCGAAGGCTCCTACCTGCACCGCCACGACGGCTACTGGTACCTTTTCGTCAGCTCAGGCTTCTTCGGCGACCACACCTACCAGCTGCAAGTGGGCAGGGCAAAGAAGCTGACCGACACTTTCGTCGATAGAGAAGGGCGCCCCATGAAGGAAGGCTTCGCCACTACAGTACTCCGCAGCAACGAGGGCGACAAGTTCTACGGCCCCGGCCATTGCGGCGAGATATTCAAGGCGAAGGACGGAGGCGAGTACATCTTCTACCATTGCCACGTCAAGGGAAGCCGAAGGCCCGGCAGCCGACCGCTCTTCATCTCCCGCATCCAGTGGGACAAGGAGGGATGGCCATACATAGACCCCCTAACCCCCTTTAGGGGGAACAAATAAAGTAGAGAAGACAAACAGACACAAATAGACATTAAATAATAATTTCAATAATAATCAAGGACCCATTCTCCCCCTAAAGGGGGTCGGGGGGTCCAAACAATTTATCACCATGACACTCATCAAATCCATCTCGGGCATCCGAGGCACCATCGGAGGAAGAGCAGGCAATACGCTCAACCCCCTCGACATCGTGAAATTCACATCAGCTTACGCAACCCTCATCCGCCGCACTTCAACGGTGAAGAGCAACAAGATAGTGGTCGGCAGAGACGCACGCATCTCCGGCCCTATGGTGAAGAACGTGGTCTGCGGCACGCTCATGGGCATGGGCTTCGACGTGGTCAACATCGGCCTCGCCACAACACCCACCACCGAAATTGCCGTCACCATGGAAGGCGCCTGCGGCGGCATCATCATCACAGCCAGCCACAACCCCCGCATGTGGAACGCCTTGAAGCTGCTCAACTCCCGCGGCGAGTTCCTCAATGCCGCTGAAGGCAACGAGGTGCTCCGCATCGCCGAAGCCGAAGACTTCGAGTACGCCGACGTCGATCACCTTGGCTCTTATCGCGAAGACAACACCTACGACCAGAAGCACATCGACCTCGTGCTCGGCCTCGACCTGGTGGACGTGGAAGCCATCAAGAAGGCGAACTTCCGCGTAGCCTTCGACAGCGTCAACAGCGTCGGCGGCGTTATCCTGCCAAAGCTCCTCGAACAGCTCGGCGTAAAGACCGTCACAGGCCTCTTCACCGAACCGACGGGCGACTTCCAGCACAACCCCGAACCGCTCGAGAAGAACCTTGCCGACATCAAAGCCTTGATGCAGAAGGGAGAGCACGACATCGCCTTCGTCGTTGACCCCGACGTGGACCGCCTCGCCCTCTTCTGCGAAGACGGCACGATGTACGGCGAAGAATATACACTCGTCACGGTGGCCGACTACATCCTGCAGCACACCCCAGGCAACACGGTCAGCAACCTCAGCTCCACCCGTGCCCTGAGAGACGTAACGCGGAAGTACGGCTGCGAGTACAACGCAGCAGCCGTGGGCGAAGTGAACGTGGTGACGAAGATGAAGGAGACGAATGCCGTCATCGGCGGCGAAGGCAACGGCGGCGTCATCTACCCGGCTGCCCATTACGGCCGCGACGCTCTGGTAGGCATCGCTCTCATCCTCACCTACATGGCCAAGAAGGGCATGACGGCAAGCCAACTGCGTGCCACCTATCCTCCCTACTTCATCGCGAAGAACCGCATCGACCTTACTCCCGAGACAGACGTCGATGCTATCTTGGCAAAAGTCAAGGAGATGTACAAGAACGAAGAGGTGAACGACATCGATGGTGTCAAGATAGACTTCCCCGACAAGTGGGTACATCTGCGCAAGAGCAATACGGAACCCATCATCCGCGTCTATAGCGAGGCCAGCACCATGGAGGCTGCCGACGCCATCGGCAAGGAGATAATGGACGTGGTATATAGTATGGTGTAAAAAGTAAAATTAGACTATCGTTATAACGTCATAACGAAATCACGTCATAACGCAACAGGAAAACAAACGATCTAACAACTATGTTAACACAAATCATCAATGCAAAGATTCTGACGCCACAAGGATGGCTCAAGAATGGCAGCGTCATCTTGCGCGACAACAAGATACTGGAAGTGACAAACTGCGACCTCGCCGTCATCGGCGCAGACCTCATCGACGCGAAAGGCATGTGCGTCGTGCCCGGATTCATCGACATGCACGTTCACGGCGGCGGCGGAAGAGACTTCCAAGAAGGCACGGCCGAAGCATTCCGCACAGCCGTTGCCGCTCATGCTAAACACGGCACGACCAGCATCTTCCCTACCCTCTCGAGCAGCACCGTGCCCATGATAGAGAAAGCCGTGAAGACTTGCTCCGAACTGATGAAGGAGAAGGATTCGCCCATCCTCGGCCTGCACCTCGAAGGCCACTATCTCAGTCCCACGAAAGCCGGGGCGCAACAGCCCGAATGGATTAAGAATCCCGACCCCAACGAGTACATTCCTATCGTGGAGAACTCGGAGTGTCTCTCCCGCTGGGACGCTGCTCCCGAGCTTCCCGGAGCCTTGCAGTTCGGACGCTACTGTGCCGAGAAGGGCATCCTGCCAAGCATCGCACACACCAACGCTGAATACGACGACGTGAAAGCCGCTTTCGAAGCCGGCTTCACCCACGTCACCCACTTCTACAACGCCATGCCTGGCTTCCACAACAAGATGGGCTACAAGTACGAAGGCACGGTGGAGAGCGTCTATCTCATCGACGACATGACCATCGAATGCATCGCCGACGGCATCCACGTTCCACCCACCATTCTCCGCATGGCCTATAAGATAAAAGGCGTAGAACGCATGGCCCTCATCACCGACGCCTTGGCTGTGGCAGCAGCGCCCCCTGATGCAAAAGCCTTCGACGACCGCGTCATCATCGAAGACGGCGTTTGCAAGCTTGCCGACCGCTCGGCTTTGGCCGGCTCCATCGCTACGACCGACCGCCTTGTTCGCACCATGGTGCAGCAAGCCGAAGTGCCCTTGGAGGATGCAGTCCGCATGGCCAGCGAAACACCGGCACACATCATGGGCGTCTTCGGCCGCAAGGGAGCCTTGGCACGAGGCAAGGATGCCGACATCGTCATCCTCGACGAGAAGCTCGCCGTCCGCTGTGTCTGGCAGATGGGCAAAATCATTGAGAACACATTGTTCTGAAGACTCTGAATTCTCCGAACACTCCGAATGCTCCGATAACTCTGATTACTCCGAAACAGCATGAACACCCTTCGACGTCTGTGGCAGAAAGCCATGAGCAATGACGCAATGCGAGAGAAGCTTCGCATCATCATCTTCCAGAGCGACACCCCTTTGGGAAAGGCTTTCGACGTCGCGCTGCTCGTCAGCATCGTGGCAAGCATTCTGCTTGTCGTGATAGAGAGCTTGCAGGCCATACCGCCGACGGCAAAGCTTGTTTTTACCGTGCTGGAGTACGTCTTCACGTTCTTCTTCACCTTGGAGTACCTGTGCCGTCTCTATTGTTCGGACAAGCCGCGAGAGTATGCTCTGAGCTTCTTTGGCATCATCGACCTGCTGAGCACGCTGCCGCTCTACATCGGATGGCTCTTCGGCCCTGTGCGTTACCTCATGGTCATACGTACATTCCGCCTGATTCGCGTCTTTCGGGTGTTCAAGCTCTTCAGCTTCCTGCAAGAAGGCGACCTGCTGATGCGCTCCATCATCATCAGCGCACCGAAGATAGGCGTCTTCTTTCTCTTCATGGTCATACTGGTCATCAGCATGGGCACACTCATGTATATCGTGGAAGGCAGCATTCCCGGTACGCCGTTTACCGACATTCCTACGAGCATCTACTGGGCAGTCGTGACGATGACTACCGTGGGCTATGGCGACATAGCGCCTGCCACGTTCATGGGCCGGGTGCTCTCTGCGATAGTCATGCTCATGGGCTACACCATCATGGCCGTGCCGACGGGTATCGTCAGCGCTCAGATGGTACACGACCACAAGCCAGGCCGCAAAGAGGAGAACTGCCCCGAATGCGGTTCTCCCTTGCCCGCCGGCGCCCACTTCTGTCCTTTTTGCGGCTTGAAGCAGGCAAAGAAGCCTACGAATGCTACCTTGCCCTTAGTGCTGCTCTTGCTGGCTTCGAGTTTCTCCCTGAACGGCAAAGCTCAGGACGAACTGCTTTCCGGCACGGTCATCGGCACGGAGCTGAGCGTCGATTACGCTAACGGACAAGCCAGTACGACCGTGAATACTGCCGCCAATGCCTTCGACGGCGACCTCTCCACCTACTTCGCTTCCTTCGAACGCAGCAGGACGTGGGTCGGCCTCGACCTTGGCGAAGCGCATGTCATCACACGTGTCGGCTGGTCGCCCCGCAACGATGGTCTCGGCCCGAAGCGTATGCTGCTGGCTCTCTTCGAAGGTGCCAACAGTCCCGACTTCATGGATGCCGTCCCCCTTTACTTAATAGATAAGGAAGGAACGATAGGCGAGATGAGCTATGCCGACGTGCAGGTGTCGCGCGGCTTCCGCTATGTGCGCTACGTCGGTCCTGCCGATGCGCGCTGCAACGTGGCGGAGGTCGAGTTCTACGGCCATGCCGGAGAGGGCGACGACACACGCTTCTACCAGCTGACCAACCTGCCGACCGTCTCCTTCCATACAGCCGACAACGTGGAGCCTTACGACAAGGTGAACGAAATCGCTTCGTGCTTCACCTTCATCTATGCCGACGGCACGATGATTCAGGAAGAGAGCGGCACGTCGCGACTGCGCGGCAATGCTTCGATGCAACATCCCAAGAAGCCCTACCGCATCAAGTTCAACGAGTCGCACCGCATCTTCAAGAACTCCGACATGCGCTCCAAAGCGAAGGCAAAGAAGTGGACACTCATCAACAACTACGACGACAAGACGCTGATGCGCAACCTTGTAGCCTTCGAGATAGCACGTCGCATGGGCCAGGACTATGTGCCGTGGAGCAAGCCGGTGGACGTCATCGTCAACGGCGAATACCGTGGCTGCTACCAACTCACCGACCAGCTGACGGTCGATAAGAACCGCGTGAACATCACAGAGATGGAGCCGTGGGACGTCGAGGGCGACTCGCTGACGGGCGGCTACCTGCTCGAACTCGACGGCTACGCCAGCGGGGAGGTCTCGTGGTTCACAAGCAAGGCAGGCAATCCTGTCACCATCAAGAGTCCCGACGAAGACGACATCACGACCGAGCAGTCGCAGTACATCAAAGACGAGTTCAACAGCATGGAAGCCACCATCCTTGCTCCCAACTTCGACGACCCTGAGCTGGGCTTCCGTTCGCGACTCGACGAAAGGAGCCTCCTGCAGTACTTCCTCATCGAAGAGCTGGCCGGCAATCCCGATGCCTTCTGGAGTTGCTTCATCACGAAAGAGAGGAACGACGAGAAGTTCCACGTCGGTCCGGTCTGGGACTTCGATAATGCCTTCGACAACGACTACCGCAATTTCCCCACCAACCAGCAGGGCGACTACCTCTCCCTTGCCCGTGGCGGTGCCGGCAACGCAAGGACATTGCTCAAACGCCTGTTCTCCGACGAGGTTCTTCGCGACTCGATGGCGGCCATGTGGAACGCGGCACGAGCCGAAAGGGGCATCACGGCAGAGAGTCTCAACGCTTACATCGACTCCACGGCCGCAGAGCTGATGCAGTCGCAACGCCTCAACTTCATGCGATGGCCCATTCTGGACCAGACAGTACAGGTCAATCCGAGGGCCGGCGGCTCGTATGAGGTCGAAGTGGGCTGGATGAAGGAATACGTCGAGAACCGCATCCCGTGGCTCGACATGATGTCGGACAAGCATCACGACGAAGAGGAGGAGGAGTTGGTGGAGATAGCTTCAGCGGCCGACCTGGCGAACTTCGCAGCCCGCGTCAACGCGGGGAGCACCTCGCTTTGCGCCGTGCTGAAGGCCGACATCGACTTCACCGACTACCCGGGCACCATGATTGGGACGAGCAGCCAGTACAAGGGCGAGTTCGACGGGGCAGGCCACACCGTGACTCTCGCCTTGCATCGCGATGCTGACCATGCCGGACTGTTCTGCTTCCTCGCTGGCTACGTGCACGACCTCACCACGACGGGTAGCATCACCACCTCTTCCAAGTTCGCCGCCGGCATAGCGGCCGACACGGAGAATGCCACGATAGAGCGTTGCCAGAGCCGTGTGGACATCATCAGTTCGGTGCGGGGCGACGGCACACATGGCGGCATCGTCGGCGTCTCGCATGCAGGAACCATCATCCGCGACTGCCTCATCAGCGGCAGCATGACGGGCTTCCGGACGGACTGCTGCGGAGGCGTTTCGGGCTGGGCCGACGGCACGACGAACATCTCCCGATGCCTCATCACGAGCCGTTTCACGGTAGGCACAAACGGTAGCGACCTGCTGTCGCGCAACAGCCAGAACGTCGTTTCCTCCGGCAACTACTACCTGAACGACTGGGGTGCTGCGAATGATTGCGGCGAGATGACTGAACTGACAGAAAATCAGCTGAGCAGCGGCGATGCCTGCTTCCTGCTCGAAGGCCGAATGCCGGGCAGCACTCCGTGGCGACAGACGCTCGGCACAGACCCGACGCCCCTGCCGGATGCTTCCCACAGCATCGTCTATAGCTCCTCCCACCTGTATTGCGACGGCACGCCCTACACGACTTACGGCCTGTTCACCAACGACGCTTCGCAAAACCATCAGGACGAACATCGCTTCCAGGACGGCATCTGCGTGGTCTGCGGATACTTCGACGCGGACAACTTCCCACGCGATGAACGCGGCTACTACGTCATAGCATCGGCCAACATGCTCAACATGTTTGCCAAGATGATAGAGGACGGACAGACCGACATCTGCGGCGTGCTGACCGACGACATCGACTTCACCGGCTATCCCACCACGATGATTGGCGACAACAGGACGTTCGGCGGCACCTTCGACGGCGGCGGACACACCGTCACCATCGACCTTCACAGGACTTCGGACTTTGCCGGACTCTTCGGACAACTGTCGGGAACGGTTCACGACCTAACCCTGCGCGGCACGATTACCACTTCCGGCAAGTTCGCCGGCCTTGCTGCCAACCTTGCCGGAGGCAAACTGATTCGCTGCCAGAGCTACATCGACATCGTGGCCACCATCAATGGCGACGGCACACATGGCGGGCTGGCCGCTCTCTTCAACGAGGGGCCGGAGTTCCCTCTGGTGCAGGACTGCATCTTTGCCGGCAGCATCAGCGGCGACAACGTACACAGCTGCGGAGGCCTCGTGGGATGGGCTTCCAGCATCGGATACATTTCGAATTGCTTCATGGCGGGCGCGATGAACATCAGGACGGATGGCTGCGACCTCATCTGTCGCAACAATAGTAGCGCCATCCTCTCCGACACCTACTTCCTCCCCGGCTGGAGCGCAGGCATTCCCGCCGATGCCATCAGCACCGACTCCCTCGAGATGGGGAGCGGCCAGCTGTGCTGTCTCCTCAATGCCGGCAGGACAGAGGAGAAGCAGGCCTGGTTCCAGACGCTCGACGAGGACCCCTTCCCCGTGCCCGACAACAGGCATCTGCCCGTCTGGCCCTACGGGGATTCGTACTACAACGAGAGTCCCGACGGCATCGAGACCGCTCACGATTCTCAATTCATAACAGATAATAATGAGGCGGTCTATGACCTGAGCGGCCGCAAGATAGCAAATGGCAAATGGCTAAACGGCAAATGGCAAGGCATTTACATCACGGAAGGAAAGAAGAAAGCGTTCCGCGGCACAAGATAGCCCTAAGAGAATCCTTTGCTCCTACATGTAAGAGCAATCACTCCTTCATGTAGGAGCAATTGCTCTTACATGTAGGAGCAACGAAAGCAACACGTAGAATATGGTAACAGACATAGCAGAAAGAGTGGAAGAGAAGTCGCATGACGAGGCCGTATGCGACCTGAGCTGCCTACTAATGCTAAAAGAATCAGACGCTGAAAGACTATGGACAGATTAGAGCATCTCTACGAAATCATTGCCCAAAAGGGCTTTGCCGACATCACCATACAAGAGATCAATACCTACATAAAGGACATACAAAATGGGACAGAAGATTTTCCTCGATTCAATCTATCAGAGCATGCAGGACTCTGCACAGCAGGTGCGCCTCTCATTGGGGCGTCCGTCATCGCGAGCTACGCGACAACAAGCCTTACAGCAGGTGTCAATGCTGAAGGCAGCAAAAGAAGCCCAACAAATTGGGAAATAGATGAGCGGCAAGAACAACTCATCGAAAAATGGGCTAGAGCTTGGCACTCGAAGACATGCACCCCGCTAATGTCTTTATTGATGAAGTGACGGGAAAGCCGATATGTATTGACTGCATCGTGAAGTTTATACAAGAGCAAACACAAACGAACTGAAAGCAATGGGAAGAACACCATGTGTGTATTTTTCCAACTACATGGGAACTAATGCAAACTATGCATGGATAACTGAAAAAACGAAATGAGTAACACTACAAATAGCATTAACGAACGCGTTGAAAAACTGCGGGAATACCTGCGGCGGAACGGGCTGTGTGCCTTCATCTTCCCCAGCACCGACCCGCATCAGGGCGAGTACGTGCCCGAACATTGGCAGACGCGCAAGTGGATCTCGGGTTTCGACGGAAGCGCCGGCACAGCGGTCGTCACACTTTCCGACGCGGCGCTATGGACCGACAGCCGCTACTTCATCGCCGCCGAACAGCAGCTCCAGGGCACGCCATTCTGCCTAATGAAAGACGGATTGCCTGAAACGCCCTCCATCGAAGAGTGGCTCACCAATATAATTCATAATTCACAATTCATAATTCATAATGAGCCGGGCGAAGCAATGGTCAATGGTCAACGGTCAATGGTCAATGAACAACGTTCAACGCTCAATGAGCCGGGCGAAGCAATGGTCAATGGTCAATGGTCAATGGTCAATGAACAACGTTCAACGCTCAATGAGCCGGGCGAAGCAATGGTCAATGGTCAACGGTCAATGGTCAATGAGCAGACGGTCGGTATCGACGGCTCTGTCTTCACTCCATCTGAGATTGAGGAGCTGAGGTCTGCTTTGGACAAGGCCGGCATCAAGCTTCGCACGGACCTCGACCCTGCCGAAGAGCTTTGGACAGACCGTCCGCCCATCCCCATGAACAAGGTGGAGATTCAGCCTTTGGAGTTCGCCGGAGAGTCGGCCCAAAGCAAGATAGAACGCGTACGGCAGGCGCTTCGTGAGCAAAAGGCAGAGGGCATCCTCATCTCCCAACTGGACGAGATCGCCTGGCTCCTCAACCTTCGCGGCTCCGACGTACATTGCAACCCCGTCTTCGTCAGCTATGTCCTGCTCACACAGAACGACGTGACGCTCTTCATCGACAGCGAAAAGCTCGACGACAGCGTTAAGAACTACCTAAATAAAATAGGTGTAAGGGTAAAACCATACGGAGAATTCCAGACCCTCTCTATCTCTCCCTTAAAGGGAGAGGACAAGGCTCAGAAAGCCTCCCCTTTAAGGGGAGGTTTGGTAGGGTCTTTGAAGTCGGTCAAGAATGCTGCCGAGATAGCCGGTTTCCGCAGGGCGATGGTGCGCGACGGCGTGGCGATGGTGAAGTTCCTGCATTGGCTGAAGCCTGCCGTGGAAGCCGGAGGGCAGACGGAAATCAGCATCGACAGGAAGTTGACGTCGCTGAGGGCGGAACAAGACTTGTACAGAGGACTCTCCTTCGACACGATTGCCGCCTACGGACCGCATGGCGCCATCGTCCACTACGAAGCAACGCCCGAGACGGATGCCGTGCTCGAACCCAAAGGACTGCTGCTGCTCGACAGCGGCGCTCAGTATCAGGACGGCACGACCGACATTACGCGAACCATCGCGCTCGGCCCTTTGACGGACGAAGAACGGCTCGACTACACGCTCGTCCTCAAGGGACACATCCGCTTGGCACTCACACGTTTCCCCGACGGCATCAGCGGCACACAGATTGACGCCTTGGCCCGATATGCCATGTGGCAGCACGGCATCAACTACGGACACGGCACCGGTCACGGCGTCGGCTCGTATCTCTGTGTCCACGAGGGGCCTCATCAGATACGTCACACATGGAAGCCTGCCCCGCTGCATGCAGGCATGACCGTCACCAACGAACCCGGAATCTACCGACAAGGCAAGCATGGCGTGCGCATCGAGAACACGATGCTCATCGTCGAGGACGGCGAAACGGAGTTCGGCCGCTTCCTGCGTCTCGAACCGCTCACGCTTTGTCCCATCGACCTCACACCCGTCCTCTGGGACATGATGACGCCGGAAGAAGTGGCGTACCTCGAAGCATATCATAAGAAGGTATATGAAGAGCTATCGCCCTACCTGACGGAAGAGGAAAGGAGAAGCCTCTCCCCAACCCTCCCCTAAAGGGAAGGGAGAAGCCTCTCCCCAGCCCTCCCCTAAAGGGAAGGGAGAAGCCTCTCCCCAACCCTCCCCTAAAGGGAAGGGAGGAAGGAAAAAGAAAAAGAATTGATAATTGATAATTAATAATTGATAACAAAAGCCTCTCCCTTTAGGGGGAGGTTTGGAGGAGGCCACATGGCAATCATCAAGACTCTCAAGGGGATGCCCGCTCCCCGCTTCGGCAAGCATTGCTACTTCAGCGAAGGTGCAGTGATAGTGGGCGACGTAGAGATGGGCGACGACTGCACCGTTTGGTTCAACGCCGTCATTCGCGGCGACGTGCATTTCGTCAAGATAGGCAACCGCACAAACGTACAGGACAACTCCTGCATCCATACGCTCAACGGCAAAGCGCCTTGCATTCTGGGCGACGACGTGACCATCGGCCATTGCGTCACCCTGCATGGCTGCGAAGTCCGGGACGGCGCACTCGTCGGCATGGGCGCCACCGTGCTCGACCATGCCGTGGTAGGCAAAGGCGCTATCGTAGCAGCGGGAGCGCTCGTGCTCAGCAACACACAAATCGGCGACGGCGAACTGTGGGGCGGCGTGCCTGCCAAGTTCATCAAGAAGGTTGACCCCGAACAGGCACAAGCCCTCAACAAGACATACGCCCGCCACTACATCGAGTACAGCGACTGGTTCCGCGAGGCCGACAGCGACCCAAAGAACACGCAGACAGTCACAACCAGCGAAGAATACAAAACCCTTTAGGATAACTCTAAACTCTAAACTATGAACTCTAAACTCTTAATGGCACTGCTGTGCCTGTGCCTCGTGGCTTGCAATACGCAGAAGGAGGCTGAGACGAAGACAAGCACCGTGACAAATCCTATTCCGCTGAAGCTGGGCGACCCCTTCCTGCTGCATGCCAGCGACGGACGCTACTACATGTACGGCACGTCGCTCGCCGACGGCTTCGAAGCTTTCGTGAGCGACGACCTCGTCCAGTGGGACTCCTGCGGACAGGTGTATAAAGGCGGTAGCCCCGAGCAATGGAACCTCGACTGCTTCTGGGCACCAGAGGTGTATGAGCGCAACGGCAAGTACTACCTCTTCTTCAGTTCCAACTATCGTGAGAACCCGACAAACGAGGGCGAGAACTTCAAGATAGGCGTGGCCGTCAGCGACTCGCCTGCCGGCCCCTTCACCGACCTCTACAACCGTCCCATCTTCAACCCCGAGTATCCCATCATCGATGCCAACGTCTTCTTCGACGACGAGAACGGCAAGTGCTACCTCTACTTCAGCCGTTGCTGCTACAAGCACGCCGTGGAGAGCGAGATAGCCGACAGCTTGCGCGAGGCCGGCAGCTTCCAGGAGATAGAGGAGAGCTGGGTGTACGGCGTGGAGCTGAAGCCCGACTTCAGCGGCGTCATTGGCGAGCCTGTGCTCTTGCTCTGCCCGCCCACCAAGCTTGCCGACCGTCAGAGCGAATGGGAAAGCCGCAGCGCCACACACGGCGAAGTGAACCGCCGCTGGACGGAAGGCAGCTACCTGTTCCGCGAAGGCAATACATATTATATAATGTATAGCGCGAACCACTATGGCGGACAGTACTATGCCGTAGGTTATGCTACGGCCGACAACCCGCTCGGTCCCTTCACCAAAGCCGACAATAACCCCGTGTTGCAGGAGAACGTGAGCCGCGGCGGCAGCGTGATGGGCACAGGCCACAACATGGTGCTGACCATGCCCGACGGCAACCGCTACTGCGTCTATCATGGCCGCATGAAGGACAACCCCGATGAGCGCGTCGTGCTTATCGACAAGCTCAACATCGACGAGAACGGCATCCTCACGGTCGATGGGCCGACAACAACCTCGCCCTTAACCCCTCTGCAAGAAGAGGAAAAGAGGTAATACTAAATGACTGAAAGCAAAGTTCCTAAAGCCTCCCTTCTCGGGGGAAGGTATGGAGGGGGGCTGTTGTTCCTCTTCCTACTTGTCAGCTTGCCAGCCTTCTCCGTTGGCCGCAAGCTGACAGGCACCATCATAGGTTCCCCTAAAGGCTACAACTTCAGCACGGGCTACAGTTCCTCTTCCGTCAACATCCGCGATTGTGCCTTCGACGGCGACTTCGACACCTACTTCGCTGCCTCTTCCTCCTCTGGCGGATGGGTTGGGCTTGACCTCGGCAAGTCGTATGTCATCACGAGAGTCGGCTTTGCCGCAAGTCCACGCAACAACGGAGCGTCATGCACCATGCTTGGCCTCTTCGAAGGGGCTAACAATCCCGACTTCTCCGACGCCCTGCCTCTCTTCCTGATTAAGGAGGAAGCACCGCAATACGAGATGACGTATGCCGACGTAAGCGTGTCGCGCACCTTCCGCTATGTACGCTACAAAGGCATAGAGGACACACGAAGCACCATAGCTGAACTGGAGTTCTGGGGGTACTATGCTACGGGCAGCGACCTACGCTTCTACCAGGTGACGAACCTGCCGACAGTAGTCATACACACCCTCTCGGGCTACGACCCATTCGATAAAGTCAACGAGCTGGACTCCCGCATCAGCATCATCTCCGACGGCGGCAGAACCATCCTCGAACAGGACGGCACGTCGCGGCTGCGAGGCAACAACTCGATGACGCACCCCAAGAAGCCCTACCGCATCAAGTTCAACGAGAAGCAACGTCCGCTCGACGCTCCTGCCAAAGCCAAGAAGTGGACGCTCATCAACAACTACGGCGACAAGACCCTGCTGCGCAACTGCCTGGCCTTCGAGATTAGCCGACGCATGGGCATTGGCTTCACGCCCTACTGCCAGCCTGTAGATGTCATCATGAACGGCGAGTACAAGGGTTGCTACCAACTCTGCGATGCCATCGACATACGCAAGCACCGCGTGGACATCTACGAGATGGACAGCACCTGCACGGAAGGCGACCTGCTGACCGGCGGCTACCTCATCGAGATTGACGCCTACGCATCGAAGGAACCGAAACACTTCACCTCGACACGCTCCACGCCCGTCACCATCAAGTATCCCGACGATGAGGACATCCTCACCGTACAGTACAACTACATCCGCCAACACTACAACGCCTTCGAGAGCGCCATCTTCCGAGGCACGTGGAAGGACCCCGAGAGAGGCTATCGCCAGTACCTCAACCTCCCGAGCTTCCACAGGCACTTCCTCGTGGGAGAGCTGTCGGGCAACACCGACACCTACTGGAGTACCTACATGTACAAGGACCGCTACGAGACGCAGTTCTACGTGGAGCCTGTCTGGGACTTCGACCTCGCCTTCGAGAACGACAATCGCACCTACCCCATCTGTAGTCAGACGGACTACATCTACCGCACCAAAGGCTCGTCGGCCGGCGATTTCAAGTCCATCGTTGACCGCATCATCATCACCGACATCACCTCAGCCGCCGAGCTTCGGGAAATGTGGGCAAGCGCGAGATACTGGGGCAGCATCGACACAGAGGAACTGCAGGCATACGTTGACAGCATGGCGAGCGAGCTGATGGAGTCGCAACGCCTCAACTTCATCCGCTGGCCCATCATGAACAAGAAGGTACACCAGAACCCGAGGCTCTGGGGCAACTACGAGGCAGAGGTGCAGAACGTCAGGGACTACATCGCCCGACGCATCGCCTGGATGGACAACAAGCTCCGCTACAACGCCCAAGCCTACGCTGACGGCATCGCGGGGAATGTCGTCAAGAAGCCGCAGCCGGAGATACACGTCTGGGGCCGTAGCGTGTTCATCGAAGGTGTACCCGGAGGCACGCCCTACAGCGTGTTCTCCATCAAAGGCTCACTTGAAGCACAAGGCATCAGCGGAGAAGAAGGGCCGCAGCTCAAGAAGGGCGTACACATCATTAGCATCAATGGGCAGACCTACAAGGTACTGGTAAGGTAAGGACGTGCCCATTCACACCCATTAACGACAAACAAAACAATGAAGAAAAAAGAAAGCAAGACAGAAACCATTTCAACAGAGGAAACATTAAAGGCCAAACGCCCGGCACGTACTCGCAAGAAAGCAGAGACGAAGCCTGCCGAAGAGCCAACTGTGCCTGAAGCTTTGGCCGAAACACCACAGCCCGCAGAGGCTCAGGAAGAGACACCCGCCGAAAAGCCGGCAAAGAAGCGCACGACAAGGAAAAAGAAGACCGCCGAAGTACCGCCTGCGCCTGAGGCTTTAGCCGAAGAACCGGCAAAGGCGCCCGAAGCACCAGCGCCTCAAGCTTCCCAGAAGCCCCAAGAGCCTCAGAAGCCTCAAGAGCCACACGAGCCTCAGAAGCCCCAAGAGCCTCAGAAGCCCCAAGAGCCTCAGAAGCCTCAGAAGCCCATCACCATCCCCCCCATGCAGTCCATCAAAGTGCGCGACTTCTGCGACCTCATGAGCCAGGGAGGAAAGATTCCCTTCCTGAGCGACCAGCAGATACAGATGCTCACTTGGGAGGATGCACAGCGACGCTGCGAACAGCTCGAACACATTCTCCTCGCCGTCCTCGACTACGACATCGTCCTCTCCGACACCAACATCTGGCTCGAACTCCTCGTAGGCCACAGCTCCAGCCACAGCGACCCGCGCGTCAACGCACGCCTGCAGTTCGAGCGGCAGCTGGAGAGCCTCAGCAAGATGATGAAACGCATAGGCGGACGCTTCATGGTGATGAGCGAGACCTACGAAGAGATAGACCGCTTCGCCACCGCACAGGAACCCGTCAACTACAAGGATGCCGACTGGAACGACGAAGCTCTCTGCCGCAACGTGGCCGCCCGACTGGCCAAACGCCTCATGCTCGCACAGCAGAAAGAGAACCGACTGCGCATCGAAGGCATCGGCAGCGAGTGCCACCACGCATCCTTTGCCGACCCTGCCATCATCCGACGCACCGTAGAACTCTTCGCCATTGGCAAGAAGGTGCTCCTGCTCACCAACGACACCTCCGTAGGCATCCGTTCCCTCGGCATGTGCGACGACCTGCAGCGCGTCAACGACATCGACGACCGCACATGGCGCACCGTCTATGAACCGCAACGGCCTATGGTGCTCACCATGGACGACCTCAAGCTCCTCGACACCTACATGCGACAGTACTACTACCTCAGCACAGCAGCCGGTCGCACCTGGATGCAGGACGCACAGCAACGCGAACCAGTGGTGCTCGACACGCCCTTGCAGCTCTGGCTCGAAGGATTCCGTCCCGGCTCGCGCAAGGAGCAAGGGGCAAGGGGCAAGGAGCAAGGAGCAAGGGGCAAGGAGCATGAGGCAAGGGGCAGGGAGCAGGAGAGCAAAGCGACGCCAGCGCCCGACCGTAGGGACGCTCCGCCTGCGCCTGAGCGAAGCGAAGAACAGCAGAAGCAAAACCCGGCCAATGGCAATCGCAAACAGGAGAAGAAGGCAGCAGTACCGCCTAAGGCTTTAGCCGAAGAACATCCCGCAACCGATTCGGACCTGAAAGACAATCCGTCCGAGAGAGACTCCCTGCCTTCAAAGGAGGGCGAAGGCGTGTCTGCCACCGAAGAGACAGCGGTTCCCGAGGCTAAGAAATCGCGCTCCCGCCGAGGAGGCCGAGGCCGCCGCGGAAAGAAGTCCAACACCGAAAACGCCTGACCCCACCAGCGTACCATCTTACACAACGTGGAGCATCGGCTTACGCTCCACGTTGCATCGGCCTACGCTCCACGTTGCGTAGGCCGATGCTCCATAGAGCGTAAAACTCCACCCCCAGCCTCCTCCTAAAAGAGAAGCCTACCCCCATCCCCTCCCCGTCATCACCATGTCACGACCTCAGCGTCGCCGAAAGACTCATAGCCACTGACAAGGACGTGGTCGCCTGCATGAAGTCCCTCTACGACCTCATAGTGTTCGGCGTTCTGACGCCCCAGTTTGATGGGGACGCGACGAGCTTGGTGGCCTGCCTCATCGACTTTCATAATCCATTGGCCGCTCGTCTGCGCGTAAAAGTTCCCACGAGGAATGATGAGTCGCTGCTCAGGTGCGCCAAGCTCGATTTGCAGGTGAAGACTTTGCCCCAAGCGGAGATTCGCACACTCCCCTCTCAGTTCCACAGCAAAGCTATGTTCCTGTACCTGAGGCGTGATGCGGCTGACCTCAAAGGAAAGCTTACGGCCTTTCAGCATGGCTGTGGCAGGAAGACCGCTTTGTATGCGGTCGATGTAGTATTCGTTCAGGCGCGCCGTCACCTTATAATCTGTCAGCACACCGATTTCGCCCACCTGTTCGCCAGCAGACACCTGTCCGCCAATGACGGCGTTGAGGTTGCTAATCTGTCCGTCGGTAGGAGCCAGTATGACGAGTGCTTCGCGACGGCGGTTGCTGTTCCCAAGCTTCTGTGCCTCCATCGCCATCTGTTGCTGGATGAGCTGACGGTTAATCACGTTCAGTACGGAATCCTGATGCAAGCTCTCAATGTTCAGCAGCGTTCGGCGGCGGTTGTATTCATATTCGTCTTTTGCCACCTTCAGCTGCGCCTGACTTCTCACTCCCATCTGCGCCTCCTCCTTGGCCAACTCATAGTCCTGTTCCATCTTCTTCAGTTCGAAGTCTGCCTGTAGGGCTTGGCTGCGGAGGGTGATGCTCTTCTGCTGCATCTCAATGAGTTGCTGACGATGCTGCATCTGTTGCAGCTCGTAGCTCTGCCGTTCTGCCGCTATCTCCTCAAGCACCTTCGAGTTGGAAAGAACCAGAATTGTGTCGCCTCGTTTCAGGACATCGCCGTTGTGGCAGCAGATTTGCTCCACCGTACCGCCTTCCTTCGCGTTCACTCGCATGCTTGTGGCAGGGCACACAACGCCGTTCACATCAATGTATTCCAGAAACTCGCCCTCCTTGGCCATCGCTATTTGTGCATCATCGATTTCCACCTTCAGCGTTCGCGGTCCAAGTTGCAGCACCAAGGCATAGACAATCAGGGCGATAAGCACAGCTCCGCCCATGAGATACATGCGGTACCTTACGTACCACGGCTTCTTTGGTAACTTTATATCCATATCATTCTTTTAGAGTTAAGCTCCTCAATCCATAGTACAGGCTCCAATACGTCTGCAATGCGCCGATGAAGGCCCGTTGGGCATTATCCTTCTCGTTGATGCTTGTGTTCAGTTCCAGCAGCGACGAGCGACCCTGCACATACAGCCACCGTGCCACTTCGTAGCGACGCAAAGCCGTCTCGCGAGTCCGATAGGCGATGCGGACTCGATAGCCTTGCAAGTTGTATTGGCGCACCATCTTCAGCACGTTCAGTCGGAAGTCCTCCATCGCCTGTTCGCTTTGTGTTTTCGTCAGTTCCAGTCGCGACTTTGCCACGCGCACCTGCCCTTTGCCGCGTCCCCAATCCAAGAGGGGCAACGATAGCGTCAGACTGCCGTATTGCTGATTGAGCGGTTTGGAAAAAGCTTCGCCGAGCGTCGTTCCCGTCTGCGAGAGACCGAACTGCACATAGAGGTCGGCTTTCAAACCGCGATTCGCCTTTGCAGATGCCAGCGAACTTTGGCTCTCCAAAACGTTGAGGCGCAGTTGGTCGGGGTCTGGATTGTTCTCGAGGGCAAGCGCCAACGCTTCGCTCGCGTCGATAACGACATCATGAATCAGCGTGTCGGGCACAACCCTCAGCGAAACAGCGTCCTTTATGCCCAAGTAGGATTTGAGTGTCAGCATCGACTCCTCCACCTCTGCCTCTGCATTCAGCTGGTTTGTCTCTTCCGTCAGACGGCTCACCTCCAGCTGCAACATCTCGTTTTCTGTGATGCTGCCTCGTTCGTAGCGACGTAGGGCATACTGGTGCAACGTATCGCTCACGGCATAGTTCTGTCGGGCAATGTCGAGGTTGGTCTGAGCCGATGCCAGCATGAAGAAATAGCTGCTTGCCCGTGCTGCCACCAGTTCCATGGTCTCTTGATACTGCTTCCTGGCAATGCGTACCCGCAATGGTTCCGTGCGTTTTGCCCACTTTAGGCTGTTGTGCCCAAAAATGCTCTGTTGATAGCCGATGGAAAACGGTACGGTGCTATAGCCATGCGTATGCTGCTCGAACTCATCCTGACGGTAGATGTTGCTGTTCACGAACAGCGTGCCACCCGTCAACGCCACATTCTGTCTGATGCTGAGCGACAGGTCGGTACTTAGTTGGTTCTGCCGCACAAAAACATTGGTACCATCGGGCTGCGTGATGCTGCTCACCTGTCGGTTCAGCGAAGGCGATGACGAGAGCGATACCGACGGCAAGTAGTTCGCCTGATAGTAGCGGTAGTTCCATTCCGCCGCCTCCAGCGAGTGCTTTGCCGCCAAGGCATCGTTCGACTGCTGCTGCGCCATCTCCACAGTCTCGCTGAGCGTCAGCAGCAACGACTCCTGAGCGAACAGGAATGTAGAAATGAAGAAAAGAAGAAATGCCGAAGGCCTTCTCATTTGGTCAATTCTCAATGGTCAATGGTCAATGGTTAATGGTCAATGGTCAATGGTCAATGGTCAATGGTCAATAAGATATTACATTTCCACTTCCGTGACGATTTGTCCGTCGCTGAGGTTGACGATGCGCTGGGCGTAGCTTGCATCGCGCTGCGAGTGCGTCACCATGACGATGGTGGCTCCCTCGTCGTGCAGCTGGCTCAGCAGCTCCATCACCTCGCGTCCGTTCTTCGAGTCGAGGTTGCCCGTCGGCTCGTCGGCAAGGATGAGTTTTGGACGCGAGACGACGGCTCGGGCGATGGCGACACGTTGCTGCTGACCGCCTGAGAGCTGCCGAGGGAAGTGCTTGGCGCGGTGGCTGATGTCCATGCGCCGCATAGCTTCCTCCACTCGCTTACGTCGCTCGGCCTTCGGCATCCGCATGTAGAGCAGCGGCAGTTCGATGTTCTCCTCTACGCTGAGGTCGTCGATGAGGTTGAAACTCTGGAAGACGAAGCCGATGAGTCCCTTGCGCAGTCGGTCGCGCTCGGGTTCGCTGAGCGGCGTCACGTCCTGTCCGCCAAGCAGATACTGTCCGCCCGTCGGGGCATCAAGCAGGCCGAGAATGTTCAGCAATGTGGACTTTCCGCAGCCGCTGGGGCCCATGATGGCGACGAACTCGCCTTCGTTAATCTCAAGGTTCACGCCGTTCAAGGCGATAGTGCGCACCTCTTCTGTCGTAAAAGCACGCTGGAGGTTCATTGTTCTAATCATATTTTCATTTACCATTTAATTATTTACCATTTAATCATTTTCTATCTATCATTTATTTCCCTTCTCCCACGGGAGAGGGGTTAGGGGAGAGGCCGAGAGGGTCCGGTTTCCTATTGTTCTTTCAACACTTCATATGGTTTTATTCTTGTTGCCTTCCACACTTGCTGCCAGAGCGTGAGGGCGCAGAGCAGCAGCACGATGGCGATGCTCAGGAGGGGAATCCACCAGGCGAACGAGGTGCGGATGGTATAGCTTGCCATGAGGCGATGGATGGCAAGCAGGCTGACGGGCAGGGAGGCGACGGCAGCAATGCCGAAGACGATGAGGTAGCGGCGCGAGAGCAGCAGGGCGATGTCGAGGAACGTGGCGCCATTGACCTTGCGGAGGGCAATCTCGCGGTAGCGGCGGCGCACGTCGAACATCATCAGGCCAAGAACGCCGAGGCACGTCACGGCAATCGCCAAAAGCGAGAAGGTGAAGAAGATGCGAGCTGTCTGCTGGTCCTCTTTGTAGAGCGCTTTGCGCTGGTCTTCTTTCCAGTGATACTTCAGGTCGGTGGTGCCATAGAGTTCCTTCTCCAGCGCTTTCAGCTCATGGATGATGTCGTCCTCGTGACCCTCAGCCACGTCGAATAGGTAGTTTCTTCCCTGCATCCCATGAGCGTTGAAGATGTCATATCCCTTCCTCCAGCCCTCAAACATAAGCAGCATCGGCTGTATTGGCTCCGACTGCCGACCTGGGTTGAAGTCGCGAACGACGCCGATGATGCGGTAAGGAGGGTTGCCGCTACAGTCCTTTTCGCTGTTGTACCAAAAACGATGTTCTAACTGCACGAGGTCGGTCTTTCGGTCTTTGATGCCCAATGCACGGATGGCGGACTCGGTGGCAACACAGGTATAGTCTTCCATCGAGAGGCTGTCGCCGGGCAACACGCCCTCCACCAGTTGCAGGCCGTACATCTGCGCCTCTATGCCCCCGATGTACATGATATCGACGGTGCGACCATCGGCGAGGTTCATGGTGAAGTTGCCGTTGATGAATCCATAGTCAACGGTTATGCCCTTAATGTAGGGGCACGCTTGCAGGCGTTGCTTCACTACTTCGGTTTGCTTGTCGAGATTCGCTATCATGGTCTCCCATTCTTCTTCCGTAAACCTGCTGCGGTTGCTGGGTGGATAGATACAAGCGCTAAGCAGCCCTTTCGTCCGGAAGCCCGGGTCGGTAGTCATCATCACGTGCAGTTGTCGCATGAAGTAGAGGCTGACGTTCAACAGGGCAAGGGAGATGAAGAACTGGAGGCCTACCCCTAGCCCCTCCCGGAGGGAAGGGAGTTTCCTTGGGATTAGGATTGACACGAGTGGCAGGCCGAAGACAATAAACAATGTCAGAGCGACATCAAACCGCCATTGCCCCATCACCTCTATATTATAATAGGTAGCCAGCAGCGGCTCGGCCAGTTCCACAACCGTCCAAACTCCAATCATGGTGAGAACGGCGAGCAGGAAGGTCTCGGCATAAAGCTGGCAGAAGATGTCCCATCGCGATGCACCGAACAGGCGGCGCACCTCCAGCTCGTGCCGACGATGTCTGCGCATGACGGCGAAAAGATTCACGAAGTTGAACAAACCGACGAACAGCAAGAGGATGGCCACAAAGAGGAGCATCCACAGATGGCTGGAAGAAGCAACGGGTACAAAGCAACCGAATTGTGTCCCATAGTTGACGCCACTCTTTTGCAGCCCTTGTGTATAAGGTTGTAGTCCATAGCGGACTGGTCCGGAGAACATAGACAGCCGCTGCTCGGGCTGTCTGTCGTTGTAGGCCTGCATGTCGGCCCCTTTGCACAAGCGGATGAGGCCTATGCCACGGTAGTTCATCCCTAATTTGTCCTTGTCGCAGAAATTGGCGATATCAAAGCGAAGGCTGGACTTAGTGGCGGGTTGACGGAAGACGCCCATCACGGTATTCACCTCGTCGTCCTCCACCGAAATGGTCTTGCCCACGGCGCTCTCGCCGGGGAACAGCCGTTTGGCAAGTTCTATGCTCAGAATGCATTGGCCCTTCGCCCGCAGCACTAAGGTTCCCTCCACCGCTTCGAGCGGATAAAGCTGCGTGAACGAGGAATCCACGCTAATAGCCGCGGGATAGAACATCTCGCCCTGCTCGGGTCTGACGGGGAACATCGTGCGCAGTTGCACGTTCGTCCAGCACTCCACGTCACTCTGGTTCAGCACGGGCGAAACAAAATGCTCTTCGTGATTAGGATCGTCGGTTTCCATCGGAATCCATCCGTCGGAGTTATGGAACTGGGTGCAACAGATGTAAGTCCTGTCGTGGTCAGGCATCCAATGGTCGATGGTCCATTCCTGATAGAGGTAGCGGCTGATGATGACCGTGCCGCTAAGACTGATGATAAGGCCCAGCAGGGAGAGGGCTGTGTAGCCCTTCATGCGGGAAATAAGTCGGAATGCTTGTTTCATGTTGTTTTAGTTGACAAGTTGACTCCCCTCTCCTCGGAAAGGGGTCGGGGGGTGAGGCTTTAGTTCTCCTTCAATACTTGATAGGGTTTGATGCGTGTTGCCTTCCATACTTGCTGCCAGAGCGTGAGGGCGCAGAGGAGCAGCACGATGGCGATGCTCACGAGTGGAATCCACCAGGCGATTGTGGCGTGGATGGTGTAGTAGCGCGTTATCAGCTGGTGCAGGCCGATGAGTGAGACAGGGATGCTGACAGCGGCAGCTACAGCCAATATAATAAGGTAGCGGCGCGAGAGGAGCAGGGCGATGTCGCGGAACGTGGCGCCGTTGACCTTGCGGAGCGCTATCTCTCGGTAGCGGCGGCGCACGTCGAACATCATCAGACCGAGCACCCCGAGGCACGTCACGGCAATGGCCAGCAGCGAGAAGGTGAAGAAGATGCGTGCCGTGCGGCGGTCCTCGCGGTAGAGTTCATCCTTCTGGTCGGAAAGCCAGTTGTATTCCAAGTCTTCCGTGCCCCACACTTCCTTATTCATCTGGCGCAGGTACTTTATTGCATCCTCCTCGCAGCCCGGAGCAATGCTCAGTAGCAAGTCATCGGGCAGGAAGTGGCTGTTCCAGTTCAGGGTTGGGAAGAAGATGATGGGAGGCTGTGGCTCTGAGAGGCGGCCGGGATGGAAGTCCTTCACGATGCCTACCACGTTGTAGGGCGGATTCTCTGAGCAATCCTCATTGGCTGACGTCCACCATCGTTCCGGTAGCTGCACCGTCTCGCTTCGCCAGTCCTTCAGTCCCAAGCGTCGAACTGCTGTTTCATTGAGCAGGCAGTTGTATGAGTAGTTGTCCAAGGTATCGTTTAATTCTCTTCCTTCCAGCAATTCCAGCCCGAACATCTCCATCGTATTATGGCACATTTCCTTGAACGCCAGTTTCTGCCCCTCTATTTCCATCAGTTCACCGGCACCTATCATGTCGGGGTCCTTGATGATGCTTTGGATGTAGGGGCATTCCCTCAGCTTCTTCAAGACAGCCATAGCCTTTTCTCCCCTACTGTTATCGACGTTATATATATTCCCGTTGTCATCCATCCTGATGCGGTTGTAGTCTTCCCTGGGCTTGGGGACGATGTGGAGTATGCCCTCTGTCCTGTAGCCTGGGTCGCCGTCCATCATCAGGTGCAACTGACGCATCATGTAGATGCTGACGGTGATGAGGGTCAGGGAGATGAAGAATTGGATGCCTACCCCCAGCCCCTCCCCGAAGGTGGGGAGCCTCCGTGGAATGAAACCTACTATCAGTGGCAATCCGAAAACAATCCCTACGGTCAGCCCCACATCGAACGTCCGCTGCGGCAAGACCTCTATATTATAATAGGTAGCAAGCAGCGGCTCCATGAGTTCCACGACGGTCCATACGCCTATCATCGTGAGCAAAGCGAGCAGGAACGTCTCGGCATAGAGCTGGCAGAAGATGTCCCAACGCGAAGCTCCGAAGATGCGGCGCACCTCCAGCTCGTGGCGACGGTGGCTGCGCATCACGGCATACAAGTTCAGGAAGTTGAAGATGCCCACGAGGAAGAGCAGAACTGCTACGCCGAAGAGCATCCACAGGTATTGCGGGCTGCTGCACGGACTCAGCGAAGGAATGGTTCGGAATTCCTGTCCATAACTCTCAATCAGCCTTCTCAGGTTTCCCGTATAGGGCACAAGCAAGAAATGGAACTCGGGATTCTGGCCTCCCCATGAATTCCTGGGCTGCCGCTCGTTATATGCCTCCATGCTTGCGCCCTCTGCCAGCTTTATCATCGTAAAGTTAAGGGCATTGCCAACCCACCAGTCCCTGCGTGCATAGTTAGCAACATCGAAGTGGACGGTGCTCTTGCTCGATGGCCGACGGAACACGCCCACGATGGTATGCAAGATGTTCTCGTCGCCCATCTTCATGGTCTTCCCCACAGCACTCTCGCCCGGGAAGTGGCGACGGGCGAAGTCATCGCTCACGATGGCCTGCCCTTCTGTACGCAACACCAGCGTGCCCTCCAAAGCTTGCAGCGGAAAGACATCAACGAAGCTGCTGTCAACGCTGATGACGGGTGCGGTGATAGTTTCCTCGTTCTCCAACGTGATGTAGTAACCGTTCTGCAGCAGATGGACATCCGAGAAGGCTTCCACGTCGCTCTGTCCCAAAGTAGGCGATACGAAGCCCTCTGTTTTGTTGGGATTCCAAGCCAAACCAGGCGTTGGCTCATTCCCAAACATGCCATTGACGTGGCGTTGGCACAAGATGTAAGTCCTGTCCAGGTCGGGCATCCAGTGGTCGATAGTCCATTCCTGATAGAGGTAGCGGCTGATGATGACGGTGCCGCTGAGCGAGATGACGAGGCCCAGCAGGGAGAGGGCGGTGTAGCCCTTCATGCGGGAGATGAGTCGGAATGCTTGTTTCATTTTTATAGTTGACGAGTTGTTTCACCTTTTTATATATCAAGAATCGTGCCAAAGTGCGAACACAAAGATTCTCTGCAAGTTGCAAAGCTCGGTGCTTTGGCGGCGGTGTGCGAGGTCGCACGTCGGTGTGCGGAAGTGCACGATGTCACAGCTTGATGATGAAGGTGGTGCCGCGGCCTTCCTCGCTGTCGATGGTGATGCTGCCGCCGTGCTTCAAGATAATCTGTCGGCAGAGGGCGAGGCCGATGCCGGTGCCGCTGGGTTTGGTGGTGAAGAAAGGAATGAAGGCCTGTTCGAGGACGTCGGGCGACATGCCGCAGCCGTTGTCGCGGACACAGATAACAGACCCTCCACAGCCTTCCCTTAAAGGGAGGGAGTTAGAGAGGGTCTTGGAGGCCGTAAGCTCCACCTCCGTGGCGCCGCTCTCGTAGGCATTCTTGATGAGGTTGATGAGGACCTGCTCTATCTGGGAACGGTCGGCAAAGAGGGACAGCCTCTCCCCTTGCCCCTCCCCCGTGGGGGAGGGGGAAAAGGTTACCTTTGCAGGCTGCCTGCTCCCCTCCCCCACGGGGGAGGGGCCGGGGGAGAGGCTGTAGAGTGCCTTTATGTGGGCGAAGAGGTCAGCGACGGGGAAGGTTGTTCGCTCGGGTGCCTTGATGCGCGTCAGCTGTCGGTAGCTCTCCACGAAGTCGAGCAGGGCGTGGCAGCGACGATTGATGACCTCAAAGGCGGAAGACTCTCCTCCCCTCGGGGAGGTCGGGAGGGGGTTGCTCATGGTCTCGCTGATGGAGATGATGGGCGTCAGGGAGTTCATAATCTCGTGGGTCAGCACGCGGATTAGCTGTTGCCAAGCTTCCATCTCCTGCCGCTGCATCAGCATCGACACGTCCTTCAGCGCTACGATAAGCCGTCGATGGCCGTCGATGCGCAACAGCACGGTGGAGAGGGCACAGCCATCCACCACCTCCTTGTGTTCGGCGATGGCCGAGAGGATATGTGGCGGCAGATTCCCCGGCCTCTCCCCTAACCCCTCCCCCGCGAAGTTCCCCTCCCTCACGGGGGAGGGGTTAGGGGAGAGGCCGTAGAGGGTCTTTTCTCCTGCATGGTTCATCCAGTCGATTCGTCCGTCGGTGGAGCAGACGAAGAGTGCGGTATCGACGTTCTCGGTGAGTTGCCGCAGGTACTGCAACTGTCGCTCTGTCTCAACCAGTCGTGCATGCAACTTCTCGTTCTCTTTCTCCGTCTCGCGATAGGCGTAGCGCAGGCGGCCGATGCGTCCATAGAGCGAGACACAAAGCCACAGCAACGCCACGCCTAGCGCGACGGACGGCCAAAGCAGGTGCGCGTGGATGCTGAGGGCCAGACAGGTCATCAGGCCGATAAGCCCTATTATATATAGTATGTATGTCTTCATTTCATCTAACTCGGATGTCTTTTACCCACGGATTAAACGGATTGAACGGATTCTTTCAGCAGATGAATTGTCTTCGGATTTAACAGATTCCCGAGCCTTAAAAGGCTCAAAAAAAAGGAAGTAAACTCGCTTCGCTCGTGGAAGTTATATGCTACGCACAGGACGATAGCTTTTGCATCCCCATTGTATCGTCCAGCACGCAGTGCTTCTTCCGCGACTTCAATCGCGCCTTGGTGCTAGAGCATCCAAGAACTTCCTGCCAGCAACGCTGGCTTAACTTCCCATTTAACTTCATTCTATAACTTCCGAAACTTAAATCCGTGAAATATATAATTCCGTTCTTCGGGGGAAATCCGTTCAATCCGTTCAATCCGTGGTTTTATATAATCCCTGTCTTCATTTGCTCAGTTTCCTATAGAGTGCAAACCTCGTGATGCCGAGCAGTTCGGCAGCCCGCGTGACGTTGCCGCCCGCTATCTGCATGGCGCGTTCGATGGCTTCCTGCTCCAAACGTTCCAGGTTCAGCGTCTGCATCTGGGCGTTGCGGCGCGTCGCCTCCTGCAGGATGAAGTCCTGGGCGCAGAGCGTCGGCCCTTTGCTGAGGAGCACAGCGCGCTCCACGGCGTGCATCAGCTCGCGCACGTTGCCGGGCCATGTATGCTTCAGCAGCCGCTGACGCGCGTCGCGGTTCAGCGTCATCTTTGCCTTGTTGTACTTATGAGCGTAGAGGGCCAGGAAGTGTTCCGCCAGCAGGATGATGTCCTCGCCTCGTTCACGAAGCGGCGGGATGGTGATTTCGATGGTGTTGATGCGGTAGAGCAGATCCTCGCGGAAGCGACCGTCGGCCACTTCGCCGCGGATGTCGGCATTTGTGGCACAGAGGAGCCGCACGTCGATGGGCGTCACCTGTGTGCTGCCGATTCGCGAGATCTCGCGTCGCTCCAATGCCGCCAGCAGCTTTGCCTGCAAGGGAAGGGGCAGGTTGCCTATCTCGTCGAGGAAGAGCGTGCCGCTGCTGGCTGTCTCCATGCGGCCTGCTTTCGACTTACGGGCATCAGTAAACGCACCTTTCTCGTAGCCAAAGAGTTCGCTCTCGAAGAGCTGCTCCGGCACGCTGCCGAGGTCGATGCTGACGAAGGGCTTCGTTGACCGCTTGGAGAGGGCACAGAGTTGTCGGGCGATGACGTCCTTGCCCGTACCGTTCTCGCCGAGTATCAGCACGTTGGCATCCGTCGGAGCCACCTGAACCACCGTTTGCAGCACACGGCGCATGACGGGACTCTCGCCGATGATGGTCGGGGCAGCCGCAGCACCGAAAGGCGATGCTGCCACCTCCATGCGTTGCTCCAGGAGGCGGTTCTTGTGGCGTTCGTGGCTTAGTTCGATGCCTGCGAAGAGCGTAGCCAGCAGCTTGGCGTTGTCCCAAGGCTTCGTGATGAAGTCCGTGGCGCCACTCTTCAGGGCACGCACCGCTTTGTCGGCATCGGCATAGGCCGTCATGAGTATGACCACGGCCTGCGGGTCGCGATGCAGGATATGCTCCAGCCATTCGAAGCCCTCCTCACCGCTGATGACGTCGCGCTTGAAGTTCATGTCGAGCAGCACCACGTCGGGATGCAACAACTCGTAGAACCGGTCTATCTGTTCGGGGTCCTTCGTCACACGAATATCCTCTACCTGCGGTTTCAGCAGCAGGTTTAGCGCAAAGAGGATGTCCTCATTATCGTCTATGACGAGTACCTTGCCTTTTTCCCCTTCCATCTTTATTTCGTTTTACCTTTTTGAAGGCAAAGTTAAAGAAAATAATCCACATAGCTTCGACTTTCCATGGCAAAAACAACTCTATCCTTCCAAACGTCTCACATTTGTGCGAATACGCACGATTTTATGCGATAACGCACAAGTCCATCACCTAATACTTAGTGATATAATCAAACACAAAGACAAGAAGACAAGAAGAGCTACGCTGCGGAATTGAAGACACAAAGCTTTCCGCCAAGACCTTTGTGTCTTCTTCGGCAGGGGGTATTACTTTGTGACTTTGAGTCTTTGTGTTTGATTATCATATTACAGACGGTATGCCAGCCTACATGCTAAAGTTGAATATTTAACATATAATTGCCATGTAATTGCCCATTAATTATTTTTCGTCGAATTCACGTTATTTTAGTGTCCGCGGAAAAGCACCGGAGGTGCGAAAGACCACAGACGGGGGTGTACTCCGCCTGCGCCTGACCGAAGGGAAGAACCCCCGGTACAAGAGCATCAACAAAACAAAAGCTTTTCCGTGCTTTCCGTATGAGATGAAGCAATTTGCAATTTGATGATTTACAAGCAACTATTCGGCAATTACCTTGTATCAGTAGGCCTCATAGGCCCCATGGGTTCCCATTGGCCTTGGGAGGGGTAGGTTAACGCAACGTGGAGCGTAAGCCTACACAACGTGGAGCGTAAGCCTACACAACGTGGAGCGTGAGCCTACACAACGTGGAGCGTGAGCCTACACAACGTGGAGCGTTTTTAACGTGGAAAGTTGACTGACTTAACGTGGAAAGTTGACTAACTTAACGTGGAAAGTTGACTAACTTAACGTGGAAAGTTGCGCCAAAGCCTACATGCCTACATAAATCATTCCGTAACCCGCATGAATAAAGGGAAAGTTGCATTTTCAAGCCTACATAAAGCCTACATATATCCTACATTATCCTACATAGAAAATGCGACTGAAAGGCATTTTGAATTTATTAATTTTGAATTGTGTTATGTAGGCTTATGTAGGCTTTATGTAGGCTTTATGTAGGCTGACGTTTGTGTGTTTCCATTTATTCATCGTGGTTTCAAGCCATTTTATGTAGGCATGTAGGCTGTTTTGAAAATTTCGAAGAAAGTTTTGTGAAAAAGTGAGAACAGGGGGAAGTCAAATCACAGAAAACTAATAACTATGAATTAAGAATTATGAATTGATATACGACCACGGATTAAACGGATTGAACGGATAACTTCTAACTTCGAAAGACCCGAAAGATACGGATGTCTTCACCCGCGGTTCCCCTCCCCTCTAAGGGGAGGGGTTAGGGGTGGGGTATGAATGTCGCCTACGGCGAAGTGAAAAGTGAAGAGTGAAGAGTGAAAGTCAAAGTTACTAACCGCCCTGTAAATGGTTAAATTATTAAATCGCAGAGGTTAAAGAAAACAGTAGATTTTGTTAAAAATTCATCTACATTCAACCTTTAGGGACATCTAAAGCCCGGAATTGCTCTTGAAGGTTTATTATCTTTTCCATTAACTCGCCGAAAGCCAGAGGTTGCCCATAAATGAAACTCTCTTTCATCTCATTGTAGTCTGTCTCATAAGCAGGCATCAGTTCATCACTTGGTACAATCTGAATATTGGCAGGAAGCTCCTTGTCGTAATCTACGTAACCTACATGATAGAATTTGCGTCTGTGTTCCACAATCTCACGATAGAGAACTGAATCATTGAGAGCCATTTCTGCGTAAGGGGTATGCATCAGTTTTTCCAAGTCGTAGAAGTGTCGTGTCATTCTATGCGTCCTCGGTTTTTCCTTTTGGAACTCTTCGCACAAAAGAAATGCCTTTTCCAGGAAAGTCCTGGCGGGACTGACGGTGCGGATTGTTTGAACGAGATCGGAGTCCACATCTTCATCCTTATATGTTTGTTCTATCAGCGACGAGATTCTTCTCATCTCGTAAGGCTCGGACATCGACAATACACTAATCTCCACTTTTACCGTCGGGATAGCGTATACCGCTTGGCTATTGTAGAGTGAAGGGTATTGCACGTATAGCACAGAAGGGTCTTTGTCGTGTGGTACCTTTCTTGGCTTGCCATTTTCATTGGTTATGTCATTGTCTGTGAGAACAGTTACTTCAAGCCCCATCTCGACAAGTTTTGCCAATAACTCGTCCTTAAATTCACCAAACAGAAAGTCCTGTCCCTTCTCTCGGAGATTATGTATTTGCGTATTAGTGGTACAGCTTGCACAAGAGAGCTTCTTGACATTCAGGAAGTAGTCACGGCTCAATGCCAAGTCAATATCCTCACTGAAGCGGTTGATGATGTCCCAGCCTTTACTCAGGCTTGTGCCACCTTTGAACAACAGATACTCAGACACGTTGGTGTGAAACAGGGTATACAATACTGCTGTCACCCACCAGTCCTTCTCGGCGGCAGATTCATCAATTTGCCGTGCTTCAACTACACCTTGCAACATCGCCTTTCGCTCTTCGAGCGAGAAATCAATCCATTTGCTCATTGCCTTATTCCTTTCTTAATAATTTGCCGCATCCATACGGGAGCTAACAATAAATCGTTCTCTATTGTCTCAGTTTCTGGCGTTTCTGCGAATAATTGCACAATCCTTGTTTCATCCTCCGAAGTGATGTTGTTTTCGCCAATGTTGCGTAATGCTTGAACCAATTCCGGCATCAGTCGCCCACGAAAAGCGAAATTCTTTGGGGCACCATGTTTTAAAGTCACTGTTCGGTTTCCCAATTTCAGTTTTCGCCCAGAACCTGTAGTCAGGAAAATGGTGTTCATAGGTACTTGCGTAGAGAATCCCAAACGATTAGCTGCCGTGGCACCTGTCGGTATAACCTTTGCCTTATCACGCTTGGCAATCTCTGTCACCAATTCATAAGCCGAAGGATATAGAATACCAAAACGTGTCTTGCGCGCCTTGACATACACTCCTTTGGCTATACGTGTAATCAGTCCTTCTTTCTCGAATATGGCGAGTAACTTTGTGACATACTCAACATCATACTGAGGAAAAGAAGAAACAAAGAATATCTCACCGAACTTACTGCGAGTTATCTTCTTTCTAATCTGCTGTACTACTGCATTCTCCATTGATTATTTATATAAATTATGGTCGGAATGATTACAAATATTTCCGACCGCAAAGATACGTATTTTCTATCAATTGGCAAAGTCTTATACCACAAAATTAAGTTTTCTTTGCTGAAAAATGGTATTTTCTTGTATTTTGAATAGCATTTCCATGAGTTTTTGGGACGTTGCAGCATTCTGGAGTATAATAACATTGTTTATTGTCCTAAGAATAAGTACCAAGACATATTTTGCAAAAATTATTGCACACTTATACGCTTTTTGTGGTTTACAAAAGTTAAATAAGTTAAATCTTTGTCTTTTCTAATCTTTATAGAATCTAAGTCACCACTTTTCTACCATTTAACACACAAGTAGTTGATATAAAGTAATTTACAAATACTATGGTTGCAGCGGCCTAACTTCAGTCACCATCCCCAACAGCGTGACCCGCATCAGCGACTATGCCTTCGAGGGTTGCAGCAGCCTGACTGCGATAACCATTGGTACAGGTATTAAAGACATTGGTAGTCGAGTCTTTGCCAGCTGTGAAGAATTAACTGACGTTTATTGTTTTGCGGAAAATGTTCCAAGTGCAAAAGCAGATGCATTTGAAGACTCCTATATTGGATCTGCAACGCTTCATGTTCCTGCATCATCGATAAATTCTTACAGTACTACAGAACCATGGAGTGAATTTGGCGAGATAGTATCAAGCATGACATACACTTTGACATATATGATAGATGGTCAAGTTTATAAGAAGTATAATGTGGATTACGACACACCTATCACTCCTGAGCCAGCACCAACAAAAGAAGGTTACACTTTTTCTGGATGGAGCGAAATTCCTCAAACAATGCCAAACCATGATGTGATAGTGACGGGTTCGTTTGCCATCAATTCATACACCCTTACCTATAAGGTAGATGGTGAGGTTTATAAAAACTATACTGTTGCATACGGTTCAACCATCGCTCCTGAGCCAGAGCCAACGAAAAAGGGTTACACCTTCTCAGGCTGGAGCGAAATACCCGATAATATGCCCGCAAATGATGTGACAGTCACAGGAACCTTTACAAAAGACATCTTAGGAACGTGCGCCACTCCTACCATCAGCTATGCAAATGGTAAATTGACCTACAAATGTGAAACAGAAGATGCTGTCTGCCAATCTACTATCACCGATACCGACATTGCATCTTATAGCGGCAATGAGGTTGACCTTACCGTCACCTACACCATCACCGTCTATGCCACAAGGGAAGGCTATGCCAATAGCGACACAATAACTGCAACCCTCTGCTGGATTGAAGCAGTACCATACATGGAGGGTCTGGAAGAAGATCCCACTCAAATAACAACGAAAGCTCTGCCCGTCCTCATTCAGGCACAAGCTGGCTTCATTACCGTTCAAGGCTTGGAGGCAGGCACGGAAATATCGGCCTACAACACAAGCGGCATGCTCTTAGACACCATCATCAGCAGTCAGGACACAGCCACGCTTCGCACCAAGCTCCACGCAGGCTCCACAGCTATCGTGAAGATTGGCGACAAGGCTGTCAAGGTCATGGTTAAGTAAAGGACACCTCTTCCTGCGAAGCGACAGCCAAAAGAAGAGGTTGCACCATAATAAACGACAACGGACTTCACAGATTTAAGCGAAACAGATAATCAGCAAATAAGATTATCCGTCGAATCTGTGCAATCCGTTGTCGTTTCTTCTTTTGACGCCTTTAGGTTATCCGTCGAATCCGTGTAATCCGTTGTCGTTACTTTATGCTCGGCGTTTTCTGTTGTCCCGTGTTCAGTCGCAGTTGAAGATGTCGCGGGTATAGACCTTGTCTCGGACATCGTCGAGGCAGGCTTCGTAGCGGTTGGCGACGATGGCTTGCGACTGACGCTTGAAGGCTTCGAGGTCGTTCACCACGCGCGATCCAAAGAAGCTCTCGCCGTCCTGCAAGGTCGGTTCGTAGATGATGACCTCGGCTCCCTTTGCCTTGATGCGCTTCATGATGCCCTGTATGGCCGACTGACGGAAATTGTCGCTGCCCGACTTCATGGTCAAGCGGAAGACACCGATGACACAATTGTGTTCGCTCTGACTGTTCCACTCTGCATTCTCACTATAGTAGCCAGCCTTGCGCAAGACGGCATCGGCAATGTAGTCCTTTCTGGTTCGATTGCTCTCCACGATGGCTGTCATCATCTGCTGCGGCACGTCGCGGTAGTTGGCTAGAAGCTGCTTGGTGTCCTTAGGCAGACAATAGCCGCCGTAGCCGAAGGAGGGGTTGTTGTAGTGCGTACCGATGCGGGGGTCGAGGCCGACGCCGCGGATGATGGCCTTCGGGTCGAGACCCTTCACCTCTGCGTAAGTGTCGAGTTCGTTGAAGTAGCTGACGCGCAGGGCGAGGTAGGTGTTGGCAAAGAGCTTGACAGCCTCGGCCTCCTTCATGCCCATGAAGAGGGTGTCGATGTCGGGCTTCTCGGCACCTTCCTGCAGGAGCTTGGCGAAGGTCTCGGCCAGAGCCTTGGCCTCGGGGTTGCCGATGGCGGTGATGGCAGCATTCTCTTCGGTGAAGTTGCTGTCGTTTATCTCGATAATCTTCGGGTAGCCTACGATGATACGCGAGGGGTAGAGGTTGTCGTAGAGCGCTTTGCTCTCGCGAAGGAACTCGGGAGAGAAGAGCAGGTTGAACTTCTTCCCCTTCAGCTCGGGCTTGTAGAGGAACTTCAAGGCGTACTTCGCATAGAGGCTTCGGCAATAGCCCACGGGGATGGTGCTCTTGATGACCATCACGGCATCGGGGTTGACGCTGATAACCAAGTTGATGACATCCTCGATGTGATGCGTGTCGAAGAAATTCTTGACGGGGTCGTAGTTCGTGGGCGCAGCGATGACCACGAAGTCAGCATCTCGGTAGGCCGAGGCGCCGTCGAGCGTGGCCGTCAGGTTCAGATTCTTCTCTGAAAGATACTTTTCGATGTATTCGTCCTGAATAGGCGAGATGCGGTTGTTAATCTTCTCCACTTTCTCGGGAATCACATCGACGGCCGTCACCTCGTGGTGCTGGCTGAGCAGCGTAGCGATGGACAGGCCTACATAGCCCGTGCCGGCAACTGCAATTTTGAGGTCTTTGAAGTCTCTCATCGTATCATTTAGCATTTAATCATTTAATCAATTACCATTTCGGTGCAAAGATACAAAGAAATTAAGAATTAAGAATGATGAATTAAGAATAATTTTGTACCTTTGCAAACAAAAGGCAATTGGCAAACCATTAAATGGTAAATGGTAAATGATTAAATGGTAAATTGGTGCGACATCATAGGACAGGAAGAGGTGAAGCAGCACTTGGTTCGTCTGCTCATGGAGAACAAGTTGCCGCATGCCATCATGCTCTGCGGGCCGAAGGGTGCCGGCAAGCTGCCGCTGGCTCTGGCCTTCGCGCAGATGCTCCTCTGCCAGCACCCTACGGAAGAGGGTGCCTGCGGCAGTTGTCCCGACTGCCAGATGTCGTCTCTCTGGGCACATCCCGACCTCCACTTCTCCTTCCCTGTCTATAAGGCAAAGAGCAGCGACAAACCTCTTTCCGACGACTTCCTCGAAGAGTGGCGCGGACAAATCGGCCGCTCGCCCTACTTCGACATCGAGGACTGGCTCGAAGACATCGGAGCTGAGAACCAGCAAGTGGTCATCTACGTACAGGAGAGCGACAACCTGCAAAGGAAGCTGGGCCTCAAGTCGAGCCAGGGCGGACGCAAGGTCGTCGTCATCTGGCTGCCGGAACGCATGAACGAGCAGACAGGCAACAAGCTTCTGAAGCTCATCGAGGAGCCGCCCATCGGGACGCACTTCCTGCTGGTGAGCCAAGAGCCTGACCTCGTGCTCGGCACCATACAGAGCCGCGTGCAGCGCATCAACGTGCCTGCCCTCACCGAAGAGGTCATCGGCAGAGCACTCGTGGAGCGTCACGCCATGGGAGAGGAAGATGCCCGACTCCTGGCACACATCGCCCAAGGCAGCTACACCGAAGCCCTGAAGCGCATGCAGCACGACTCGGAACAGCAGCAGTTCTTCGAGCTTTTCGTCAACCTGATGCGCCACAGCTACGGCCGCCGCATCAAGGAGATGCAACTGTGGGCGCTTGCCGTCAGCGAGCTGGGACGCGAAAGGCAGAAGCGGATGCTGGAGTACTTCCAGCAGCAACTGCGCGAGAACTTCATCTACAACTTCCACAGACCACAGATAAACTACCAGGGACGCGACGAGGAGAACTTCAGCACACGCTTCGCGCCATTCATAGGTGAGCGCAACGTCATCGGCATCATGAACGTGCTGAGCGACGCACAGCGGGACATAGCACAGAACGTCAACCCACGCATGGTGTTCTTCGACCTCGCTCTGAAAATGATAGTACTACTAAAGACCACCTAACCCCCTTGAGGGGGAATAGGAATCCCCTACCCCCCCTAAGGGGGAATAAAATGAACGTTATGAACAATTACGAAAGACAAACCTCTCTCACCCCAAAAGGGGAGGTGGATGCAGAAAGACAAACCTCTCTCACCCTAAAGGGGGAAGGGGCGTCTTCATTCATTAGCGGCGAAGGCGGGCACGGCTTCGCTGCCCAGAGCGCCAATACGGGGCACTACGCCCAGCTCAACACCTACGACTACCTGGCCGACGTGCCCGGCAACAACGAGGCGACAGACCTCGTAGAGGTGCAGTTCAAGAACACTCGAAAGGCCTACTTCCACAACGTGGACCACCTCCCCTTGAAGAAGGGCGACATTGTGGCCGTGGAGTCGAACCCGGGGCACGACATCGGCGTGGTGTCGCTCACCGGCAAACTCGTGCCGCTGCAGATGAAGCACGCCAACCTGAAGGCCAACGAGGAGATACGCAAGATCTACCGTCTGGCTCGCGAGGGCGACATGGAACGCTATGCCGAAGCAAAGGCACGCGAGCACGACACGATGATACAGAGCCGACAGATAGCCAAGGACCTCGGCCTCGAGATGAAGATAGGCGACGTGGAGTACCAAGGCGACGGCAACAAAGCCATCTTCTATTATATTGCCGACGGACGTGTCGATTTCCGCCAGCTCATCAAGGTGCTGGCCGACACCTTCCACGTCCGCATCGAAATGAAGCAGATCGGCGCACGTCAGGAGGCTGGACGCATCGGCGGCTTCGGCCCTTGCGGACGCGAACTTTGCTGTGCCGGCTGGCTGAAGAACTTCCAGAGCGTCGGCACAGGAGCTGCTCGCTTCCAAGACCTTAGCCTCAATCCGCAGAAGCTGGCCGGACAATGTGCCAAGCTGAAGTGCTGCATGAACTACGAGGTGGACCAGTACGTCGAGGCTTCGCGCAAACTGCCGCAACGCGATGTGGTGCTCTACACGCAGGACAGCGACTACTTCTTCTTCAAGGCCGACATCCTGGCCGGACTCGTCACCTACTCCACCGACAAGCGCACCCCTGCCAACCTCGTCACGATAAGCGCCGAGCGGGCTAAGGCCGTCATCGACATGAACCGGAACGGCGAGAAACCGCTCACGCTCGAAGAGGGCGGACACCAGGAACCTGAACGGGCTGTTGACCTCGCCACACAGGAAGACGTGGGCCGCTTCGACAAGAAGAAACGAAAGAAGAAAAAGAAGAACAAACAACCTCAACAAGACAATAATTAAACCGCGGAATGAACTCTAACCACAAATTGCGAATTACGAATTGGCTTAGAAATTAAAAACCACGGATTAAACGGATTAAACTGAGTATATATAACCACAAATTGCACAAGTTATACGTATTAAGAATGAGAAAAAAAACCACGGATTGAACGGAGTAAACGGAGTATATATAACCACAAATTGCACAAGTTATACGTATTAAGAATGAGAAAAAAACAACGGATTGAACGGATTAAACGGATTTACATAATTAGAACAAATCGGGTAATCCGTGGTCAAAATTATAAGCACCCATCCGGTTAATCCGCTTAATCCGTGGTCGAAAATATAAGCATGAATCCGTTAAATCCGTTAAATCCGTGGTTTGAAATAAAACCTCCAATCCGGTTAACCCGTTAAATCCGTGGTCAAAAATAAAACCGCCAATCCGTTAAATCCGTGTAATCCGTGGTTAAAAATAAAACCTCCCATCCGGTTAATCTGCTTAATCCGTGGTTAAAATTATAAGCACCCATCCGTTTAATCCGCTTAATCCGTGGTTAAAATTATAAGTACCCATCCGTTAAATCCGTTAAATCCGTTGTTAAAAATAAAACCTCCCATCCGTTAAATCCGTTAAATCCGTTGTTAAAGATAAAATCACCAGTCCGGTTAATTCGTTTAATCCGTGGTTTGAAATTAAAAGCCTCTTCGTATAATCCGTAGTTCAATTGATTAATTCCATGTGTCGGTTATCATTCTTTCCCCTGATTGCTTTGCTGTTTGCGGCGTGCAACGATGGCACAGTGTTCCACAGCTACAAGTCCCTGCCCGTGGAGGGTTGGGAGCGGCGCGACACTGTCTGCTTTGACATCCCTCCGACCGACAGGAACTTCGACGGGACGCTCACGATAGGTCTCCGCACCGTGGCGCACGTCGGCACGCAGGACATCGTGCTGGCGGTGGAACAGGCTGATGCTGATGGGAACGTAAGCCTGTGCGACACGGTTCGCTATCCGCTGACCGATGCCGAAGGCTATGCCTTGAGCAAGGGCGTGAACACGCATCAGTACGAGGACCGCCACCTGCCCCTCCGCCTGAAGAAGGGCAAGAACACACAGATTCGCATCCGCCATCTGATGCGTCACGAAGTGCTTTCCGGCATTACGGAAATCGGCATCAGAATTGACAAGCACTGACCCATCGGAAAACACAACGTGGAGCATCGCCCGATGCAACGTGGAGCATCGCCCGATGCAACGTGGAGCGTAAGCCGATGCTCCGTGGAGCGTAGGCCGATGCAACGTGGAGCGTAAACCCCCGCCCCAAGAGGCACTCTTTGCAACCCTGTCGAGTTACCCGTTATCCCCCTTGGCGAGGGAACAGAAAAAGCCCCGGAGCTTTGCCTTGAAGCAAGCATCCGGGGCTTCTCTTTTTCGGTGTCAACTAAAGCAGGAGCTTACTCCTCGCTCCAGATGTCCCAATCGTCGTCCTCCTTTGTCAGAGCCTGGGAACCGTCAACCGTTGTGTTGCTGAGCTTGAGGCTCTCTGCCAGCATCTGAGCTGCCTGTGCCTCTTCTACCTGCATGGCAGGTGCATAATACTTTTTCATAGCTTATATATAATTAATGTATTTAATATATTAATAATGTATAAAGCCCCTCCTCGCTGTGAGACGAGGAGGGAATGGATTGGTTACTTAAGCACCTTCTTGCCGCCAACGATGTTGATGCCCTTCTGCATCTTGCTCATGCGCTGACCAGCTACATTGTAGATAGCACCGTCAACGTTAAGGTTAGCGTTAAGGTTGCTAATGCCAGTTGCGTCGTCCTCGAAGAAGAGAGCCTTCACGGGCGAGCCACCAGCAATCTCGATGTAGCCCTTGCCTTCTGGGATAACGCCTTCGGCTTTGTAGAAAGCAACAACGTCATTGTCCTTGGCAAGGACGTACTGGTTTCCATTAGCGGTGAAGCCGGCAGGAGCAGCCATGAGGTCGCTGGGAACATCCTTGGCAGTAATCTTAGAATAAGGAATGTTGTATGTGCCAGCTGCAGCCTTTACAACAATACCGATATTGGCAGGAACATAGGTGATAGGCTCCAGATGAATCCAATTATTACCCACTACCTGAGGAACAAATGCTTCAACACCATCTACCTCGCCGAAGTCAAGTTCGGCCTTTGTAAAGTAAGTTGCATAGCCTGCACTGGTGACAGCAATGTCCTCGACAGGAACCACAGCATCCATGTAAGCCAGCACGGGGAATACATATCTTGCCACAAACTTCCAATCGTTTGTCATATCCCATGCAACTGAATCTGTATAGAACTCCATAGCTGTTGCTACGCTCAGAGATACCTGCATACCATTTCTGTCGTTCTTTTTGTTCACCATCTTATCGCCTGTGCTATAGCTTGTGCCATCCCAGATGTAGTTGTCGGCAAAGGTAACAGGACGATCGTCCCAGTCAGCTTTGATGAGCGTGTAAGTGTCGCCACCGTTGACTTCGGTAGCAGCCACCAGGTTGTTGCGGACAATAGGAGCTGGAGTTACTACTCCGTCAATACGTGAAACAAGGCCGCTGGCCATACCATTATTATTGCAAGTAACCTTACCGGTGAAGAGGTTCCTCTCGACAACAGCAAGGAAAATGGTACCGACCATACCGCCTGCCTGATACTGGCGAGACACTACTTCAGAGTTGGAGAAGTTGTTCTTGATAATAGTGGAGTCTTGAGCATGAGCAACGATGCTTGCCACATGGTCGCGACCTTCAACGTATGAATCTATTACAGCACAATTCTTGATGAGTGAATAATTCTGTGCGTTGCCTACAAGACCGCCTGCGTTGGCATCACCATTGACATTAGCTCCCTTGAGCACAACGTCCTGAATGGTGGCGGCGTTGGTCATGCCGAACAGACCGACATTGTTCTCTTCGGTATTGCTGAAAGTGAAGCCCTTGATGGCATGGCCTTGACCTTTGAAGACTCCTTTGAAGGGGTTGCTGAGGTTTCCGATGGGAGCGGGCATCTCTGTAGCAGTCAGTTGGATGTCAGAAACAAGAGCGGCATTCATTCCTTCCTTGCCGCCATTGACGCACTTGGCAAAGAGCACCAAGTCGCTGGCACTGTCAATCTGGACATAGCCGTCAACAACATTAGCTTGAGCGATAAGTTCAATGTAAGTCATGGAAGCTTCGAGCGCTGTGCGCAGAGCAACGCATTCGTTGTAAAGCAAAGTCAGCTGTACGGCATCGGCAGTAGTCTTCAATTGAGCAAACTTAGTATTAAAGGATTCCAGCTCGTCTGCCATGTCAGCTTCAATGGCTCTTGTCGTATCGAAGTCATCGAAGTAATCTACCAGCGGCTTACGCATTGCTTCAAACTCCTCCTCTGTGCAGAGATACATCTCGGACATCTGAATCTGAGTGCCACTGTGAGCTTCGAAGACCTTCACCATAAAATAGTAATAAGGCTCTGAAACGCCCTGGTTGAAGTCGAACATTGCAGGATAGAAGTTCTCCATGGGCAGATATTGCTCACTGATGTCTTCACGCTTGTCAAGTTCCACCCAACCAGCATTGTTGGGAGTTGCATCAATTGCGGAAGAGAAGTTGGCGCCATAGACCGTCCAAGTCTTCCAGTTACGGCCTTGGTTGGTTTTTGTATCGTTGCCAGTGATGAGCTTGTAGAAGTAGGGCTTCAGCGATTCTTTCAGACGGAAGATGACGTACTGAACGTGTTCAGGACTGCCCACGTTGCCACTGTAGTTGCCGCCCCACTTGGTGGACTCGTTGCGGTCAAGCAACTGAGAATAGTGGCCGTCGCCCCAACATAGTGTGCCATCAATTAATGCAACATCCGCACCATTCTTAATCTGAGTCATCAGAGGCACGAGGACTTCCATCTTATCCAGATTTGACTGAAGAGTCGAGTAGTTGCCGGAGTTAATGGCTTCCTGCAAAGTTCCATTGAGGTTCGTATAAATAGCCTTGTACTCAAGCCACCAGATGTCGTTTGCACTCATTGTACCCGGATCAAAGGGATTGCTCAATGCCTTGTTGACAAGGTCTGTGTAATAATCTGCGATGGTACTCTCATCAGCGACCACATGGAATTCGCCAATCTGCGTCCAGCCTGTGCCCTTCATGGAAATCAAGGTCAGCCTGACATAGCGGAACTCGCCAGAGAGGTTGGAGGGGGTGAACTCGAAAGTCTTGTAGTTCTCATTGGCAATAGGGTCACCGCCTGTCACCTCGTCGATGATTATCCAGTTGGTGTTGTCGTTGGAGCCTTCGAGACGCCATTCCTTCGGAGCGCGGTTGTTCCAACTACCATCATCGTGTGTGGTGAAAGAATATTTCTTGACAGAATGTGCCTGCTGATCGGCAGTCTCGATAGTCATCCAGTTGCCGGCAAGGTTGCTGCCTTCCCACTTCTCATTGAGCTTGCCGTCAACAGCCTTCTTTGAGTTTTCGTTGGAAGATTCGAGCCAGTTGTATTCTATAATGGCTTTTGTCGAATAGCAGAAAGAGAACTCTGACATCTGGATGAAGCCGCCATCGTCGAGTGTGAGCTTGAAGTACTTATAGGCAGTTCCTGATGCACCCTTGTCGCAGAAGAAGCGCTGCTTGTAGAAGTTCTTTTTCTGCACTAAATCGTTTTTGCCTAAATTGGAAAGAGTTACCCACCCGGAAGCGTCGGGGTTGGCAGCGACTGTTGCGTCGTTGGTACCGTAGAGTGTCCATTTCGTTACGAGACGGCCATAGGCCTCGTTGTCGTTGGCTGTAGTCATGTCGTAGCCCCATACATAGACAGGCTCGGAGGCCGTGACGAGTGCATAGCAGTCGCTGCCGGCATTGTTGCAATACTTGGTGCCGGTATTGCCATCGAAGAGTTTGTCAATGCCTTCGCCCTGACCAAAATTCTTACCTGCCGTACAGGTGAACGTCACCTGGGCGGATACTGTTGCTGCCATTGCAAAGGCTGCAAACAGAGAAAGTAATTGTTTTTTCATTTTGTTTTTGTTAATAAATTAGTTAATAAATTAATTATTTTGTTTGTTCTTTTGTTATATCTCTAATTGGTTTGCATCGTAGAGAGCATTGCGTCTTTCTATTCCTCAAAGAAGATTTCCTCGAGTGGCTTGCGCTTCCTTTGAGGTGTCTCTGTAGCAGAGGGATAGCCTATGGGAATGATGACGACGGGTTCCTCGGCCTCGGGCATCTGGAACAGCTCGTGGCAACGGTGGGCGTCGAAGTTGCATACCCAGCACGAACCAAGTCCCTGCTCGGTGGCAGCCAGACAGAGATGCTCCACAGCGATGGCGACATCGATGTTGCCATGCGGCTTGCCGTCGGCACGCACCCATTCCTCTTCGTGCAGCACGGAAGCAAGGATGTAGAGCGGCGCTTCGTTGAACCAAGGACGTGCATAACACGACTGAAGCTTTTCCCTACCCTCTTGGCTGCGAACGATGCGGAACTTCCAAGGCTGTCTGTTTACGGCAGAAGGAGCAAGCCGCATACATTCCTTGATGTATGCCACTTTCTCCTCCTCTATCGGTTTGTCGAGATATGCACGGCAACTGTAGCGTGCATTTATCGTATCGAGAAGCGTTTTGCTCACTTCTTGGCTACTTTATAGCTTGTTTTACCATTCTTGATGATATACGTACCAGCAGGCAGGCCTTCGATGGAAGCCGAGGTCGTGCCGTCCTCACTGGGCTGAAGGGTACGCACGAGCATGCCGTTCACGTTGTAGATGAACGTGGGCTGGGGAGCTACATTAGTGGGAGCCACGATGCGTGTCACCTGGTCGTCAACTTCGCCGAAGGTAAACTTCTGCATGTTGGAGAGCGGGTACATGACCCTTGCCTCGAATGCAGAGATAACGACATAGCCGTCTTCGTAGGTTACTACGGGCTTCTCGCTGAAAGCATACTCTACGACGCCTCCATCTTTCTGGTGAACAAACAGGGCTGTTGCTGCCTGCATTGCTGTTGCTGCGAAAAGGATAAGCAGCGATAAAACCATTTTCTTCATATTGCAATATGTTATAAAAATATATAAATGTGCAGCAAAGTTACGATTATTATCTAAACATACAAAACTTTTCGTGCTTTTTTTCTACATACTCTGCAAAATACGCTTAAGGACGACCGTAGCAGAGATTTCGCGATTGGCAGCCTCGGGAATAACGAGAGAGGTGGGAGCCTCGATGACATCGTCGGTGACAATCATGCCGCGGCGCACGGGCAGACAGTGCATGAAGTGGGCATTGTTCGTCCAGCTCATGTGCTCGGCATCGACGGTCCAGTGCATCATCTGGTGGTAGTCATGGAGTATCTTGCCATAGTCCTCGGGACGTGTCACGCCCGGGCAACTCCAGTTCTTGGCGTAGATGAAGTCGGCATCTTCGAAGGCTTTGCGCTGGTCGTACTCGATGGTAGCGCCTTTCGTGAAGGCCGGGTCAAGCTCATAGCCTTCGGGATGCGTGATAACGAAATCAACGTCGGCAGCCAGCATCCATTGTGCAAAGCTGTTGGGAACAGCTTGCGGCAGGCTTCTGGGATGCGGTGCCCAGGTGAGAACAACCTTCGGGCGCTTCCTCTTATCTGAAGAATCTGAGTTTTCAGAGTATTCAGAGCATTCAGAGTATTCCGAAATGGTTATCAGGTCGGCAAAGGCTTGCAGGGGATGCACCGTAGCCGTTTCCATTGCAAACACGGGCTTGCCGCTGTACTTCTCGAACTGGTGATAGACGGTCTCAGCATAGTCGTAGTCGCGGTCGGCGAGGCCGGCAAAGGAACGGATGCCGATGACGTCGCAGTAGCTGCCCATCACGGGGATGGCTTCGAGCAGATGCTCGCTCTTGTCGCCGTCCATGATGACGCCACGCTCCGTCTCCAGCTTCCAAGCACCCGCATTGACGTCGAGCACGATGACGTTCATGCCGAGGTTCATGGCTGCCTTCTGCGTCGAGAGCCGCGTGCGCAGGCTGTTGTTGAAGAACACCATGAGCAAAGTCTTGTTCTTGCCCAGCGTGTCGTACTTATAGCGGTCGGCCTTTATCTCAGCCGCTTCCCTGAGGGCCTCCTTGAGGTCGCCCAAGTCCTGAACATTAAGGAAACTCTTCATATTAACCTTTTTAGTTATGACGGAATAACGTTATGACGTTATGACGAAATAACGACAACTTTCAACTTTCAATTCTCAACTTTCAATTCTCAACTTTCAATTCTCAACTTTCAATTCTCAACTTTCAATTCTCAACTTTCAATTTTCTTGTCTCTCTCCCTTATCTCCACTCGTCGTATCTTGCCGCTGATGGTCTTTGGCAGCTCATCGACGAACTCGATGATGCGCGGATATTTATAGGGAGCTGTCTCGTGCTTGACGTGTGCCTGAAGTTCCTGGACAAGGGCATCGCCCGCTTTGTCCTTCCAGTCCTTGCCGAGGACCACCGTGGCTTTCACCACCATGCCACGTGTCTCGTCGGGCACGCCGGTGATGGCGCATTCCACTACGGCTGGGTGCTTCATCAGGGCACTCTCCACTTCGAAGGGGCCGATGCGGTAGCCCGAGCTTTTGATGACATCGTCGGCACGCCCTTCGAACCAGTAGTAGCCGTCCTTGTCGCGCCATGCCATGTCGCCTGTGAAGTAGTAGCCGTCGTGACAGGCTTCGAAGGTGGTGTTGCTGTCGCGATAGTACTCCTTGAAGAGGCCGATGGCCTTATGCCCTTCGTTCAGGCGGACAGCTATCTCGCCCTTCTCGCCGTCTTCGCAGGGGGTGAGGTCGGGTCTGAGCAAAGCTATCTCGTACTGTGCGTTGGGTTTGCCCATGCTGCCGGGCTTGGGCTGCATCCAGGGGAACGTGCCGAGCGTCAGCGTGGTCTCTGTCTGACCGAATCCTTCCATGAGGCGAAGGCCTGTCAGCTCGTAGAAACGCTCATAGACGGCCGCATTGAGAGCCTCGCCTGCCGTGGTGCAATAGCGGAGGGCAGAGAGGTCGTAGCGGCTGAAGTCCTCGTGAACGAGGAACCGATAGACGGTAGGCGGAGCGCAGAAGCTGGTGATGCGGTACTTCTCCATCTGTCGGAGTATCTTCTCAGCGGTGAACTTCTCGTGGTCGAAGACGAAGACGCAGGCCCCGGCGAACCACTGCCCGTAGAACTTGCCCCATACGGCTTTGCCCCATCCCGTATCGGCTACGGTGAGGTGGATGCTGTCGGGCGTAAGGTTGTGCCAGAAGACGCCTGTCGTAAGGTGTCCGAGGGCATAGAGGAAGTCGTGCGCCACCATCTTCGGCTCGCCACTGGTGCCCGAGGTGAAGTAGAGAATCATGGTGTCGCCGTTGGCATTCACGAAGCGCGGACGGCTGAAGGCGGGTGCCTGGGCTATCTCCTTATGCCAGTCGTGGAAGCCTTCGGGCACGTTGGGACCGATGGAGACGAGCAGGTCAACCGTCGGACTGTCGGGCAATGCCTTCTTCACCTCGCCGAGGACGTAGGGTTCGCCCACGCAGATGATGGCTTTGACGGAAGCGGCATTGTTGCGATAGACGATGTCGTGGCTGGTGAGCATGTGCGTAGCGGGGATGGGAACGGCTCCGAGCTTGTGGAGGGCAAGCATGGTCAGCCACCACTCGAGGCGACGCTTCTCGATGAGCATCACCATGTCGCCACGTCCGATGCCCAGGGTCTGCAAGTACGAAGCAGCCTGGTCGCTCTCGCGCTTGAGGTCGGCAAAGGAGAGCCTGCGCTCAGCGCCCTCGTCATTCGTCCAGAGTAGCGCAATCTTGTCGGGTGCCACTTCTGCCCAGGCATCCACCACGTCGTAGGCAAAGTTGAAGTTGTTCGGGATGAGGAACTCAAGGTTCTCCCGATAATCTTCCTCCGAGACAAACGATGTCTGCCTCAGGAAGCGACTCAATATGGGATTGGTATCCATTTTTTCTGAACAGTGAAAAGTGAACAGTGAAAAGTGAAAAATCAAAGTAACTTTAGAAATTATTAGAACACATCTTTTGGAAGAGTAGTGCTTCGAATGATGCGTTAGACCAAATAAAATCCATGAGCATAGAGACCAGATGGTAATTTTTATTTTTCACTTTTCACTCTTCACTTTTCACTTATTTTAAATTATTACTGTCAGGAACTTCACAGGTTTGTTCTCCAAGGCTCGCATGCAATGGGGGCGGGTGGTGTCGAAGTAGATGCTGTCGCCCAACCTCAGCACGATGACTTTGTCCTCGATGGTGACTTCGAGCACGCCGTCGAAGACGATGATGAACTCCTGCCCGTCGTGGACGTTCTTGGCATGGTTCTTGCCGTCCGGCAGAGGTTCAATCTCGGTGAAGAACGGTTCCATCACTCTTCCCTTGAAACCGCTGGCGAGCGACTTGTACTTATAGTCGTTGTGGCGATCTACTTCGAGTCCGTTGCCTCGGCGCGTGACGAAGTAGCCGTTCATGCGCGGCTCTTCGCCGTAGAGCAGCACATCGAGGGCGATGCCGTACTGCTTGGAGATGCGCGAGAGCAGGTAAACGCCGGGGTCGCACTCCCCGTTCTCGATGCGCTGGTAGTGCTCCACAGTCGTTTCGCACACCTCCGCCATCTTCTCCAACGGTATGTCGAATATCTCGCGAAGACCTTTCAGCCGCTGCGAAATCTGTTTGATGTCGTCCATGTATGTTTCAGATTGATTTGTTATCCGGGTGCAAAGGTACAACTTTTTATTTAAAGTAGAAAGATGAAAGATGAAAATTGAAAGATGAAAGACAAAAAACGAGGCTCCGAAGCCAGCATCCCCACGTTATTCACCATCTTCCTGCCAGCAGCAGACATTCCCAATCCCTCCCTTAAAGGGAGGGAGACAGCCTCTCCCCATCCCTCTCCCGTGGGAGAGGGGGACAGACCCTCCCCAGCCCTCCCAAAAGGAGGGAAAAAGCCTCTCCCCATCCCTCTCCCGTGGGAGAGGGGGACAGACTCTCCCCAGCCCTCCCAAAGGGAGGGAGAAGTCCTTGACTTTCCCTTTGGCCCCGATTCCCTCCTTTTACTCCTTGACTCCTTAGAGTTTTTACTTCTACGGAGCACATGGAGAAGGCCCCGATTCCCTCCTTTTACTCCTTGACTCCTTAGAGTTTTACTTCTACGGAGCACATGGAGCACATGGAGAAGGCCCCCGATTCCCTCCTTTTACTCCTTGACTCCTTAGAGTTTTTACTTCTACGGAGCACATGGAGAAGGCCCCCGATTCCCTCCTTTTACTCCTTGGCTCCGTAGAGTTTTTATCTCTACGGAGCACATGGAGAAGGCCCCGATTCCTTCCTTTTACTCCTTGACTCCTTAGAGTTTTTACTTCTACGGAGCACATGGAGCACATGGAGAAGGACCCGATTCCCTCCTTTTACTCCTTGGCTCCGTAGAGTTTTTATTTCCAAGGAGTTCAGGAGTATAGGAGTTTTCTCTCTTGACCATCGGTGATGTGGTTTCAGCCTCCCTTCCCCTCCCTTTTGAGGGGAGGGGTTGGGGGTGGGGTAGCAGAGCTTCATAGGAGTTTTTCCCTGAAAAATCTGCCAATCTGCCACAAATATACATTATCGTCATGAAATACAGATGGATATATGTGTGGCAGATTTGTTGCAGATTGGGGAAAATGTGGCAGATTCGTGGCAGATTTCGGGTAAAGTCTCTGGAAATTGGCCTGCGCATAAACAGAGTCCCATCAAACCGCCACACGTCGCTTCCTTTTTTCTCACTGGTGATAAATTAATTTCTCACTAGTGATAAATCGATTTCTCACAGGTGATAAATTGATTTCTCACGCGTGAGAAAACATGGTTGCCTACACGAAGTATAAGCATGCGGAACTTGAATTAACTTATCCGTGCTCACTCCAGATACTCTTCCGCATGGTCGTCTTTCGCGGAAAAATTGTAATGGCATTTGGCGGAATCAAATTTTATGCTTAACTTTGCAGCATCCTAATAGGAGCCGATGCTTCCAAGCGTCGGAATCTGGCAGTCAAACGTTCCGACGCTCGGAAGCGTCGGTTCCTAAGCAAACAGACAGATAACGTTCAGTTATATAGAAGCTGACAAACACAAACGCTATGACAGTAAGGGAAGTTTTCGACTTGCGGAAGCAAGGCAAAATCGAGGAGGCCTACGAGGCGATACGCCCGATGTATGCAGCGCATCAGGGGCACTACACGACGCTGTGCATGTTCTGGACGGCAAGCGACATCCTCAGGAAACGCATCAAGGAACATCGCTTCGAGGAGGCGGGAAAGATACTCAAAGCGCTGCTGCGCATACTGCCCAACATAGAGGACAGCGACGGCAAGGCTCGCAGCAACATCCTCCATGCTGCCGTGGCGCTCGACAAGGAGGACCGGAACTTCAGCATGCTCGACTTCCTGGACTTGCTGAAGGTGGAGCAACTGGGCGACGAGGACTGGAAGACCCTTGCCTCTCCGGCTACGCCTACAACGCCCAGCCACCCCATTCCGTCGGTCGCCCAGCAGTTGCTGACGTGTGCCTTCCATGAGATTCAGGAGCAGAAGGAGGGCGACTTCCTGACGAAGAAAGCGCCTTTGTCGCATGAAGAGGTCCTGGCAAACTGCCTCAAAGTGATGCCGCTGCTGCAAGAAGCCATGCGACGCAACCCGAGAGACAAGCGAGGCCAACGCTATATGGCCGTGGTCTATGCCATTATGGGTGAACATGAGAAGGCCGCCAACATCTATCGCCAGTTGCTCCAGCGCAGTCGCGACAGCTATCTCTATGCCGAACTGGCCGAGCTGACCGACGACCCGGGACAGAAGGCAGCCCTTTATTGCGCAGCCATTCAGAACCAGCGGCAAGAGAAGTTCCGTGGCGGCTACAGGCTCGAGCTGGCCCGTCTGCTGCTGGACCGCGACAACTCCCGTGCTGCCTACGAGCTTCAGAAGCTGGTCGAGACGCGCAAGGCTCTGGGCTACCACATCACGCACGACATCGAAGAGATGCTCCGCAAGCTCGCCGGCATCCAGCCCGCCACAGAAGCCAGCCAGCTGGAGTTCTACAGGAAGATGATTGAAAGGAAAAGCCCACTATAGGGGGCAAGGGGCAGGGGGCAACCATTTTTTTTTAAGATTAAGGATTAAGGATTAAGGCTGATAGTGATGGCTGGCAGCAAAACAACCAAACTTTAATCCGTAATCTTTAATCTTTAATCTTTTCTCCCCCCGCTCCCTGCCCCTTGCCCCTTTTAAGTGAAATCCCAAATACGATACACTTTTTCCCAAATTTGAAACATCCGAAAGGCGGTCTCGCTGTACATTTGCAGCCAAAATAGTTGTCTCGATGAGAAGATACTCCTACGTCCTGTCCCTGATACTATGCATCGCGATGGTCTTGAGCGGCTGCAAAGAGAAGCCCGTTGCCGCCAAGTACGATAACATTAATACCGCAATAGGCTATTTCAACGAAGGCTTGGATTACGATAAGGCCGGGCAGATGCGGCTGGCGGAGTTGTTCTACAAGAGAGCCTACGACTTGCTTATAGACGATCCGTCGCAGGACTGGGACCTATACGGTGAATCGGGCTACCGCTATGCCTGCATGCTCTATCAGCGTAGTGACATGGGAGGTGCGCTGGCTGTCGTCAGCGAAGTGTTGGATAAGGCAGAAAGCCAAAAACTCTTTCCCGCCACATTCAAAACTGGTTTGCTCTCCTTGATGGCTCAATGCCAGATGCACCTGGCTATGCCCGAAGCGGCGAAACAGACCTTTACCATGGTCTATCAGAATCAGTTGACCGTATTAGGCGGCGAAAACAAAGGGGACATGAATATGGCCATGGTGTGCTCGAACATCTTTTCATCCTTCTTTGAGAACGCTGACTATGACGAAGCAGCGAAATGGCTCGGACGCTACGAGGAGGAACTCCTTGCCTGTGAACGGCTCGGTGTCGGTGACTCCAGTCTGATTGAAGAGCAAAAATGGAGCCTGGCCTTGTATAAAGCCCAATACCTGCAGGCTACGGGCCATGCTCGTGAAGCTGCTTCCGTCTATGCCGCCATTCCCCGAAGCCAGATTACCTCAGGGGAAAACATCCAGGATGCCATCGGCTACCTGATGGCTGCGGGACGCTACGACGAGGCCGCCTACTGGTATGAGCAATCCGACAGCACCAGCCAGGCTGCCGACGGCACCCGGATGACCTTCGACAACATCACCATCCACCTCATTCCCCGCTATTTAGCCTACCGCAAGGCGGGGCGCAACAATGAGGCACTGGTTATGGCCGACAGCATCGGCACAGCCATCGACTCGGCTCTCGTTTGGCAGAAGAAGAGCGATGCGGCCGAGCTGGCTGTCATCTACCAGGCTCACGAACAGGACCTTCAGATAAAAAGTCTGCAATATACGGTATCTTTCCACCGGTTGCTCCTTGCCTGCATCGGCATCATCCTGTTGCTCATAGCCTATCTCTTCCTGCGCATACATAAATACAATAAGGTATTACTCAAGAAGAACCACCTCCTGTTGAACGAGATTGAGCAGCATGAGGTGGAAGAAAAGGCTAAGCTGAGTACGCTCCAAGCGCAGCCCGAAGAGACTCTCACCGCCGAGCAGAAACTCTACCGCCGCCTCTGCACGTTGATGGTTGAGAAACAGCCTTACACCGAGGAATCGCTGAACCGCGACGTACTGGCCCAGATGCTTGGCACCAATGCCAAGTACGTTGTGCAGGCCATCCACGAGTGTTCTAACGGCGATACCGTCGGCGACTTCATCAATCGCTACCGCCTGGAGCATGTGGCTCACCTGCTCAAGACCACCGACGACCCCATCAACATCATCGGCGAACTGTCTGGCATACCCAGTCGTGCCACCCTTTCCCGTCTCTTCCGCAACGCCTACGGCATGACCTGTACTGAATTCCGTCAAGCAGCGAGAGCAAAGACATAAGCTTGCTTAATGGCTTTGCCGAGTCGCGTCAGGAATGTCGCCTACGGCGAAGTGAAAAGTGAAAAGTGAAAAATCAAAGTTACATTACAAGGAAAGCACAGAAATCGCAGAATTAAGGTCGACGGCACGAAGGGGAAAGTCAACTAAGGTCGACGGCACGAAGGGGAAAGTCAACTAAGGTCGACGGCACGAAGAGGAAAGTCAACCAACTTCATATTTCATCGAACTCACGTTATAATTATAAAGAACAATGAATGCAAAATTTAGAATGCCCAAATTAGTTGGGGAGAATAAGTTTAACGGAACTGTTAAGGAGTTGTTACTTGCCATAATTGCTACAACAATCTCTATTGTCTTAACCTTCGGCACTTCTGCCTGGTTGGAGAATAAAGAACAGGAACAGGCTCGCAGAATGTTGGCTATGACCATCATCAATGATATAGACCAGAGCCTTACAGTTATTCGGAACCGCTTATCTATTGAGGAAAGAGGCTACGCTGTCACAAGTTATCTGCAGCATAACATAGACCGCTTGGAAAGTATCACTGACGATACGCTCTTTATATTCTTCAATTACATAACCAATGGTCATTTTACTACAGAAGAAGAGTTTAAGAAGACTAATGAGAACATCTTCAATAGTAGTCAGGAATCCTGGCGCACACTTAACGACAGACAGTTCCTGAATAATGTTATGACCTTCTACAACGCCAGAAACATGCTTGAGAAACAATCCAAAGAATGGATTTGCTTTCAGAAACCAGTCACAAAGGAGGATGAATACCAGATTTTTATGCTAAATAACCATTTTGAGACCCGCGAATCATTCATAGCCTTATGCCGAAGATTGCTTCAGTCAAATAGTGTTTCGAATTATGTCTTAAATTCCAAACAGCGAACTGAATTATATAAAAGTATTTTGTCTTATGCCGACATAAATGAGGAGAACAAATTCCTGATGAATATCTCCGAGGAAGATATGGAAAGATTCAAGAATAACACTTATATGACTGTTCGTCCCGTTAAAGAAAAACAGTTGATTGGTACGTGGGAAGCTGTTTTAACAGACGGACAAGAAAGTGTTATATTCGAATTTCGCAAGGATCATACCTTCACTACACGTCGGTCTCACAATCTTAAGCACCCATTCTACCTAGGTACCATGGTACTGAATATTACTATGGATGGTACCTGGTCAATCGAGGGCGACTCGCTGGTGAAGAATTACGATATAGATAAAATCAAGATGGAACTCGATGACAAAGACGTTACATCCATTAATGAAAATGCGGAACTTGTTGCCAGGATGGAAGATGAATTGTGTGGCGAGCAAGGAAAACAAGATTATATAAATCAGATGGGACTGGACCAACGCGTGGCACAGGGAACCAACATTGATAAGACTGGCACACGTCTGAAATTAACAGAACCTGGTAACAATCCTACTTATTACATCCGTAAATAACGTAAGTTCTTCGGCAAGCCTCAGGCGCAGGCGGCTCCGCCTGCGCCTGAGCGAAGCGAAGAAGCTTTAGCACCAAGGCGCGATTGTAGTCGCGGAGCAGAGTTACGGGTGGCGGTTTGATGGGACTCTGTTTATGCACAGGCCATACTCCAGAGACTTTACCCGAAATCTGCCACGAATCTGCCACATTTTCCACAATCTGCAACAAATCTGCCACACATATATCAGCCTGTATATCATAACGATAAGGAATGTCTGTGGCAGATTGGCAGATTTTTCAGGGAAAAACTCCTATGAAGCTCTGCTACCCCACCCCTAACCCCTCCCCTCAAAAGGGAGGGGAAAGGAGGCTGAAACCACATCACCGAAGGGCAAGGGAGAAAACTCCTATACTCCTGAACTCATTGGAAATAAAAACTCTAAGGAGCCAAGGAGTAAAAGGAGAAGGGAAACTCTCTTCCAGCATTCCCCAAGGGGAGGTACGCTCAGTTGCAGCTTATAGGCTCTTGTTCGGACGGATTTGCAATCCGGCCGTTTTGAGTTTAGGGATTTGTAATCCTTCCAGCTTACAGCATTACAAATGCTTTTTCTCAATTCTGTCGGATTTCAAATCCGCCTGAACAGGATGCTTCTCCATGTGCTCCATGTGCTCCGTAGAAATATTTTTACCTTTTTACTTTTTCACTTTTTCTTCAAATGGCACCTCAGCGGCTGTCTTTTTGCCCTGTTTTAAAAGAAATCCCAGATTTGAAACACATTTTTTTCATTACGATACATCTCTTTTGCCGACTCTCATTATTTTTGCGTCCGAATTTCGACCTTTTAAAATTGAAAGTTGAAAATTGAAAATTGATAGTTGAAAGGCTATGCCCAAATAACTATGAATTATGGATAATGAATTGAAGACAGACAACTGGCGCTTGGGGGAACTTGTCAGCCCTAAGTGGAACTGCGAACTGATAAAGAAGGACGGTCAGAAGTCATACGCATACTATGCCGTTTCGGGTTATATTTGTGTGCGCGAGGCGACCGACGGGCAATGCGGCATCCTGTTGAAGGTTCTGGGCAAGATTTCCAAGAAGTACATCATGTTCGTGAACGGGGAACCGTTCTGCAAGGACGAGAGGGAAAATCTCTTCAAGGGCATGCGCTACTACAGTTACCCGTTCCCGACGGCAAGTGCCCTGAAGGAAGTGCTGGAGATTGTCGGCTCGGATGAAGTCCTCAAGGAGAGGCTCAAGGCGGAGTCGATGTCCTTCAACCCTCTTTCCACGTTCTGGATTCGCGAGACCGCAGGCAGTTTCCTTACCAAGAAGCCGCAATACTACGATGCCGCTTCCGGCCAGCTCTGCAAGGCAACGGACGACACCGCACACTACCGCCTGACGATAGCCTACTTCAACAAGAACAAATAAAACTTATCATACTATAATTATGGAAAGAATCTTTCGGAAAACAGAGTTTATTCACAGGGCAGCAATAATGCTGCTCCTGCTTGCGACCTCCACCACTTCGTGGGCGCAACACTCACCGACTATCTCGGTTGAAGCTTGCGAAGGAAAGCGTGGATCCCTCTACGTTAAGGGATGGTGTGAAGACCAGGATTCCCCCGGCACCCCACTTACTGTGGAAGTATTTATCTTGGATGCCCAACAAAATCATGTTCAAGGCAGCCCGATACGCCTGACGGCAAACAGCAAACGCTTTGGTGAGGATAACCAATGGCATTACAACGGCTTCGACAACTATATACCCATTACCGTGGCAGCTACTTACAAGGTGGCCATCTATGCCAACGATCACACTGGCGATGCCAACACCATGTGGAATGGTTACTTGGTGCAAGTTGCTGTCCAAGCCCCCTATACCGTCACCTTCAATGCCAACGGCGGCAGCAGTGCTCCAGCACAGCAGATGAAGCACCACGGTGTTGACCTCACCCTCAGCAGCACCGTTCCTACCAACCCCGGCTACAACTTCCTGCGCTGGACTACCGCCTCCAACGGCGGAGGCACCGCCTACAGCCCCGGCGCCACCTATACCGCCAACGCCGATGCCACGCTCTACGCCCAGTGGGGGGCTTCCTATATTTCTGGAAAAGGCACCGCTACCGATCCCTATCTCATCAATAGCGCGGAGCATTGGAACCTCTTCGCCAGCAACGTCAACAACGGTAACACCTACAGCGGCAAGTTTTTCAAACTGGGGGCCGACATCACCGTAAGCACTATGGCGGGTACCTACGACACGCCCTTCAGTGGCACCTTTATCGGCAACGGCCACACCATGAACATTGCCATTAACGGCACTGGCACTGGCGGCGGTCATCCTAACATCGCCGTGGCACCCTTCCGTTATGTCAATGGTGCTACGTTCAAAGACATCTACCTCACCGGTACGGTCACCCGCAATGACTATCCCGAAGATTCCAACGTGTCGCTGGGCGGTCTGATTGGCATTGTCTGGCAATATCGCAGTGCGACCATTACAGGCTGTCGCAGCAGCGTGAATGTTGGATATAGTTTCTCGTGGGATAGAGCCGATTTTATAACTGGCAATGAGGGCGGTTTCATCGGTTGGAACGATGGCGATGTCACTTTTACCGACTGTCTCTACGACGGTGTTCTTTCAGGCCGTCCTAAACACCTGGGCGGCTTCGTGGGCTGGCATCGATGGGGTAACATGACGATCAATAACTGCCTGGTGAACGGCACAAAAAACATTACCGGTAGTGGAACGTTCAGAGATTTCTTCTGCGGTATTGAAAACTCCACATCTCCCTCATTTAACAACTGCTATCGAACAGAGCGTTGCGATATAGCCTATGAATACACTGGAATCTTGGCTTATATGTCCCAAGGCACGAAGACAACCGACACCGGTGAGACCCTCCGCGCCATGTTGGGCAACAGCTGGGTGGTGAACAAAAATGGCGTGGTGGTGCCAGGCAAAGCACTGACCATCTCTGCTACAGCCAACAACAACACGACCATCTCCAACAATGCAGGAATCAAATTTGTCATTTTGACGCTCAACGGCCTCACTCTCTACCGCAACGGCACGTGGAACACCATCGTCCTGCCATTCGCCCTGAACAATTTCACTGGAACACCGCTTGAGGGAGCCACCGTGAAGACACTTGAAAGCACGAACTATAGCGACGGCATGCTGACGATGACCTTCACGAACGTTAGCAGTATTGAGGCCGGAAAGCCTTACATCGTTAAATGGAATAGTGGAAGCGACATTGTTAATCCTGTGTTCTACGATGTCGTCATCAGCAAAAACACCTCCAATTCCACTACTACCTACGCCAACTTCATTGGCAGCTACGCCCCATTCAACAACAACAGTCTGTTGCTCGATGCCAACAATCCCAATGGTGGTGCCATTCATGGTGCACTAAGTATCAGTACTCCCTCTGCCCCTGCAAGCTACACTTTCGGCGGATGGTACACCGATTCAGAACTTCAGACTGCTGCCACCACCATCCCCTTCGCTACCGATGGCAACGTGACACTTTATGCCAAGTGGACTCTCATTACCTACACCGTCCGTTTCCACCAGAACTACGGTAGCAATGACGTGTACCACGACCAGACTTTCACATACGATGTCGCACAGGAACTTTCAGCCAACACATTCAGTCGCCCTGGCTACACCTTCGTCGGATGGAGCACCACTCCTAACGGTACAGCCGTCTATAGCGACAATGAGATGGTGAGCAATCTCGCCAACACACAAAACGCCGTGGTCAACCTCTACGCCATTTGGACATTAAACTATACCATCAGCTACAATCTCGACGGCGGTAGCGTGGCAACGCCTAACCCGACGAGCTATACGGTGCAGAGTGATGCCATCACCCTCGTCAATCCCACCCGCGAGGGCTACACCTTCGCCGGATGGACAGGCACCGACCTCAACGAACCGACGACAAACGTCACCATTGCTAATGGTTCTACGGGCGACCGTTCCTACACGGCCACATGGGTGCCGAATTATACCATCACCTACGACCTTGCAGGGGGCACTGCTTCCAATCCCACAGACTACTGTGTTTTGAGTGACGCCATCACTCTCAACAATCCCATACGCACCGGCCATACCTTCGCCGGATGGACGGGCACCGACCTCGATGGCCCCACCATGTCCGTCACCATTCCTCACGGTTCCGAGGGCGACCGCTCCTATACCGCCACATGGATACTTGATGCATATACCGTTACCTACGACCTCGACGGAGGCAGCGTGGCTACGCCCAACCCGGCAAGCTACACTTATCTTGACGAGGATATTACCCTTGTCAATCCCACTCGCGAGGGATACTACTTCGTTGGGTGGACGGGTACTGACCTCACGGAGCCTACCCAGAATGTTACCATCCCTACAAACTCACTCGGCAACCGCTCCTATACGGCAGTTTGGACACTAATCTATACCATCAGTTACGATGGCTTGGAAGAAGGGTCTTTCCCAACGGAACACCCAACAACCTACACCGAGCTGAGCGAAACCTTCACCCTCGTCAATCCTGTTCGCGAGCTGTACGACTTCGCAGGATGGACAGGTACAGGACTATCTGCCCCCACCATGACTGTTACCATCGCCAAAGGCTCGACGGGCAACCGTAGTTATCACGCCACTTGGAGCCTCAAGGAAGGTCAATACGTTTCATACAATCCTGAGACGGGTGAGTATGAAGCTCATGCAGTCTCTTCTCCCCCTCATTTCACTACGACAGACGCTACCACCATTGGAACTGCCGGCAAGGTGACTTGGTATCTTGTGAAGGATGCTGGTGTCACAGCCTCCAATCGCTTGACCGTCAATGGTACAGTAAACATGATTCTTGCCGACGGCGCGAGCCTGAGTGTTCCAAAAGGCATTACTGTACATAGCGGCAACACACTAAACATCTATGGACAGGCAGGTGGAACTGGCTCATTGAATGCTACTGTTTACAGTGATAATAATGCGGCCATAGGAACTGAGAATAATTACAACACTGGCAATAAAACGCTTGGCACTATCACTATCCATGGCGGCAACATCACAGCGACGAATTCCACTAGCTGGTCGGCAGGCATTGGTGGAGGTGTTGGCGGTGGTGGTGGCTCTATCGCCATTTATGGCGGCACCGTCAATGCCACTGCGTCCTCGATTCCAGATTATGGATTACAAGAGGCCATCGGTTGTGGAAGTTCAGGTGCAAGTGTCGCCAAGACCCTTGCCGACGGTCTGTGTGTCTATGTGGGCAACAGCACTACTCCTGTTAATTACGCCAACCGCATCGGCAGCCTCAGCAACAAAGTGGTCAAGGTGAAGCCTTGTGCTGAGCACAACTGGGACGGCAGTCAATGTACCTATTGCGGAGCCTATCAACATCATCAGATTTTTTACGACGGCAACGGTTACACTGATGGCGATGTACCAGAAGTCGCAACATTCAATGTGGAGGGAATCATTGTGGCCACAGGCACCGTCGCTGAAGCAGGCACTATGGAGCGTACCGGCTACACCTTCGCTGGCTGGAACACCGAGACCGACGGTAGCGGCACCGCCTATGCCCCTGGCGAGACGATTACGCTCCGCAGTGACTTAACGCTCTATGCCCAGTGGAGTCCTATCCAATATACCATCACCTACATCCTTGACGGCGGTTATGAGCCGACCATCCCCAACCCCGTCAGCTACACCATCGAGAGCGAGGACATCACTCTCAACAATCCTACCCGCGTTGATATTGACGAAGTAAATGGCACTACCACCAACTACCTCTTCATGGGCTGGACGGGTACTGACCTTGATGAAGCCACCAAGACAGTATTCATTCCTCACGGCTCAATAGGCGACCGTACCTACACTGCCACTTGGGATGTGAGTGACATTCCATTCGAAGGCATTGAGATTGACCACGACTGCGAAGAAAATGAGGTGGGGCGTTTCTATATAAAGATGCCCAGCCCTGGCTATGTGGATTCTTGTTGGGATGAAGAGTTAGGGGAGGAGGTTTTGTTTATTAATGGTGCTGAAGAGACCCCCAAAATTGTGAATATCCCAGAATGGTTCACTTCTGCCTTCAAAGTCTATGACGATGGCGGAAAAGATGAAAGCGCCCAATCCAACCCCAGTGAATCACATATCACAACACTCATCCTCAATGCTCCCGTAGGAAAAGCATTCAGCGTGCAAGGAGCATTAGATATTGGTACTCGGTATTATGATACTGATTGGCTAAAGATCTATGATGGCACTGGCACAGATAATGAAATACACTGTGCCACTGATGGCGAAATCGATCCTTTCGTCACATCATCAAACAGCATCCGTTTCGACCTCCATATAGAGGATGGCCAGTATCCTTCTATCATGGATTTGACAGTGTCTGTCATAGATGCGCCGACCGTGGTCAACCTAGTTGAGAACAGCCTCACTCCCAACGGCGCCACCGTTAGTTGGACGGGAAGCTCAGACAGCTATAACTTGCAATATACTGAGGGTGATCCTTTCATGGTTATATTCTCTGAAGGATTCGAAGACGGTTCTTTGCCTGAAGGCTGGACGACAAGTAGTGACTCATACTGGGATGTCGGTTTTGGTACAGGTCATGAAGACTATACGGATGCCGCAACGGGCAACTATAACGCAACATGCTACTACGGTGGGAACAGCGAGGATAATTACCTTATTACGCCTGTTATGGATTTGAGCGGTGTTGCTTCTGCCACGTTGACCTTCAATTATAGAAATGTTGATTGGGGCAGTGACCTCAATAAACTGCATGTCTATTATAGTGTTGATGGCGGTTCATGGACTGAGCTGTACAGCAATGATACGAAGGTTCGTTCTTGGACGCTTGTGACTGTTCCGCTTCAAGGTCTCGCGGCCAACTATCAGATTGGTTTCAAATGCGAAACTATGGATAGTTATGGAATGGGTATCGACGATGTGAAAGTCTTTACCGACAATCCCAGTCTTGTTTGGACTACTGTGGAGAATGCCGCCAGCCCATATACCTTTGACAATCTTGATTTCGAGACCACATACGTTGTACGAGTGATTGGCACTCAACCTGACAGAATAAGCAATATCCTTAGTTTCACCACTCTGGAACGCTGTCCGGTGCCGACCAATCTTGAAATAGTCGAAAACAGCCTCACCGCTTGTGGCGCCACTGTGAACTGGAAGGGATTCTCCGACAACTATAACATCAAGTTAGGGGAAGTAAATTACCTTGACCTCAGCCAAGCCGAGTTCACTACCACCACAGACGACTATCCTTGGACAGTGGTGAAAAACAACCAAAGCGGTTCCTTGTGCGCCAAGAGCACAAACAATGAAGTTGATAACTCGGTATCCGATATGGTTCTCGAAGTGACTTTAGCTACCGATGAGACCCTAACCTTCTCGGCGAAGGTTTCCTCGGAAAGCGGTTGGGACAAGGCTTACTTCTCTATTGATGGAGATAATAAGATTAATGGCATTTCAGGTGATGACGACTGGATTGATTACTCATATCCCCTTACCGCCGGTACTTACACTCTCCGCTGGTATTACGCGAAGGACAGCAGCACAGACTCTTACGATGACTGCTTCTATGTGGATGACATCCGAATCACCAATGGCTCTACTGAGGTGGGCAATTATACCTCAGACACCAACAGCTACACCCTTACTGGCTTGAGCGCTGGAACAACCTACAAAGTTCAGGTGCAAGCCGACGGCGGTACAGATGGCACCAGCCAATGGAGCAGCCCAATCATGTTCACCACATCCTATGACCTCATACTGGCCAACGCTGCTGACAACAGCGATGCCATTAGTATGGCAGCAACCAACGGCGGTGAATTTAACGTCACCCTCGCTGGCCGCACGCTCTGGAAGGACGGCGACTGGAACACGCTGTGCCTGCCCTTCGACCTCGGCAACCCCCAAGCAGAAGAGGGCCATTACTTCGACGGCACGCTGCTGGAAGGCGCTACGGTGAAGACGCTCAAAAGCACGGACTTCAGCGACGGCACACTGACGATGAACTTCGTCGATGTCCAGGAAATCGCTGCCGGCACACCCTTCCTCGTGAAGTGGACCAGCGGCGAGAACGAGGTGAACCCCGTGTTCACGGGTGTTACCATCAGCAATGCCACCACCAACGTCGAGACTAAGTACGTGGACTTCATCGGCACCTACGCCCCCGTGACCTACGCCGAAGAGAACAGAAGCGTGCTCTTCATGGGCAGCGGCAGCAACCTCTACTATCCCGACGGAACCTCCACCATCACCATCAACGCCTGCCGCGCATACTTCACGCTGAACGGCATCACGGCAGGCGACCCGGAGAGCGGCGGCAACAACGTCAAGGGCTTCGTGCTGAACTTCAACGAGGACGACGCCGACGGCATCAACAGCCTCACCCCCGACCCCTCTCCGAGGAGAGGGGAGGAATGGTATGACTTGAGCGGCCGCGTCATCTCCAATGGAGAAAAGCCAACCGGCAAGGGAATGTATATTCACAACGGACGTAAAATCATCATCAAATAGGAGGACAGCAATATGAAACGTACATATTTGACACCCAGCATGGTAATGGCTCGCTTGCTACACCAAAGCATCATTTGCCAAAGCCCAGTAAAAAATATCAGCAGCCAAGGAGAAACCGGCTTCGGCGGAGGCAGCTCAAACAATACCAGCAACAATGTCGGCTACAATCCCAACGAAGCCCGCACCCGCGAATCCTGCAGCGTCTGGGACGAAGAGTGGTAAAGTGAACAACGGGCTGTGTCATAATTAACAGCCACCGCCTGAGGCGACAACCGAAGAACCGCCTGCGCTTGAGCGAAACGAAGCGAAGATCCGCCTGCGCCTGACCAAAGGGAAGAACGGATTACACGGATCCAACGGATTATCATAAATGCTGATTGTCAGCATGGCTTAAGTCCGTCAAATCCGTGTAATCCGTTGTTTTATTTTAATTTATGTTTCGAAAGATGTAACTATTCAGCGAATACCATATATCTGAACCGAGAGGGTGTAGGAGGAGTGTGTGAATGTTGATTAATTACCGTCACTCCGTCACCTTTCCGCTTATTGCATTGTGATTCAACGGGATGCGAGGTGACAGTAGGGTGACGGTACTGTCACCCTGTTATTAGCTCATTTTCATTCTGTTAGGGCAGAAAGTGACGAGTGACGGTAGAATTCTTCATGGAAAGTGGAAAATTGAAAATGGAAAATGGAAAGTTGAAAATGGAAAATGGAAAGTTGAAAGTGGATGTCGGGCGATGCTGCTGGGAGGAAGTCCATGGATAACACGGGATGCTGGCTTTGTCTAAGCACGGACTACTGATATATGGCTATCGCTGAATAGTTACCGGAAGATATGGAATGAAGTTAAATAGGAAGTTTCTTGCGCTCCGCAGGTGCTCAGACGGCAAAGCCGGAACGCGCAGGAAGTAAAGCAGGGCGAGCCAAGGCTGGACGATAGCCTCAGTCTCCCATTGACTATTTGGATGGATGCACATAGATGTATGGGTAATGTCTTATGTTTTTCTGGCCTTAAGCTTTAAATCTTGTCTGAAAAGCTTTAAATCTTGTCTGAAAACCGCAAAAAAAAGATAGGTTAAATGGTTTATAGGGATGGTGAACCTAATCTCTCGTCTGGCCGTTGCCGTTGATGAGCCATTTGTAGGTGGTCATCTCTTCGAGGGCCATGGGGCCGCGAGGGCCGAGCTTCTGGGTTGAGATGCCTATCTCCGCGCCCAAGCCGAACTGCGCTCCGTCGGTGAAGCTGGTGGGGGCATTGACATAGACACAAGCGGCATCGACCATCTGCTGGAAGCGACGAGCCGTCTGCTCGTTTTCGGTGATGATGCACTCGCTGTGGCCTGAGCCGTAGCGGGCGATGTGAGCCAAGACATCGTCGAGACTGTCAACGACTTTGAGGGAGAGTTTGTAGTCCATCCACTCCGTTCCCATTGCTGCCTCATCGGTAATAACCTCGACACGGCCTTCTATCGGGGCGAGCAAGGCAGGAATGTCGGCAGCACGGTCGCGATGGACAAGGAGGCAGTCGAGGGCGTTGCAGACGCTGACGCGACGCATCTTGGCATTCTTGATGATGCGCTGACCTTTCTCGAGGTCGCCGTCCTTGTCGAAATAAGCATGCACGACGCCTGCTCCCGTCTCGATGACCGGCACACGGGCATTGTCGCGGACGAAGTCGATGAGCTTCCTGCCGCCTCGGGGTATGACGAGGTCAACGTAGCCCACAGCGTCCAGCAGTTCGGCCGTAGCCTCGTGGGTGGGAGGCAACAAGGTTAGAGCATTGACCATTGACCATTGACCATTGACCATTGAATCATTGACCATTGACCATTGACCATTGACCTTTTGAGATGGGGAGGACTCCCTCCCTTTAAGGGAGGGCTGGGGAGGGTCTGTCTCGCGGAGCACCTCGTGAATGAGGGCGACGATGGCTTCGTTGCTGTGCTGGGCGTTACGGCTTCCCTTCAGGATGCAAGCGTTGCCGCTCTTGAAGCAGAGGGCGAAGACATCGAAGCAGACATTAGGGCGAGCCTCGAAGATGACGCCGATTACACCGAACGGAACACTGATGCGACGCAGGTAAAGACCGTTGGCAAGCGTCCGTTCCTTCGTGATGATGCCAAGAGGCGACGGCAAACTGGCCACATTGCGGATGTCAGCGGCAATGCCCGCTATACGTTCCTTTGTGAGCAACAAGCGGTCGTAGAGAGGAGACCCCCCAGCCCCCTTTAGGGGGAGTTCAAGAGTTTGCAAGTCGATGGCATTAGCTGCAAGTAGCTGTTCCTGAGAAGATTCAATGCGGTCGGCTATTCTGAACAAGATGTCGTTGCGCTGGGCATCGTCCAAGAGTGCCAATGCTCTGCTTGCTTCCTTTATTTGTCTGAAGTCCATTCCGTGTGTACTGTTTCCTTGGGTCGTTCTGTCAAGTCTATCAATATGTTATCCCTATTGCCGTTGGCGATGATGACCTTGATGCCTGCCGCAGCCACGTTGCTTGCCGTCTTGTACTTCGAGGTCATTCCGCCCCGGCCGGCACTGCTCTTCTCTGTCTGGATGTAGCGCGAGAGGTCGTCGCCGGGTTTTGTGCTGCGAATCACCTCGCTGCCAGGCTCGGAAGGGTTGCCGTTGTAGAGGCCATCGACGCCCGTCAGCAGGACAAGCGTCTCGGCCCCTATCATCTTGGCAATGAGGCCGGAGAGTTCGTCGTTGTCGGTAAACATGAGTTCCTCGATGCTCACCGTGTCGTTCTCGTTGACGATGGGCAGGACGCCGTTCTCGAGCATCACCTCCATGCAGGCACGCTGGTTCTGATAGGAGCGCTCGCTCTGGAAGTTCTCCTTCGTCGTAAGCACCTGTCCGATATGGATGTTGTACTCGCGAAAGAGGTCGTAATAGAGGTTGATGAGCTTCACCTGCCCCATTGCCGAGAAGAGCTGACGCTGTTCGACGGAGTCGAGCATGTGGTCAACCTGCAGTTCCTTCCTGCCGCAAGCGACGGCGCCGCTCGTGACGAGCACAACGTCATAGTTCTGCTCGCGCAGCCAAACAATCTGATCCACAAGCGAAGACATGCGGGTGATGTCGAGCTTGCCTCGGTCTGTGGTAAGGACATTGCTGCCCACTTTCACTACAATCCTACTTTTCACCTTTTTACCTTTTCAACTTTTCAACTTTTTATTTCAGTCCTGCTTTGAGACAACGTATTACAGCCGAGTTGAAGGCGGCATGGTCGAGTTCGTTCAGTCCCTTGATGGTGATGCCGCCGGGCGTTGTCACTTTGTCGATGGCTGCTTCGGGATGCAGTCCTGTCTCGCGGAGCAACGCGACGGCTCCCTGCATGGTCTGCATGGCTATCTGCTTTGCCTCGTCGGGATAGAAACCCATCTCAACGCCGCCCTCCATCATGGCTCGGAGGAAACGCATCACGTAGGCGATGCCGCAACCTGCCATCATCATGCCGGCATCCATCAGTCTTTGCGGGACAACACGGCATTGCCCTACCCTACCGAAGAGTTCTGCCACCGCCGTTGCCTGCGGAGCTTCTTCCACGAAGGTCATGCTCTGGCCGTATTCGGCTGCGATGTTGGGCATGACATAGACGTCGATGCGCTCGTGGCGGACGCCAGCGGCAACGGAGACGACGAGTTTGTCCGTCAGTACCGGCTTTATTTCTTCTATCACTTGCCCTACGAGCCAGGGCTTGACGGCAAGCACCACGACATCGGCACCCCTGGCGGCCTCGTTGTTGTCGAGCGTTACGCTAATGCCCGGACAAGCTTCGGTGAGGCGGTCGAGCGTACGTTTCGTATGAGCAGTAACAGCCAGATTAGCCGCCAAGCCAGCCTTTGTCCAGCCTTTGACAAGGGCGCCGCCCATGTTGCCGGCACCTATGATTGCTATCCTGTTATAATTCATAATTCACAATTCATAATTCATAATTAAGGGCGGCAGCAAATTATTCACTATTCGCCTTTACGTTAGTGCCGCCTTCAGTTTATCTACGAAGCTGTCAGCTTCGGCTTTGGTCAGACACAGAGGCGGCAGCAAGCGGAGCACGTTTGTCCCTGAACAACCGGTGAAGCAATGCTGTTCCTTGACCAGTCGCTGCCGCGGTTCCTTGTAGGGGATGTCCAGTTCGATGCCAATCATCAACCCCTCGCCGCGCACTTCCACCACATGTGGCAGCCCGGCCGAGCGCAAGGAGTCCATCAGATAAGCGCCCACCTCGGCCGCATTCTCCACGAGGTGCTCCTGCTCCATGATATCGAGGACGGCGATGGCTCCGGCACAAGCCAAGTGGTTGCCGCCGAAGGTCGTGCCAAGCTGGCCATAGACGGCCGTGAACTTGGGACTGATGAGCACGCCGCCCATCGGGAAGCCGTTGCAGATGCCCTTGGCTACGGTGATGATGTCGGGCTTCACGCCGAGATGCTGATGCGCGAAGAACTTGCCGCTGCGGCCGTAGCCACATTGTATCTCGTCGCAGATGAGCACGGTGTTGTGCTCGTCGCAAAGCTTACGGAGTGCTTGCAGGAAGTCGGCCTCCACCATGCGGATGCCGCCCACGCCCTGTATGCACTCCACGATGCAGGCACACACATCGCCCTTCTCTATCTCGCGTTCCCACGCCCGTATGTCGTTGAGAGGCAGATAAGTGACGTGTCCGTTAGCATTGATTGGCGCGATGATTTTCGGGTTGTTCGTAGCCTCGACGGCCAGAGAGGTGCGGCCGTGGAAGGCTTTCTCCAAGGAGAGGATGCGGGTGCGGCCGTTGAAGAACGACGCCAGCTTCAGCGCGTTCTCGTTGGCCTCTGCGCCGCTGTTGATGAGGAAAAGGCTGTAGTCCTCGTAGCCGCAAGCCTTGCCGAGCCGTCGCGCCAGTTCCTTCTGCAAGGGGTTCTGCACGGAGTTGCTGTAGAAGCCGAGCGTCTGCAGCTGTCGCGTCATGGCCTCCACGTAATGCGGATGGCAATGGCCCACACTGATAACGGCGTGACCGCCATAAAGGTCGAGGTACTCTTGGCCCTCGCTGTCCCACACTTTGCAACCCTTGCCACGCGCAATGGTCACATCCATCAAAGGGTAAACGTCGAATAATGTCATTCCTGAATACAAATAAATTCGCGCACAAAGGTACAACATTTAGTTCATAATTCATAGCCTGCAGTTCATAATTTTCGTTATAGTTCGCAAAAAACAGCCCGAAAGCCTTGTCTGTGGGGGCTGAATACCGCGTCCGAAGGGGCTAACAGAACATAACAAAAAGAAAGTAAAAACACAAAAACGCTTACACAAGCGTTTTCTTCAAACCGCCAAATTTCGACGAAAACGGTCTCGGACAAGGTTTCGGTCGTTTTTTCGGCAAAAAGCGCTCAAATCGAAGGCACGCTGAAAGTCAGACTGTTACAAAGGCTGAAAAATGTTCCCGTATGTGGAGTTGGCAACTCCACATAGCAAAACGCGTCGTTTTTACCCGTTTTTGCACACTTTTTGGCGTTGGTTTTCGCCAGACACTCCATGCTTGTTGCGCCAACACAACGTGGAGAGTTGGCCAACACAACGTGGAGAGTCAGCCAACACAACGTGAAGCATCGGGAAACTCTCCGTGCAGCAAGGCCAAAACCGCCGTGCCGAGTGCCTTTTTCCTCCACTTTCCATAGTGTGCAAAAACAGCAAAAAGAAAGCAGACGCGATAGTCTGCTTTCTTTTTGTCAAATTGCCCCTCGTTACAATCGGGCTGATTTCTACGAAGGATATGGAGCAAATAGAGGATTCCTCTCCATTGGCTCCTCGGCGCCACTGAGTTTATTTTCTACGGAGTACATGGAGGACATGGAGACTTTCTCCATTGGCTCCTTGGCGCCACTGAGTTTATTTTCTACGGAGAATATGGAGGAAATGGAGATTTTCTCCATTGGCTCCTCGGCGCCACAGAGTTTATTTTCTACGGAGTACATGGAGGACATGGAGACCCTCTCAATTGGCTCCTCGGCGCCACAGAGTTTATTTTCTACGGAGGATATGGAGGACATGGAGACTTTCTCCATAGGCTCCTTGGCGCCACTGAGTTTATTTTCTACGGAGTACATGGAGTACATGGAGATCCTCTCCATTGGCTCCTCGGCTCCGTAGAACTTTTATCTCAACGAAGGAGGAGAGTTCATGGAGGCCTTCTCCATAGGCTCCTTGGCTCCGTAGAACTTTTATCTCAACGAAGGAAGAGAGTTCATGGAGGATTTCTCCATTGGCTCCTCGGCGCCACAGAGTTTATTTTCTACGGAGTATATGGAGGACATGGAGATTTTCTCCATTGGCTCCTCGGCTCCGGAGAGTTTTTATTCTACGGAGTACATGGAGCACATGGAGACTTTCTCCATTGGCTCCTCGGCGCCACTGAGTTTATTTTCTACGGAGTACATGGAGGACATGGAGATCCTCTCCATTGGCTCCTCGGCGCCACTGAGTTTATTTTCTACGGAGTACATGGAGTACATGGAGATCCTCTCCATAGGCTCCTCGGCTCCGTAGAACTTTTATCTCAAGGCGCCACTGAGTTTATTTTCTACGGAGTACATGGAGTACATGGAGATCCTCTCCATAGGCTCCTCGGCTCCGTAGAACTTTTATCTCAGCGAAGGAAGCGAGTTCATGGAGGCCTTCGCCATAGGCTCCTCGGCTCCGTAGAACTTTTATCTCAGCGAAGGAAGCGAGTTCATGGAGGATTTCTCCATAGGCTCCTCGGCTCAGCAGATATCAATTATTTGATGAAGCATATGGGTTGCGAACTGCATGGATTCCATTTCGCAAATCCTCCTCATTGAAGTTCACAACATATCCTATCTCGCAATTTTTGAGCACAAGATAAGTGTATAGCTGCTTCTCGAAGAGTTTACGGTATTCCGCAACACATTTAAGTTCTAATATCACCTTATCATCAACGATAAGGTCAAGGCGCAAGTTATTGGTCAACTGTTCACCTTTATAGAAAACAGGCACGGGGACCTGACGCTCCACATGGAAACCTTGAGAGGTTAACTCTTTGGTAGCTGCTTCCTCATAAATGCTCTCTAAAAGGCCAGGACCAAGTTGATTGTGTACCTCATAAAGGCATTTCAGGATTTTATATGGCGCCACTGAGTTTATTTTCTACGGAGTACATGGAGTACATGGAGATCCTCTCCATAGGCTCCTCGGCTCCGTAGAACTTTTATCTCAGCGAAGGAAGTGAGTTCATGGAGGCCTTCTCCTTTTCTTCTTTATTTAATCAGAAGGCACTGGCTTTCAGGTTCAGCCCAAGTTTCTCGTCGAGGCCGAACATGAGGTTCATGTTCTGCACGGCCTGTCCGACGGCTCCCTTCAGGAGGTTGTCGATGCAGGAAATCATCAGGAGCTGGTCTTCATACTTCTCCACATAGACCAGAGCCTTGTTGGTGTTCACCACTTGCTTCATGTCGGGACACTTCGTGACGAAGTGCGTGAAGGCAGCGTCCCTGTAGTAGTCGGCATAGATGCGCTGCACTTCCGCAAGGGGCAAGTCGCACTTGGCGTAGGCCGTCACGAAGATGCCACGCGTGAAGCAGCCTCGCTGCGGGATGAAGAGCACGCGGCCTTCGTAGCCGGGGCACAGCTCCTGAACCGTCTGGTTTATCTCCAAAAGGTGCTGATGCGTGAAGGTCTTATAGACAGAGATGTTGTCGTTGCGCCAAGAGAAATGCGTTGTAGCACCAGGCTTCTGACCGGCTCCCGTGCTGCCCGTGATGCCGTTCACGTGGATGTCGCCGAAGATGATGCCAGACTGCAGGGCAGGCAGCATGGCGAGCTGTATGCAAGTGGCAAAGCAACCGGGGTTTGCTACACAGCAAGCCCCGTGAATGAGTTCACGGTGTGTCTCGGGCAGTCCATAGACAAACGAAGAGTGAAGAGTGAAGAGTGAAGAATCTTCTTTGTTTGTCGGTTTCACTCTGAAGTCCTGAGCCAAGTCGATTATCTTGACGTGCGACGGTATCTCGTGCTCCCGGAGGAACTGCTCGCTTTTGCCGTGGCCGAAGCAGAAGAAGACGACATCCACCTTGTCGAAAGGCATTTCCGAGGTGAAGCAGAGGTCTGTCTCGCCTATCAACCCCTCGTGAACTTCGCTCACGTGGTTGCCGGCATTCGACTCGCTGTTGGCAAAAACAATCTCCGCTTCGGGATGCCCCAAAAGCACTCTTATCAGTTCGCCGCCCGTATAGCCGGCTGCACCAAGTATGCCAACCTTCACCATTCCATCGGCTTTTTAGGAGCGAGAATCCACAACAGCAAGTAAAGAACTAAACCGCCCCCGAAACTAAAGAACAAGAACACGAACAGCAGACGGACGAGCAGAGGGTCAACCTCGAAATACTCTGCCAATCCTCCGCAGACACCACCTATTTTCTTGTCGGTGGTAGAAAGGTAATATCTCTTTTCCATATCGAAATGCTGAACCTTGTTATGTTATCTCTCTTCGTCCGGATGCGCCAGATAGTAGGCACGGAGAGCCGTGGAAGTCACCTTGATGAAGCCCTTCGCATCCTCTGAAGTCCAAGCCTTTGCCGTCTCGCCGTACTCGCCGAGCTTGTTCTTGACGAGGTCGTTAGGACTATCTACGCCGAGGGTCTGGAAGCAATAGGGACGCAGTTCGAGCGTCACCTCGCCCGTCACGTTGCGTTGGCTGCTCAGGAGCATCGCCTCGATGTCCGGCATGACAGGCTCCAGGTACTGGCTCTCGTGGAGGAACATGCCGTACCAGTTGGCCACTTGCTCCTTCCAGTACTGCTGCCACTTGGACAGGGTGAACTTCTCCAGATAGCGGTGAGCGCCGATGATGAGCATGGGAGCAGCAGCCTCGAAGCCCACGCGACCCTTGATGCCGATGATGGTGTCGCCCACATGGCAGTCGCGGCCGATGGCGTAGCGGGCGCCTATCTCCTCGACCTTCTGTATGGCCTTGATCTTATCGTCGAACTTCTCTCCGTTGACGGAACAGATTTCGCCCTTCTCGAAGCCTATCTTCAGCACCTCAGGACCTTCTTCCGAGGGGTGCTTCAGGTACGCGCTTTCGGGCAGTCCCTGCTTCGAATCGAGGATTTCACCACCGCAGATGCTTGTACCCCAAAGGCCGACGTTGTAGCTGTACTTCAGCTTCGTGAAGTCGGCAAAGTAGCCGTTCTTGTTGAGGTAATCCACTTCCTCCTGCCGCGAAAGGTTCCCGTCGCGCGTCAAGGTAATGATTTTCACGCCCGGACACATCACGAGGAAGGTCATGTCGAAGCGTATCTGGTCGTTGCCGGCACCGGTGGAGCCGTGGGCAATGGCTGTCGCGCCAATCTCCTTGGCGTATCGCGCAATGGCCAACGCTTGGAAAATGCGTTCCGAGCTTACTGAGATGGGATAGCAATTATTGCGAAGCACATTTCCGAAGACCATGTACTTCAGCGACTTCTCGTAGTATTCCTGCGTCACATCGAGCGTGACATACGCCTTGGCACCCAGCCTGTAGGCATTCTCTTCGTTCGTCTTGAGCTGCTCCGCACTGAAGCCTCCCGTATTGGCACAAGCGGCATAAACTTCGTAACCTTTCTCCTTTGCCAGATACATCACTGTGTAGCTGGTATCAAGCCCGCCACTGAAGGCGACAACAACCTTGCGGCCCCCCTCCTTCTCCCCCAAAGGGGAGTGCTTTTCATTCTGGTTCATATCTATTCTTATAATCTAATTACTAATTAACTCCCTCCCCTTTGGGGGAGGATTGGGGAGAGGGGCTTTTATTCTATCCCTCTCAATACTAAGGTCCGCATCACGTCCTTGATGACCTCGAGCGATGTCGGTTCGCCCTTATGCTTCTCGGGGTCCCAAAGCATGCCTGTGCAGACGCAGAACTTGCGGTTCTTCGCTTCGAGGATGTCGTGGTTGATGCACCCCTGACAACCATGCCAGAAGGCGTCGTCGTCGGTAAGCTGGTTGAAGCTGACAGGCACGTAGCCCAGGGCCGTATTCATTTTCATTACGGCATCGCCACTCGTCAGACTGAAAATCTTGGCATGCGGCCAGCGCAGACGAGCCAGCGTGAAAGTGTAGTCCTTGATGCGTTTCGCAACGCCAAGACCCTGATAGTCAGGATGGACAATAAGGCCAGAGGTGGTGACATAGTGTTTGTTGCCCCAAGTCTCTATGTAGCTGAAACCCACAAACCTGTCGCCATGCAATGCCAAGACAGCCTTGCCCTCGCGCATCTTGGTTGCCACATACTCGTGCGTTCGCTCGGCGATACCCGTGCCGCGCTTGCGTGCAGCCTCGCGGATAGTGTCGATGATGGTATCTACATACTTCTCGTGCTCGGCCTCAGCCACAAGCACTTTTATGTCCTCACTGTTTATTTCCTCCATATCTATCTCTTCTTTTGTTTCTCCTATTATCTATTAATAATGAATAAATGTGTCGAACTCTCTCCTACATTAACTTGGGAACGATGTCGCGGACCACTCGGCCTGCAGCCTCCCTGTCCACGCCTTCCGCCAGCACCACGATGACCGTATCGTCGCCCGCCACAGAGCCAAGGAAGTAGGGATGCTTGATGTTGTCAATATCGTAAGCTACTATGCTCGCATGCCCCGGCGGAGTATGCACGACCATCAAGTTACCCGAGAAGTTCAGACGCCAGCGGGTCTGGTTTATCTCCTCTATGGTGGGCACCACTTCGAAGTGTCCTTCGCGAGGCAAAGCATAGACGCTGTGGCCGTTGCGAACGCGCACTTTGCTGATGCGCAACTGTTTGAGGTCGCGGCTCAGCGTGGTTTGCGTGCTGATGAAACCTTCCTCTCTGAGCGCAGCAAGCAACTCTTCCTGGCTCTCCATACTGCTCTTGCTGACAATCTTGCGTATCGTCTGCAGTCTTCTCTTCTTGTCTTGTTTTACCATAGTCTTTTTACCTTTTTAACTGTAAACTATTATGGACTCATTCTCTTTATTTAGGTTAATCTGCTGCAAAGTTACACAATTATATGTTAATAAGCACAAAAATCCTCGCATAATATGCGCCGACCCTCGCATTTTTCTGCATAAGATGCCAACTTTAATGAATATCTGAGTCGAGAAGACGTAGTTGGACGAGTTCTATCTTAGTTGTCGTCTTCTTCGTAACCTTAAATTCCCAGTGTCCGAAGCGAACCGGTTCGTTGAGTTTGGGAAAGTTCTGGAACTCATGGAGAATGAGGCCGCCCACGGTCAAGTATTCGTCGCTTTCGGGCAAATCGAGGTCAAGAAGTTCGTTGGCCTGCGCTATCTCAAGCCTGCCGGATAGCTGATACTCGCCCGGAGCTGTCTGCCGAGCCACATAATTATTGCTGTCGTGCTCGTCTTCTATCTCGCCGAAGATCTCCTCGACGAGGTCTTCCATCGTGACGATGCCGCTTGTGCCGCCAAACTCATCAACGATGACGGCCAGCGAACGCTTCTGGCTGATGAAGATGCCAAGCAGTTTCTGAGCATTCATCGTCTCAGGAACGATGGATACTTCACGGACATGCGCCGTCCAGTTCTCGCCTTCGCCCAGGCGGAACATTTCGACGGTATGGATGTAGCCCACGATGTCGTCAATGTCCTCCTTATATACGAGAATCTTGCTATGGCCGCTCTCGACGAACTGCATGCGCAGCTCTTGCAGCGACGTCTCGGTCGAGACGGCAACAATCTCTGTGCGGGGCACGATACAGTCGCGCACTTTGACCGAACCGAAGTCGAGGGCGTTCTGGAAAATCTTCACTTCGTCCTCGATGTCTTCTTCGTCGGTTGCTCCGGCTATATTGCTTTGAATGAGGTAGTCCAAGTCTTCGCGGGTGAAGGTCTTCTCGGGCGTCTGCTTCTTCACCTTGGCACCCACCATCCAGAGCAACAGCTTTCCGAGCGAACTGGTAAACTTGCTGACGGGCCACAACACGATGTAGAAGATGTAGGCGGGCAGGGCAAAGATGCGCATCATGCGGTTCGGGTCGATGCGGAAAAGCGTTTTGGGCAGAAATTCGCCCGTAACGAGGACGATGAGCGTGGCAAGGATGGTCTGCGACAGCAGGCAGAGAGCCTCGTTGGGACAATTGCCGTAGGGCTGATGGATGTTCAGCGGAATAAGAATAAGCTCATTCACCAACTCTGCCATCAGAATGCCATAGACGACCAGCGCGATGTTGTTGCCAACGAGAAGAGTGGAGATGAAGCTGTTGGGGTGGCGGTAGAAGGTGTCGATGAGACGTGCTGAAAAGCCCTGCTCTTCCCTGTCCATCTCGAAACGCAACTTGCTGCTCGAGACGAAAGCAATCTCCATTCCAGAGAAGAACCCGGAGAGGAGGAGGATGGCTATGATGGCTATGATATGTTCGGAGTTCATCGTTATTCTTTAGCGGGGAAGGAACCTTCGGAGTTAAGCACGTAGTAGCGCGTCATCTGCTCGTTGCTGTGGAACTCGGTGCCTTCGAGTTCGCGCTCTGGCGTAGTAATGTGGATGTATTGATTATTCCACATCTCGTGCGCATTGAGGTCCCAGAAGAGTTCCTCGGTACGGAACACGTCGCCGTTCACATTGCGCACTACCACTCTGCCACGCAGTTCCCACAGCTCCTGCTTGTGGAGGTAGGCGGTGTCCGACTGCACGAAGAGGTCAACGTGGAACTTCTCGTCGAGGCGTTCCATGAGCATTCCCTTCATGAACTTCCAGGTGGGCTGTTCGCCGGGGACGCCGTTGTAGATGTCCCACTCTTCGACCACGAGGTGATAGCGCATGACGCCGCTGTCGCTGATGAACGTGTTGACGCCCGTAGAGTGCATGAACAGGAGGGAATCCTCCGGTGCGATGGGGTCGGCCAGATGCTCCACTTCGCCCGAGCAGGCAAAAGAGGAGAGGAGAAGAAGAACGCCCCAAACTCCCTTTGGAAGTTTCCTTTTGCTATTCATTATTCGTTGATTTCCAGTTCTAAACGCGGCGGAGAGGCTTACTCTATCTTGTACTTCATGAACCAGCGCTCGTTGAAGGTCAGGCCGAGGTTGATGACAAAGTAGTCTTCCTTCACCAGGCTTGCGGCGCTGGCCGAGCGTCTGAGCCACTGAAGGCCGAAGTTGACGACGGAACGATTGTTATGCTTGTTGATGATGGGCAATCCTATTCCGGCTCCGAGACGCATCTCGCTGGGGCCGTTCAGCTGGTCGATTTTGAGGTAGGGCGTGGCATAACTCAATCCGGCACGATACTGGATGCGTTGCCAGAAGTTGCCGAAGGGGTTGGGAGTCCATTGTACGCCGATGGCTGCCTTAGTCATGTTCTTGTAGGAACCCTTCGTGGCAGCATAGCCGCTGGGCGTTTCGACGGGCATACGACAGTCGCCCCAGCGCACATGATGCACGTCGGCAGCGACGAGGAGGTTGTTCTTGTGCTGCCATGCGGCTCCGAGTCCGAAGCTGAAGGGAAGGTCGAATGGCGAGGAGGCGGTGTACGTCGCCGTGTCGCCTTGCGTAGAAAAGATGAGGAGGCTTGCGTCCTGAGCTATCTCGTGGCCTATGCCGACGGTCGCACCGAGGCTGAGCCAGTCCTGACGCGACAGGCGGACGGGGTACTGGGCGCCAAAGTCTAACTTGTAGGTCTTCAGCGACGCGTTGTAGCTCTTGATGGTGCTGCTGTAGGAATTGCCTGTCACGCCGCCTTCCATGTAGTTCGGCATGAGGAGGTGGTCGTAGCGCCCCCAGAGGAAGCTGACGTTAGCGCCGACGGAGAGGCCGCGATAGGCTCGCCATCCCAAGCCGAGGTAAATCTGGTTCAGGCCGCCGCTGCCGCTATAGACATTGATGCTGGTGATGGGCTGCGAGCTGTTGGCATCGGTGGTGACGACCTTTTCGGGCGTCGAGAACTCGTAGCCGATATTGGTATAGGGCATGTAGCCTACGGCAAGGCCGAGTCTTCTGGCAAGGCGCATGCCGACATGAGCATAGTCGAGCGATGCGTTGTTGACGCCTACGGTGGTCGTGCCTTGCCTCATCCGGCCGAAGGATGCCCTCATGCCTACATCGAAGATGAGGCTCAGGGAGTCTATGGCGGAATAGGAAGCAGGGTTGACGGTGTTGATGCGGTTGCCGATGCGCACACCAAGGCCTACGCCGCCCATCGACTTGTTGAAACCCTGCGACTGGTCGTGAAGCAGTCCGAGACCGAAGCGGGAATAGGTGGAGATGGTGCCTGCCGTCTGGGCAAAGGAGTGAAGAGTGAAGAGCGAAGAGTGAAGAATAAGGATTACTATCACGCCCCAAAGACGACACACCAATGACTGGTTGAGATTATAAACGGATAATATTAATTTACGCATAATTCAATTAAGGATACTTTCATTCTTCACTCTTCGCTTTTTCATTGTAGTCGAGTATCTTGTTGAGTCCTCGGGGCACAATGAATCTGTCGGAGAAGATGATGTTCTTGATGCCTGGGTCGAAGTTGATGTGGTCGCCGCCCGTAAGGAAGACCAGCAAGTGGGGGAACTTGGCACGCATCGACTTGATGTAGCCTTCTATCTCGTACTTCATGCCGCGCAGCACGCCGCTGCGTATGGCTGTCTCCGTATTGTAGCCCATGCCGGGCACATCGCCTTCAGCTTCGACGAGGGGCAGGCGGGCGGTGAACTCGTGCAAGGCCTTCAGGCGCATCTGCATACCTGGTGCGATGTTGCCTCCCCAGTAGTTGCCGCGGGCGTCGATGACCTCGTAGGTGATGCAAGTACCTGCATCGATGATGAGGAGGTCCTTGCCGGGCTTGAGCGAGCTGGCGCCTACCACGGCTGCCAGACGGTCGCTGCCCAGCGTCTCGGGCGTGCGGTAGCGGTTCGCGATGGGTATCGGGGTGTCGTGCGAGAGCTTGAGGAGGGGGAACGGCAGGTTGGCGAGAGCCTCCTCTTCGCTGTACGTGAGGTCGCGGACAGACCCGACTATTCCGCTCCGAAAGCCGTGTTTGCCTACGAAATCTGCCAGCCCGCTGAGCGCACCACTCTCGACGCGTAGCTCATCAACAGGCTCGTCACCTCGGAAAGCAACCATCTTCGTGACGGTGTTTCCTATGTCTATTATCAGCTTCACGGGTGCAAAGATACGAAGAAATTAAGAATTAAAGATGAAGAATGCTGAATTATTTTCGCGGGCGCAAAGAAAAACGTGAATTATTCTTCGCAGTCGTTTCATCATCGCCTTTTCGGGGCGTGAAAAACAGCCGCACAGGGAGGAGTCCGACGCTCCACGTTGCATCGGCCGACGCTCCACGTTGTGTAGGCCGATGCTCCACGTTGTGTAGGCCGACGCTCCACGTTGTGTGAGCCGATGCCTCAAAAAGTAAAGGCCGACGCAACGTATTGTGTCGGCCTTCGCTTCGTATCATGTCTCCCGAAAGGGCTGTCCCTTCGGAGGGAAGAACATCGGTTTTTACATCATGCCACCCATGCCTGGAGCGCCGCCCATCGGCATTTCGGGCTTGTCTTCCTTAGCCTCGCAGATGACGCATTCGGTGGTGAGGAACATGCCAGCAATGCTGGCTGCGTTCTCCAGGGCAACACGTGTCACCTTGGCAGGGTCGATGATGCCCGAAGCCTTCAGGTTCTCGTACTTATCGACGCGAGCGTTGTAACCGTAGTCGCCCTTGCCGTTGCGCACTTCGTTCACTACGACGCTGCCTTCCAGACCTGCGTTCTCCACAATCTGGCGAAGGGGTTCCTCGATGGCACGGCGTATGATCTGGATGCCTGTGTCCTCGTCGGCGTTGTCGCCCTTCATGCCTTCGATGGCCTGCTGAGCGCGGATGTAAGCCACACCGCCACCGGGGATGATGCCTTCTTCGATGGCTGCGCGAGTGGCACAGAGTGCATCGTCCACGCGGTCCTTCTTCTCCTTCATCTCCACCTCGCTGGGAGCACCGACGTAGAGGACTGCCACACCGCCGCTCAGCTTAGCCAGACGCTCCTGCAGCTTCTCCTTGTCGTAGTCGCTGGTGGTGTTGGCTATCTCGTTCTTTATTTGGTTGATGCGGTCCTGAATGAGTTCCTTCTGGCCGTGACCGTTGACGATGGTGGTGTTGTCCTTGCTGACTGTCACCTTGTCGCAGGTGCCGAGCATGTCGATAGTGGCCTGTTCGAGCTTGAGACCCGTATCTTCGCTGATGACGAGTCCGCCTGTCAGGATGGCGATGTCCTGCAGCATAGCTTTCCTGCGGTCGCCGAAGCCGGGAGCCTTGACGGCGCAAATCTTGAGCTGAGTGCGCAGGCGGTTGACGACGAGCGTAGTGAGTGCCTCGCTGTCAACGTCTTCTGCGATGACGAGCAGAGGACGTCCGCTCTGTACGGCCGGCTCGAGGATGGGCAGGAAGTCCTTCAGGTTGGAGATCTTCTTATCGTAGATGAGGATGTAGGGATTCTCCATGACGCACTCCATCTTCTCTGTGTCGGTGACGAAGTAAGAGCTGAGGTAGCCACGGTCGAACTGCATGCCTTCGACCACACCGATAGTGGTGTCGCGGCCCTTAGCCTCTTCGATGGTGATGACACCGTCTTTGCTGACCTTCTGCATGGCGTCGGCCAGAAGCTTACCAATCTCGGGGTCGTTGTTGGCGCTTACTGTTGCCACTTGCTCTATCTTCTGATAGTCGGAAGCGACAGGCTCGGACTGCTTCTTGATGTCCTCAACGACAGCGGCTACTGCCTTGTCGATACCGCGCTTCAGGTCCATGGGGTTGGCACCTGCTGCCACGTTCTTCAAGCCTTCGCGAACAATGGCCTGAGCCAGTACGGTAGCGGTTGTTGTGCCGTCGCCTGCATCGTCGCCGGTCTTGCTTGCCACGCTCTTCACGAGCTGTGCGCCAGCGTTCTGGAAGGCATCGGCCAGTTCCACTTCCTTTGCCACCGTGACGCCGTCCTTCGTAATCTGAGGTGCGCCGAACTTCTTCTCGATGATAACGTTGCGACCCTTCGGGCCGAGAGTCACCTTCACTGCATTTGCCAACTGGTCCACGCCCTGCTTCATCTGGTCGCGAGCCTCGAGGTTGAATTTAATATCTTTTGCCATTTTATTCAATTCTTAATTCATAATCCATAATTCACAATAATGCCACCGAAGAATGAATTATGATGGTTAAACACTTTTTCTTGATTATTATAACTCACAACTACGTCCACACGACCAAGCGAAGCGTAATTATGAATTATGAATTCTTAATTGTGAATTAACTGAGTATTGCTACTACGTCGCTCTGACGCATGATGAGATACTTCTTGCCGTCAATCTCGACCTCCGTTCCGGCATACTTGCCGTAGAGTACCTGGTCGCCTTCTTTGAGGACCATCTCTTCGTCCTTCGTGCCATTACCTACGGCAACGATGGTGCCCTTCAGGGGTTTCTCCTTAGCGGTGTCGGGGATGATGATGCCGCCTACTGTCTTTGTCTCTGCAGGAGCGGGCTCGATGAGCACGCGGTCTGCCAATGGTTTTACGTTCATTGCTTTGCTTTTATTTGGTTATTAATTAAACTTTCCACCTTCTTTCATACAAAGTGCGTGCCAAACTCGCACGATGCGTCAGATTATCTGCCACGACTGACAAAACATGCCACCGTGCCATGCCGTCAGTCCCACCGTGGTAGGACTGCAGTCCTCCCGTGGTGGGACTCCAGTCCTCCCGCGGTGGGACTGGCGATGCTCCACGGAGCGTAAATCGACAGCCTCAGACTTGGGGAACGCCCCGACGGGTACACCTGCAAAAAAATACCCAGGGCGATGCCCTGGGCTAAGTGCTTAATGGCCTTTCAGGCCGTCCTATCCCGTGCCGGCGGACAGCAAATCCGTTGGCACGGGATACAGATGGTAGCAAAACCTGACAGCCATGGCGCTACTTCTGCCTACGCTTGTAGAGGCTGAAGGCCAGCAAGCCGACGAGCAGCAAGGCAAGCAGAGCGAGGGCTGCATAAGCGATGGTCTCGGTGACATGCACGGTCTGCGGGTCGAAGGTCATCACCATTTCGTGCTCTCCGGCAGGCACCTTGACGGCACGCAGCACGTAGTTCGCACGGGCTATGCTGGTCGGCTCGCCGTCGATGGTACAGGTCCAGCCGGGATAGTATATTTCGCTCAGGACGACGACGCCTCCCTTCTGGCTCTTTACCTTATAGGTCAAGCGGTTGGCTTCGTAGCCGGTAAGCTCGACGGTACCAAGAGAAGACCCTCCCCAGCCCTCGCTTAAAGAGAGGGAGTCTTTGCCTGCATCCTCTCCCTTTAAGGGGGAGTCAGAGGCGGTCTGCTCGCGGCCCAGCACGTCGGCAAAGGCTTCATCGACCACAGCCACGTGGCGAAGGTCGGCTCCATGCATGGCAGCAATCTCGGAATCGGCATCGGGAACATACTCAAGACGCTCTACGAACCAGCCGTTGCCCTGTGCCCAAGGGTTCTGCACGGGCAGCTTCCCGTTGTCCTTCAAAGGCACGATGAGGTACTTCGTGTTGAGCATGTTGAGCACCGGGAAGAGGCTGTCGCCGTTGCAGGCCTCGAGGTGTCCGGCGGTTTCCACTACTGCCTGATTGATGTTGCCCATCTCTCCGTGCAGATGCTCCTCGACGAGTTCCTGATAGCGGCGCAGCTTGGCGGGATGATAGCCACCGATGCTCTTGTGATAGAACGAGGTGGTGTTGTCGTTGAAGGTGCTTACGCTGAGGTTCAGCACACGGTAGTACTTGTCGCTGTCCTGCAGAATCATCTTGTCGGCTTCTGTCTCGGGGAAGGCCTGGGCGTTGGTTTGCGGACGAGTGAACATGCCGTCGTTGAGGTAACGCTTGTTTACGCCCCACATATCGACGAGGCAGAGGAGGATGAGGCCTGCAGTCATGGGCGTGGCCTTCAACTTGCCGAAGCGGTAGAGAAGCAGCAGGACGGTGCCGACAGCCACTACGACGAAGCTCCTGAAGGCATCGGCCGTGAACATCGCCCTGCGCATCTCGCTCATGTTCGCCATGATTTGGCCCGCCATCTCCTGCGGGATGTAGCCTGCCGAGACGTATTGCTGCATGTACATCTGGTCGGAGGAGGAGATGTAATTGCCAAAGAAGAGGTCGGGCATAAGCCAGAACAGGAGGGCCATGCCGCCGGTGAGGGCGAAACTAATAGTAATATAATGTACGCGCGGAAGGTGGTCTTCGCGGCCGCGCAGGCAGTCGGGATTACCGACAACCTCTTTCAGAGCGAGCATCGCAAGCAGGGGAATCGTGAATTCCGCTATGACGAGGATGCTGGCTACGGTGCGGAACTTGTCGTACATCGGCACGTAGTCGAGGAAGAAGTCGGTGAAGCCCATGAAGTTCTTACCCCATGAGAGGAGGATGCTCAGCACGGTGGCGGCGAAGAGACACCACTTCATGGGACCCTTGACGACGAAGAATCCGAGCCAGAAGAGCATGAGGACGAAGGCTCCGACATACACGGGGCCGCTCGTTCCCGGCTGTTCGCCCCAGTATTGCGTAAAGGCGCGATAGATGGGAGCGAAGTCTTGTCGGGCGTGTTTCATGGCCGTCTCGTTGTCGGCCAACAGCTGGCTTGCGCCGCCTTTCACGTTAGGAACGAGCAACGACCAAGTCTCTCCCTTGCCATACGACCACATGGTGATGTAGCTTCGCTCAAGGCCGCTTGATGTCTGGTCAGCAGGGTCTTTCGTCTTCTGCGTTAGTTCGCTCTTGCCGCGCATGCTTTCCTTGCTGTACTCATAAGTGTGATAGAGGTTGCTCAGGTTGATGCAGACGCCCAGGATGCCACCAATGGCGAAGCAACAGGTTGCCTTCAGCCACCGCGCAAACGTGCGTTGACGGATGGCATCGATGAGGAAAGCGAGCGACATCAAAGCGATGACGAACAGGAAGTAGTAGCTCATCTGGACGTGGTTGCTGTGAATCTGCATGGCTGCAAAGAAGCCCGTCACGGCTGTTCCCAGTATGTATCGGCCTCTGTAGCACAGCACCATGCCGCCGATGGTGGGCGGGATGAAGCTGAGCGTCAGCAGTTTCCAGATGTGTCCGGCTTGAATGATGATGAAATAGTAACTGCTGAAAGCCCATAGCACCGCGCCGAGTGCTGCCATCCAGACGCGGAAGTCGAAGGCTCGGAGCATGATGTAGAAGCCCAGCAGCATCATGAAGACGTAGGCGGCGTAGGCCGAAAGGCCGGGCAAGCCGAGCTGATAGACGCGCTCCAGCGAGCTGAGCGTGTCGGTGCTGCCGTAGCTGGGACTCATCTGATAGGTGGGCATTCCGCAGAAGAGCGTGTTGGTCCAGCGCGTCCGCTCGCCATTATGGGTGGCTCTGTACTGCTCCATCTCCACGCCACTGCCGACGCCGCCGGTGTGGTCGTGCCCTGTCAGAACAAGTCCGTCGCGGATAGGCACCAGGAAATACACTACGCTGACGGCCACGAAGAACGCGACGGCCAGCACATCAGGGAGAAACTTTTTCCAATTCATAACTGTTGAAGGGTTATCCTAGGCTTTCCTAGGCTATCCTAGGCTTTCCTATTTAAGAGTTAATAATCAAAAGAAAGAAAGGCTGCACGCCCGCTGAGGGAATGCAGCCTTTTTTCTTTTCCAGCGGAGCTGCGCAGGTTATTTACGCAGACCGAGAGCTTTGACGATGGCACGATAGCGATTGATGTCACGGGCCTTCAGGTAGTTGAGCAGGGCGCGACGCTTGCCGACCAGACCAGTCAGGGCACGCTCGGTGCTGTGGTCCTTGCGGTTCTGCTTCATGTGCTCGGTGAGGTGGCTGATGCGATAGCTGAACAGAGCGATTTGGCTCTCGGCACTACCTGTGTCGGCTTTTCCCTGACCGAATTTCTCAAAGATCTCTTCTTTCTTAGCTGTGTCTAAGTACATAATGTTTGTTTTTATGTGTTGAACTTGTTTGTCGAACAGCACCTCTCGTCGGCACTGTTTCGCAAATGCGGGTGCAAAGGTAAGAAAAAAGTTGAGAATTGAAAATTGAAAGTTGAAAAATTATTGGTTACGAGCGTGTTTTTTTACTTTTCGGCACGCTTCCGGCACCTTTCCGACGCTTTTTCAGCCCCATCGGCACGAGGAAATCACTCTTTGGAACCATTGCTTTCCGCCAAATGAGCGCTGATGGTTTTACCCCGGACTACAGCCAACAAGAAACACCCTCTAAGAGGGGGTGTCTCACACTCCACGGAGAATCGGCTTACACTCCACGGAGCATCGGCCTTCGCTCCACGGAGCATCGGCCTTCGCTCCACGGAGCGTAAAACCCCACCTCTGAGGGGGACGGTTTCTGCCCCTGAAATTATTGATGCTCGAGGGACGTTTCTCCCTCTTCCTTTTAGGCCCCTTCACATCTGTGTCTCAGACGAAAAGCAGCTCATCGGGGCTTATCAAAAGTCTCGAAGAGACGAAAGACCACAGACGGGGGCGCAAGCCCCCGGTAACGATGCCACAAGAAAGGAAGCCCCGAGGGGGCGACAGAGTTCTTAACCTGCTGTTTCCAAACCTATTGGAATCTCTGTCGCCCCGTCGGGGCTTCTTTTCTCTAAGATGTTCCTTTCCGGGGGCTTGCGCCCCCGTCTGTGGTCTTTCGCGCCTTCAGCGCTTACATAGCGGACAACAATACCCCGGAATGATGCTGGGAAGGGCAGGCGGAATCGGTCATTCCACGGCTGTGGGGAGTATCTCGCGAAGGGGAATCATGACGAAGTCGCGCTCGTGCATGTGGGGATGCGGAAGGGTGAGTCGGGGCGTGGAGAGCTGGAGGTCGTCGTACATGAGCAGGTCGATGTCGATGGGCCGGTCGTGATAGATGCCGCCGCTCGACTTCGTCCGTCGCCCCAGCTCGCGCTCTATCTGCTGCGTCGCGTCGAGGCATTCGAGGGGAGAAAGTGTGGTCAGGACCAGACAGGCGGCATTCAGGAAGGGATGCTCGCTTTGGAAACCCCACGGCTCGGTCTCGATGAACGACGAGACGCGCTGCACCTTGCCCACCCGCTCGCCGATGAGCGCAATGGCACGGCGCAGGTTCTCGGCTCGGTCGCCGAGATTGGAACCCAGAGACAGATAGAGAGACCCCCCATCCCCCTTTAGGGGGAGTCTTTTATTAGCTTTGGACCTTGACATGGTGTCAACTACGAATTGTTCCCCCTAAAGGGGGTTAGGGGGTCTTTAGTCATTCAGTATCAGCATAGCGTCCCCGTAGGTGCCGAAGCGATAGCGCTTTTCGGGGTCGTTCTCGTTGTAGCGGAGAGCTTCCTTGTATGCTTTCATGATGAGGTCGTAGCCGCCGAAAGCACAGGTGAGCATGAGGAGCGTGCTGTAAGGCAGGTAGAAGTTGGCTATCATGGCGTCGGCCAGATGGAAGTCGTAGGGCGGGAAGATGAAGCGGTTCGTCCAGCCGTGGTACTCCTTGAGCAAGCCGTCGGTGGAGACTGCCGTTTCGAGCACGCGCTGTACCGTAGTGCCGACGGCCACTATCTTGTGGTGCTCGAGGTGCGCTTTGTTGATGATGTCGCAAGCCTGCTGCTCGACGTGCATCTCCTCGCTGTCCATCTTGTGCTTCGTCAAGTCCTCCACGTCTATCTCGCGGAAGTTGCTGAGTCCGCAATGCAAGGTAACGAAGGCGAACTCCACTCCCTTGATTTCCATCATCTTCATCAGCTGGGGCGAAAAGTGGAGGCCTGCCGTGGGAGCTGTGACGGCACCTTCCTTCTCGGCAAAGATGGTTTGGAAGTTCTCTGTGTCCTCAGGTAGAACCTCGCGCTTGAGTATCTGCTTGGGGATGGGCGCCTCGCCGAGGGCGAAGAGGGCGCGCTTGAACTCCTCGTGTGTACCGTCGTAGAGGAAGCGGAGGGTGCGGCCGCGGCTCGTGGTGTTGTCAATGACTTCGGCCACCATCGACTCGTCTTCGCCGAAATAGAGCTTGTTGCCGATGCGTATCTTGCGTGCCGGATCGACCAGCACGTCCCAGAGGCGCATGTCCTTATTCAGTTCGCGGAGCAGGAAGACCTCTATTCTGGCACCCGTCTTCTCCTTGTTGCCATAGAGACGGGCCGGGAAGACTTTCGTGTCGTTGAACACGAAGACGTCCTTCTCGTCGAAGTAGTTGAGCACGTCGCGGAAAGAGTCGTGATGCTCAATCACGCCCTTCTTGGCATGTATGACCATGAGGCGGCAGTCGTCGCGGAAAGGCGTAGGCACCTGTGCGATGCGGTCCTCGGGAAGCTTGTACTTGAATTGCTGTAGTTTCATGTTGTATTTGGTCGTTTAGGGGGTTAGTCGTTTGGTCGTTTGGAGAATTATCTGGTCGTTTGGGAGATTGGGCGCTTGGTCGTTTAGGGAATATAGTTGGGGCGTTTGAGGAGTATTGTTGGGGCGGCAAAGAAATAATTATGAATTATGAATTACGAATTATGAATTGTTCTGGAGCCAGCCGGGGAAGTCCTCGACCTTCATGCAGTCCTCTACCCTGACGTTGCCGACGCGCGTTCGCCGCAGGCTGATGAGGTGGGCGCCGCTTTGGAGCGCCTGCCCGATGTCGCGGGCCAGGGCACGGATGTACGTCCCTTTGCTGCAGACGACGCGAATGGTGGCCTGCATCTTCTCGGGGTTGAAGGCCTGAAGCTCTATTTCGTCGATGACCAAGACCTTGGGCTTGAGCTCCACTTCCCTACCCTTCCGGGCCAGATCATACGCTCGCTTTCCGTCAATCTTGCAGGCCGAGAAGGCTGGCGGCACCTGCTCTATGCGTCCGATGAACTTGCCGAGCGCCTCTTTCAGCAACGCTTCGGTGATGTGCTCCGTTGGATAGGTCTGGTCGATCGGCTTTTCGAGGTCGAAGCAAGGGGTCGTCGCGCCGAGCTGAAGGGTTGCCACATACTCCTTGACGTGCGCTTGGAGTTCGTCGATGCGCTTCGTGGCTTTGCCCGTACAGATGACCATCACGCCCGTCGCCAACGGGTCGAGCGTGCCGGCATGGCCCACCTTAAGCTTCTTCACGCCAAGCCGATGGCATAGCTGACTGCGTATCTTGGCCACAAGATTGAAGCTTGTCCACCCCAATGGCTTGTCGAAGCAAAGTATTTCACCCTCAAGGAAATCCATCAGTCAACCATTTGAAGTGAATGTCCCGACCATAGGAGAGCCAGGATGACGACGCCCACGATGATGCGATAGACACCGAATGACTTGAAACCGTACTTGGCAAGGAAGCTGACGAACCACTTCATGGCGAGCAACGCCACGAGGAACGCCACCACGCATCCCAGCCCGAGCATGAGGAGATTGTCGCGTGTGGCCCAGCTTGCATCTGCCTCACTGCCGAAGAAGAGCTGTAGAAAGTCCAAGGCAGTGGCTGCCGCCATGGTGGGCACGGCGAGGAAGAACGAGAACTCAGCAGCGGCGCGGCGGGTGAGCTTCTGTGCCATGCCGCCCACGATGGTTGCCATCGAGCGCGACACTCCCGGTATCATGGCGATGCATTGGAACAGGCCGATGCGGAACGCACGCGCCTCTGTCAGCTCCGTCTGCTCGCTGCCTTTGTTGAAGAGACGGTCGCAGAAGAGCATGAACACACCGCCGAGGACGAGCATCAAGGCAACAACTTCGACGTTTTCGAGGAAGCGGTCGATGAGACCCGACATTTTGCCGATGAAGCCAATCACTATGGCAGGCACGAAGGCAACAAGCAGCTTCCAGTAGAAGTCCCATTTGTGGAGGAAGGCTTGGAGCGGCGTGCTGCCCGCTGGAGCAGGCGTCCTGTTCAAGCGGAAGAAGCGGTTCCAGTAGAGACACACTACCGAAAGGATGGCTCCGAACTGGATGATGATGGTGAAGGCCTTGACGAAAGGTGTGCTCTCCACGCCGAGAAGGTTCTGCGTGATAATCATGTGGCCTGTGGACGACACGGGGAGAAACTCCGTCAAGCCTTCCACGATGGCAATGATGATTGTCTGAATAACTGTCATGTCCGTCCTCCTTACTTCACTTCTTTCTTAGTTTTGGGCCTGTACATAATGGCGAACATGATGAAACAGAAGCCGAAGAGGCTCACCAGCGGTGCCACTTTGATGCGACGGGCACTGAAGATGTCGGGATTGAAGACGCCTTCTGCGCTTCCTTCGCCCGACATCAGCGCAAAGCCAACGATGATGATTGCCATTCCTATGGCAAGCAGGATGTAGTTCTTTTTACTAAATGCCATGTTTTTATTTACTATTTAACTATTTACTATTTATTTACGATTTAACTATTTGGCTATTTCTTTTCCTTCTCGTCGGAGAGGGGCCGGAGGCAAGGTTTTTCCCGTTCCTCAAGGAGGAGGCGGGGGAGGTTAATACAGCTCTGAGCCACGCATCTTCAGGCAATGCGTCACGGAGAAGTAGGTGCAGAGAGTGGTCAGCACAAGCCCTATGCCGAGTACCGAAAGGGCGGTGATGACCATGTTCTCCTGTGTAACGTACTGCAACACGCCGCTGTCGTGGCGCACAGCCCAGTAAATGCCGGAGAAGATGACAGCATCCGCGATGAGTGCCGACACTAAGCCTATCCAGAAGCCGCGTGCCATGAACGGCCGACGAATGAAGCTCCACTTGGCTCCCACCAGCTTCATGGTGTGCAAGACGAAGCGATGGTTGAACACGCTCAAACGGACTGTGTTGTTGATGAGGCTTAGGGAGATGACCACGAGCAAGAGGGCGATGGCAAGCAGGAAGAGCGAGGCGCGGTGGAGATTGCGGTTGATGCTCTCCACCAAGTCTTCCTGATAGACCACGTCGGCCACATATTTCATGCTGCGAAGCTCTTGGCTTATCCATTGAAGGCTGTCGCTCGAAGCGTATTCGGGCTTGACTTTCACCTCCATCGATATGGGGAAGGGATTGGCGCCGAGCAGGTCGGTGGGGTCGATGCCCATGCTTTCCACCTGCTCCTGCAAGGCCTGTTCGCGGCTGATGTACTCGATGCTGCTGATGTAGCCCTTAGCCTTCAACGTGTCCTGCACTTGTTCGCCCTCGATGGTCTGTGCGTCGTCGTCGAGCACGACTGTGACCGTCAGGTTCTCCTTCACGCTGTCGGCCACGACACGGGCTGTGAGCGAGAGCAACACGATAGTGCCTAAGAGGATGAGCAGCAGGCTGACACTAATGGTGCTGGTGACGGCTTGCATTGCCCATGTTATCTTGCTTTTCCTTCTCCTTTTGCTTGACATTCCTTAATCTTATTTACTTGTTGATGCTTCCTCGTTCCCTGTCGGTGAGGAGAGGCAGGGGGAGAGGACTTTTCCCTTCAGCGTGGCGCTGCTGCTCTCAGTAATGACGACGCGGACGGTCTGGCCGATACGGAGGTCGCCTCGTGGCACGATGACCACTTTGTTCTGCCCTGTACGGCCGAAAAGCTCGTCGCGACTGCGCTTGCTTACGCCTTCGATGAGTACCTCGTACTGCTGCCCGATGCACTTTCTGTTGGCTTCGGCGGAGAGTTCGTTCTGGAGGGCGATGATTTCATTCAGGCGGCGTATCTTCACTTCCTCGGGGACGTCGTCGGGCAGATGCTTGCTGGCATACGTCCCCGGCCTTTCGCTGTACTTGAACATGAAGGCGCTGTCGTAGCCCACCTCACGCATCAGCGAGAGGCTCTGCTGGTGGTCTTCCTCCGTCTCGCTGCAATAGCCGACGAAGATGTCAGTAGTGATGGCGCAATCGGGTATGATGCTGCGGATGGCTCTGACGCGGTCCAGGTACCATTCCCGCGTGTATTTGCGGTTCATCAGCTTCAGTATGCGGTCGCTTCCGCTCTGCACGGGCAGGTGGATGTGGTGGCAGATGTTGGGTTCTTCAGCGATGACGCGAAGCGTCTCGTCGCTCATGTCCTTGGGATGGGACGTAGTGAAACGCACCCTCATCTGCGGTACCTCGCGTGCAACGGCTCTCAATAGCCAAGGGAAACCACCTGAGTTCTCCCCCTTTAGGGGGGAGTCAGAGGGGGTCCAGCTGTTCACATTCTGCCCGAGGAGCGTTACTTCCTTGTAGCCACGCTGTTGGAGGTCGCGGCATTCGCGCAGGATGCTCTCGACGTCCCTGCTGCGTTCGCGACCTCGGGTATAGGGCACGATGCAATAGTGACAGAAGTTGTTGCAGCCGCGCATGATGCTGACGAAGCCCGAGATGTGCGGTCCGCAGATGCGTTGAGGCACGATGTCGCGGTAGGTTTCCGTGGTGGACAGCTCTACGTTGATGGCCTTGTGTCCGCATTCGGCCTGTGCGATGAGGTCGGGCAGCGAGAGATAGGCGTCGGGACCTGCCACGAGGTCGGCATGATGCGCCTCGATGAGTTGCTCTCTGACGCGTTCTGCCATGCAGCCAAGCACGCCGACGATGATGCGACGGCCCAGCTTCTTCTGCAAACTGTGGTAGTAGTCGAGGCGCGAAAGTATCTTCTGTTCGGCGTTGTCCCGCACGGAGCAGGTGTTCAGGAACACGGCGTCCGCCTCGTCCTGACTCTCTGTCACCTCGTATCCGGCCATGCCCATCACGCTGGCCACCACTTCGCTGTCGGCCACGTTCATCTGGCATCCGTATGTCTCTATGAGCAGCTTCTTCATGTTCGCCTAAGGGGTGCTTTTCCCCATTTTCGCTGCAAAGATAACACTTTTTCCCGACATTCGTCATTTTTCGACGATAAAAAGTGCTTTCTTACCTATTATATATATAGTTTAGCCTGCTTTTTCCGCATAATGAACGACAGAATGCATGTTTTTTCGGCCAATACCTTGTCTGTTATGTTTATTTGTCGTAACTTTGCACGCAGAAGCGGAGAGAGAACCGCTCCGGCCACTTCGGATGGCAAAAAGACAAGAAAAAACATAAAAGAACACACACACTATGAACAGAAAGTACTTACTCCACATGCTTGCAGTCCTTACCTTCGGACTGATTACTTTAGGTTTCTCGTCATGCGGCGGCGGTCCGGATGAGGACGAAAACAATCCTGTAGTCGTTAATCCTGACGAAAAAGAGAAAGAAAACACGACAGAAGAGCAGAAAGATCCTACGGCAGAAGATGAGCTGAGAAGCAAGCTGGTGGGCACATGGGAGTACGAGGAAGCCACGGCAGCCGACGGGACGAAGGTGCCAAAGCAGACCATCGACCAGATAGGAAGCTTCATCAAGCAGCTGACAAGCACAGACATAAGCACCGACAAGCTGACCTTCACGGAATCGAAGCTCAACGGTACGGACTACACGGTTGAGGGCAACAAGCTGATTCTGAAAGGTACTGAGAACTCGAGCACCCTTCAGATTGAGGTGAAGGACGTCAACGAAGAGAATCTGACCTTGGATGTGACAGCCAGCTTACTCGTGACTCTGAAGGTCACCATCCTGTACAAGAAGCTGCAAGAAGGCTGAGAAATTGAAAAATGAAAATTGAAAGGTGAAAGCGGAAAGCTGACAGTTGAAAGTTGACTGTCGGCTTTCCTTTCGTCCACCTACCTTCTGTTTTCGCCCTTAGAGGGAGTCAGAAGGGGCGCTGGAATCAGAAGGCGTCTTGCCGTCAGAAGGGGTTTGTTCCTCCTCCTCTGCGGAGCAGAAGGCACCATGAGGGTCGGGGAAGAACTTATCCCCGTTGCTTACCGATTCTTCCCAAGGCTTGAGGGTCTTTGCCTCGCCCGTCTGGTCGTCTTTTCTTACCCAATAACTTCCGAGTCCCATACTGCTGTCATTTTACTGAAGTTTCTGAAGTTAAAGTGGAAGTAAAAGTGGAAGTAAACTCGCTGCGCTCGTGGAAGTTATAAAAGGACAATACCATATAGGCAGACAGCATCCAAAACTATCGTCCAGCACGCAGTGCTTCTTCCGCGACTTCAATCGCGCCTTGGTGCTAGAGCATCCAAGAACTTCCTGCCTGCGAAGCAGGCTTAACTCCCTTTTTAACTTCATCTTATAACTCCCGAAACTTAAATCATTTTATTGTTTACCAGCCGCAAAGTTACGATTTTCCTGCTTTCCTGCAAAGCGAAACAGGCAGTAAAAGTTGATTCCGCGTTGATTTTTTGCGTTGGAACACTTTTTGACGGGGTAAATGTTGCAGGCAACGGGATTTTTAAGTAACTTTGCCAAAGATTAGCAAACTTATTTTCTAACTTAAATCATATACTTATGAAGACAATCAGACTATTTTCTGTTGCCCTTGCGATGCTTTTCGCCATGGGCGCCAACGCGCAGATTTTCAAGGACGGCCACTTCGTTGGCAACTTCAACATCGGCGGAGTGACGGGAAAAGGAGGCTTTAGCAAAGCGGCTTTCGGCATCGGCCTGGGCTATCAGACGAGGGAACTCTACAGCTGCGACTATGTGTCGCTGGCCTGGGACGTGTTCCAGTTTGAGTGGAACGCACCTTTCGACAGCCCCGGAGACCTCGACTTCCTGGGATTCAAGACGGGCGCACGTGCCTTCAGCCCCTCTTTCGCCAAGGACAAACTGCGTGGCTACACCAATCTGGCTATGGGTTATACGCTGGGACTCTGGAGCTTCGGGTCGGACACACAAGCTGAGAGTGCCTTCGGCTTGACGTGGGGCATCGGCCTACAATACAACCAAAAGTGGTCGCTGGGCTATACGCTGGAGTACGAGTCAAACGGTACTTCGAAGTGCCACTTCGCTACTGTCGCCTACACATTCTGAACCGAGCGGCAGGGACGTTCCTGCTCAATAACAACGGATTACACGGATTGAACGGATGGAAGCACAAGGGCAAACTGCCAATGAAACAATCCGTTTAATCCGTCCAATCCGTTTAATCCGTCCAATCCGTTGTTTTCTATTTCCATAACATTCCCTTTTATGCCCGAAGGCGGGCTGAAGCAGGCCAAAACCACCATTACACATTCGGAAATATCTTGACAACATTTTTGTTCCTTCTTGGGGCAAAACGGCCTTCAGCACGCCTTGTCGGACTGTCCTACAGGGTATCTTGGCGGATGCAACGTGGAGTGTAGGCCGAAACAACGTGGAGTATTTTCAAAATTCTCCACGAAGGGACTACCGAAAAAACAGGCTGTTTTTGGTCGAAAAGCACGCTTTTAGTGTCCTTTTTCACTGGTGCTTCAACAAACACAGCTTTGCAACCACCTCATACCCAAGCAGTAAGAAAAACTTCGCGATTTTAGGCTTCGGACGTCCCTGAGTTCATCTGAGGCAAAGAAAACGCGTTAGAACGCGTCGAAATCAGAAAATCCTTTACATTTACAGGCAGCCGAGCAACCCGACCCCCAGCGGCTTTCGGTTCCCTTTCCATACCCATTACCTATTGCTTTGCAATAGTCTTGGCATATTTTAACATATATATTCTTTCTTTTTCCAATTTTTCTTCGTATCTTTGCAAACGAATTGGAAAACTGAAGTACTGCCATGAGCAATCAACGCTATATGATGCGCGGCGTGAGCGCTGCCAAAGAGGACGTCCACAACGCCATCAAGAACATCGACAAGGGCATCTTTCCGCAGGCTTTCTGCAAGATAATCCCCGACATTCTGGGCGGCGACCCAGAGTATTGCAACATCATGCACGCCGACGGGGCAGGCACGAAGTCGAGCCTCGCCTATATGTATTGGAAGGAGACCGGCGACCTGAGTGTCTGGAAAGGCATCGCTCAGGACGCACTCATCATGAACACCGACGACCTGCTCTGCGTGGGCGCCGTGGATAACATCCTGGTTTCCTCCACGATAGGCCGCAATAAGATGCTCATCCCTGGCGAAGTCATTTCGGCCATCATCAACGGCACAGACGAGTTGATGCAGGAACTTCGCGACATGGGAATAGGCATCTACGGCACAGGCGGCGAGACGGCCGACGTGGGAGACCTCGTCAGGACCATCATCGTGGACAGCACCGTGACCTGTCGCATGCGGCGGAGCGACGTCATCGACAACGCCAACATCCGTCCGGGCGACGTCATAGTGGGCCTTTCCTCCTCAGGGCAAGCCACTTACGAAAAGGAGTACAACGGCGGCATGGGCAGCAACGGACTCACCAGCGCCCGCCACGACGTCTTCGCCAAGTACCTCACCGAGAAGTATCCCGAGAGCTACGACCACGCCGTCCCCGAGGAGCTGGTGTATAGCGGGAAGTATAAACTCATTGACCATTTACCATTGACCATTGACCATTTGGCTACGCCCGAAGACTCGACCGCCGATAATGGTCAATGGTCAATGGTCAATGGTCAATGGTCTGTTGGCAAACTCGTCCTCTCCCCCACACGAACCTACGCGCCGGTCGTCAGGAGGATGCTCGACGAGATGCGTCCGAAGATACACGGAATGGTGCATTGCACGGGCGGAGCACAAACGAAGGTGCTCCACTTCGTGGGCGAGAACTGCCGCGTCATCAAGGACAACATGTTCCCCGTTCCGCCGCTCTTCAAGATCATCCAAGAGCAGAGCGGAACCGACTGGGCAGAGATGTACAAAGTGTTCAACATGGGCCATCGCCTCGAAGTGTATGTCGCTCCCGAAGATGCCGAGAAGGTCATCAGCATCTCCAAGGGCTTCAACATCGACGCACAGGTCGTCGGCCGCATCGAAGAAGGCAAGAAGAGCCTCCTCATCAAGAGCGAGTTTGGAGAGTTTGAATACTAAAGACATGAAAAACGTAAAGATTACGAACTATACCACCAAAGACTGGCTCAAGCAAATGGGCGTCGGCTTCTGCATCATCGGTCTTGGAATGTTTGCCATTCGCTCGTTTCTGGATGACAAGGACTACATCGCCAGCTTAGCAGGCCTTGTGGGTTTGGCCGGTTGGTGTGTGGTAGATTATATCTTACAGAAAACATATTTTTAGCAGCGCTACTCGTCGTCATGTTCTTCGCATGGCGGCAATTCTATCTGACACATAAGAAAAAGAACAACAAACATAAGCATCATGCCTGAGATAGTACGTTTTTACGGAATCATCATCAAGATGTTCTTCAAGCCCAAGGAACATGAACCAGCACATATTCATGCTCTTTACAACGAGTTTGTCGGGCTGTTTGACATTCAGACCTTTGAAATGACCGAAGGAGACTTACCACTTCGTGCTCAGCAACTCGTGAAGGAATGGATGGGCGAGCATAAGGAAGAACTGCTCAACATGTGGCAAACACAAAAGATCGTTAAGCTACCACCTCTATAAGCATTAGCTATGATACCTCGAATAAAGTCATTTTGTCCCCTTGAGGACTACCTGCTAAGAGTCGTGTTCGACGACGGACGCGTCGTGACGTATGACTTGAAAGACGACATTCGCACGATTCCCGATTTCCGTGCCTTGGAGACGGAGTGCTGTCTCTTTCAGAATGCGCATCTCGATGCTAGCCGTACATGTATCTCGTGGAACAACAGAATAGACTTGCCGAGCGACACCATATATGAATATGGAAAGCAAGAGGACACAGGATGCCTCAACGTCGCTGAGGATGAATACAGATATGTGACAAATGGAAAACAATAGTCTATTAGATAAGCTCGACGGCCTTGTGAGCCGCTTTGAGGAAGTGAGCACCCTCATCACCGACCCTTCGGTCATTGCCGACCAGAAGCGATACGTCAAGCTCACCAAGGAATATAAGGACCTCGGCAAGATAGTCGAGGCTCGCAAGGAATACATCGGCTGCCTGCAGAACGTGGCCGACGCCAAGGAGATGCTCGCCATCGAGGAAGATGCCGAGACGAAGGAAATGCTTCGCCAGGAACTTGCCGAGAGCGAGAAACGCATCCCTGAGCTGGAGGAAGAGATAAAGCTTCTGCTCGTGCCTGCCGATCCCGAAGACGATAAGAACATCGTGCTCGAGATACGCGGCGGCACAGGAGGCGACGAGGCAGCTCTCTTCGCCGGCGACCTCTTCCGCATGTACTCGAAGTTCTTCGAGCAGAAAGGCTGGAAGATGTCGGTCAGCAGCTACAGCGAAGGTGCCGTCGGCGGCTACAAGGAAATCGTTTGTTCCGTGACGGGCGAAGGCGTCTATGGCATCATGAAGTACGAGAGCGGCGTGCATCGCGTACAGCGAGTGCCAGCCACCGAGACTCAAGGCCGCGTCCACACCTCCGCAGCAACAGTAGCCGTCCTGCCCGAAGCAGAGGAGTTCGACGTGGAAATCAACGAAGGCGCCATCAAGTGGGACACCTTCCGAAGCAGCGGCGCCGGCGGCCAGAACGTCAACAAAGTAGAGTCAGGTGTCCGTGCCCGATACATCTGGCGCAACCCCTTCACGAACCAAGACGAAGAGATTCTCGTGGAGTGTACCGAGACGCGCGACCAGCCGAAGAACAAGGAACGCGCCCTGGCCCGCCTCCGCACCTTCATCTACGACAAGGAGCACCAGAAGTACCTCGACGACATCGCTTCCCGACGCAAAACAATGGTCTCGACCGGCGACCGCTCGGCCAAGATACGCACCTACAACTACCCGCAAGGCCGCATCACCGACCACCGCATCGGCTACACCATCTATAACCTGCCATCCTTCATGGACGGCAACATCCAGGACTGCATCGACCACCTCATCGTAGCAGAGAACGCCGAGCGACTCAAGGAATCGGAACTTTAAAGGAAAGGAAAGAGACATGGGATTTTGGAATGATGTAAAGCAGGAATGGACTTGGGAAGGCATAAAAGCTGACTGGAAGGAACATTGGCCGGACTTAGTCGCAATAGTTGTGGCGGGAGTGCTTACTCCAACTCTACAGCAATGGCTCGGGTGGGGAGATAACGGATGGGCCTTCTTAGGAGTTTGGATAATTATTGCCGTGGCAGCAGCCGTAGTGATAGGCTTAATAAGAGTCATCGTAGAGATACTTAACACATGACAAGACAGGAACTTATAGCAAACATACGAAGGAAGAAGAGTTTCCTTTGCGTCGGCCTCGATACCGACTTGAAGAAGATACCGGAGCACTTGCTGAAGGAAGATGACCCTATCTTTGTCTTCAACAAGGCCATCATCGATGCGACTGCACCTTATTGCGTCGCCTACAAGCCCAACCTCGCCTTCTACGAGGCGTTCGGTGTGAAGGGACTGATGGCTTTCGAGAAGACAGTCAAGTACCTGAAGCAGAACTATCCCGACCAATTCATCATAGCCGACGCCAAGCGGGGCGACATCGGCAATACCAGCCAGATGTATGCCCGCACGTTCTTCGGCGAGTACGACGTCGATGCGCTGACCGTCGCTCCCTATATGGGCGAGGACAGCGTGACGCCTTTCATTAGCCCCCTCCCCGCTCCCCCTTTGGGGGAGTGCCCAAAGAAGAACCATTGGGTCATCCTACTTGCCTTGACCAGCAACAAAGGCTCGTTCGACTTCCAGTTGACTGAAGACAAGCAAGGCGAACGTCTCTTTGAGAAAGTCATCCGCAAGAGCCAGGAATGGGGTAACGACGAGAACCTGATGTACGTCGTCGGTGCCACGAGAGGCGAGTTGTTCCAGGACATCAGGAAGGTTGCTCCGAATGCCTTCCTGCTCGTGCCTGGAGTAGGAGCACAAGGCGGCAGCCTCGAAGAGGTCTGCAAGTATGGCATGATAGAGGACTGCGGCTTGCTGGTCAACAGCAGTCGTGCCATCATCTATGCCGATAAGACAGAGCGCTTTGCTCAGGTTGCCGCAGAGAAAGCAAAGGAAGTAGCCCTTCAGATGGCAGAACTGTTAAATAGTAAATCGTAAAAAATAGTAAATATAATCGTGGAATTTAGCGCACAAATGATAGCAGGACTGATAGGCGGCACGGTCGTTGGCGACCCCGAAGCCAAGGTCAACAACTTCGCCCGAATCGAGGAAGGACGGCCCGGCTGCATCAGTTTCCTTTACAACGACAAGTACCTTCAGCACCTCTACGACACAGAGAGCACCATCGTGCTGATAAGCGAGAACATCGAACCTCAGCAGGAAGTGAAGGCGACCCTCATCAAGGTGGCCGATGCCCGGCAGGCCGTAGCAAAGCTTCTGCAGATATACGAGAGCATGAAACCCAAGCGGGAAGGCATCAGCGAACTGGCCTTCATCGACCCCTCGGCAAAGATAGGCGAACGTTGCTACATCGGTCCCTTCGTTGCCATTGCCGAAGGCGTGGAGATAGGCGAAGGCTGCATCCTGCATCCCCACGTCACGATAGGTCGCAACGCCAAGGTCGGAGCGAACACCGAAATATACAGTAATGCCGTCATCTACCACGACTGCCGCGTCGGGAACCGTTGCATCCTCCATGCCGGCTGCGTCATCGGTGCCGACGGATTTGGCTTCCAGCCCACCGAAAAAGGCTACGAGAAGATACCGCAGATAGGCATCGCCATCATCGAGGACGACGTGGAGATAGGTGCCAACAGTTGTATTGACAGAGCCGTCATGGGAGCCACAGTCGTGCATAGTGGCGTGAAGATCGACAACCTTGTACAGATAGGCCACAACGACGAGATAGGCAGCCATACGGTCATGTCAGCCCAAGTGGGCATAGCAGGCAGCACGAAGGTGGGCCAGTGGTGCATGTTCGGCGGACAGGTAGGCATAGCCGACCACGCCACGATAGCCGACCGCGTAATGGCCGGCGCTCAGGCAGGCATCCCGAACAGCGTCAAGAAGGAAGGAGCCGCCATCCAAGGCGCACCAGCCATTGATGCCCGCAACTTCTGGAAGAGTAGCGCTATCTTCAAATACTTGCCCGACATGTGGGCAGACATGAATCAGATGAAAAAGGAAATCAGGATGCTCAAGGAAGAACTGAGAGTGAAGAACGAAGAGTTTGCTACCGCTCTGAAACGACCAAACGACTAAACGACCAAACGATAGACATATAATGTTAAAGCAGAATACCCTCAAGGAAAGTTTCTCGCTCCGCGGCAAGGGACTTCATACAGGCCTCAATTTGACGGTAACTTTTCTTCCCGCCCCTGCAGGTCACGGCTATAGGATACAACGAATTGATATGCCTGGCCAGCCTGCCATAGATGCTGTGGCAGAGAACGTTGTTGACACCCAACGCGGCACAGTCCTTGGCAAGGGAGAGATGCGATGCAGCACCGTAGAGCATGCCCTGGCAGCCCTCTACGCCCTGGGCATCGATAATGTGCTCATCCAGGTGGACGGGCCGGAGTTCCCCATCCTCGACGGCAGCGCCCAACCCTATGTGCAGGAGATACAGCGCATCGGCACCGTCGAGCAGGATGCACCGAAGGACTACTACTACATCACCAAGAAGATGGAGTTCCGCGACGACAAGACGGGAGCCTGCATCACGGTGCTCCCCGACGACGACTTCTCCATTACGAGCATGATAGCCTTCGACAGCAAGGTGCTCAGCAGCCAGTTTGCCACGCTCGACAGCATGGACAAGTTCGTCACCGAGGTTGCCGCCGCCCGCACCTTCGTCTTCGTCCGCGAGATAGAGCAACTGCTCATGGCGGGTCTCATCAGAGGCGGAGACTTGGACAACGCCATCGTCATCTACGAGCGACAGACCACGCAGGAGAACGTCGATAAGCTCTGCAAGCTGACCGGTGCTGAGCATCACGATGCCACAGACCTCGGCTACATACAGCACAAGCCGCTGGTCTGGGACAACGAGCCTGCACGTCACAAGTTGCTCGACATCATCGGCGACATGGCGCTCATAGGCAGACCTATCAAGGGTCGCATCATTGCCACCCGCCCGGGGCACACTATTAATAATATGTTTGCGCGTATGATGCGCAAAGAAATCCGCAAGCACGAGGTGCAAGCCCCTAAGTACGACCCCAACAAGACTCCCTTGATGGATGTGGGCATGATAAAGAAACTGCTGCCCCACCGTTATCCCATGCTTCTGGTGGACAAGGTGATGGACATCAAGGAGAACAGCATCGTGGCCGTGAAGAACGTGACAAACAACGAACCCTTCTTCCAAGGGCACTTCCCCAGCGAGCCTGTCATGCCCGGCGTACTGCTCGTGGAGGCAATGGCACAGACGGGGGGACTGTTCGTGCTGAACGAAAAGGAGTCGCCCGAGAACTACAGCACCTACTTCCTTCGCATCGACAACGTCAAGTTCCGGCAGAAGGTAGTCCCCGGCGACACGCTGATATTCCGTGTGGAGCGAGTGGCACCCTTCCGCCACAACATCGGCACCATGCAGGGCTACGCCTTCATCGGGGAGAATTGCGTAGCGGAGGCTACCTTTACGGCACAAGTGATAAACAACCGAGAAACGAGTGAACAAACCAACTGAGCCAGCAGGAGTTGATTGCAACTTCGTGAAGATGCAATCAACATCGCCTGTGGAGTCGCTTGACTATTAACCCTTAATTACCCATACATAACAAACTATGATAAGCCCCTTAGCATACATCCATCCCGAAGCCGTCATCGGCGAGAACTGCGAGATTGGTCCCTTCTGCTACATAGATCGCGGCGTGGTCATCGGTGACAACAACACCTTCATGAATAGCGTCACCGTTCTCTACGGCTCACGCATCGGCAACGGGAACATCTTCTTTCCGGGAGCAGTCATCGGCGCCATCCCGCAGGACCTCAAGTTCCAAGGCGAGGAAAGTACGGCCGAGATTGGCGACAACAACAAGATACGCGAGAACGTCACCATCAATCGCGGCACGGCAGCCAAGGGCCGCACTATCGTAGGCAACGACAACCTTCTGATGGAAGGCGCTCACGTGGCCCATGATGCCCACATCGGCAACGGTGTCATCATAGGCAACGGAACAAAGCTCGCAGGCGAGATCGTCATCGACGACTACGCCATCCTCAGCGCCAACGTGCTCATGCACCAGTTCTGCCGCGTGGGCAGTTACACGATGGTGGGTGGCGGCACACGTTTCTCGCAGAACATTCTGCCCTTCAGCCTCGTAGCCCGCGAACCGGCTGCCTTCTGCGGACTCAACACCATCGGTCTCCGCCGCCGCGACTTCGACCGCGACCTCATCAACAACATCCACATGGCCTACCAGATTATCCTGCAAGGCACTGGCAAACTGAACGAACTTCTTGCCCGCGTGGAACAGGAGATACCCATGAGTCCAGAGATAGACTACATCCTCGACTTCATACGCAACAGCGACCGAGGATTCATCAGATAATTCATAATACACAATTCTTCATCCAAAAGAAGGTTACGCCTTGATAAACAGGACTGAAGAATGAAAGCACCCTGATGCTAAAGCATCCAAGAATTTGCTACCGCCCTAATAGTTATGAATTATAAATCACTAATTATGAACTAAAAGAATATGACACTAAAGCTCACACTATTCAGCCAGGAGAAAGAGGACTTTGTGCTTGAGATACTTGTTGACAGCGATGCCAAGTTCTCGGAGCTGCATCAGCTCATCCTGCAGGACTGCAAATACAGCGAACACCAGAAGCAGAGTTTCCTCATTTGCGACGAAGAATGGCGCGTCAAGCACCGCATCTGCCTCAGCGACAGCGAGGACTTGCGCTACGATGAGGACCTCGACTTGATGTCGCGCACTCGCATCGGCGACTTCCTCGAGGACGAGGGACAACGTCTGGCCTACGTCTTCGACCCCGACGGCAAACGCTTCTTCCTCATGGAACTCACAGAGAACGTCTTCGGCAGGACAGAGAAGAACCCCATCGTGAACCGCAGACACGGAAAGGCTCCCCTGCAGAGCTTCAATCCTTCAGCCGAGGAGGAAGCGAATGACGCCACGTTGCCTTCTTCGGAGGAAGAGGAAGGAACAGAGAACTTCTATGGCGACGAAGGCTACGAGGAGGGGGAACTCGACCTCGAGGGCTACGAGATAGGCGAATAGAAGAGTTGGGAGTTGAAAATTGAAAGTTGAGAGTTGAAAGTTGAGAGTTGAAAGTTGAGAGATGAAAGACCTCCTCTAACTCCCCTTAGGGAGGGATGGAGAGGCTAAGAAAACGGCCCCAACTCGAACTCCCTGAGGGGAGGGAAATAAATAGTTAAATTACTGAATCGCAAATAAATCGTAAATAGTAAATCGTCAAATCGTAAATGACAAGATGACTCTTTACGTTCTCTTAGGCCCCACCGCTGTAGGCAAGACAGAGTTTGCCCTGCAGATGGCAGAGAAGCTCGGCAGTCCTATCCTCAACTGCGACAGCCGGCAGATGTACCGAGGCATGGAGATAGGCACAGCCTCGCCTACCGAGGAGCAGCAGCGGCGCGTCAAGCACTACTTCGTCGGCACACTCGACATCGGTACCTACTACAGTGCAGCCCAGTACGAGCAGGACGTTCTTGCCCTCATCAGCGAACTCAGCAGCACCCACCAGTCGCTTTTGCTCTCGGGCGGAAGCATGATGTACCTCGACGCTGTCTGCAACGGCATCGACGACATCCCTACGGTCGATGCCGAGGTGCGCGAAACGCTTCGACAGAGGCTCTTGAGCGGAGAGATAGACGAGATGCGGAGCGAACTGCATTTGCTCGACCCCGATTACTACCTTTCGGCCGACACTCGCAACCCGAAGCGCGTGGTGCATGCCCTTGAGGTCTGCTACACGACAGGCCGTCCCTACTCCTCCTTCCTGACACAAGAGCGCAAGCCACGCCCCTTCAGCATCGTCAAGATAGGCCTCCGCCGCGAGCGGCAAGACCTCTTCGACCGCATAAACCGCCGCGTTGACACCATGATGGAGGAGGGACTGCTCGACGAAGCACGCCGCCTCTACCCTCTCCGCCACGAGAACGCCCTCAATACGGTGGGCTACAAGGAACTCTTCCGCTACCTCGACGGCGAGTGGACGCTGCCCTTCGCCATAGAGAAGATAAAGAAGAACACACGCGACTACGCCAAGAAGCAAATGACTTGGTTCGCCCACGACACTAGCATACAATGGATAGAACTGAGAGTTGAGAGTTGAAAGTTGAGAGTTGAGAGTTGAAAGTTGAAAATTGAATTAGTTGACTTCTAACTGCCATGATAAAATTGCGTAACATATATTCCGGTCCGTGGTACAAGAAGACGGCTGTCTGGCTTGCCACCATCATCGTCTGCGTCTTGCTGTTCTTCGTCGCAGTTGACTGCAATTTCTGCTATCTCTTCGGCCGTTCTCCGGGCATCGACGACATCAAGGATCCGGTCGTAAGCGAGGCGTCGGAGGTCTATACTTGCGACGAGGTGCTCATGGGCCGCTTCTTCAACGAGAACCGCACGCCCGTCACCTACGAAGAGATTTCGCCCGTCCTGACGCAAACCCTCATTGATACAGAGGACGAGCGCTTCTATCAGCACAGCGGCATCGACGTGGTCGGACTCTTCTCCGCCGCCAAGGACATCGTGATGGGCCATGCCAGGGGAGCCAGCACCATCACGCAGCAACTGGCAAAGAACATGTTCCGCGTCCGTACACAATACTCTACGGGACTGCTCGGCCACTTGCCCGGCATCAAGATTCTCGTGATGAAGGCCAAGGAATGGATTGTGGCCACGAAGCTCGAATGGTTGTTCTCGAAGGAAGAGATACTGACGATGTACCTCAACACGGTCGATTTCGGCAGCAACGCCTACGGCATCAAGACGGCCGCCCGCACCTATTTCGGCACGACGCCCGATGCCCTGACCTACGAACAGGCTGCAACGCTCGTCGGCCTGCTCAAGGCAACCAGCTACTACAACCCGCGCCTCAACCCGCAGAACAGCCTGCAGCGGCGCAACACGGTGCTGCAACTTGTCTATGACCACCAGCACATCTTCCTCGACGGCCAAGAGGCTTCGCCCTCTCAGTTCGACTCGCTGCTTTCCCTTCCTATTGACTTGCGGACTCGCACCTCCGAGAGCTATCAGGACGGCATGGCGCCCTACTTCCGCGAAGCTCTCAGGAACTACATCGACTCTATCTGCGTCTGGGGCCTCGTCCCCGGCTATGATGCCATCAACAAGCTTGACGTCGATGCCGACGGCTTGCGCATCTACACCTCCATCGACTCGCGGATGCAAGCCTATGCCGAAGAGGCCGTCAGGAAACAGATGCAGGCCGTGCAGCAACGTTTCAACGAGCATTGGGGACGAACAAACCCCTGGCAGAACGCACGCCACCAGGAGCTGGTGGGCTTTGCCGAAGACATAGCACGCCGCTCGGCCTACGGCAAGTACCTCTCCCAAAAGTTCAACGGCAACACGGACTCCATCGACTTCTACCTCAACCTGCCCCATACCGTCCGCCTCTTCAGCTACGACGGGCCGCAAGAGCAGGAGATGAGCACCATCGACTCGGTCCGCTACATGCTTCGCTACATGCACAGCGGCTTCGTTGCTATCGAGCCAGACACCCGCTTCGTGCGCTCCTGGGTGGGCGACATCGACTTCCGCACCTGGCAGGTCGATAACGTACGGGCCGTACATCAACCCGGTTCCACCTTCAAGCTCTTTGTCTATACCGAAGCTATGTGTCAGGGACTCAACCCCATCGACCATCGCCCCGATGCCTACATCGCTTATGTCGATACCGTGGCGGGCAAGCCTCGCGTTTGGGCACCGCATAATGCCGACGGCACCTTCTCGAATCAGGAAGTCTCGCTCAAGAGCGCCTTTGCCATGTCGCTCAACTCTGTGGCCGTGCGCGTCGGCATGGAATGCGGCGTACACAACATCGCCCAAACGGCCTACGCCATGGGCGTCAAGACCAAACTGCAGGAGACGCGCTCCATGGTGCTGGGCAGCAGCGACCTCTGTCTGTTGGAACTCGTCAACAGCTACTGCACGGTGGCCAACGACGGACGCTACAGCATGCCCTTGCTCGTAGAGCGCATCGAGGACCGCGACGGCAATCTCATCTACAAGGCCAAGAAGAAAGAGAAGAAAGCCATATCCTACCGCGCCGCCTACCTCATGCAGCGGATGCTGGCAGGCGGACTCTCCGGCACGTCGAGCAGGCTGTGGAATTACATACGCCCCTTCTATGCCGACACGGAGTTTGGCGGCAAGACGGGCACAAGCAACAACCATGCCGACGCCTGGTTCGTGGGCGTAACGCCCCGACTCGTGGGCGGAGCATGGGTGGGAGGCGAGTATCCCAGCATCCACTTCCGCACAGGACAGCTCGGACAGGGCAGCCGCACAGCTCTCCCCATCTTCGGCGACTTCATCCAGCACGTACTGGCCGACGAACACTTCAGCCGCTATCGCACGAAGTTCCCGCCGGCCAAGGGACTCGACCCGAAGCTTTGGACGGGTTCCGGCTTCTCGTACCACCGGCCCGACAGCATCGACACCCTCGACTACATCTTCGCCGGTTCCGCTTCCGACCAAGCGGACGAACACGAAGAATTCATCACGCCTGACGGCTCCGACCTTGCCAATCCCGACCCATCCTCCGCGGCCGGACAGCCGGAAGAAGCAGGGGAATAAGAAGCACCCTCCAAGGGGGGCGTCTCACACTCCGTGGAGCATCGGCTTACACTCCACGGAGGAAAGGCTCACACTCCACGGAGCATCGGGCTACGCTCCACGGAGCGTGAAACCCCACCTCTGCGGATGTGATTCAAGCACCCGTAAAGGAGTAACTGCTGTCCGAGGCAAATCTTGATCACCTCCACTTATGTGCCTATCCTTCTGCTTCCCTAACGGAGAGCAGTCAAAGCGGGCATACTCTAAAGTCCCGTAGGGACGAAAGACCACAGACGGGGGCGCAAGCCCCCGGTAGTAGTAGTGCAACAACCAAAGAAGCCCCGAGGGGGCGACAGAAGATATAACATGGTTACTTACAACTTGCTTCTATATCTGTCGCCCCTTCGGGGCTTCTCATCTACGACATGTTCCTTACCGGGGGTTTACACCCCCGTCTGTGGTCTCTCGCACCTTCGGCGCTTATTTAGCAGACAACAATAAAGAAGAAGCACCCTCCAAGGGGGGCGTCTTACACTCCACGGAGGAAAGGCTTACACTCCACGGAGGAAAGGCTCACGCTCCACGGAGCATCGGGCTACGCTCCACGGAGCGTGAAACCCCACCTCTGCGGATGTGTTTCGAGCACCCGTGGATAAGTGCCCCAACATAAAGAGAGAGACTGTGTCGTAACCATCAACAACCGCCTGAGCCTGAGCAAAACGAACAACGGATTGCACAGATTTAACGGATTATCTTGAATGCTGATTATCAGCACGCCTTAAATCCGTTAAATCCGTGCAATCCGTTGTTGTATGATATTACTTGTGTCTCGGCAAACTCTCGTCTGCCGATTACAGACCGCTGCTCTACTTCTTCTTGTTGAGGTCGAGGACGCGGACGGCACGAAGCTTCAGGCCGGCGCCGTGGCCGAGGAAGCCGATGTGACCCGTCTTGTTGAACATGCCGGGGTGGTTCTTGTGGTCAACGGTATAGGGATTGTTCTCCGAGCCGTCGGGAGCCATGTTGTGTCCCTTGCAAGCCTCCTTGATGTCGCCATCGACGATGACTTCGCCATTGACGGTAACGGTGATGTGGTTGCCCTTCACGCGTATTTCCTCTTCGCTCCACTCGCCTAAGGGCTTGTGCTTGATGCGCTTAGCCGGGATGATGCCATATACGGAGCCATGCACCTGATACTCGCGAAGACCGGCATAGATGGGGTCGTCGTGGTCGAGGATCTGCACTTCGCACATGCCGTCGTAGGCTGCATCGACACCCATCGGGGTACGGATGCCGACACCGTTGTTCACGCCGCCACGAAGGAAGCAGAACTCGAAGCGGAAGACGAAGTCGCGGTACTCGTTCTTCGTGTAGAGGTTGCTCTCGTTGCCGTAGTTGGCGGTGACGTTGATGCAGCCGTTGATGGGAACGTAGCCCACCTTGTTGCCCACGAAGTTGTCGAGGTTGGTGCCGTCGAAAAGAAGCTCGAAGCCTTGCTTCTTCTCCTCGTCGGAAAGGACATAGACGGGAACGGGCTGCAGCTCGGAAAGCTTCTGCCGGATGGCATCCACAGCATAGCCGTCGTCGGCATCGCCCGTGGCCTTGAAGATGCCGATGCACTTCTCGAGGTTAGCTTTCACTACGTCGTACTCGATGTCCTCTGTCGTCTTGGAGATAATCTCCTTGGAGGCAGTGGCTGCGGCGTATGCCAGGTCCTTGTCGTCGAGCTGCTTACCGGCCAGCAGGAAGGCGTTGCGGGTGGGCGTGGCTGCAAGCTTGGAAAGTATCTCCTTCTTGTCCGCCACGGTCTTTGCCAGCGAGAAAGCCTCGCTGAGCCTTGCCGAGCGGCTGTCCAGGTCTTTCTCCTTGCTGCTGACCAGACGGACGTAGCTCATCAGGGCGCTCTCGTTGCCATTCCTTGCAGCAGCAAGCAACGGCTTGGCTGCCTTGTAGTTGTCCGATGTGCCCAGTGCGGCAAGAGCTGCCTTTCCACCTATCTTCTCGAGGTCGGCCACAGCCTCGTCGGTGCCTGTCGAAGCAAGCAGGGGATAGAGAAGCTCGCGCTTAGGCATCTGAGGCTGGCTCGTGAAGAGCGATATACGCTTGTACTGCTCCTCGGCCGACAGCGTCTGCATGGATGCTGCACATGCCTTCTGCCATTCGGCTGCATGCGTTCCGTCCTTGTCGAGCACGGCCATAGCGCCGATGATGGCATTCGTCTGCTCCGGAGTCACCACGCCGGGCAGGGCCTTGAGAGCCGCTTCGCCGTAGGTCGGGTCGGCAGTCAGCTTCATGATGTCATTGGCGGCTTCCGTCTGCCTGCGTGCTGCTGCAAGCTTGAGCAAAGAGAACTTCTTCTCGCCCTCTGCCGACTTCAAGGCATCGAGCAAGTCCAACTTGCCGGGGAAGGAACAGAGGGCACGGAAGGCCTCGGCATCGTTGGCGCCGCCAAGCTGTCCGACGAGCACCTTCTCTACGTCCTCGCCACCTATCTTGCCCAAGGCTTCGATGGCTGCCTTTGCAGGCTTGTCGCCCTTCTGGGCAGCAGCAACGAGCAGAGCCTTCTGCCCTACTACCTTGTTGTCGCCCAGCCAGTAGAGGACGTCGCACTTGCCTTCGTCGCTGAGCGACTTGTACTTCTTTGCTACGCTGGCAGCCAAATCGTCTGTCACAAGATTGTTGGCTGTGTAGTACTTCAGGGCTTGCATCCGCAGGGCGTGGTCCTTGCTCTTCAGAGTCTTAAGCAGCTCCTTCCCGGAACCGTCGTCGAAGTTGACGAGCTTGTCGTAAGCCTGGGCATAGGGAGCTGCACCTTGTTGGACAGTATAGGTAACGTCTTCTTCCTTCGAAAGCAGGCGCAGCTCGTTCTCAAGGAACTGCTTGGCGTCCTTATCGCTCTGTGCGGCAATGGCTTGCTTGAGTCCTTCGCGCACTTTCTCTGCCCAAGCGTCGTTGGTTCCGGCAAAGGCGACGGCTCCATGAATGGCGTATTCCACCTTGGCATTAACGCGCTGTGCCGCAGGCTTCAGCATGGCGGCAAGCAAAGTGATAGACTTCGGAGCAGCCTGCACAAGCGGTTGCATCTCGTTGTTGAAGTCGGCCTGTTTCTGTATAGGCACGAGTGCGAGCACATCCTGAACGATGGTCTCGGTGGAACGGTTGCGTGCGTCCTGCGCAAAGGAAGGCAGGCAAAGCAACAGAGCCACTAGGAAAATATATAATGTACGTTTCATTGTTTATCTATAAATTAAGAGTTAAGAATTAAGAGTTAAGAATTAAATAGATTTGAATAGAGCTGCGACCATCGTCGCATTGATTCTTAATTCTTCTTTTTTTATTTTTAATTATTATGTCAGATGAGCTTCCCCCATTCGCCCCTCATGGGTTGGTTGACGAGGCGATTGGCTTCATCGTCGTTGATGAAAGTCTGTGTCTTCGGGTCGAAATGGAGGGTGCGGTTCAGACGCAAGGCGCAGACGCCCATGTTGACAATGGTGGCGCTGTGGTGGCCGTTGCTTTCGTTGAGGGCAAACTGCCGGCGCGTGCGGACACACTCCAGGAAGTCGGTGTTGCGCTCCTCAGGGTCGGGCAGCTCATTAATGATTTGTTGCACGTTGGGAATAGTGCACTCGAAGCCTTTGAAGACTTTGCCTTTCGGTCCTTCGATGTAGGGCACCTTGCCTTGACTCTCGAAGCCTTCGCCCTCGAGGATTATCTGGCAGCCGTCGGCATAAGTGTAGGTGATGTTCCTCCAAATGCCGACTGCATCGGGATGCTGCTGGGGAGCGTCGATTTCGACCTTGACGGGGAACTCGTCGTCCTTGCCGAGCAGGTACTGCACGGGGTCGATGTAGTGCTGTCCCATGTCGGCCAAGCCGCCGCCATCGTAGTCGAAGTAGCCGCGGAAGGTCTGGTGAGTGCGGTGGATGTTGTAGGGCTTGTAGGGAGCCGGGCCGAGCCAGAGGTCGTAGTCGAGTTCTTTGGGAACGGGCTGCACCTCAAGGTTCTCCTTGCCCACCCAGAAGAATTTCCATGCGAAGCCTGTTGCGCCGGAGATTCTTACCTTGAGCGGCCAGCCGAGCAACCCGCTATCGACGAGTTTCTTCAATGGTTTGACCTCTGTGCCAAGCCCGTAGAAGGTGTCCTTGAAGCGGAACCAAGTGTTCAGACGGAACACGCGGGCGTTGCGTTTCACAGCCTCTTCCACGCGACGCCCCTCGCCGATGGTGCGCGTCATGGGCTTCTCGCAGAAGATGTCCTTGCCGGCATTGGCTGCTATGACCGACATGAGTCCGTGCCAATGGGGCGGTGTGGCGATGTGAACAATATCGACATTCGGGTCATTAATCAAGTCGCGGAAGTCGTGATAGGTCTTGATGTCTTCGCCCCAGTTCTTTTTGGCAGCGGCGACAGCCGAGTCGAGGTGCTTCTGGTCAACGTCGCAGAGGGCCACAAGGCGACAGGTCTGGTCGCTCGCAAAGTGATGGCTGGAGCGGCCGATGCCACCCACACCAATCAGGCCACGCGTCAGCTGGTCGCTGGGAGCAATGAAGTTGTTCTTGCCTCCCATCTTGCCCAACACCTCGCGGGGCATGATGCTGAAGAGGGCGGCACCCGCCGCACCCTTCGTGATAAAGGAACGTCTGTTCATTTTCATGGTAAATATAGTTTAAATTCAACATTTCGCATCCAAAATTAGCACTTTTTCCCGACATCGCCAAACAATGTCGGATAAAACTATGAACTTTGAACTATTATTCGTAACTTTGTGGCAGAAAACGACACCCCAGCCTGATATGCAAACGGAACTGCCTAAGGATTTTGTGCGTCTCATGCACGAGCATTACGACGAAGCCACAGCCGATGCGCTCTGCCTGGCTTTGACGACAACCGAACCGGAGGTGTCCGTCCGCCTCAACCCCCGCAAAATCAAGGCCGAAGAGCTGCTGGCCTATCGTCCCGACCTTGAGCCTGTGCCCTGGTGCCCCAACGCTTTCTACCTCAAGGAACGCCCGGCTTTCACCTTCGACCCTCTCCTCCATGCCGGAGCCTACTACGTGCAGGAGGCGTCGTCGATGTACGTGGCCCAAGTTTTGAAGGGGCAAGGGGCGAGGGGCAAGGAGCAAGAGGATACCGACAGACTAAGCAAATCTCCTGCCCCTTGCTCCTTGCCCCTTGCCCCTAACCCTTTGCTTGCCCTCGACCTCTGTGCCGCTCCGGGCGGAAAGAGCACGCTCTTGCAGAGCCTGCTGCCGGAGGGGTCGCTGCTCATCAGCAACGAGCCGAACCGCAAACGCAACCAAATCCTCTCGGAGAACATGCAGAAGTGGATGATGGGGCAGCCGATGGAAGCTCCCAAGGTCATCGTGACGCAACGCTATCCGCATGAGTTCGGCGAACTGACGGGCAGCGTTGACATTCTCCTGACAGACGTGCCGTGCTCGGGCGAAGGGATGTTCCGCAAGGACGAGGATGCCATCCGCGAGTGGAGCCTCGAGAACGTCAGGATGTGCCAACAGCGGCAACGCGACATTCTCGCCGACATTTGGCACGTACTCAAACCCGGCGGACTGCTCATCTACAGCACCTGCACCTTCAACCGCTACGAGGACGAGGACAACGCCCGCTGGATATGCGACGAGCTGGGCGGCACGCTCCTCTCGGAACGCCACTTCCTCCCGGGTCGCGACCGCGGCGAAGGGTTCTACGTGGCTGCGATAGAAGCCAGCCCCACCGACCCCCTCCAAACCTCCCCGAGGGGAGGCAAGACCCCTCTCCATCTCCCCCGAGGGGAAGAGTCTTTCGCGGCAACAAGTCTCCCCTCGGGGAGATTTAGAGGGGGTCAAGCTCTCCCCCTCGGGGGAGATGGAGAGGGGTCTGATTCTGTCTGCATCGACCTCACCTACAAGCAGGCCCTGCAATACCTGCGGCGCGAAGCGTTGCGCATCGAAGCCCCTCGCGGACCCGTCACGCTCTGCTATCGTGGCCTTCCTCTCGGTCCGGGCAAAAGCGTTGGCAGTCGCATCAACAACCTCTACCCGGAGGCTTGGCGCATCCGCACCACCTACACAACGCCCTTCTCGTTGCTCAAAATGCTGGACGACCTGCCGGAGAGCAAGACATGAAGAGGCCAGCCTCACCCCCGACCCCTCTCCCGTGGGAGAGGGGAGGACTGCCGCGAAAACTCCCTCTCCCACGGGAGAGGGTTGGGGAGAGGCTGATTCTTGTATCCCCCAAAAAGGGGGGAGTTTTACGCTCCATGGAGCATCGGCTTACGCTCCACGGAGGAAAGGCTCACGCTCCACGGAGCATCGGGCTACACTCCACGGAGCATGAACATGACCCGTTAGGTCGCCAAGGAGAGATTCGCCATTTAGCCGTATAGGAAACACAAGCATTGAAGGAACTCTGCGACGCCAAGGAGCCTATGGAGAAGGCTTCCTTGTACTCCATTTACTCCATAGATAAAAATTCTACGGAGCCAAGGGGCCTATGGAGAAGGCTTCCTTGTACTCCATGTGCTCCGTAGAATAAAAAGCTCTACGGAGCAAGGAGTCTATGGAGAAGGCTTCCTTGTGCTCTATTTACTCCATAGATAAAAAATTCTACGGAGCCAAGGAGCCTATGGAGAAGGCTTCCATCAGCGGCAGTTCGAGCGGACTTGTAATCCGGCGGAACAAGATGCTTTCACCTCCCCCTACGGGGAGGATGGGTGGGGTCTTCTCCTTATGCTCCATGTGCTCCGTAGAATAAAAAGCTTTTATCCATCGGCATCTCCGACGAGAAGCAGTCAAAGGGGACTGACTCTAAAGTCTCGAAGAGACGAAAGACCGAGGGTTTACTCTTCGCTCCAAATGTCCCAGGAGTCATCCTCCTTGGCGAGTGCCTTAGAGCCGTCAACAGGGGTGTTGCTGAGCTTCAGGCTTTCAGCCAGCATCTGTGCTGCCTGAGCCTCGCTGATTTCAATAGATGGCTTGATGTACGTCATTGCCTTATTAAATTAAGAATTAGGAGATAAGAATGAAGCATTTAGAAGAGAGTCTTCTTACCATTCACTATGTTGATGCCCTTTTGCATCTTACTGATGCGCTGACCGGCAAGGTTGTAAATGTTCTCGCCCTTTAAGGGAGATTTAGAGAGGGTCTCTTCAATGGCGGTAGCGCCTTCTTCATTGAAGGTGAAGCCCTTGACACCCGAAGCATCAGTCAGGTAGGCCTTGCCTGCGGGGATGACAGAACCGGCGGAAGCAGGATAGAAGCCTGCCACGCCACCTTCGTTAGCCAGCACGTACTCGCTGCCTGTTGCGGTGAGCGGAGCAGCCGTACCGAGCAGGTCGTTCACGCCGGTGATGGCAGCAGCGGCAGAGGAAGGAGTAAAGCTGTAGTAGCCCTCAGCACCCTTCAGCACGACAGCCGTCTGAGCGGGAATGGTGTTGGACTGCTCTGTGAGCGTCAGATACTCGCCGTTCTTCTTGCCTGTATAGACGGTGACGTTGTCGGAGAGCGTTCCTGCTGTCGCGTCGTTATAGAGAGATGCATAGCCGGCTTCGGTCATGGCAAAGACGGTGCCGTGCGTGCTGTCAAGCTCGGGATAGGCATCCTCGCCGATGGTCTGGAAGAAGGCACCGCCCAGCTTGTAGGCAATCTCGCCCGTAGCAGCCTGAGCAGCCGTTACGCCTTCGAAGCTGTTTGTCTGGTCGCCACCCATAGGATAGGAGCAAGACAGCTGAGGCAGCGTGGGATGTCGCCACGAGCATAGCAGTTCTCCATGATGGCATTGTCGTGGTGCTCGCCAGCCATAGCGCCGCAACGCAGGTTGGCTGTGCTCTCGACGTATGCGTTCACAAGGCCAAGGTTGTAGATCTTGCCGCCACGCAGACGGGAGAAGAGGCCGCCCTCGCACTCCGTCTTGACGAAGAGGTTGCTGATGACGTGGTTGTTGCCGTAGAAGGTTCCCATGAAGGGACGCTGCCAAGAGCCGTCGTTGTTCAAGCCGATGGGCTGGAACTGCTCGTTGTACTCCATGTCGATGTCAGCGGTAAGAGAGCCTTTGGCACCCTGTTCGCCTCCGTTGACAATCTGGGCGAAGCGAATGAGCTGGCCGAGGTTGCCGATGGTGTAGGCAGAGAGAACTGCATCGTAGCCTGGCTCTTCGTATTCGTCGCAAATAGAGCAGATGCCGTTCACGAAGTTGTGCGGGCAGACAGCAGCATCAAGTTGGATGAGACGCACCTTGGCGCTCTTGTCCGCCGTGCCATCGCAGGTGATGTGGAGAGCGTAGTCGCCGTCCAGCTCCTCAACCTTAGCATAAGTAGCGTTCTTGCCGCTAATCTCGAAGTAGCGAGCCACGCCGCCGTTGAAGTTCTCCTCCATCTTGACCGTAGCGTTGTTGTCCTTGTCGTACTCCGTCAGCTTTACGTTGTCAACATACACCTCGTGCTTTACGCCATTGCCGCCATCGACGCGGATGCCTACTTTGCCTGTGTTCAGCAAAGCGAGGTCGGTCATGTCGCACTGCACGAAGGAGTCCTCCAGCTGGCCGTCGATATAGGTGTTGACCACGTTGCCTACCACCTCAATCATCACGTGACGCTTCTCCCAGAAGTCGGCCTCTTCGAAGTCGGGATAGTCGGGACCGGCTGCATGAGCCTTCCATGACTCGTTGCCATTATCAAGGTGATAGTAGTTGCAGACGCCCGTGTTGTTCCTGTAGTTAGGCGAAATCTGCCACATGTAGTTGCTGCCGCTCTCGTTCATGCCGAAGACGAAAGAGACGTAGCCGCTCTCGATTTGCACGTCTGCCTCAACGGTGTAGTGCATATCGACAGCATCCTTGAACATATTGTTGGGGTAGTACTTCACTTCGCTAAGGTTGCGGCCTTCGGTAGTGATGGTGCCGCTGGCCCAAATGGGGTCGTTGTTCCAGTTGCCATTCGTGGCCTCGAAGTCCTCGTAGTAGAGCACGTCGCCCGTCTCGTTGGCAGTCACCTTGAAGTAGTCGTAGGTGGCGGACTCGTTGATGTCGCCGTCGTGGTCCTGACGTGTGCCGACCATACCGAAGCGGAAGTTGCCGTCGCGAGAGTCGATGAGCGTGAACTCTGTCTGGTCGTCGCGGCGCAGATAGGTGTCGGCATGCTGGCCATCGTTACTGATGACAATCCTCGTAACGAACCAGTTGGTGGTGTTCAGCGTCACACCCTTGTCGGCTGTGTTAATCTCGGCAAGCAGGATGCCACCCACCTTCCAGTCGTGAGGACGGAACAGCGACTTCGAACCGTCGAGGCCCACATTGAACTGCCACATGCAGATGCTGCCGCCAAAGCCTTCGTATGCACGGAAAGCGATGCCAGCCCCTACTGCATTGATCTTAAACTTACTCTCGATGGTGTAGTTATCAGTAATCCTGTAACTCCTTATCAGTAATCCTGTAACTCCACGCCTGAATGCCGCAAACCATAAAGGCCAACAGCATTGCTGCAATTCTCATTCTTTTCATTTTGTTTGATTGTTAAGGATTAATACTTTTGTTATATAAAATAGATTAGGAATTAGCTTACTTTTTTATCTCTTCAACTCTTTAACTCTTCACCTTTTCAACTCTGGTTGTCCCAAAGGTTGACGTCGGACGTGTTCTGCTCCTTGACGAGGATGTCGCTGGAGTGCTGGATAGAGTTCGTGCCACTCTTGTCGGTAATCCGGTAACTCCACGCCTCCATGCTGCAAAGGATGAGGGCCAACAGCATGACAAACAGATTCTTTCTTATCATTTTATTGTGTCTTTTGGGTTATAATATATGTCTAGTTTCAGTTCGTCCTCAGGGGGGGCATTTCACACTCCGTGGAGCGTGGCCCGATGCTCCGTGGAGCGTAAGCCTTTTCTCCGTGGAGCGTGAGGCGATGCTCCGTGGAGCGTGAGCGACGGCCCCGTTGGGCTGTTTGTCTTTAGGTGTTCTGTGTGTCTATATACATTATATATATATTATATGTATAGGACTTCCCGAAGGAGGCCGTTCACTTTCTTGTCAGGTACTTCTTCCCGCCGGAAACGATGATGCCCTGCGGGAATCTGCGATTTACGATTTGCTGGCCGCTGAGATTAAAGGCAGCCTCTTCGCTTTCAACTTTCAATTTTCCACTTTCAACTTTCCCGATGCCGTCGGGCTTCTCCTGAAGCCAGGCGAGGATGTCGTTCGACATCTGTCCGGCCACTCGCAGGCGGCCCGACACGATGCTGCCTGCCGAGAAGGGATTGGAAGCGGAGAAGTCGGCCGAGAAGACCACGTCGCCCTGTCCGCTGCCGCTCTTCACGCGGATGGTCACGTCGTCGAACCAAGCTATCTCCGTCTTGCCGTAGGCATCGTCGTGGGCTTGACGGAAGCCTATCTTGCCAAAGGCGAAGTTACCGCTGCGCTCATCGACGAGCACGTCGTCGATGTAGGTCTTGGCGTAAGCCTCATCCTCTATCTCGACCCTTATCCTGAAGGGACGGCCAGTCCGTATGGCTGCCGTCGCCGGCAAATCAATCTCTCCGAGCAGCGAGACGCTACCGCCGAGCCAGCGATGGGGGCGCAGGCGAGGATGCTGAGGGTCGGAGGCGTTGAACTGCCACATGTAGTAGCTGCCCGCATCGGTGATGGAGAAGCAGAGGCCAGCCGAAAGTTGTTCCACTTCTGCCTCTGTCTCAATGACGTAGCTCAGCTTCTCCTCGGAAGGATCGACAACCGAACCGTTATTCAGCAACAAGGCATCGTCGACAAGGAACATTGATTGGCTGGGACGCAACGTAAGGGAGAAAGAGGACCCCCCATCCCCCTTTAGGGGGAGATTCGTTACCTGCCCTGTATGAGGGTCGAGCAACGAGAGTTTAGTGGCAGATGTCTTAAGCCGTATTGTATTTGTGGCGGACGTGGCATCGATGTTGCCGAAGTACCAGACGTCGTGCCCGTCTATTACCTTATGTATATAGTTGAAGGGATGTGTGCCGCCCGAGAAGGTGACATCCCTTTGGGGCAGACACTCGGCCATCACCTCGCCCAAGGTCTCGGCAGAGGGAACGGAGAGGAAATAAGCCTTGTTCTCTTCGGAAGCAAGCATGCGGCCGACGATGCTCTTCACTTCCTCGTCGCCAGCTTCGCCATCGGCTGCCTGCTGAGGGTACTGCGTGGTGAAGACGACCTTCACGCCCTGTTCCCAGGCTGCCGCTATCTTCTTCAAGTTGCTCAGCGAGATGACTTTAACACCGGGAAGCACTATAACGGAGAAGTGCTCGTGGTTCATCGCGTTGTTCATGTTGAGCAAGCCGTCGGCTGCGGTGCAGCGGTCGTCGAGCACCTCGGGATGGAGATAGGTGAAGTCGATGCCGAGGTCGTCGGTCAGGTAGTGCGATATCTGCGGATAGTCCGTGCCCGGCACGTCAACACCGCCTTCGTAGTAGCCCTTCGGCCCGTCGAACACGTGGCCAGCATACTGTGTCTGAATGGGATAGAGCACAGCCACATCGGCCACATGCCTTCCCTCGCGGGCCAGGACATAGTTCAGGCGGGAGAGGAAGGCATTGAAGCGAGGCAACTCCGCATTGTAGAGGGGGTTGCGCCAAGAGAGTTCGGGCAGGAAGGTGACGTCGGCATCGTTGTACCAGACGGCATGAGGGATGAGGTGGTTGATGCCTTTGGTGTATTGCTCGATGGCTACCTGGTAGAGCGTCTCCACCGAGATGTTGCCCATCGCGCCATACGTCTCGGACATGACGTAAGCCTTGTCCCAGTTGTTGGCCGACGAGGAGACGACTTTGTAGAAGTCTTCGGTCGGACGTCCGCCGCCTATCTTGTCGATGCCGGGCATCGAGAGGTGCTTGCCGACAAGCATCAGGTCGCCAGCCACACCGGTGGGGTTCACAATCTCCTCCTGGTCCTGATGGCCGGTGGCGAGGATGCCGTGCTCGGTCGCCCAGTCGCTGATGGTCTTCATGAAGCCCTCGCTGTAGAGCGTGGAGTGAAGGCCGAAGAGGAGGTTTCTGGCCCATGCCGTCGGGCTGCCTATGTCGTACCAAAGGGCGGGATAGAGTGCTTCGGGCGAGAAGCCGTAACGCGCCTCGAACTGCTCGTTGAAGTCGCCTGTCCACATGCGGCCCTGTGCCCTGTACATCGTAGGCTCGTCGAAGAACGTAGAGACGATGGTCTGTCCGAAGTCGTCGGCAAAGTGACTGTAGTACGCCTCGTGTGTGTCCTGGACAAACAGCTTGACGGCCTCCGATGACAAGTAATCGACATTCGGGTCGCCATCCTTGACGCATTGGCACACCAGGATGCGCCAACCAGCCTTAGCAGGAGCAGTCCACGTCAGGCGTCCCGTCGTTTCGTCGTAGAAGTCGCGTAGGGGAACTATCTCCTTCGTACTCGTGTTCCAGGCCACAACCGACATGAGTTTGCCTTGCAGGGACAGCTCGCGGTCGAAGGTAGCACCGCTGCCCACCCTGTACTCCGTCTTGTCGAGGCGCTTGATAGTGTGTTCGGGGTGGTTGTTCATAAAGGTGGTCACGCCCGAACCGTTGATGGCTCCCATGCTTCCGCTGGGGAAACCGTACTCATCGTAAATGGACATGTGTGCCCCAAGCGAGCGGGCCTTGTTGACCGCACGGCCGTAGAGGGTGAAGTAGTCTGCGGAGAGATAGTCGGGACGGAAGCCTCCGCCAAAGGGAAGAATGGCGCAGCCGCCGTAGCCGTCCACGCCTGCCATCTTGTCGAGCTGTCCGACGAGAGCAGAAGCCGACACTTGCGTGTTGTTCCAGAACCAGAGGGGGATAGGTCGCCAAGGCATGGAAGGCTTGGAGAACTCCTTTGTCTCGAGCAAAGGAGTCTCTTCGCTCCATGTCTGGCAGCTTATGCAACAGAGGCAGCACAAGAGAGCCGCAATGCGCTTAAAGCCAGTTCTTTTCATTGACCTTTTAGCCGGCGAGGTTGTAGGCAGCGGGCATCCGTGTCTCATTTCACAGCAATCTTTTTGCCGCCCGTTATCACGATGCCATGAACAGAGTCGGTGGGCAGAATCTTCCCATCAATGCTGTAAACGGTGTCCTTAGGGTCCCTGAGGTCCTTAGAGTCTTTAAGGTCTCTAAGGCCTTTAAGGCCGTCGGGGATTTCGCTGCTGACGGAGAAGAGGTAGGAGCCGGAGCCGACCTCGTAGATAGCGTAGCCGTCGGCCGTCCCCATGTAGGTGACGCCTTCTGCCAGCTCTGCCTCTTGGCCGCTCTCATAGACGTAGAGTCCGTCGGCGATGGGCAGGCGCAAGGTGGCCGAGGTGTTGGCAGGAATGGTGACGCTGTAGGTCATCTCCTTCGAGCCGTCGCATTGCCAATCGGCCTTGATGCTGCCGTAGTCCGAGGCGAAGTCGGCATCGACGGATGTGATGCGTGCTGACCCAAATCGGAGCACGGAGCGTGTGTCGGGATAGGGTTGCAGCAGGATGTGCTTGAAGCCGGGCTGCTGTTCGTCGGGCGCGATGCCTGCCATGTGATGGAACATCCATTCGGCCACCACTCCGTAGGCATAGTGATTGAAGGAGTTCATGCTGACGGGTCCGTAGCCGCTGGCAACGGTATAAGAGTTCCAGCGTTCCCAGATGGTCGTCGCGCCTTGGTCGATGCTATAGAGCCATGAGGGGTCGTTGCGTTGCAGCAGAAGCGTGTAGGCATCGTCGATGAGTCCGTTTTCGGTGAGCGTCTGGTTGAGGATGGCTGTGCCGAGGAAGCCGGTGTTGAGCTTGAAGGCGTTGTTCTGTATGGCACGGTGCAGGTAGGTGCAGGTGCGGCTGACGGACTGCTCGTCGGGCAGGAGGTTGTAGCGGAGCGCCATGAGGTAGCCGCATTGAGTGGCTTGGGTAGGCACTTTCGACTTGCTGAGGAAGCGCGTCTGCCACTCGGCTTTGATGTTCTGGAAGAGCTGTTCGTACTGCTCTGCCTTCTGGCTGTAGGTGTCGCCTTCCTGCTCGGAGAGGGCGCGGCAAGTACGTGCCATGAGGTCGGCCACATAGGCGTAGTAGCTGACGCTGATGTAGCGTCCGTCGGTCGAGACGTAGGCCACCCAGTCGCCATGAATGGGGTCGGAGCCGTTGTACTGGTAGCCGCCACCTGCTTTGGTGGTGAGGAACTGCATGTAGCGCTCGTTGGCTTCGAAGTTGTCGCGCAGGATGTCCTTGTCGCCCGTCATCATATAGACGTTCCAGGGAACGATGATGCCTGCTTCGCTCCATCCCGTCGAAGCGTATTCCACGCCCCAATGATAGGGAGCTATGACGGGATAGGCACCGTCGGAACGCTGGGCGTCGCGCATGTCGCGCATCCATTTCTTATAGAAGTTGCGGGTGTCGCCGTTGTAGAGGCCTGTGAGGGAATAGACTTGTGTGTCGGCTGTCCAGCCCATGCGCTCGTCGCGTTGAGGACAGTCGGTAGGCACGCTGACGAAGTTGGAGCGCTGTCCCCACATGACGTTGCTGTAGAGTTGGTTGACGTCGGCGTGGCTGGTGCAGAACGACGACTTCTCCTCGACGGCGCTCGTCACGGTCTCGCCGATGACGTTGGTCAGTTCGACGTCGGCCGAAGTGGTCACTTCGATATAGCGGAAGCCGAAGTAGGTTGTCGTGGGATGGAAGCTTTCGCCCTCTGCTGCGCCCTTGAGGGTGTAGTAGAGCGTGGCTTCGGCAGAGCGGAGGTTCTCGGTGTAGATGGAACCTGCAGGGCCGTCGTCGCCACGGCCACGGTCGCCCGTCGTGTTAGGCATCTCGCCGAAACGGAAACGAAGCTTTGTTCCAGGCTCACCCTTCGCGGTGAAGCTGACCCAGCCGGATGCGTTCTGACCCAAGTCGATAACGGCGGTCTGGCCGGCTTTGAGTGTGAAGTTGTTCTGCTCCTTCAGTTCCGAAAGCACATCTATCTCGCCGAAGGTCTTGCCGTTGGCTTTCGTGCCCTCATATATCTGTATGGTCTTGGGGTAACGACGCAGGCCTTCGACGGCCATGATGGCGGGTCCTTCGAAGGCACGAATCTCGCCTTTGAAGTCGTTCGACACGGCTACACCGAACCAATCGCTGTCGTCGAAGTCGGGCGTAAACTGTCCTGCTTCGAGTCGGGCATCGTAGGTCTCGCCGTTATAGATGTCGCCTTTGCGCAACGGACCGTTGGTGTTGCTGCGCCAAGAGAGGTCGGTGGGGATGGTGACGACTGTTCCGTCTTCCATTTCCACCTTGAGCAGAGCGCGGAAGGCGTTGGGCTTGTTGCCGTACATGCCGTGCACGATGCCGCCGTTCCACCAGCCTGTTGACACTTCGGCACCAATGGCGTTCATTCCTTGCTGCAAGAGGGCCGTCACGTCGTGCGTGGTGTAGAAGACGGTCTTCTTCATTTCCGTTGCTCCGGGCTTGAGTTCGTCGTAGAGGGTGTTGCCGTCGTCGTCGGTCTGACCTACGCGTTCGCCGTTGATGAAGACGTTATAGACACCGAGTCCCGTTGCATAGAGGCGGGCACGACGGATGGCTCCTCCGAGTTCGAAGGTCTTGCGGAACATCGGCATGCCTGCTGCGATGCTGCCATCCTGCTGCATGAGTCGCTTTGCTCCGCCCACGGCTGCTTCCATGTAGCATTGGCGGCTGCCGCCGAAGTCGCGTATGTCGGTGGCGTTGAAGGCATTGCCTGCACCCTCGAAGTCCTCGCTGAAGGTGACGGTGGGGTTGCCGTCTTCGTCATAAACGGTCTGCGTGATGTTGTCGAAGTACGCTCTTTCACGCTCGTTGCCGGTCGCGCTGACGCGCATGCCGAGGTCGCCGATGGCCAGCACGCCCTGTGTGTCCTGATAGGTATCGACAAGGACATCATCTATATAGGTACGGACGTAAGGCGTCTCACACTCGAGGGTGATGTGATGCTGCTTGCCGATGATGTCGGCCTTCGAGAAGGCGGTGATGGGCGTATCGTTGTAGGTGAGGTTGCCGTTCAGATAGACGTGGCGGCGCACTACTGGCTGGCTGACGTCGAGGGTGTTGATGGCCCACATCATGTAGGTGCTGCCGGAGGTGGCGCTGAAGCAGATGCTGGCGTTGTCGTTGACGAGGGTGAAGTCGAAATCCACATCGAAGCGGACGGGCTTGGCTGCCTTTTGCTGCCAAGCGTATGTGGCGGGGCCGCTCACGTAGAACTGTCCGCTCTGGAGCGTGCCGCTCTGGAACATGCATGACGAGCCGTCGAAGTTCTCCTCGAGGAGCGTCTTTCCGGCGGCTGTCACCTTGAAGTCGTCGAACAAAGCCTGCTCGGGCTGGTTGCCGTTGTCGTAGTCCTCGCGGAAGCCGAAGTCGCCGTAAGCGAAGTCGCCCGTGCGGGTATCGATGAGTATATTATCTATATATGTACGCGCGACGTTGCTGCCGGTGACGCTCACCTTGAGGGTGTGCTGCTCGCCGTTCTTGACGCTGACGCCCGTAATGGCCGCTTCGGAGAGGAGAGCCGGGTTGCCGCCGCTCCAGCGATGCGGACGGAAACGGAGGCTGCCGTTGGTGTTGACCTGCCACATATAGTAGTTGCTATGGTCGGAAGCAGCGAAGATGAGGCCGGCAGCGAGTTGCTTCACCGTGAACTTCACTTCCACTTCGTAGTCCGCAGGCGCTTCGTTCTCCCCTCCTTCAGAAGGGCTGGTGGAGGCCTTAATCCATTGCGTGCTGCTCCAAGCATCAGCCCTCATCAGGCCTGTCTCGAAGTAAGCCTTTTCGGTGCTCGTTGCGGTCTCGCCCTTGTTGTCCGCTACGGTGACGCGCCAGTAGTAGCGTGTCTCGGCAGCAGGCACGAAGCCCTTGGCCTCCACGAACACGCTTTCGTCGGAGTTGACGCCAGCCGACTCCCACACCACATTGCCGAAAGCGGCATCGGTGGCTATCTGCAAGCTGTAGCTTGTCTGCACTACGCCTCGCTGCTCGCTCTCGAGCTGCCAGGAGAAGTGAATGGTACTGCGGTCGATGCCGATGGGATTGCGATAATCTTCTGTACGAAGGTTGACGACGTCGAGTGCGAAGGCAGGAACTGCCAGCAGCAACGTCACGACAGGAAGTAGATACTTTTTCATGTTTTGATGCGGTTTGATATGACAATTTGGGTGCAAAGTAAGCGGTTTTATGTATTCAGAATAATAATTAACTGACTTTTTGATGTAACTTTTTGACACATTGCGTAAAATTCCGTAACTTTGCAGAGCAAACATTTTCATTTAGCATTTAACCATTTAACCATTTACCATTTAATAGTTCTCCCCATAGAGGGGGAGTTAGAGGGGGTCTCCCATTTAACCATTTTCCTTTTACCGCCCCGTCTCTTAAGAAAGGACTCGTAAGAGGCTTTCAACTTTCAACTTTCCATTTTCAACTTTCCTCTCATGGCTACAATCAGGTACCTTCTCACCCAAAAGGCAGACCGCAAGTGGGGACTCATCACGCGGACTGTCGGCATGCAGGACGTTGCTCCGGGCAGCCCCTACCCCGTTGGCGACCATCCCGAAGACTATCTCTTCTTCACCGACAAGGGGCGCACGCTCCGAGAGTTCCAGATTCTCTACATCACACGAGGCGGCGGATGGTTCGTCTCCGCCCACCACGAGCGAACACAGCTGCGGGCAGGAGACGCCGTCATACTCTATCCGCACGAATGGCACAACTATGCGCCCGACCCAAAGACGGGATGGTCGGAGGCTTGGATAGGGTTCACAGGCTCTTTTGCCGAGGAACTCGTCAGGAAGTTCTTCCCCGACGAGACGCAACCCATCCACCACGTCGGCCTGTCCGACACGCTCTACAAGGCATACGCCAAGGCCTACGAGGTGGCAGAAGACCAGATGCCGGCCTACCAGCAACAGCTGACGGGCTACATCGCCCTCATCGTCACAAGTGCCTACGCACGTTGCCAGCAACTGCCCTACATCAACAATCCCGACACCGAGAACATCAACTTCGCCATCAAACTCATGCGGCAGAACCTGAACAGCGAGCTGCGCATGGAGGAAGTGGCAGCCCAGGCGGGCATGGGCTACTCCAAGTTCCGCAGAGCCTTCAAGGACTACACAGGCCTTGCACCTGCTCAGTACTTCTTCCGCCTCAAGATGGAACGTGCCAAAGACTACCTCCTCGACACTGCCCTCTCCTGCAAAGAGATAGCCTTCCGGCTGGGCTTCGACTCCGCATCGCACTTCAACAAGATGTTCCGGCTCTACCAGGGGAGCACACCCATGGAGTTCAGGAAGCAATAAAGCCGCGGTTCCCCTCCCCTTGCGAGGGGAGGGGTTAGTTAGGGGTGGGGTTAGTTAGGGGTGGGGTCTGTAATTCAACGAAAGCAAACTACTGCTGTCCAGAGAAAAGCACCGGAGGTGCGAAAGAACACAGACGGGGGTGTAAACCCCCGGAAAGGAATATGTCAGTGTAAAGAAGCCCCGAGGGGGCGACAGAGACCTAAACAATTTGTTATCAAACTATGTTAGATATTCTGTCGCCCCTTCAGGTAGGGTGTTCAAAATCGGCATTTTACCCGAGACCATTTTTTAGATCTAACTCATTGATAAGCAACAACAACCTCGGGAATGTTCGTGTTGATGTACAACGAGACTATTTTTATCGTGTATCATACTGATTAACAAAGATATATCTTTATAAAACTTTCGCGTATTAAAATTCAATTTTGAACACCCTACCCTTCAGGGCTTGGCTTGTTGATGCACTTGGCCCGGGGGTTTACACCCCCGTCTGGGGTCTCTCGCGCCTTCGGCGCTTATTAAGCGGACTGCAATATAATCAAACACAAAGACACAAAGGCACAAAGTAATCCTCCCGCTAGAAAAGACACAAAGGTCTGGGGGAAAAGGCTTTGGCCGCAGTTCCCCTCCCCTCCAAGGGGAGGGGTTAGGGGTGGGGTCTCTTCCTTTTAAAAGGGAGAGGAGAGGGCGCTTATGACCCTTCACGCCTATATTCGCAGGCGTTAAGCCTATGGCCCTGACCGCAGACGAGACGTCTGCGTACCAATCTGTCTTAGCAAAGTAATTCTGCCGCAGTTCCCCTCCCCTCCAAGGGGAGGGGTTAGGGGTGGGGTCTGTAATTCAACGAAAGCAAACAAGCCTGTGTCTCTGACCGCAGGCGAGACGTCTGCGTACCAATCTGCCTTGCAGAAAAGTAATTCTGCCGCGGTTCCCCTCCCCTCCAAGGGGAGGGGTTAGGGGTGGGGTCTGTAATTCAACGAAAGCAAACAAGCCTATGGTCCTGACCGCAGACGAGACGTCTGCGTACCAATCTGCCTTGTAGCAAAGTAATTCTGCCGCGGTTCCCCTCCCCATGGGGAGGGGTTAGGGGTGGGGTCAATCCTGCAACGAAAGCGCGAAAAATATTTACTCCATTTTGCGCCTCTTGCAACTCTTCGGGAGGGTGTGCCGTGGGACGTCGGTCGATGCTCCACGTTGTGTCGGCCTATACTCCACGGAGCATCGGTCAAAACTCCGTGCTTCGTCCACCGATGTTCAACGTCGTTTTTGGCCGCAAACTATGCTTCGTTTATCGAGACAACATACTGTATCGATACTTTCTTTATGTCGCGTCTTGAAATACTCCTTTGTAAATCATTGATTGTCAACGCCCATTCGATTTAAGCTCATTTCTTGTCTTCGGGGTAGAAAAGTGCCACAGAAGGCAAAAGAAGCCGCTAGAGAGCGACGGATTGCGAATTATTTTGACAAATAAAGCGTAGCAGACCCCACCCCTAACCCCTCCCCTTGAAAGGGAGGGGAACCGCGGCAGAACTACTTTGCGGCAAGGCAGATTGGTACGCAGGCGTCTCGCCTGCGATCAAAGACACAGGCGTCTCGCCTGCGGTTAGGGCCACATGGTCTATCGTCCCTTCGGGACTTTAGATAATCCAACGAAAGCTTTGGCCGCAGGCGGAACGCCTGCGTACCAATCATCCCCCTCACTTACAAGGGGAGGGGAAACGCGGCAGAACTACTTTGCGGCAAGGCAGACTGGTACGCAGGCGTCTCGCCTGCGGTTAGGGCCACATGGTCTATCGTCCCTTCGGGACTTTAGATAATCCAACGAAAGCTTTGGCCGCAGGCGGGACGCCTGCGTACCAATCATCCCCCTCACTTACAAGGGGAGGGGAAACGCGGCAGAACTACTTTGCTGCAAGGCAGACTGGTACGCAGGCGTCTCGCCTGCGGTCAGAGCCACAGGTATCTCGCCCGCACAAGCAGCGGAAAAATAGCATTCCCTAACCCACCGAACGGATGCAAAAAGTATCATAAACGTCACATTACTTAATAAAAAATGACCTTTTCATATGGGATTTTATCAAATAATGCTAACTTTGCACCGCATTATATATTCTGGTTGCAAGCGAACATACACATAACTTAATAACTTATATCACTTTTTATCATTATGCAACTCTCTACAAGAAACATTCTGGCAAGGGCAGCCATGACGTTGTTCCTTGTCCTGTTCGCCACCTCCGGCCTGTGGGCTGAAGACGTGACAGCAGAGCAAGCACGCGAGGAGGCGATGAACTTCCTGACCCAACGCACTACAAGTCCCAACGGCCTGCGCCGCGCTCCGGGCGTCATGCCGCAACTCACCCTGCAAAGCAAAGTGAGCGGGCTGTATGTGTTCAACGTAAACGCCAACGACGGCTACGTCATCATCTCGAGTGACGACCGCACCACTCCCGTCCTCGGCTTCAGCGATACCGGCAGCTTCGACCCTGACCGCATGCCCGACAACATGAGGGCTTGGCTCCAGGGATATGCCGACGAGATAGCTTGGCTGCAGCAGCACGGCAGCACAGCAAGCAGTCCGAAGAAGGCACGCAGCAAGGTTGGCTCACACAGCACCGACTACATCGCTCCGCTACTCAGCACGACCTGGAACCAGGGCGAACCGTATAACAACCTGTGCCCTGAATACGAGGACCCACAACAAGGCACACTCAAATGCGCCACAGGCTGCGTGGCAACAGCCATGGCGCAGGTGATGAAGTACTACGAATGGCCGACCGGCGCAACGCAACCCATTCCGGGATACACATCCCCGCGATGTAACCATAACTTGCCTGAACTCCCTGCCACTACCTTCGACTGGGTAAACATGAAGGACGACTACTCCGGCGGCTACACCGAAGCGGAGGCAAATGCCGTAGCCACGCTGATGCAGTACTGCGGATGGTCTCTGAATATGAACTACGGACCGTCTTCCTCTTCCAATACCTTTTATGTGGAAACGGCGCTCAAGACTTATTTCGACTATAGCAGCACCGCAAAGACCGTAATACGCAGTGCGTACACATACGCCAACTGGACGGACATGATTTACCACGAGCTTGCCAACGCCCGTCCCGTTGTCTATGGGGGCCAGTCGGCAGGCGGCGGACATGAGTTCGTATGCGACGGCTACGAGTTCGACAGCGAAAGCGGTACCGACTTCTTCCACATCAACTGGGGTTGGGGAAGCTTGAGCGACGGCTTCTTTACCCTCTCAGCCCTCGACCCCGACCAGCAGGGCATTGGCGGCAGCAGTTCCACCGACGGCTACCACTATGGGCAGGATGCCGTCATCGGCATCCAGAAAGCAGGCGGCACAGGCACCGTGCTCGAATTGCCTGAATTCGACCCGGATAACCTATGGCTCTACGACTTATCTCCCTCGCACGGCACTATCGCTCTTGGCGAGAGCATAGATGTCACCCTCGACATGTACGTCGATGGCGACGTTTCCTACGAGGGCGACCTCTACCTGTATGTTAATGACGACCTCGATGTGGGCAAGACTTTCGTCATTCCTGCCCGGGAGAGACGGAACTGCGTCCTCCGCTTCACCCCGACCGAGGCAGGCGAATACTCCCTCGGAGTCGTATTCCCCAACAGTTCAGGCAGCTACATTGGCTGGGTAAACCTTGCAACCCTGACTGTCATCGACCAGACGCCGACCGAGCTTTCCGCCACCGACATCACCTCCGAGACAGCAAATATCTACTGGCTCTATGCAGGCGGCGCTACACAATGGAACTTGAGAAGCAGAACCATAAACAGCACGACTGAGGACTTCAACAAGGCATCCTTCCCCTCTGGTTGGAGACGATATGATAGTGATGGTGACGGGAAGGGCTGGGAACTGCTTCCCTCCGTCGGCCTTGACGGTACACGTTGCGTAGCTTCAGCCAGCTGCAAAGGAGGCAACAGCCTCAACCCCGAAAACTGGCTCGTCACACCCGAATTCACAGCAGGAGGCACTGTCTCATTCTGCGCATGGGGCGCCGACGAGCACTTCTCTGTCTTGTACAACCTTGCCGGCAACAATTACTACTATTATCTTGGGAATGAGATTATCGCCACAAGCACTCCTATGGAATACACTTACGACCTAAGCAACCTTTCCGGCACAATAAAAGTAGCAATTCTTCATCACAATAGTGCGGGACACACGTCCGATTCATACCTCTACATTGATGACTTCACCTTCATCAACCCGGGAGAGTGGACGATGACCTACGACGTGACAGCCAGCCCCTACCGCCTCACCGGGATGAGCAAGGAGACGACCTATCAGGTGCAGGCACAAGCTGTCATCAACGGAGGCGGCAACTGGAGCGAACCCATCACCTTCTCCACCACCGGCAACGACATCGAGCTGGCAAGCGCCGCCTCAAATGCTGGCCTGATAAACCGATGGGACGGCGTCACCGCCAACGTGACGCTCACGAACCGCACGCTCTATAAGGACGGCGAATGGAACACCATCTGCCTGCCCTTCGCACTCGATGCAACACAGCTTGCAGAGTCCCCGCTTGCCGGTGCCGACATCCGTACGCTTGCCGGCCTTGCAGTCGAGGATAAGACAGCAACTCTGAACTTCACCGCCGAAGGCACAGTTACCGACATCGAGGCAGGCAGGCCCTATCTCGTCAAGTGGACAGGCAGCAGCAACATCGCAAATCCCGTATTCAACAATGTCGTAGTAAACAAGGCGATAAACGATGTGGAATACACCAGCGACGGCAAGACTGTCACCTTCAAGGGCACATACGATAGGCTGGGCTTCGCCGGAGAAAACAGAAGCATCCTCTTTGTGGGCACAGGCAACAAGCTCTTCTGGCCGCTTGCCGGTGCCAGCATCGGCGCCATGCGCAGCTACTTCGAGCTTGACGGCTTCTCCTCAGAAACGAATGACATCAAGCAGTTCATCATGGACTACGGCGAAGACGACCCAACGGGCATCGCTGAATTCTCCGACTACTCAGAAAACTCCGAGCATTCCGACAACTGGTTCGACCTCAGCGGACGCAAGCTCGATGGCAAGCCCGCCACGAAGGGCATCTACGTGAACGGCGGACGAAAAGTAACCGTAAAATAAGAAGAGGAAACAGACATGAAAAAGACATATATGACTCCCGTTGTGCAGGTGGAGAATGCGCAACCCGCAAATCTCCTCTGCGAGAGCTTCAAGAGCAATGTTGACTTGACGTCATCAGGCACCGGCAGCGACGGCGAAGCCCGCGCCCAGGAATGGAACATGTGGGGCGAAGACGAGTAAAGCCTCTTCACATGTTCACTTATTCTCTCACACCACCTCGTACAAGCGATTCTGCATAAGGTGGAACCGCAACCTTTTGGCAGCAAGGTAGTTCAGCCGCGGTTCCCCTCCCCTCCAAAGGGAGGGATTAGGGGTGGGGTCTCTTCCACTTAAAAGGGAGGGAAGAGGGCGCTTGTGACTCTTCACGCCAAGATTCGCAGGCATCCCGCCTATGGCCCTGACCGCAGACGAGACGTCTGCGTACCAATCTGCCTATCAGCAAAGTAGTTCAGCCGCAGTTCCCCTCCCCTCCAAGGGGAGGGGTTAGGGGTGGGGTCTCTTCCTCTTAAAAAGGAGGGAAGAGGGCGCTTGTGACTCTTCACGCCAAGATTCGCAGGCGTTAAACCTATGGCTCTGACCGCAGACGAGACGTCTGCGTACCAATCTGCCTATCAGCAAAGTAGTTCTGCCGCGGTTCCCCTCCCTTCCAAGGGGAGGGGTTAGGGGTGGGGTCTCTTCCTTTTAAAAGGGAGGGAAGAGGGCGCTTGTGACCCTTCTGGACAGCGTTTTTCACGAAAATTCTTTACTCCATTTTGCGCCTCTTGCAGCTCTTCGGGAGGGTGTGCCGTGGGGTGTCGGTCGATGCTCCACGTTGTGTCGGCCTACACTCCACGGAGCATCGGTCAAAACTCCGTGCTTCGTTCACCGATGCTCAACGCCGTTTTTGGCTCCAAACTATGCTCCATTTGTCGAAGCAGCAAGCCACATCGGTACTTTCTTTGTATTGCACCCTGAAATGCCCCTTTGTAAATCATTGATTGTCAACGCCCATTCGATTTAAGCCCATTTCTTGCCTTCGGGGTAGAAAAGTGCCACAGAAGGCAAAAGAAGCCGTCAGAGAGCGAAGGGTTGCGAATTATCTTGACAAAATAAAAGTTATTGCTGTCCGGAAGCCTAATGTCCCGTCCCTTTGCCTCCGAGGACGAACCGAGCATAGACTTACCCTTTCAGCCCTTAACCTTTTCAACTTTTCACCTCTTCACCTTTTCCTTAGAAGCGTCCGCCGCCGCGACCACCGCCGCCGCCCCAGCCGCCGCGACCGCCACCGCCAGGGCCGCCGCCGCCACCGTTAAAGCCTGCGGCACGCGCCTCCTTGTCGCCCACGAGGTTGAAGCGGTAGATGAGGTGGACCATGACGTAGCTGTGGATGGCGTTGGTCCAGGTGTCGCTGCGGTTCGTGGCACTATAGTTACGGCTGATGCTCGAGCGGTTGCGCAGGATGTCGTACCATTGCACGCTGACCGTCATGTTCTTCTGCCTAAGGAAATTCTGGCTAAGCTGAGCGTTCCAGATGAGTTCGTTGGTGTTCATCGAGGCATCGTCGTAGCCTCGTCGGCTTTGCTGCGAGATGTCGCTGCTCAGCTGCATGTCCCACGGCATGTTGATGACGATGTTGCCTCCGTAGTTGAAGAACCAGGTGTCGCGGTTGCCCTGCTTCTGCATGGCATTGCGGGCGTGCTGATAGTTCATGCCGCCACTGGCGCCCACCTCCAGCAAGTCGTTGCGGTAGCTGAGCCTGAGGCTTTCGCCCAGGTCGGTGCTCTTAGTGGTGGCCTTGCGCAACAATCCGTTCTCGTCCATGTAGCGGAAGAGTCCGGTCATGTCGACCTCGGGCAGCAAGTACTGCAACGCCCCCCCGTCAAGGTCGCTGCTGATGTAGCCCACGTTGTTGGCGTGGTTGATGCTTTGGCTCCAATTGAGGTTGACGTGCTTGCCCTTGTCGAGGGCGGTATTAAAGCCCATCCACGTCCTCAGGTTCCAGCCTCCGCTGATGTTCATAGGGCGGCTGTAGGAGATGCCCGAGGCGGTGTCGTAGATGGTGGCGTTGGAGATGGCACGACGCGTCATGCCGCCCCACAGCCCGGCATACCAGCCCATCTGCTTGTCGGCAATGTAGTTGTTGTAGTCAAGGTTGAAGTTGTCGTTCCACGAACTCTTCAATCCGGCATTACCGGTGCTGATGTAGAGGGGGTTGCTGTTGTCCATGACCTCGATAAGGTTGGTCATCGACGGCTCGGACATACGTCCGTTGTAGCGGACACGCAGTTGGCTGGTGCTCGAAATCTTCCAGCGGAAGTTGAGCCGGGGTGCCCAGTTCTGGACGTGACGCACGGTGTCGATGCGCACGCCGCGCTTCTCGTAGTCCATGGCCGTGCGCTGTGGCTCGAAGTTCACACCGGCGTTGAAGTTGATCTCCTGCCCGTTCTCCAGCTTGCTGTTGTGGCGGAGCATGAGGTTGACGCGCTGGTTGAACTCTTTGTAGGTGGCGTACTGGCTGTTCATGGCATCGCGGGTGAGCTGCGAGAGGTCGATGCCGAGGCTCTCGAGCGTCATGCCCTGGTACGTCCCGTTGTAGAGGTCGACGGCCGTGACATCGGTCAGGCCCTTGTCCCGTAGCGCGTCCTCAAGCTTCTCATACACCATCATCTCGCGGTCACTGTCCTGGAAACGATACTGTCCCTGATAGCTGAGCTGCACCACTGTCCCCTTCAAGATGGGTTCGGTATAGCTGATGCGGCCCTGCACGTTGTAGTTCTTGGAGGGCGACGTGGTATTCTGGTAGTCGGCATTGAGGTTGTCGTCCTCGCGCTGGTAGTAGCGGACGATGCTGCGGCTGTAGCTCTTGTTGTCGCTCTTGCTATAGGAGCCTTCCACATTGAGCGTGAGGTTGCGCCCTGGCACGACGAGGCGGCGGTTCACTTGCAGCTCGGCCTCTACATTATTATTATAGTTGCTTCCGCTGCCCAGCCTTTCGTTGCCGTTCACGCGGATGCCGTCAGGGTCGGCCCATGCCTTGTATTCCTCCACCGGATCGGTCAGGCCTGCCTCGAAGGGACTCGAGTTGAACGTCACGCTCCTGTTGTTCGAGAAGCTGTTGCCATTAGAGTGGCTGAAGTTGGGACGGAACAGGATGTTCGTCATACTGTCGGGGAACCACTCGAGACGAAAGTTGGCGTTGACGTTCTGGTTCCAGTTCGTGCCCTGACTCTTGGAGTTGGAGAACTGGCTCGTACCCGAGGGAAGGAACATCTCCTGGTTCGTCCTCGACTCCGACTCGCTGTCGCTGCTGCCGTAACGCACGTTGCCTCCCAGCTTCAGGAGGCCGGCGGTGTACTCCTTCTTGCCGTTCTCCCAAGCGAAGGTGACGCCACCCATCGTGCTGGTGACTATGCCGTTGCCGCCCCCGCCCCAGCGGCCGCCGAAGTCGTTCACGTTGTTGCGGCTGCCGATGACGGACAGATAGCTGTTGTCCATGAAGCGGTTCACGTTGCCCTTGCCCGAGTAGCGGTCCTCTGTGCCGTAGGCTCCGTCGAAGTTTCCGACCCAGCCGTCCTTCATGCCTTTCTTGACGGAGAGGTCGAGGACGGTCTCCTCCTCGCCGTCGTCAATGCCGGTGATGCGCGTATAGTCGCTTTTCTTGTCGTAGGACTTGAGCTTCTTGATGAGCTTCGACGGCAGGTTCTTCATCGCCATCTTCGTGTCGTTCTGGAAGTATTCCTTGCCGTCCACCATTATCTTCGAGACGCTTTTGCCGTTTATCTTGATGTTGCCGGCATCATCTACCTCTGCCCCGGGAAGCTTCTTGACCAGTTCCTCGAGCATGGAACCTTCGGGCATGCGGTAGGCGTCGGCATTGAAGATAAAGGTGTCGGCCTTCATCTCGACCTGAGCGACCCTGGCTGTCACCTCGGCTTCCTTCAGCAGCTTGCTGTCCTCCTGCAAGGTGATGGTGCCGAGATTCAGGTTCTTGTTGGACTTCGAGAGCACGATGTTGCGGAAATACGTCTGGAAGCCCATGTAGCTGATGCGCAGGATGTAGTTGCCGGCCTTGACGGAAGGGAGTTTGAACTTGCCTTCGAGGTCGGACGAAATGCCAGCCGCCTGAGCGCTGTCCTTAGGCTGCAACAGCACGACAGCCGCGCCGGGAAGAGGTTCGTTCAAGGTACCGTCCTGGACAAGGCCGCTTACAGTAACTTTCTGTGCCATAGCCCACAGCGGGCTTAGGCAGAGTATGAGAAAGAATGAGAATCGTTTCACGGAAAAATATATCAATTAATTTAGTAGATGCATCATTGTGCCTTCCCTTGGGAGGGATGGGAGAGGCTTTCCAAATACATAGACACCAATGATTGGAAAAGGTTTATTCCGCCCCTCGTTATTTCGGCTGCAAATGTACGAAGAAGTGCGCAAACCACCAAAACAATCCGTGCCTTTTCGCTTCTTTCAGCACGCTTTTGGTACGCGGGCGTCCCATCCCGACCCTTTTTCCCTCTCCTGCGAGGGATGGGGAAAGGAAGCGAAGGTTCCGGTCCGAACAAGGAAAGAGTATCAAACGCCCTTTCCCTACCATTGAGGATTGAAGCAAAGACCTATTGGACGTTCTGCCGCACCGTGTGGACTTCGTTTCCCGACATGTTCCTTACCAGAGCTTACACCCCCCGTCTTTGGCCTCTCGTCTCTACGATACTTAGACCCTGGATTTACGCTCCACGGAGCATCGGCTTACACTCCACGTTGCATCGGCTTACGCTCCACGTTGCATCGGCCTACGCTCCACGTTGCATCGGCTTACGCTCCACGGAGCATCGGCCTACGCTCCACGTTGTGTCAGACCGCACTGCTCGCGGTGCGTTGTAGAAGGGGCTGCGACGTCTATCTTAGGACAGCAGTATTTTGCTTTCGTTGGTTGATAGACCCACCCCTAACCCATCCCCTTGAAAGGGAGGGGAACCGCGGCAGAACTACTTTACAGAAAGGCAAATTGGTACGCAGACGTCTCGTCTGCGGTCAGAGCAAAACCGCGGCCAAAGCCTTTTCACCCAGACCTTTGTGTCTTTACCGGCGGGAGGATTACTTTATGCCTCTGTGTCTTTGTGTTTGATTATATTGCTGTCCGCTAAATAAGCACCTCTGGCGCTTTTCCTTGGAACTGGCATTCTTCCCCTTCAGGCGGCAAAGGGAAGGACGTTCCGTCCCAGACCAGACGGCCGTTCACCCAGGTCTTCTCCACTTGCCAGCCAAGCATGCGACCTTCCAAAGGACTCCAACCGCAAAGGCTTTCGATGCAGTCCTTCGTTACGGTCCAAGGCTTCTGACGCACCAAGACAAGGTCGGCCCGGTAGCCTTCGCGGAGGAAACCACGCTCCCGGATGCCATACAGACGGGCTGGATTGTGGCACATCAGCTCCGCTACGCGCTCTAAACTGAGTACGCCCTCGTCGGCCAGGCTAAGCACGACGGGCAGGGAGAACTGCACCATCGGCATACCACTCATGGCTTTCAGCGCACCGCCCTCCTTCTCGCTGAGGAGGTGGGGCGCGTGGTCGGTGGCGATGGTGCGGATGCGACCGTCGGTCAAGGCCTTGCGGAGAGCAGCCCGGTCAGCTTCTGTCTTGATGGCTGGATTGCACTTGATGCGGGAGCCAAGCGTCTCGTAGTCCTTGTCCGTAAAGAGCAGATGCGGCACACAAGCCTCAGCCGTGATGCGGTCGTCATCGGGCGAGAAGAGTTCCAGCTCCTGAGCCGTCGTGATGTGGGCCACATGCAGACGGGCTTTCTCCTCATGGGCAAGGCGGACAGCAAGTTGTGAACTGCGGAGGCACGCCTCGTGGTCGCGGATGAGGGGGTGAAAGCAGATGGGAAGGTCGTCGGGAAGTGAAGAGTGAGAGGCACCTTCGGGGCTTGATTGGGACTTTGATTCCTCAGTCTTAACTCTTCTTACCTCATTATTAATACGATTGGTGTCTTCGCAATGCGTCACGATGAGAGCAGGCGAATGGCGGAAGATTTGCCGAAGCTTCTCTTCTCTGTCCACGAGCATTCCGCCCGTGCTGCTGCCCATGAAGAGCTTCACGCCAGGGCAGGCCGAAGTGTCGAGCCGCTTGATTTCCTCCAGATTGTCGTTTGTCGCACCGAGATAGAAGCCGTAGTTGACATGGCATCGCCCTTTGGCAAGGGCATAGCGCTGCTTCAGCAACTCGAGCGTCGTGGTTTGCGGCACCACATTCGGCATGTCGAGCACCGTCGTCACGCCGCCCCTTGCGGCAGCCCGCGTCTCGCTCTCCATCGTAGCCTTATGCGTCAGTCCAGGGTCGCGCATGTGGACATGACCGTCGATGACACCAGGCAGAAGGAATGCTCCCTCTGCCTCCAAGCAGCAGTCCCGCGGCCCGACTGGAAGTTCCCTGTCCCTTGCTATCTCTGCGATACGTCCCTCCTCGACGCGCACCGACGCCAGGAAACGCTCGCCCTCATTGACCACAGTGGCGTTTTGTATAATCGTTACCATCTTTCATTTGCCATTTAATCATTTACCATTTAGCATTTTATTCCTCCCTTCCCTTTAGGGGAGGGCTGGGGAGAGGCTTTTCATTTCTCCCTTCCCTTTAGCGGAAGGCTGGGGAGAGGCCTTATAGGTTTTCTCCGTGCAAAGTTAACAAAAATAACTCATAGCCCATACAGCATCATCGCAATAAATCCTCTTTTTTGCATTTCCGCGTCGATTATCATCAAGTAACTCTACTTTCGGTTCCTCCTGCGCCTGAACGAAGCGAAGAAGTCGCACTTCCCTGGCTTATAAGGAGCAAGAGAAATGAGGAAAGATAAGAAGTAATGAGTGTTTGATTGAGGTTTAGCTGGTAGTTCCCCTAAGCGGTCAGTTTCACACTGCATGGAGCGTCGGCTTACACTGCACGGAGAATCGGGCTACACTGCACGGAGGATCGGGCTACACTGCACGGAGTGTCGGGCTACACTGCACGGAGTGTCGGGCTACACTGCACGGAGTGTCGGACTCACCCCCTGCGATGGGGCTACTCTGGGGCGGTTTGGGGCGTTGGCAAATGGGGGTGGACGGGGGTCGGGAAGCCATGGGAGAGGCTTCTTTTGGGACGCGATTATGCAAAAATGCACTTTGCGCGAAGAAAAATGCAGGGAAAGCCTTGCTTGTGTGGAGAAAAGTCCATACCTTTGCAGGTCAAATAAAAAGTGGAAAGTGGAAAGTGGAAAGTGGAAAGTGGAAAGTGGAAAGTGGAAAGTGGAAAGTGGAAAGTGGAAAGTGGAAAGTGGAAAGTGGAAAGTGGAAAATTGAAAGTTGAGAGTGGAAAGTTCTTCGCTTCGGTTAGGCGCAGGCGGAACTTCGCTTGGGCGTAGGTGGTTCTTCGGATGCTGCATTGGCAAAGAAGATGGAAGATGAGAGACTTTACTGCCACAGCGTAAATAGTTAAATTACAAAATAGTAAATAAATCGTAAATAGTAAATCGTCAAATAGTAAATTATTTAGGATTGTCAAATAGTAAATTACTTCGATGGTTGTTGCGTTTCTGAAACGTTTGGCTTGGGCGTTGCTGTTGCTGGCTCTGCAGGTGCTCGTCCTCGACCAGGTTCATCCCTGGGGCTATGGTGCGCCTTTGGTGTGCTCGCTCATCGTCATCACCCTGCCTTTGGGCACGTCGCGCTCCGAGGCTCTGCTCTGGGGCTTTGGCGTAGGGCTTGTCGCCGACATCTTCGCGGGCACGCCGGGCATCGGCAGTGCCGCCATGACGCTCGTCGGTCTCGTACAGCCGCCGCTGCTGGAGCTGATGGCTCCCCGCGACTCGGACGAGGAACTCCATCCCTCGTTCTCCGCTATGGGACGCTGGAACTACCTGCAGTTCATCGCCTTGCTGCTGTTGCTCCACCACGTTGTCTATTTCGGTCTTGAAGGCTTCTCCTATTTCCGCCTCGAGGACATTGCCATAAGCATGGGCGTGAGCTATGCGGCTTCGCTGCTGATTATCTTGCTGATAGAGAAGGTGAGAAGTTGAAAGTTGAAGAGCCTCCTCTAAATCTCCCCCTAAAGGGAGAGACTTCCCCCTTTCCCTTAGGAGAGGGTTGGGGAGAGGCTGAAAGATGAAAAGACCCCTCTACCCTCTATGGGGAGAACCGAAGGCCGACGAAGTCAACTGAAAGTCGACGAAGTCAACTGAAGATCGGCGGCCAAAGGGTAAGCCAACTATCAAATGGTAAATGGTAAATGATTGAATAGTAAATGTTACTTAGGATTGTCAAATAGTAAATTAATTTGGCTCGATGGAAGGAACGAAGCCCACTTACGAGCTTGAGAAGCGCAAATACGTCATCGGCGGTGCTGCCGTAGCCATTATCCTTATCTATCTGATACGGCTCTTCACGCTGCAACTGCTCAGCGAGGACTTCAAGGCAAGTGCCGACTCGAATGCTTTCCTCAAGCGCATACAGTACCCCGCCCGCGGTGCCATCTCCGACCGCAACGGGAAGCTGCTCGTCTATAACCAGCCTGCCTACGACGTGATGGTCATCATGCGGGAGCAAGAGGGAGTAGATACGCTCGACCTTTGCGAAAGCCTCGGCATCACCCGCGAATGGTATGAGCGCCGAATGGAAGAGATAAAGGACGGGAAGCGCAACCCGGGCTACAGCTCCTACACGCAGCAAGTCTTTATGAGCCAGCTCTCTACGGAAGAGTTCAGCCGCTTCCAGGAGAAGCTCTTCCGCTTCCCCGGCTTCTACATACAGAAGCGAAGCATCCGACAGTACAGCTACCCAAACGCCGCTCACCTGCTTGGCGACATCGGCGAGGTAGGTCCGGAGGACATCGAGGCCGACCATTACTACCGCAGCGGCGACTACATCGGCAAGCTCGGCGTTGAACGTTCCTACGAGACGGCCTTGAGGGGAGAGAAAGGCATGGAGATTCTGCTCAGGGATGCCAGAGGTCGCATCAAGGGACGCTACCAGAACGGGAAGTTCGACGAGGCACCCATTCCGGGACGCAACTTGACGATGAGCATCGACATCGACCTGCAGGCTTTGGGCGAAAGGCTGATGAAGGGCAAACTGGGAAGCATCGTTGCCATCGAGCCAAGCACGGGCGAGGTGCTCTGCATGGTGTCGAGTCCGACCTACGACCCCCGCATCATGATAGGCCGACAGCGAGGAAAGAGCCAACGGATGCTGGCTGCCGACCCTCACAAACCGCTTCTCAATCGGGCCATTATGGGTCAGTACCCGCCCGGTTCGACCTTCAAGACAAGTCAGGCACTCACCTTCCTCCAAGAAGGCATCATCACGCCTCAAACGGCCTACTCCTGCAGCCACGGCTTCCACTTCAGAGGGCTTAAGGTGGGCTGCCACGGCCACGGCTCGCCGCTGCCGCTCATTCCAGCCATCGCCACCTCGTGCAACGGCTACTTCTGTTGGGGACTCTACCACATGTTCGGCAACCGAAAGAAGTACGAGACGGTGCAGCAGGCCATGACGACTTGGAAGGACTACATGGTGAGCATGGGCTTCGGCTACAAGCTCGGCATCGACCTTCCGGGCGAGAAACGCGGCATGATTCCCAACGCGCCCTATTACGACAAGGCCTACCGAGGCGACTGGAGCGGCCTGACGGTCATCAGCATCAGCATCGGACAGGGCGAAGTCAACCTTACTCCCCTGCAGATTGCCAACCTCGGCGCAACCATCGCAAACAGAGGTTGGTACATCGTTCCGCATGTCGTGAAGAAGGTGCAAGGAATGCCGCTCGACACGCTCTACACCAGGAAGCACTACACCCGCGTCCAGCGCAGCAACTACGAGACGGTGGTTGCCGGAATGCGACAAGCCGTGCTGGGCGGAACGTGCCGCATAGCCAACACGGCCGACTACGAAGTATGCGGCAAGACGGGTACTGCCCAAAACCCTCACGGACAGGACCATAGCGTCTTCATGGGCTTCGCGCCTCGCGAGGACCCGAAGATAGCCATCTGCGTCTATGTGGAGAACGGTTCGTGGGGAGCCACATACGGCGTTCCCATCGGCGCTTTGATGATGGAGCAGTACATCAACGGCAAGCTTTCGGAGGCAAGCCAGGCACGCGCCACAGAGTTCGAGAACAGGCATCTGTACAGCTTCTCTGATGAAGGGGTTAAAGATTAAGGATTAAAGATTAGCTTCCGAGACTTAATTTAGGACATAGCGATTTATGAGCAATAAGACTAAGGAAAAGAAGGCGCCTTCGCTTTGGGGAGCTATTGACTGGCTGACCATCTTCATATACGTGGTGCTGCTGGCATTGGGCTGGATGAGTGTGTGCGGAGCAAGCTACGACTTCGACCAGGCGGGCAGCATTCTCGACTTCTCCACCCGAAGCGGCATGCAGATTGTGTGGATAGGCAGTTCGCTGCTGCTTGCCTTCCTCATTCTTATGATTGACGACCGCGTCATCGAGTCGCTTTCCTACATTATATATATATGCTTCCTCGGGCTGCTTTTCGCTACGCCTTTCCTTGCCCACGACATCAAGGGTTCGCTTTCGTGGATCAAGATTGGCAGCTTCAGCGTACAACCTGCCGAGTTTGCTAAGTTCGGCGTGGCGCTCTGTCTGGCGAAAGTGATGGGCACCTACGGCTTCGACATCCGCAAATGGCACGACTTCGTCATCTGTGTCTGCCTGATTGCCATCCCTATAGCGCTGATTATCATGCAGAAGGAGACGGGTAGTGCGTTGGTCTATAGTGCTTTCTTCCTGATGCTCTACCGCGAGGGCATGCCCGGCTACATCCTTTTTGCAGCCATAGCTGCCGTGGTCTATTTCGTGGTAGGCATGCGCTTTGCTGCCGACCCCATTTGGGGAGTGGAGCAGATGAGCTTGGGAGAAGGGCTTGTCATGCTGCTCATACAGGTCTTCACCATCGGGCTGGTACTCACCGTTTCTGCGTCTTCCCCCAAGGGCAAGAAGGCATGCAACCCCCTTTGGGCAGGGCTGGCTGTGTCCTTCGTCGCTGTGCTGCTGGCCCGCTTCGTCTATCCCTTCAATGCCGTCTGGGTGATGGTGGCCGTCTGCGGGCTGACTGTGCTCTACCTGCTCTACCTCTCTCTTCGCGACCGCTCTGTGCCCTATCTCCTCATAGCGCTCTTCACGATGGTGAGCATGGCGTACCACTATTCCACGGGCTACGTGATGGACAACATCCTGAAAACGCACCAGCAGTCGCGCATCCGGGTGCTGCTCGGACTGGAAGACGACCCGCGGGGCATCGGCTACAACGTCATTCAGGCCAAGATAGCCATCGGTTCGGGCGGACTGGAAGGCAAGGGCTTCCTGAACGGGACGCAGACGAAGCTGAAATATGTGCCGGAACAGGACACCGACTTCATCTTCTGCACCGTGGGCGAAGAAGAGGGCTTCATCGGCTGTGCCATAGTCCTGCTGCTCTTTCTCTCGCTCATTCTGAGGCTCTTGCACTTGTCCGAACGACAACCCTACACGTTTGGCCGCGTCTATGGGTATTGCGTGCTGAGCATCTTCCTCTTCCATGTCTTCATCAACGTCGGGATGGTGCTCGGCCTTACCCCCGTCATCGGCATCCCGCTGCCCTTCTTCAGCTACGGCGGCTCGTCGCTTTGGGGCTTCACCATCCTGCTCTTCATCTTCCTTCGGATAGATGCCGGAAGGAACAGAAGCCTCTCCTCATCCCTTTCATAGAGGAAGGCGAAGTCTCAACAGCCTAACGTTACGCGCGCGTGCACATGAGTTTTTCCCTGAAAAATCTGCCAATCTGCCACAAACATGCATTATCGCTGTGATATACAGGTGGATATATGTGTGGCAGATTTGTTGCAGATTGTGGTAAATGTGGCAGATTCGTGGCAGATTTCGGGTGAAGTCTCTGGAATTTGGCCTGTGCACGAACAGAGTCCCATCAAACCGACACACGTCGCTTCCTTTTTTCTCACACGTGATAAATTGATTTCTCACTGGTGATAAATTAATTTCTCACAGGTGATAAATCGATTTCTCACAGGTGAGAAAACATGCTTGCTTATACGGAGTAACACATGCGAAACTTGATTAGCAAATCGCCTAATAGCGCATTAAAATAGTAAACAGTAAATAGTCAAATAGTAAATAAATTGGTCTCTTCTTACTTCAAAACAGAAAAAAAACCACCTTTCCTTTGTGCCAAAAGAAAAAATTTGTAAATTTGTGGTCGATTACTGACAACTGAACAACTTGAAACTTAGCCTTAACAATCCAATATGAGAAAATGCTTTTTACACATTCTCGCCATTATCACGCTGATAATGGCTGGATGCACCGAACAGATTGACACCTCTGCTCGCTATGTCTTCAAAGAGGAAACCATAGCAAGCTACCTGAGCAAACACGAGCAGTACAGCGAATACTTCCGGCTGCTCAGCGAGACGGCTGTGTCGAAGATAAGCAATACGACCGTCAGCCAGCTCCTCTCGGCTCGCGGACACTACACCATCTTCGCCCCAACCAACAAAGCCATCCAGCAGTACCTCGATTCGCTCTGCCACACCGGACTCATCCCGCAGCCCAGCTGGGACGCCTTCCCAAGCAAGCACAAACGCGACTCCATCGCACAAATCATCGTCTTCAACAGCATCATCGACAGCGGCGACGACTACAGCGAATACCAGATAAGCAACCTGCCCGTAGCCACATCCACCTCGAACAACGTCGAGATTCCCCTGCCCAACATGAACGACCGCAAGCTCGTCGTGCAGTACACCAACATCCCCGACAGCATCCTCGTGGGCGACTGCGCCATCGACCAGAACAACCGCGACATCCTCTGCATCAATGGCGTCATACACTCCATGCACGGCGTCATCGCTCCGAGCAACGACACGATGGATCTGCTCCTCAGAAAATACATCGAGGACCAGAACTCCGGCTTCGTCGTTTCGGCCAAGATCGTACAGTCCTGCGGCCTCTTCAAAGCGCTCTCCGCCAGCCGCGACGAGGAATACGAGTCGCGCTACCAAGCCGATAGGGTGGCAAAAAGCAGCAATAGCGTGGGCGACGGCGGCAACGAAACGTTCTACACCCCCGAGCATCGCTACTTCGGCTTCACTTTCTTCGCCGAAACCGACGCCTTCTGGTCGGAAGCCATCGGAAAGAGTGTGAACGAGATTACCATGGAGGACGTCATGGCCTACCTCGACAGCCAAGGCATCTACCCCGAAGCTAAGAGAGACAAGAACTACGAGTCGGAGGACAACCTCCTCTATCAGTTCATCACCTACCACCTGCTCCCTGAGCGACTCAGCGCCGACAAACTCGTCTATCACTACAACGAGAAGGGCTACGACATCAACCGCAAAGTGCCCAGCGTAGCCGTCATGGAGTACTACACCACTATGGGCAAGCGCCGCCTCCTCAAGCTCTTCGAGAGCCGCGAGAGCGAAGGAGTCTATCTCAACCGCTTCCCCATCCTCGACAACGGACGCCAAGGCAGCTACCACGAACTCTCCTGCCCCCCCGAAAGGGAAGGCATCGCCATCGGCGAACCCAATCAGGAGGGAGACAACAACATACGCAACGGCATCATCTACCCCATCGATAAACTCCTCTGGTACAGCGACGTCACCCGCGACAACCTGCAGAAGCAACGCATCCGCTGGAGCGTGCCGAGCATGTGGCCCGAGTTTATGAACAACGACATTCGATGCTCCGAAATTACCGACATCAAGCACAAGAACGTCTATATCCCCACCGACGACGACTACAAGTACCTCGAGGACGTCGATATCTCGAAGGACACACAGTTCTTCTACTGGACAGGACGCGGCAACGGCTGGGCAAACATGCAGGGCGACGAGATGTCCATCCGAGGCCTGCTGGAGTGTACCATGCGCCTTCCGCCCGTACCTCGCCGAGGCACCTACGAGCTGCGCTTCGCCATCCAGAGCGGCGGATACCGACGAGGCATGGTGCAGTTCTATTGGGGCAGCAACAAGGAAAAACTCGCCGCTATGGGCATCCCCATGGACCTTCGGCAGACGGCTGAGAACACGCTGCACACCAGCGGCGGCGACGTGCCCAGCGACATCGGCTACGAGCGCGACACGGACGACGACGACTTCAACGCCGAGGTCGATAAGCGACTGCGCAACAACGGCTTCATGAAGGGCTGCAACCAGTACTGCGCAGGCGCACCGGGCGGAAGCACCATGATGAGAGCATCAAACGTCTGCATCCGACGCATCATCATCCGCGAGACAATGGACCCCGACGTCACCTACTACATCAAGTTCAAGACCGTCATGGACGACCCAACGCGCTTCTTCTACATGGACTACCTCGAGTACTGCGCCAAAGAAGTCTATGACAACCCCGAAACACCGGAAGACATCTGGTAAAAAAAATTGAAAGGTGAAAATTGAAAATTGAAAGGTGAGAAGCTCCCATCCGACTCCCCTCGGGGAGGATATCAGGTGGAGAAAAGCCTCCCCCTAAAGGGGGCAAGGAGCAAGGGGCTAGGGGCAAGAGAATACAACAGCCAGAGCAATCCTCCTGCTCCTTGCCCCCTGCCTCTTGCCCCTTAAAAGGGGAGAGGCTGTGGCCTCTGCCATGTCTCCAGTCCCACCGTGGTGGTACTGGAGTTTCACCGTGGTAGTACTGGAGTTTCTCCACGGTGGTACTGGCCACACTCCACGGAGGGTTTTTCGTGGAGCCAAAAGTGATTGCACCGCTCATCATAATACGTTCCCCTTTAACGTGACTTCGATGAACCCCCACGGGCATATAATTTATGGTAATTCGCGGGGTATTCATGGTAATTCATGTTTTATCTTTAACATATAATTACCATAAATTGCCCATGAATTTCCATAAATTATTTTTCGTTGAGTTCACGCTTTTATTCTTCGATGTTAAGGGCTTAGGGCCTTTTCCCCTCCCCTCGAAGGGGAGGGGGCAGGGGTGGGGTAAAGCAGTCTTGCAGCATCATAATAGGAGCCGACGTTTCCAAGCGTCGGAACCTCGCAATCCACCGTTCCGACGCTCAGAAGCATCAGCTCCTAATAAATAACGTTTAGTTATATCGAAACGAAAGTTCTATCTGACAAGAACCTTCTTCCCGTCCTTGATGTAGATGCCCTTCTGCATTTGCGAACCAGCAATGCGCTGGCCTGCAAGATTGTAGGTAGCACTCTCCTCCGTTTCTTCGAGGGGAGACTCGACGCCGTCGGGCATCTCGTCGAAGCGCAGACGCAGCCTTCTTGCACCGGCAGTTTCGTCTGTCGGAATGCGCAGGTAGGCCTTACCCGCTGCAAGGCTGGTGCCGTCGTCGGCAAGGAAGAAGCCTGCCTCGCCGTCGCGGAACGACAGGATGTAGTTGTCGTAGCCGTCGGAGGTCTGCGAAAGCACGGTGGCCTCGGGTGTGCCTTCAAGCAAGTTGGCGTAGAAGGAATACGACTGGAGGATGGGCACCTCGTAGGTTCCAGGCTCGCCGATGAGGAGCAAGCCTTCGCCAGCCGGCACGTCGTTCACGCGACTCATCAGGATGTCACCTGTGGGCCGGTGGAAGCTCGTGGCTGTGTAAGCCCGCAGACCACTCATATTGCCGAAGTCCAGACCCTTCTCGCTGGAGAAGGTGGCTATCGGGGCAGTCAGCTTGAGAGTGACGGTTCGCTGTGCATCCACCTCGAAGGTGCTTGTCTTCTCTGCCAGCTGTTCGCCTGTGGCACTGAAGATAATGACATGCAGGTAGTGCTTGCCTGCGGCGAGGTTCAATGCCTCTATCACGATGTCTTCCGTAAGGCTGAAGGTCAAGGCCTTGTCCTCTTCGTCGTCTATCCAGAGGCGGCACGAGAGCGTGGCCAGCTGCAGCTCGTCCTTCTTGTAGAAGAACTGCGTGCGCACGGCCGAGGCCATACCCTTGGCATTGAACGTCATGAAGTGTACGGCGTGAATGCCTGCATCCAGTTGGCTGGCATCGACGTTGATAAAGCCCTTCACGGTTGAGGTCGTCTTGGCATTTTCCTCGTCGTCGTCGAACCAATAGCGGGCGGTGGCGCTTCGCGTATCAACCTCTTCCCGCTTCTCCACGATGTTGAAATATGCTCTGCGCACAGCCGAAGCTCTGCCGCTGGCAGTGAACGTCATGTAGTAGATGGTGTGAATGCCAGGGGTGAGACCCGAAACGTCGAGGTTGATGGTGCCCTTCACTGTGGAGGTTGTCTTGGCATGGTCCTCGTCGTCGTCGAACCAATAGCGGGCAGTGGCACTTCTTGTGTCAATCTCCGCCGCTTTCTCTATGATGCAGAAGTACTGAGTGCGAGCGGCACTCCACTTGTCCCTCGCATCAAGCCCTTGTACATGCAAGGCATGCACCGTGCCCTTTGCGAGCCTGCTGATGTCTGCCTCTATCGTCGTCAGTCCCTGAGCCGACCCCTGCTGCATGGTGGAGAGGTCGTCGTCGAACCAGTAGCGATAGCTGTAGGCAGTCTGCCCTCTTGCCGAGCCTGCCAAGGCAAGGAGCATGATGAATAGTCCTAAGAATCTGTACATGGCCTTTACTCTACGTTAATCTGTACGTTCAGCTTGCCGTTCTTGTACGACTCAGTCACGTCGAGCCACTTCACTGTGGGGAGGTCGGGAGTCGTGTTCCAGGGGTATGTTCCGCCATATACGCCCACCTGCGTGCCGTCGGTGCCGAGGTAGGTGGCCTTGGCGTTATCGTTAGTGATTTCCCACCATTCGCCGAAGATATTGTTCCAGGCAAGGTCGTTCTCGTCCCAGGGGTCAGCTTCGGGCTTGACGTAGTAGGAGTTGAAGAAGCCGCTGCTGCCTTCACGCACTAAACAATGGCTGCTTGTATTTGTCCCTTCTTCTAAGGAGCAGGCCACACGGAAAGTGCTGTTCTTGATGGTCGAGCACCTGAGACCGTCTACATTACCCCAAATCGCGCAATTCGATATATACCAATGCCCATTCTGCTCCGGAGTGTAAGAGGCATTATAATAAGTTGATAGATTTTCTAGTAATTGGCTGTTCAGGCAAGTGACAGTGGAGTATTCTCCTGCTTGCAAAGTATGAAGTCCTCTTACGATAGACTGCATAATGGTAGCGTTGCATTTTTTAAAATAGATGTCAGATTCTCGCCAAAACTTACATTTCGATATGAAAACCTTTTCTGAGCCGTTAATACCCACAAATTGGGTTGTACTACCTTTTACTGTTAAGCTTTCTAAGTAAAGGACATGTTCGTCACCCTGGGGAATGTTAAAATAGTCAATCCAGCTAATAATACTCTTGTCTATCCCTTCGCCCCTGATGGTGACGGCTTTGTTGACGTTGCAGCCGTTGAAGGTGCCTGCTGTCAGCGTGATGATGTCGCCGTTGGCTGCGTCGGCGACTGCTGACTTGAACGCATCTGCGCCATAGTATGCACGGATGGTGGAACCATGCTGACAGGTGACGACACGGTTGTCCTGTTCTGCCATTGCACCTGCTGCGAAGGCAATGGCCGCGATGAACGTAATAATAATTCTTTTCATGTTGATAAAGTTTTTTTTGTGCCTCCTGCCTCCCACAGCCATTTGGCGTGAATAATGATGTTAAGGTCTGGAAACAAAAAAGGCATGGGAGTAATCTACTTCTGCCCATCCCTGTTCTCAGGCCTTCGCATTGCCCCACTTCAAGGATAAGCAACGCAGCCAGCCCACGCCAAGCGATTATACATGCAACCAACGCCTTATATAGATATAATAAAGTGTAGCTGGGATATAATCTACCCACGCAGACGTTCCGTTGCATTATCTCTGTGAAGTGTTCTTAAGTTGCGAAGTTAGAGAACACAGAATGATAACGTCCGTAAACGCCTTTTTCCCTTTGGCTGTCCTTACAAACGGTGTGCTCAGCCGCAGGATTCCATTAAGAATTTATGACCCACATACCCATAAGAGGGCAGCTTCGTCGGTGCAAAGTTAGATATTTTTGCTGAAATGGCAAAACTATTTGATGAAAAAAATTATTGCTGTCTGCCAAATAAGCGCCAAAAGTGCGAAAGAGCACAGACAACAATAAACCCAAATCGGTCATTAGAACGAAGGACTCAAAGATATGAATCTACGAACTTCTATTTTAGTCCTCGCACATTTCTTCTTGGCATCTTTCCGCCTTAT
>CACYQI010000001.1 GCA_902776455.1 uncultured Bacteroidales bacterium | reverse complement strand
GAATTTTAGTCAGCGTGCATTTCTTTTTAGAGCAGGTTTTCGTCTTATGTAAGGGAGCAATGCGGGCATTGTGACCGCACATAAGGCGGAAAGATGCCAGAAAGAGATGTGCGAGGACTAAAATAGAAGTTCTTAGATCAATATCTTTGAGTTCTTCGTTCTAATGACCGATTTGGGTTGAAGTAGGCGTTTGCCTTTCCGCCCCGGAACTACTGCCTTGCGGAAAGTCCAGACATAAGAAAGAGGCTGTGCCACTGGCACAGCCTCTTTCTCTCTGCTCGCGACGGAGCGGTCTGCCGCGAGGCGGATGTCTTTCTAACGGAGCGTTTTGTCCATGAGTACCTTCATCCAGTAGCCGCCGATGACGCTGCGCGCCTTGAAGCCTGTCATGCGGCCGGTCTTTGTGTCGTGCCAGTCGGAGATGGGCACGCGGCTCTCTGTTTCGTTGATGTACTTGTAGAGCGGATCGACGAAGGCCTGGAAGTCCTTGTCCGTCAGAGCCATTGCTGCGGTCCACATTATCCAGTCGCTCTTCGTGTAGTCCTTGCGGCAGTCGAGCGGAAGGCCGTACTTGTTCTGCTTCTTCAGGTAGTACTTTATCTCGGTCTGCATGGCACCATTTGGAATGATGTTTGTCTGCCAGAGCTTGTCCCAAACCATGTTGTACTTCTGGCTCCAGGTGTCGGCTCCGGCTCCGTAGGCGAGTTCGTAGTGGTCCTTCACCTTTGTCTCCTTTTCCCATGCGGCAGCCATCTCTTTTGCATTGGCGTTGTACATCTCATAGATGTCGTCCTGTCCCTTCATCTTTGCCAGCTCGGCATATCCAGCCACACCCATGATGGCCTTGATGGCGAGGTTGCAGTTGCCTGCCCAGTGGCCTGCGAAGTCGTCGGTGCAGAGCTGGTTGGCGGGGTGCAAACCGTTCCCCACAAGGTAGTCTGCCCATGTGGTGATAATGTCCCAGTACTTGTCAACGTAGAGCGTGTTGCCTTCCTGCTTACAGATCTGTGCGGCGAGGGTAATCATGTTGCCGGCTTCCTCCAGCGGCATGTCGCCTCCATAGACCTGACCATTGGCCTTGGGGTACTGTCCGAGGTCGTGAGCGGCAAAGGGCTTTGTCCAGCGTCCCGAGAGGCTGTAGTCGAAGATGCTGGTCATCATGCCCTTCTGCAGTTCGGAATTGTAGCAGAGATAGAGCGGAGCTTCGGGATAGGTGAGGTCAACGGTGTTGACGCAGCCGTTGGAATTGTTCTCCTTCGAGAAGAAGAGCACGTTGCCCTTGTCGTCGCGGAAGAGTTTGTGGGCAGCGTTGACGTGGCGATAGGAACCGCTGAGTATTTCGGCATACTTCACGCCGCCTGCTGCGAAAGCATCGTCGTAGATGGTCTTGTCCATCTGGCGGCAACGCTGCATGATGTTGGTGTAGTTCGTCCGCATGCGGTCGAACATGTTGAAGATGCTGACACTCCCCTCGTGTGCCCAGTATCCCTTGTAGCGCTTGAAGAAGTACTCAATGTCCCAAATCTCGTCGTAGCCAATCATCATGAAGCTGCAGCCGTTGTCTGTTTTGCCGAAGTTGTGGACGTAGGCCAGCGTAGGCAGCGAGGCCTGCTTCTGGCAAACGACCTTCCTTTCGCCACGAGGCAGCTCATTGCCTGCAAGGAACGCTGTCTTGATGTCTGCATCGCTGGCCATACATAGACGTCCGTTAGTGCCGCAGAGATAGAGGTAGCCCCAATCGATGCAGATGCCATCACCCGTCTTGGCGAGAATGGGCTGCTGGATGGTGCCGGACTTGAGGTACATCGTGCCGTTTTCCCTTTCGATGGTAGAGACGGTAGGCTGCTGTATCTTGTTGACAGCCATCTGGGGCGTGGTCGAGAAGTAGAACTTCACGTCGTGCTTCTGCCCGTCGGTGGAACGCACCTGATAGGAGATGTAGTTGATGGGAGCTGACAGCAAGTCGTAGTCGTCGATGATGTGAGGAGCCGTGAACACTACATCCAGCTCAACCGGACCGCAGGCGAAAGTGTAGTAGGTGTTGCAGGCCAGCACGTCCACGCTCTTCTGTTCGGCCGTCCGGATCTGTTCGTTGCCCTTTGCAATGTTGCGGAAGATACCGAAATCGACCAGCGCTCCGCCCGTCTTGTTGTAGCAGTGGACGGCAAAGACATTCTTTCCTGCCTTGAGCAGTCCGGCCTTCTTTCCGTCGAGACGAACCACGACGCCATCGACATAGTCCATGATGCCAGTGGCAGCCTTCTCGCCGTTGATGTAGATCTCGCAGGCATCGTCGTGCGAGAAGATGAGGTAGAGGTCGCCTTCCAACTGTTCGGCAGTCAGTTCAACAGTGCGTCGCACCCATATGTCGTTGTCCTCCTTGGTCCAAGGCGTACGGATGTTGTCGTAGTTGTCCGAACCGAAGGCACCCTTGCCCGTTTTCCATGTAGAGGCGTTGAAGTCGGGCTTCATCCAGCTGTCGGCAGGCTTCTGGTCGGTGTATTGTGCCTCCCATTCAGCCTCATTGGCCATAGGGATGACACTCTCCATGAGCGTCCGCTGGGCAGAACCCATCCATCGGTACGTCGTGCCATCGACATAAAGCAGACCCTCCATTGGTTTCTCGTCGTTGGTCCAGTGGCGTGTGCTGCCATCCGTAAGCTTGTCGTAGGGGCTCCATACAGAGAAATAGGGGTCGCTTACCACCAGTGGAACACTTGGCAGACGCAGGTCGGTCTGCTTGTACGGCTTGAAGAACTCAGCACTCTGTGCCGTCGCCGTCAAAGTGATTGCAGCCAAAGCAATCGAAAGAGCAATCTTTTTCACCATGAGATATTTGAATTTTGAATTAATAGAATTGTTTAGTATGCGTTTTCCTCTCCATGTACAGCATTGTATATAGTCTTCCAGATGATAAAGAGGTCGAGTGCGAAGCTCCAATGCTCAATATACCAGATGTCTCTCTTGACGCGGCCTTCCATTTGCCACAACTCTGAAGTTTCTCCGCGAAAGCCAGTCACCTGTGCATAACCCGTGATGCCCGGTTTGGCAAAGTGCCTAACCATATAGCTTGAAATGAGTTCGCTGTACTGTTGGGTATGTATGAGCATGTGCGGACGTGGGCCAACGATGCTCATGTCGCCCAACCATACGTTGATGAACTGTGGCAACTCGTCGATGCTTGTACGGCGCATGAACTCACCAATGCGCGTCTTTCGCGGGTCGTCCTTCGTGGCTTGCACCTTGTCGCTATCCACATTGACACGCATGGAACGGAACTTGTAGCAATAGAAGTCTTTACCGTTCACTCCGGAGCGTTTCTGTTTGAAGAAAACAGGACCAGGAGAACTTAGTTTGATGATTGTACCAAAGATGATATAAACAAAGGGGAAAATAGTCAGCAGGAAGATGCTCGACCCAATGAAGTCGAAAGTACGCTTGAAGATGCGGTTGCCAAACATTGAGAGCGGTTCGTTGTGCAAACTGAATACAGGTGTGCCGTCCATCAGGCTGAGAGCCATCGTATGTCGCTGATAATTGAAGGCATCGGGAATGTGATTGTAGCGAACAATGTTCTGTGCGCACGTCTGCATAATCTTGTTTATCAGCTCGTTTTGCGAAGAAGGAAGCATACAATAGACGTTATGCAGCGTGTGCTCCTCGATGTAGGTAAGGACTTCTTCAGGCTTTCCCAAATAGCCTTTTTCTGTTACGTCTGTTCGCGGTGTATCTGCAAAGTAGCCATTGACTTTGTATCCAGTTGTCGGATCGGACTCCATCTTTTTGTATAGCTCGCTGGCAATGTTGATGTTGCCGATGAAGATAACGCTCATATTGTTGCGTCCCCGTTTGCGATACCATTTAATGCATTGTCTTAACACCCAACGGTAAAGGCAGATGAATATGATGATAAAACCATAGAAAGGCAGCATGAAGTCCCACGTCATAAGTGGCCAGCGGAACACCCACATCACCATAAGGCTAAGCCCCACAAACAATGTCATACTCATCATGAAACTTCTCAGCAGTTGGTCGCCGCGCACGAAGCGGTCGTGGATGTGATGGTGGCTTTGTAAGTCGCATAGGATATACACCAGTGACATGAGCAGCATAAGACGCTTGTAGTGCGGTGTGGTGACGTTGCCCATTATTCTTATATACACATACGACATTGCCAGCAGAGCCGCATTAAGTGCCAGCAACTCGCCTACCAATATCATCCAACGTATGCTGTTGTCAGAAGTCTTGTTTTCTTTTACCATCTTTCTTGTATTCGATTTGATGATGAACGATTCATCTTTTAACTTCTTATCTTTTCACCTTTTACAGGTATCCGTTAAAAAGTCTCCAAATGTATTGTGATATTCGATAGTAAGGATGCCAGAATACCTCTCGGGGATATTGCCCGATGAGGCGCCAGCTCCAACGTGTGCCCCAAGTCAGTCGCTCCCAACGGCTCATCTGTGCCCAGTCGCCCACGCGCTCGTCTGCATGACCGAAGTTACCTGCACGCATTACTTCGCTGAGCAGGAAACGGCCTCGTTTTTCGTCGGGTTCGGTCAGCATCTGTTCACCTGGCATGTGGAAAACTTCGCCCAGTACCCACATCAGTGCCTTGCAAAAGTTCATTAAGCCAAGTTCACGAATGACAGGAAGAACCTTTCCCCTTAAATACTCGTTATCAGGTGTAATTAAGGATGTGCTCAAATAATAGTAGTCCATTAACTGCCGGAGTCCGATGCCTTCATAAAAAAGGTGACGATAGATGTGGCTCAGTTGGAACACTAGGTTCATCTCATCGTTCGGAATGTTTATTATCCCTTCTTCGGGCAATTCAACTTGCTTCGGTTGAGCAAGTTGTTGGCGGTAGTACCGTTGCATCTTGCTGTTCTTGAAGGGGTCGTAGAGGAAACTCGGCAGGAAATGAACCTCGATGAGCGTGTCTTTGCGAACAGGAAACTCCATTTCGATACGAGTGACTTCCAATTTAGGGAAGTGGCTGCGAATGTAGTTAACTATCTTCTTCCGTTCGCCACCAATCCAGATGTCTATATCTCCCGGAACGCGTAACATAGGGTCTGGATAGAGTAAAGCGTTTCCTTGTCCTTTGAGTATAACGCTCCGATACCCCAGTTTCTCCCAGCGCCTACTCACCCATACGGTGTTTTGATTAAGCCGTTTATTGTCGAAGATAATCTTCTGAACAGAAGCATGCCAGTTGATGAGCATTTGCCGAGGCGGTTTCTGGTCGGCAGAGAGCCTGCACAGACCATCATAAAGCACACCCAACAGCGTTTGTCGTTTTGCTTCTTCATACAATTCGTGCCATTCTTCTTCAGAAGGAGAATGGCTGAATGCTTCCTGTCTGCCGAGGGCAATGCGTATGAATTCAAAGAAAAGCATTTTTCTCACCTTTCAATTCTCACCTTTCAATTTTCCCCTTTCCCCTTTCAATTTTCAATTTTCAATTTTCAATTTTCAACTTCTCCATTCCTTATATATATAGTAAAGGAATTTCGTGTTGCCAATGATGTAGCGTCGCCACATACGCCTTGGCTCCATCAGCAGGCGGTAGAGCCACTCCAGCGAATTCCGTTGCCATGCAAGCGGAGCACGCTTCACGGTACCTGCGTAGAAATCGAACACAGCTCCAATCGTCCCGCAGTGGCAGTGGATGTTCAGTTCGTCCCAATGCTTGTAGGTCCACTTCTCCTGTTTGGGAGCCGTCATGCCAATCCATAGCAAATCGGGGTCAGCATCGTTGATAGCCTTTATCATGGCTTGATTATCTTCATCCGAGAACTCAGGCTTGTAAGGAGGAGAATACGTCACCACCTCCAGATGAGGATAGTCAATAGCAGCTCGCTTGCGAATCAGAGACAACACCTTCTCGCTCGACCCGAAGAACATCACTTTAAGACATTTTTCACTCTTCACTCTTAATTCTTCACTTTTCCTTTCGAGAGCATTCATCTCGAAAGAAAACAAATCCCATCCCGCAATGCGTTCCTTTGGCTGGCTCTTGGTCTTCAGCCATCGGCAAGCCTTGACGATACCAGCCCCATCGGGCATTAAGAAGTCACACTTGCGAAGAGCATCTGCAAAGAAGTCATCCTTTTGTGCTACAACATAGGAATAAGCATATATGGTGTTGATGAGCGTCTTACCTTCCGGAAAGTGAGTCAATTCTTCGACCGATTCAACAATTGTTATTTCTCTGAGTCTTAGCATGCATCAATTGTATGTAGGTCCTTAGTTGATGGCGGCGACGTAGAACTGACTGCCTTCGCGTCCGCGGCGGAAGAGGATGCCGGGAAGGTTGCGGAGCGTATGTCCGAAACTCTTGGGGGTCGGCACTTTGAAGGTTGCTCCTGCCTGTTGCTTGATGTACTGCAGGATGGCGGTAGTTGTCATCCAAGTCCCGTCTTCTTTTTCGCTGGGTGGAATTCTGAAGTATTGGCGGAAGAACTGTTCCGAGCTGTCCATCTGTTCGAACTGGCGGTTGTGCTGTATCAGCGCTTCAGTCTCCTTGTCGTCGAACCAATAGCGTGTGCCGGCATTGAGTTCTGCCAATGCCTGTGCATAGAGCTGTGGGTAGTTGGGTGTCTGGTTGACATCAATGCAGCCTGTGACCTGCACGCCGATGAATCGTCGCGAGCCTGTGGGGTCGGTGAGCACATCGGGCATGTTCGTGGTGCCGATGAAGGAGGCGAGTCGCGGCACTTCCTCGGTATGGCTGGCGTAGGGGCGTTTCACCTTGACCGATGGCAGTTGCAGGATGTTCTTCAGGAAACCTTGCTGTTTGGCAGGCGATATGCGGTTGAACTCGTCGAGGTTGATGAGCAGCATCTGCGACATGGCGAGATGCACGGGGCGTTCCTCGCTGAGCGAGAGGTTGTCGGTGTAGCCCCACGACCTAAGTTCAGGCGGAAGCAGCGAGCGGCAGAAAGCGCTCTTGTGCATGCCTTGTCTGGAGATGAGCAGAGGCACGATGCTGTTGCCGTAGCGGCGGTCGCGTCCCATCCATTGCGCTACCATGGCCAGAAACCACTTGTGGAACCACTCGGCCCATTGTGCCGGATTTTCTGTCGGCACGGTGGCTGCCAGCTGACCGATGTGGTCGCGTCCGTCCCATTCGCTGCATTTGCTGAAGAGGAAGTCTGTTATTGGGTTGAAGTTGCGGATGCGCGTGGAGTGGACGTAGCGCTTCACATCGCGGTCCCACACATCGAGTCCGGCAAGTTGGAGGTCTGTACTGAACGTGTTTATCACTTTGTCCGTGACGGGTCGCCAGGGTGTCGGCCACGAGTGGTTGGCACGGTATTCTGTATAGCCCATGACGGTGTTGTGGCGCAGCACATACCGCTTTTCCATCCTTCGGATGACTTGTTGCATCAGCGGTTCCTTCTTATTGCGCTTGGGTTGCTGACGGCGTGCCGCGGTTTCTTCCTTATAGACCGCTTCCACGATGGTTCGGACGAAGTCTTCCGTAAGTCCAGGCACGTCTTTGAATGTCAGTTTTTTCCACAAGTGGCAGATGGTTTCCTCCTCCGGCCATCCCTTGCCGAAGAGTGCGCTTGCCATTCCTGTGACATAACCCTTGTACCATTCGTTGCTGTCGTGACGAAGGTCGCCCATGCGTTCAATCACTTGCTCCGCAACATCGCCATAGACACGCTCGTAGTTCTCGTAGGCCGTCATGCCCTCCTCCACCACATTCATCTGTACAGGTGTGGCGAGCAAATGAGCGTCGGCATCGTCCTCGTCGCTTGTGACGTCCTTCGAGGGAGTGATGCGGATAGGAACAGCATCGAAGTTCGTCAACGGCATCTTGTCGAGAGGCAGCAGGAAGTCGTGCCGAAGGGAGGGCGTCATCCGAGTAATCTTTATGGGCAGGACTGCGTCATAAATGTGGGCAACAGAGTGATATGCGTTAGTGTAGAACCCTTCAGCTTCAGGCTCGGAATAGGGTAGGGTGCCGTCTGCACGTGCCACGCTGACGAGGATAATGACTTCCGTACCCGTTGCACCCGTAAAGGCCGCTAACGTTGAAGGCATCGTCATGGCAGCATCCTTCACCTCGGCACACAGCGTCTGACTCATCAGTTGGCGTACTTCCAGCACTACAAGGCCGTTGAAGGCAGCGATGCCCAGTGCACCATTCGCCTGCTTATGCAGTTCCACGGCAGCATATACATGCGGTATCTCGTTGTATCGTCGGAAGCCTTCAGGCTGTTCTACTGATGCTTCCTGGCGGAAGTTGGTGATGAGGGAATGGTTGGCATCCGTTCGGATGCGCTGGAAGAATGCTTCGGCCTCCCATCCCTTGAGGCGCGTGCATTTTTTCTCTGTTTTGACAGTAGTGAATTTCATGGCAATAAGATATTAAAATTGATAACATGTACTTATGTGATTTCTCACACGTGATAAATTGATTTCTCACCAGTGATAAATCGTTTTCTCACCTGTGATAAATTGATTTCTCACACGTGATAAAACGTGATGCTATTCGCGGGGGAAGTGGTAGGCAAGCGTTATGTCGTCGTAGGTTGGCGGTTCCTCGATGCCGTGCTTGCGGAAGACCGACTCAATGCGGGCTTGGAGTTCGGGTGTGATCCCGTGTCTTCCGTCGCGGTAGCGGTAAAAGGTGGCAACGCTGCCAAACATCTTGTAAAGTTCTTGTCGGATAGCAGTCACCTTTTCCGAATAGATTCGTGGCAGCATAGACCTCATGCCTCGCATTATTTTTACGGGTTCGGCAGTCGCAAACATGCTGCAAGTATCACCTTTACGTGCAGCCGGAAGCACGGTATTGTGATGAGTGAGATTACTTGGAGCCAATAAGGCTACAGCGTGACGCAGACACTTGTTGGCCATCGGACAGTCATGCTGGAAGCAAATGGCCCAATCTTTTGGTGCCAAAGCGTAAGAAAGTGTTTCCATAGGTATTGTAAATTAATAGTTAGTAATAAGGTGTTATCCTTCATTCATTCACTCTGCAAAGATACAACAAAAAAGTCAGTTCTCCAAAGAAAATGCCGGAAAAATGTACATAATCTGCCACAAAATCCCAATCTGCCACAAATCTGCCACACGCTTAACCGTTTGTGTGAAAGTGTGTTATATGCACTTTGTGGCAGATTGGCAGATTTTTCGAGGGAAAAACACATAGGGTAGGAGTATAAATGAACTTTGCATGCACAAATGATTTGTCAACCCCACATTTGCTGAGGTGTCCAAAGCATGATGGAGTAAAGTGTTAGGGCCGGATGCTATCTGTCGGTTCTATGATAAGGCGAGTTTGACAAATTTAAATGCCAAAGGAACTCGTTTGGCGTACATGTCAGGTCTTCTAATCAATCTGAGCATATACTCTATCCCATGTTCTCTTAACCATTTTGGCGGGCGCCTTAGCACACCAGTCTTAGCATCCAGCGCACCTCCTATTCCGTAAAACACCCCGACATTTATCCTTTTCTTGTATTTTAAAATAAAATGTTCCTTTTTAGGAGACGGCAACGCGATGAATAGATAGTCAGGAGCTGCAGAAGATATGTTTTCTACAATCTTTTCTTCATCCTCCTTCTGATAATAGCCGTTTTGCATTCCGACGATACTCATATCCGGATACTCCTTCTGGAGAATGACATGTAATTTGTCAAGTGTGCTTTGCTTTGATCCTAAAAAGAAAACTTTCTGCTTTTTTGAATTGGCAATCTTCAGCAGCTCTTCCATAACATCGGGAGTAGGCACCCTTTTGTCAAAATGATACCCTTTCCGCTTCAGGAAATAAGTTGGCAGAGTGCTGTCAACATTTACTATATCTGAATCCAAAATTGCTCTACGTAACAACTCGTCCGTTTGAGCCAATGCTACAGTATCAGCATTAGCCCCCGTCAAATGAATCCCCTTTTTCCCTTCATCAATCCATTTGCTCACTATCTCTGCTATTTCAGAAACAGTAAGCAAATTGTATTTTATGTTCCAGATTCTAACTTCTTTTAAATCCATAATTCTTATTAAGCGAGTTGGTATATCGTGTTTAACTTCTGGATGTATTCCTTAGGATTAAATTGTTCTTCAATTGTCAACCTGGCAGCTTCTGACAACTGAGTTCTTAAAGAATTTTGCTCCTGCAGACGAATAATGGCATTGACTATGCTCTCAATATCATGAACTTTAATTAGTAAGCCATTGATACCATCTTTTACCACTTCTGGAATACTGCCAACAGGGGTCACTACAGGAACAGCGCCATAGCTCATGCTTTCTAAGAGGGATACGGGAAGCCCTTCGAAATATGAAGGTAATATAAAGACGTCTAATGAATTAAGAAACTCTTTTTTTGTATTGCCAGATATTATCCCATCATATTCAAAGCAGTTGCCAAGGTGATTCTTAAATGCGTTGATATATGATTCTTCTTTGTCCTCAACTCCTGCAATTTTCAGTTTGAATAGGATTCCTTTTGTAAGTAGGACTTTACATGCTTCAAGCAATTCCTTCATTCCCTTTGCCTCTGTTATTCTGCCTAAATATCCTATTGTCAAGGCTTGTGTGTTCTCAGTTTTACTGATATTGTCACTTAGTTCTACACAATTTGGCAATGAATAGACATTTTGAGGAGAGAATCTCAGAGAAATGACCTCCTTTTCATGTTCGCTAAGAACAATGAATGGCACATCCCAGTGGAATATGTGTTTTAAAACCTTATATAAGACAAAGGGAATATGTGAGGAATTCATATAAACTCCACCATGTACATGAACCACCATTTTCCGTCGCAGCTTCCTTGCTACCTTCATAAAAAAGAAGTCGCGAATGATGGCTCCAGGAGATAATGGAAAATTATAGTGAATAACAGCATTGGGATAAGAACGGAGAAGAGATTTCCATGCATTAAGACTATTCCATAAACCAAGGAACCTTTTCAGGCCTCCCGGTTCGGAGTCTCTTTTCCCTAACTCGAAATGGATGTAGTTGCAATCCTTATTGTTGTTTACAATAAAGCTTGAAACAGCAGACACTCCTCCTAAAGAAACAGAAGGGTCTAAATTCGGAGATACGATGATTACATCCATTTGGTTATGTCTGCTTGATTCTATTAAAGAGAGTTATTTATGGAATCTTTTATATATAATTCAACATATTCATCAGTCATGCGATGTAACAAGAACTTGTCTTTTACTGTCTGCGATGCTTTCTCGCTCATTTTTGCAAGCATATCAGGCTGATTGATTATTTCTGTGATTAAAGTGCCTACGCTTTCAGACGTTTGCCTCTCTATTAATCTGCCATTCACTCCATCTTCAATGATTTCTGGCGTTCCACCACAGTTTGTGGCAATCACAGGCACCCCCCAAGCCATCGACTCCATAATGGAATTGGAAACACCTTCTCCATGATTTGAAGTCAGGATTGAAAAGTCGCATACTTGAAAAATCTCATCAACATCATCACGCCTACCCAGCATCATAATATATTTGCGTTCATCATCTTTAATTTGGGTGTTATAGTAATCCCATTGCGGACCTCCACCCACAGCCAAGAATGTAATATCTTGTCGCTTCGCAATTATTTTTTTTGCAGCATCTATGTAGCACCGCCAGTCTTTGTCTTCCCTAAAAACAGCCACCATAGCTACAACATTCTGGGTACTTATCCCTAATTCTTTTTTCTTTTCTGCCCTGTCAATCCTATTATTGTAACGGGATTCGTTGAATCCATTGTATATAACCGTAGCTTTTGATGCTGGGGTTCCATAAGCTTTTAGACCAGCCTCCGAATTGGAAATAATTTTCAGACAAACCTGATTGCAAATCTTGTTGATCATTCCTTCAAGCCCATGAGGGGTATCGCAATCTGCCACATAAGATGCCAAGAATTTAAATTTGATAAAAGGCTTTACAAGTAACACAACACCAGCCGACATCAAGCCCCATGCCTGAACTATATCTGGTTTGAAGCCTTTTATCAGCCAATACATGATGCGAGCTGTTTGAAATTGTCCCAGCCCTTTTTCCTTTCGGCCGATAATCTCTATTTTAGCAGTGGTGTCATACAATTCAGGATATGATATCCTGTTGTCGATAATAATAACTTGTATGTCATTAATACCCCTACGGTTTAACCCTTGTATCAATTGCAGGCAGCGACGTTCTTTGCCACCTCCTCCAAAAGAATCAAGAATATAAGTGATTCGCATAGTGTTTTAGGAGCTAGTTCCCGTTTTAATTCATTTCATTGGTGATATACAGCCTTAACATAATGTCAGATATACTATATGTGTTGCCATTTACTGAGACGAGTTCCATTTCAATAAGTTTTTTAAGGGCAGACTGCATGGAACTTGATGACACGAGTGCATGCTTTTTGATGAAAGATGCACTCAGCACGCGTTCTGCCTTACCTTCTCTGGCAATAGCATAAAGAGCGTTTTTCTGTTGTTCTGTCAATGTACCTAATAACTTGGAGATGTTTTCGTGGGCTTCTTCAAGCATATCGGTATATGTTTTGTCAAGGAGTGCTCTGCTGCATGTTGAACCGGCATCACAGTCAATAAAAGCCTCATGCATTATTTTTTGCAGGCAATATGTTGTTCCCTCGAATTTGGTATAGTAATAATTGAGTGCATCTGTGTCAATAGATTTTCCATATCGTTCCATCCAAGACTTAACGAACTCTGTATAAACGCTCACATCCAGAGGACTGAGGTTCAACAGGTCGGCACTGTTGTAAAATGGTTTTGCAGAAGAAAAGAACATCTCGGAAAGGAGATGTTGCTCACTGCCTGCAAAGATGAAGTTGACGTTGCGCAGATGTTGAATGATTCCGCGTAGCAGAGCTTCAACCTGTCCTTGCTTATTGTCGGGATATTTGCTGATGCGTTGGAATTCATCAAAACAGACAATGCAAGGTGTGTCACATTCTTCCAGCCAACTTATAATTTCTTGTATCGTATATTCGGGAGATTGTATTCTGCCCATTTCCAGTGTGAAGGTGGGCAATCCTGTCAATGGGTCGAACCCGAAAGTGCCTGCAATCGATTTCAATGCGAGCGTAAGCGACTGAAGCATTTTCTCGCTCCGCGACTTCAATTGGTCGAATACGGTCCTGCCAAATGTATATGCGAACTCACGGATGCTACTTGTATGGAGCAAGTCAATATAGAAGGCTTGGTAATGTTCTGCTATCTGTGTTTGCTTGAATACATGCTTAACCAATCGCGATTTACCCATACGTCGTGGCGACATGAGAACCATGTTGCCTTCGTTTGTAATGGTGCGGATGATTCGCCGAGTCTCTGCTTCTCTGTCACAGAAGTAAGGTTCAGGTATGTCACCTATTATAATGAATGGGTTTTTAATAAAATCAGGCATAGCTTGTTTCTACTACTCTATCAGTTACAAGGGCATAGCAATTATGCAAATTGAATTATGCAAATTGCATAATAATGGTTGCAGAATGTTTATATATCCTTTCTTTATGAACTTCTCATCAGGTAATTTCAAAAGAATTTTCTTTTTGTTCTGTCTCGTCATACACGAATCTATATTTATGTTTGATGGAGTTACACACATAACATACTAATTGTGTTCCATGGAATTAGGATAAACAGCCCAGCGTGAATTAGTAACAGGAATTTGCTTGTAGCCTTTTAATTATTCTTTGTGCAACATTGTTAATAATGTATGCAAGCAATAATCCTGCAACGACTACAATTGTATATTCTAGATAACGGCCATAGAATACTGGTGATGCAATGTATGTTGGAATCAGCACAATCAAAATGCCATTGAGAGAGATGTTGGTCAGATAGGATTCAAGTGAAATTTTCCCCAGAAACTTAAGACTTTTGTCAACCCATGAGCCTTTTGACCATCTTATTAGCGGTGTTAGAATATATAGTAAAATTGGAATAACAAGCCAAATACATTTCCAAAAGCCGAGGATGACAGACGTGATAGTGCTGACAATGACTAAAATAGCCATTTCTTTTACAGTTATTTGTTTACCTTCTTTACAACTGCGTCCGATAGTTAGTCCTACAATAAAACTTGGGGCCCGGCTAAATGCTCGTTGTATATTGTATGGCACGCTTGTTGATGATTGGTCTTCAATAGGTATATTGCTCAATATCATCAGGGCTATTATTATCGCCATAGCAATAATCCATTTGTGTTTCCCAATAAGTGCTCTGTATAAAAAGGGTGCAACAAGATATAAAAGAACAATCAACGAAACAAACCATGCTCCCCGATGGAACAGCCAGTATTCAAGAGTGCTTAGACAAAGAATACAGTCGTATACAGAATACTCGCCTAAAAGCATTAATACCAAACTGGAGGGGATGAAAACCATCAAATAAGGAATATAGATTCTGTAAAGTCTTCTTTTATAGAAAGATATATGGTTTTCCTTACTATTGAGATTATTTTTGCTTAATGAATAATAGAGTCCTAAGCCAGACAAGAACAAAAAAAAGTCCACACCGAGATTTCCAAAGCGATATAGATATGCAAGGAAATCAGGCATGATAACTTTTGACGCGCAAGAATGACAAATGATAATCATCAAGGTTGCGATGCCCATCATTTGAGTTCTATAGGTGCTCAAGTCAGAAAGATTATATACTTCGTTCATATATATAGATGAGCGCATATGAGAAATAAAACCAAAGTCACAAAACTGATTGTAAAATTGTGTTTACAACTCATATGGTGCAGCATAATCTTATTTATGGAATGTTTATATATCCTTTTTTTATAAACTTCTCATCGGATTGAGCAAGCAAAAATGATCTTTTCTCTTCATAAGACATTTTCTTGCATCCAAAATCATGTTTATCTTTAAGCTTTTTATAGAAGTCTTCAGTGTAACCTATAAATTTAGCGGGATTTCCAGCAACCATGCAACCATCGGGTACGCTCTTTGTTACGACTGCGCCTCCTGCGACAATACATCTTTCACCGATTGTGACGCCTGGCATAATCATTGCATAAGCGCCAATTGAAGTATAACTGCCAATCTTAACTTTGCCGAAATGCTCAACAGTAGGGTCATTATAGTATTTTCGTATAGACCAGATACCTCCATGCGTATAAATTGATGTGTGCGATGCAATTCGTACATAATCACCAATTTCTATCAAATAACCTTCAGATGGAAGTTCTTTAGTGGAAAGCCAACTCCCTTTTCCTAATTTTACTCCAACAGACAAAGCATATTCATTCGGAGACATTATACTTTTTCGAATCTTTTGATAAATGGTTTTAATAGACATATCATAAAATAATTAAATTTAGCATACGCCGATAATACTTAATAATTTCTTTGTTTCTATATCAGAGTTAAAGTTTTCAATAGCCACATTAGCTCCTGCTTTTCCAATTGCAGTAGCTTCTTTAGGATTGTCTAAAGCCCAAAGAAGCTTGTCGGCAAACATCTCTACATTCGAAGGCTCTGATATTAGAGCAGAGACACCATCTTTCAGAAAAAAGGGAATATCACCAACGGAAGTTATTACGACTGGATTCTCAGTCAACAGATACTCTCCTAACTTTGTTGGAAAACCGTATCCTGCCTGTAAGTTATCTGGTCTGGCAAGAGCTAAAACCTCTGCATTTTTCAACAATTGTGGAACCTTTTCTGATGAGACTACACCAGTAAGCACAACTTTATTTTCAATACCAAGACTCTTTATAAGAAGTAAATTATCAGAAGACTCTTTTTTTGAAGGAGTTTTTCCAATAATATATAACTTCATTTCGGGATGACGTTGACAAACAATCGCGAAAGCTTTTAGTAGGATATCAACACCGTCTTTATTGTTGGAAACATTTCCGCAATATGCAATATATCTTTCGTTTGAAGGCATCTTTTGAATAAACTGAAACCTATCTGTATCAACAGTCATATTTATGATGTGAATTTTAGAAGGATTCACACCTAAACTTTCATAGTACTCCTTAAGTGGCTTTGATATAACAAATAGTCCACAGAGTCGATCCAGCGTCTCTCTTATTTCATTTTCAGATAAGGCAAGCAATGGATTTATAAAACCTGGGCTTGCATCAGGGTGTTCTGTCCGCTCTGCATATACTTTGACACCCTTTACCTCTTCACACATTTTTGTTAAAAGGGTCAAAGAATATGTATAAACGATATCCCCCTCCTTTAGTCGTTTTAGAAATCGTTGAATGTATCTAAATAATGTTAGCTTTCGAAACAATCCCCTATATAACATAAAAGGACACCACAAATACTCTATAGAAAGATTTTTATATTTTGTGGGTATTTTACTATAATGATTATCCGGATGAAGATATACAATTGTTGCCTTAATGTTCATTTTATCAAGCGCATGATAATAACCTTGTTTCCGGTTTTCCGGTGCGGTATTAGGAGCAAATAGGTAATTCAAAAAATATATCATGTCCTTTTCCTTTTAGCAAAAGTTAAATAGAATAGCATTGTAAAGACAAAATATGCCAAAGATGCAGCTATCTTGGTGAAAATGGCTCCCCATATGCCCCCAAAATAGACACCTATAGTGTAGCCGAGCAAAGCTATTACACCTGATATGAAAGCGACATTGCGCAATGGTTTCCCTTGACCATGGGCACCAAGGAATCTGTTGAATACATCACCAAGGCCATGAAATGTGAAACCAATAGACAAGATACAAGCATATAAAGCGACATCCGAGTACCTTTCGTCATAAAGAAATCCCACTACAGGATATATCAATATTACGAAACCGATTATTGAGAGTAGTGCCATCGAAAATGTCGATATAAGGATTCTTCGACTTATGCAGTTCTCATGGGCAAATCGTTTGAAGTAGGTTGTGCCAATTATGCTTGGTAACATTGCAAGTGGACCTGTTACTGTAAGGGCCAAAGAATAAAAGCCCACATTCGTATTGTCAAGAGCAAACATGCCGAGGGTAATGCCTGCGATGTATTGGACAGAAACGTTGGCAAGAGAACCATAATAAACTTGAAGTCCATAAGATTTGTTTTCTTGCTGTAGGGCCTTAAAAGTTTGCTTTAGGTTCTTGAAGGAAGGCTTGTTGTACCAAATAATGACGCTTAGAATGATGATTGCTATGCCATTCTGCAAAACCAACATAAGCCAGTTTGAAGCGCCAAATTGGTAGTAAACCCAATAGGCAATACCCAGATATATGGTGCTTGGTAGCAGTCGAGCCGCTGCTATCGAGTAGATGCTGTTGTCTCCCTGGGCAGACGTATTTATATAATTAAGTAGCAGAACTGACCCGCAGACAGGAATGACTGAATAGAAGAGCCAAGCATAGTCTCGATGAAGGACATAATGGTGGATAAGGCCGCATGCAACCATACATACCATCATAAGTGCGATTGTCATGCCAAGTATGGTTACCAAGCCACCTTTTATTTGTGCTGCTTCTTCTTCGCTCTTTGCAATTGCGAGAAGACGACTGCCTGTGACAAAGTAGCCAAACAGGAAGATGCCTGAAAGCATCTGGATGATGTTGTTGACATATCGGACATCGCCATACTCGCTTGGTGCAAGGTTCCGAGTGTTCAGAATGGACACCAACATGCCGATTACCACTCCTAAAAGAGTGCTAACATACAGAACGCCAACTTGTTTTTTGCTTTTACTAATAGTCATCGTTGATGTCAATTTCTTCGAATTCTAAATCTTCTGCATCAATTTCGTCTTCATCGTAACAGAAAAGGCCATATAACCAAAGGGCAGTAAATATAGGGATACAGAAAATAACGTATGAAATAGATGACAATAGTAATATGATAGCATAAGCGAACTTGTTCTGATACCAACTTGTTCTACTTATTTTGTAAGATGAATAGAAGAGAATAACATAGAGAAGAACTCCAATGAAGATGCCATATTGACTGAAAACTTTTACAAGTCCACCTGTGAGTTCAAGATTCTTCGAAATTTTTTGTTTGAACCAACTATGGTCATTATTCCTGCTGTATCCTATGATAGGCTCCTGTTGGAAATTAATCCATTCAAAATATGCTGATTCGAAACGGTCAAGAGAGGTATAATACTCGTCACCATGTACTTTTGCATTGTAGTTAATACCCTCCATTCTTTCGCGGGTCAACCCTTCGAAGTTAGCTCTATCCTGTATTTTGTTTCCCATAAAGTCAAGCGAAAAAAGGAATATGGAGAGAGGTAATAATATGAATCCAAATGATAATATGCGCTTAGAGTTAACATCGGAAAACAAAAAAATAAGATAGAGCAAACAAGCAATGCTATAACCAGTTGTGGACATTGTGCTTAAAAGAGTTGTCAGAAGAATTATGATCCTTTTGTTGTCGTTGAATGTTATGCCATTTCTGGATAAATTGATTAGAATGGCAGGTATCAGCATAATGGCAAAACGACCAGGTTCCCAGGAACATCCTTGGTTACGGACAAGACTACCATAAACTTGTATTTTGGCGGGGTCTGTCCAATTATATAAGTAAAGAAAATTATTCCCGTTAGCTGTTTCAGGGAAAAGGCGAAAGAAAGCCTCTGATGCAGGAAGGACAACACTTATACCCCAAAAAATTAAGCTGATAGCAGAAAATGCTACCATGATGTGCTCGTATATAGGGAACAGGTCACGCCCGAATACCCGGATATGGATAAATGCAATAATGATGCCATAGATTAGGAAAAGGTAATATGAAAGATTACTGGGGCTAAAGTCGTGAAACTTATAGCATACAGCTACCGACCAGCTAAGCATGATGCACACAAAAATCCATAATTTGCTATGTACAAAGCTAATTGGATTGCGAATGAGCAGTATGATGGTCAATACTATGGGAATGAGAAGAGGAATCGGATTACCAGATAGTTCTCCTACCATTCTTCCTGTATCTGGCGTCATCTGTGCCATATAGATGACCATTACGAACAGATAGAGATATTCGTAGAAGGGATAATATAATTCGTCGTGGATTTTAATCATGAAGTTTTATCCTTTATAAGAAGTTGAGAGCTTACTCTTATTTCCCTAATAATATCATTCTTGTTATTTTGCTTCTATCAAAAACATTGTATAAAGATGTTGCGAGGATTATTGTAGAGATGGTAAACAAAAATGGAATAATGTAATTAAAATCCCAATTAATATGGAGAAGAAACAGGACTCTTGTATATATGGTATCAAAGAAAACATTGAATCCATAAACGAAGAGTGAAATTTGCCCTAATCTTATGATTAAAACATGAGCAACACTCTTAGTCTGGTTTGACAATATGTGAACATACTGCATGAATGTATATGAGGTGATTAATGCGATGACTATACGTTTAGTATTTAGATATAGATGTCCCATGTAGTCATTCACTATGCAAAAGCCTGTGGTGTAAATGTATGTGTTTGTATCAAACCAAGATATTGCAATTATAGATAGCAGTGTTAGGACAATAAGCGTGATTTTGTTATTTGTACCATTATATAGTTTGATTTTTCTCTCCTTAATGAAATAGCCTATGCAAAAGAAAGGGAACATATATTTATGGGAACTCAGTAAAATGGTATCAGGAATTAACATCGTCAAAATAAAAACGATAAGCATTAATATGTATTGGAGTTTTTTGTTTCTAAGGCTTCTAGTAATTATTGATATAACTGTCATGTTAAGGAGAAGTGAAAACAGAAACCACATTGTCCCGCCTCTAAAAACTTGATCTATAATATAAAGAAAAAGACCTGTAAAATCATAGTCCCTTAAATATCTAATTTCGGTATAAAAATTACATAGGATTATAAAGGAAATCATTGGAATTCCAATTGCGATCAGTTTAGTAACCATAAGTGTCTTGAAATCCTTTTTATTGCTATTGTGAAATAGGTATCCACTTATAAGCATAAATAAGGGCATGTGAAAAGAATATATAGTCTTAAATACAATGTTTGAAAAGAATTCTCTCGACTGAGTGTATTCTGTACCGAAAGAATACTGAATAGCATGACCTAACACAACAAGAATAATCAATAGACCCTTTGCTATGTCGAGCGTGGTGTCTCGATTATTGCAGCATAATGGGATTGGTTGAGAAGAGAGCATTAGCTTGTGATATGTTTTGTCTTATTGTTTATAATTGGCGCTTCGTTGAGCTGCTGTGTTAATGTAGCATGAATTACATCCACAGAATAAATTATCCAAGTAATACAGTCTCTTATGTTTGGTTAATTATCATGGTTTGCTCAGTTATGTACTTCCCCAAAGCTAAAGGCTGTGAAACCTCCAGCACTACTGAGAATCGCTTTGTGGCTTGTAGCTTGCATGTTGTGATGCATTTCCATTATATTAATCAATCATCTGTGAGGGAGAGGAGGTGTTTTTATTAATGCTACATGTCATTCATTGACAATCCCTTGTACGATATCTTATAATTCTTAAACTCGTGAGTCGTCCGTCACCACGGTAAAACGGGCCATCTTCTTAGCTGTATTCCGTGCCTCTCTCAGAATGAGTATTTCTTGTTCTCTATCGTAAAATCTCATGATTCAGTAGCTTGTCATCGGAAATGGCTATTTCGGAAATGGCTGTTTCGATGCGAAATGGCATCATCCTTTTTAATCTGCAAAATCCCCCCCCCCTTCTTGATGACTTATTCGTTTTTTGTAAGGATTATTGGGGATTGTTTTCTATGTTGGTTTATCTGATTGCCCAATCGTCTATCTTTCGACTTTTTGTGTTGAAATTGAGTCCAATCTTGAAGATGCGGCGCTTGTCGGAGGCGAAAGGGGCTGCGTAGCCTTTGTTCTCAATCTGCTGGAGAGCGATGGCGGCGGATTGGTTCTTCTTCAGTTCCATGATGTAGATGTAGTTGGACGTTTGAATGAGAATGTCCATGCGGCCGTCGGTTGTATGCCGTTCGACATCGACATATATGCCCAGTGTTCCGTAGTACTCTGCGTACTACTGGATTGAAGCGAGGAAATGTTCTGCTCTCCTATTCTTCTATGAAACTTCTAATTGCTCAGTTAGATAAGAAGGCTAAGCGACGGCCCATTCTTTGGGTACGCGGTTTTCGGCATCGAATGTGACTCCGATTTTCACGACGGAGCGGCCGTCAGCCTGATATGGGATGGCATAGCCTTTGCTGTCAATCTGTTGTAATGCTTCTTGGGGTGTGCCTTGTGTCTTCAGTTCGAAGACATAGACGGTATCAGGCATCCATACGACCATATCCACGCGTCCGCCGATGCATTTTACTTGGGTACGTACATAGACGTTGAGCATGGAGAAGATGAGGTACATGGTGTATTCGTAGAAGCCTTCTGCACTGGCTGCTTCCGCCAGCTTTTTCTTGAAGCCTTCGATGTAGGGTATCCCGGACATGTAGGCTTGCATTTCCTGCAAGGCCAGGTTGATGTCGTTCTTCTTGAGGGCTCGCCAGAATTTGAGGGCAAAGCCGGCTTGGACATTTTCTCCTTCAAGGCCTGCATAGGCGGGCAGCAAACCGTCGGCATATCCGATGCGAACTTCCTGATTGGGTATTGACAGGAAGTATATCTCGCTTTCGCGGTCGTAGCCTTTGATGGTGAGATAGCCGCTTTGATAGAGCAGGGGCACTATCGTGGTCATCGCTTCTGTTGGGCGGCTTATGGCATAATCGGTTGACTCTACGTCGTCTATGGATGTGATGTCGTATTTGAATCTCCGCATCATCTGTATCAAGAAGGTGGGAGTGCCCGTCTCGAACCAGTAGTTGCTTATCTTCTCGTTGCGGAAGGCGCTTAGCAGGCTGTAGGGGTTGTATATGTCGGGCGAATCGCTGGCGAAGTGGTAGCCGTCGTACCTCGTCTTCAGCATGTTCTTCATCTCTTCGGTGCTGCATCCGTATGATTCCGCCAATGCTTCAATGTCCGGGAGCATGGTGCTATACAGCTCTTCTTCTGTGATACCGCAAAGAGGCGAGAATTTTGGGAGTAAGGATATGTTTGTGAGATTGTTGAGCGTGGAGAAAATGTTCAGCTGACTTAATCGTGTGATGCCTGTGATGAAGCAGAACTTTATCAATGCTTCGCTGGCCTTCAGGGGCTGGTAGAACTCCTGCATCACGGTACGCATGTCTTCGAGCATCTCTTGTCTGTGGAGGACGTCGAGCAAGGGCGCATCGTATTCGTCGATGATGATGACGACTTGCTTGCCTGTTTGCTTGTTTGCCCGCTTGATGATGCCTGCGAGAAGGCCGCCCGGGGTTGTCTCGTTGGCTTTTCTCCCGTATTGCTCTGCCAAATCATCTAACATCAGCATTAGTCTCGTTCTCAATGCTTCTGCCGAGCCTTGACCCTTGACGATGCTTAGGTCAAGGTGTATCACAGGATAGCTTTCCCATTCCTGTTCGTAGTCCATTATCTTTAGTCCCTCGAACAGCTGACGCTCGCCACGGAAATAACTGTCTAACGTTGTTGTCAGCAGCGACTTGCCGAATCTGCGTGGACGGCTCAGGAACACGAATGATGCGTAATGAGCCAGTTGCCAAACTAAGTCAGTTTTATCGACATAGAGATAGTTTTCCTTGATAATTCTGGAAAAGGTCTGTATGCCTAAAGGGTATTTTCTGTCAGTCATTGTGGGAAATTTGACTATTTACCAAGAGATTAAGGATTAAGGATTAAAGTTTGGTTGTTTTGCCGCAGCCATCACTATCAGCCTTAATCCGTAATCTTTAATATTCACCTTTCACCTTTCACCTTTTCTTTGTCCCGTAGTACCCAGCGTACCATTGGGCGAAGGCGCGGAGACCGAGGCGGAGGGGGGTGGAGGGACGGAAGCCGAAGTCGCGCTCGAGGGGTGTGGTGTCGGCAAAGGTGACGGGCACGTCGCCGGGTTGCATGGGCACGAGTTCCTTGTGGGCCTCGAAGTCGTAGTCGGCGGGGAGGACGCCTGCTGCGATGAGTTCTTCCTGTAGGATAGTGACGAAGTCGAGCAGGTTCTCGGGAGAACTGTTGCCGATGTTATAAACAGCATACGCCGGTAGAGGCAGACCATCTTCGCCGGTTTGTTTCTCTGGTGCGTGCTGCATGACTCTTACGACGCCTTCGACGATGTCATCGACGTAGGTGAAGTCGCGCTTGCAGTTGCCGTAGTTGAAGATTTGGATGGTCTTGCCTTCGCGGAGCTTGTTGGTAAAGCCGAAGTAGGCCATGTCGGGACGTCCGGCGGGGCCATAGACGGTGAAGAAGCGGAGGCCGGTCGAGGGGATGTTGTAGAGCTTGCTGTAGGCATGTGCCAGCAGTTCGTTGCTTTTCTTCGTGGCGGCATAGAGGCTGACGGGGTTATCGACCTTGTCGTCGGTGGAGTAGGGCACTTTCTTGTTCGAGCCATAGACGCTGCTGCTGCTGGCATAGACGAGGTGCTCTACGGCATGATGCCGGCAGGCCTCCAGGATGTTGTAGAAGCCGATGAGGTTGCTCTCGATGTAGGCATCGGGGTTGGTGATGCTGTAGCGGACGCCGGCCTGTGCTGCGAGGTTGACCACGACGCTGGGCTTGTATTCCTCGAAGAGGCTGTCGATGCAGGCCTTGTTGGCGATGTTGTCTTGGATGAATGTCCAGTCCCGATCCATGGCTTCTATCTTCGAGAGACGTTCCTTCTTGAGGTTGACGTCATAGTATTCGTTCATGGAGTCGATGCCGACGACCTTGATGTTGTTGAATTCTTTAAAGAGTCGCATTACGAGATTACTGCCGATGAAACCGGCTGCACCCGTCACAAGAATGGTTTTCCCTTCGAGTGAAATGTTGTTTTCTACCATTGCTACTTTGATTAAGGACATACCTCTGGGGCTTTGGAGACTATGTAAAAGCCTAATCTCCAATCAATTGAAAGCAATCCAAGAACTTTATTACGCATGAAGCACTTGCCTGCTGTTTCTTTTTCGCCTGCAAATTTACAACAATTATTAACAATGTGCAAGGATTTGTGAATAAAAATGTCGGTCTTTTCTTCTGTTTGTGTCAAGTTCTGGCACGAGGCGAGGAAGTGGGGCAAACTGCGGAAATGAACGCAAAAGTGAAGTTTTGTAAAGATTTTTTCCGACTCGTTTTTCTCCTTCCTGCCAGCCTTTTTATTTCGTCCGAAACTTTCTTCTCGTCTTCTTCTCTGAATGAACGAGGAAAAATTCCGTGAGAAGTCTTCTTTCCGCGACGGACGAGAAGAGGCTTTTTCGCTTGCTTTGCAACTCATTCATACAGAGGTAATTCCAAAATCAAAATGAAGAGAAGAAAAATTTAACGTGTTTTGTCGGCCAACACAACGTGGAGTGTCGGCCGATTCAACGTGGAGTGTCGGCCGATTCAACGTGGAGTGTCGGCCGATTCAACGTGGAGTGTGAGCCGATTCAACGTGGAGTGTGAGCCGATGCTCCACGGAGTGTTTGGGCCGACTTCTGCCTTTGCGACGTCCCGCTCTGTTCTTCGTCGCCGAACGAAGCCTGTTCCTTGAAAAGGAATGTCAAGATATTTCGTCCGTCACGATGCGTTCTCTCGCGTCCTTCCCTTGTGCCATTCTTCAGTTTTCTTTGGTTCTTCTGCACAAAAATTCATTTTTTTAAGCACGGAACTTCTTTCGTATTAACTTTTTTCGTAACTTTGTGGACGAGAAAGCTGAAAGTTGAAAGTTGAGAATGGAAAGTCAAAAGTTGAAAAGGTGATGTATATAAGTTGAAGATGAAAGATTGATTAAAGACTACGGATTAAGGCTGATAGTGATGGTTGCACCGAAACAACCAATCTTTAATCTTTAATCCTTAATCCTTAATCTTATGATAATTAATTAAAAATAAACGATATGTTCAGCAAAGAAGACATTGAGCAGATGCAGCAAAAGGGCATCAGCGAGGCGCAGATAGAAGCGCAGTTGGAGAGTTTCCGCAAGGGTTTTGACTACTTGAAGCTTCAGGGTGCAGCATCCATTGGCGGCGGTATCATGGCGCCGACGGAGGAAGAGGCGGAGGCTTACGTACAGGCTTGGAACGACTACAAAGCCGAGGGGCACGACATCACGAAGTTTGTGCCTGCCAGCGGAGCCGCAAGCCGTATGTTCAAGAATATGTTCGAGTTCCTCGATGCCGACTATGAGGTTCCCACCACCGACTTCGAGAAGACGTTCTTCGCCCACATCCACAGCTTCGCTTTCTTCGACGCGCTGAACGACGCCTGCTTCCTGAACGAGGGCAAAGGCGTGGACGCGCTCGTCGAAGAGGGTGATTATAAGGCTGTTGTGGCTAACATGCTGGGCGAAGAGGGCTTGAACTACGGGCGGTTGCCGAAGGGCCTCTTGCAGTTCCATACGTACGACGATTGCGCCAAGACGCCGGTCGAAGAGCACCTCACCGAAGCCGCTCTCTATGCCAGCAGCAGAGGAGAAGCATCGGTCCACTTTACGGTCAGCAGCGAGCACCGCGAACTCTTCGAGGAACTCATCAGTCGCGTCGTGCCAGAAGTCGAGGCGAAGTACAAGATAACCTTCAAGGTGAGCCTGAGCGAACAGAAGCCCAGCACCGACACCATTGCGGTGAACATGGACAACACGCCTTTCCGTACGGCCGACGGCAAACTCCTCTTCCGTCCGGGCGGGCATGGTGCGCTCATCGAGAACCTCGACGACCTCGGGAGCGACATAGTCTTCATTAAGAATATAGATAATGTGGTGCCCGACCGCCTCAAGGCCGATACCGTCCTTTGGAAGCAGGTCATAGCCGGAGTCCTCGTGCAGGCTCAGAAGCAAGTGTTCGCCTATTTGCGTCTGCTCGACAGCGGCAAGTACAATCATGCCGACCTGGAGGAAATCATCCGCTTCGTGCGTCACACGCTCGGCTGCGACATGCCCGGCCTGAAGGAAATGGAGGATGCCGACCTCACTATCTTCCTGAGAAAGAAGCTCGACCGCCCCATCCGCGTCTGCGGCGTGGTGAAGAATGTCGGCGAGCCGGGTGGAGGTCCCTTCCTCGCCTACAATCCCGACGGAAGCGTCTCGCTGCAGATACTCGAAAGCAGTCAGATCGACAAGAACAATGCAGCCTACATGAAGATGTTCACCGAGGGGACGCACTTCAATCCCGTTGACCTTGTCTGCGCCGTCCGCGGCTACAAGGGCACGAAGTTCCATTTGCCCGACTTCGTTGACCCTGCCACAGGCTTCATCTCCTACAAGAGCAAGGACGGCAAGGAACTGAAGGCCTTGGAGTTGCCCGGTCTTTGGAACGGCGCCATGAGCGACTGGAGCACCATCATGGTCGAGGTGCCTCTCTCGACTTTCAACCCTGTCAAGACCGTCAACGACTTGCTGAGGCCCATGCATCAGTAAAATAAATTGAAAGTTGAAAATTGAAAGTTGAAAAAAGTCCCCTCCTTCGCGGAGCATCGGCCTACGCTCCGAGGAGGGAGGCTTTCTGCCGCGAAGCTTTGTGAAAGCCTTAGCGTCCCTTTCCCCTCCCTTCGCAGGGTAGGGGTAGGGGGTGGGGATTGTAGTTTCTTAATTATTGTTGTCCGGGGGAAAGCACCGGAGGTGCGAAAGAACACAGACGGGGGTGTAAGCCCCCGGTAGAGGAGCATCAACAAAACAAAAACCCTGAAGGGGCGACAGAATATCTAACTTGTTTAATTTCAACTTGCATCTATCTCTGTCGCCCCCTCGGGGCTTCTTTTGTTGTTGCACTTCTATCGGGGGCTTGCACCCCCGTCTGTGGTCTTTTGTCTCTTTGAGACTTAAGATTAATCCCCATGAGCTGCTTTTCGTCAGGAAAGCCGAATAAAAGGAGCAAAAGCAGAGGTGCTCCCTTTAACCTCCCCTTGATGAGGGAGGTTTTCTGCCGCGAAACTCCCCTCCTCCTCGGGGGAGGGGATGGGGGAGGGGGCTGGGGAGTGGATGGGAAAAGGTGTTTCTTTTACTTTACGCGGTAGCGTACTTCCTTCGTCTTGTATTTCTTCACCATGCCCTTCTCGTTGATGTCCTTCAGGCCGGTTGCAACGATGATGCTGACACGGTTCTTGTCGTTCTCGGCAAACGGCTGGACGGTGTCGCCGAAGTATGCCGAAGTGATGGACGAAGCAGGCACGCCGGCATCGGTCAGCGCCTTCACGGCCTTCTCGCAACGTTGCTTCGAGTACTCCATGTTAATCTTCGGGTTGCCCGTCTGCACGTCGGCGTAGGACTTGATGTCAACCTTGCATTCGCGATGGTCCTTCAGGAAGTCTCCGATGAGCTTGAGCTGTTCGTCGGCTTCGAAGTCGCTTTCGCGTATCTTGTAGAACACCGTCCACGTGGCCGTGCCGTTCTCTACCTTCGGAGTGAACACGGCGTCGTCGTACCAAATGGTGTCGATGCGTGTCTCCCACACTTCTTCCTCGACCACCTTCTTGGCTTTCTTGGCTGCAAACTTGTAGGCAACGCCGAGCTGTGCCGTGAGCTGCCAGTCGTCTTTGCCCGACATCTTGCTGTTGTAGCGGTCCTTCAGGCTGTTGGCAGCCACTTCGAGGTTGATGCTGACGTGCTTCGAGATGTTGTAGTCGAGCTGTACTCCGACGCGGGCGTTGTGGCTGAGTTTGCCGCTGTCGTATGCCATCGGGAGCTTGTCGATGCGTCGGTATGCGTCGTCATTATCCCAGGCGTAGTTCAGTCCGATGCCTCCGATGAGATACACGTTCAGGGGGTAGTAGTTCTTCTTGCCGAAGAGTGTGACGAGATTGACAAGCAGGTCGAGGTCGGAGGTCAGGTACTTGTATTTGTACTTGAAGCTTTCCTCGTCGTCCTTGTAGCCGCCTTTGTTCCAAAGTCCGTTGAAGTGGAGCCTGGCTCCGATGACGGGCGTGAAGAACGAGCCGAAGCTGAAGCTTGCCGTAGGCGTAATCAGCTTCATGTTGTCAAAGTCGGTGAAGGTGGTCTGTGCGCCGCCTTGCAGTCCGAAGAAGAGTTGAGGATAAGTGAGCGTCTTTTCGCTTTCCTGCGCACTTGCCGTCACGGTCATGCCCAACATCAGCAGGCCGACGGCACAAAGGTTTTTGAATCTGTTCATACTGAATAATGTTAGTTTTTGTTCCTATTGTGACGCAAAAGTAACACTTTTTAATAAATCTTCCAAACATTATTCCTAAAAACATTCCGAGAAAGCCTTTTTGTGCCCACTTTCTGCGTTTCTGCGAGGCAAACGGCATCGTGCTCGTGGCGAAGCTCCGTGCCTTGCTCCCAGTACCACCGTGGTAGTACTGGAGTTTTCCCGTGGTAGTACTGGAGTTTCTCCACGGTAGTACTGGCGACGCTCCACGTTGTGTCCGGAAGGGAGGCTTGGGCGAGGGACTCCGGACCTCAATCGACGTCGTAGTACATCTGTGCTGAGCGGTAGGCCGGCATGCTGAGGATTTGCTCCTGAAGGGCGACGAGACGCTGGCGGACGGCAGAGAGGGGGAGGGTAAGTTCCAGCTTCAGCATCAGTTTGCGAATGTGCATGAGCTGGACGAAGGCTATGGGCGGCGTGTCCGGTCCCAGCACGCGCTCGCCGAACACCTGCCGAAGCAGGGCGGCGAAGTCGTTGGAGAGGCTTTCGGCCACCTTCTCGTCGCGGTGTTTGAGGTAGATGGAGACGATGCGGCAGTAGGGAGGGAAGCGGAACAGCTCACGCTCCTGGGCTTGCTGGGCGTACATGCCTTCGTAGTCGTGCCTCACCACTTGTCCGACGATGCCATTCCCCGCGTCGCGTGTCTGCAGTACGACGTGCCCCGTGGAGCCTTTTCTTCCGGCTCTGCCCGCCACCTGCTCCATGAGTTGGAACGCTCGCTCGTAGCTGCGGAAGTCGGGCTGCGAGAGCATCGTGTCGGCAGAAAGGATGCCGACAAGGCTGACACGGTCGAAGTCGAGGCCCTTCGTCACCATTTGCGTGCCGATGAGGATGTCGGTCCGCCCCTCTTCGAAGTCGTGCAGTATCTGTTCGTAGTTCTGTCGGGAACGCGTCGTGTCGAGGTCCATGCGGCTGATGCGGGCCTCGGGTATCAGTCGGCCGAGCTGCTCCTCGATGCGCTCCGTCCCGTAGCCTCGGCTGGACAGTTCGCGGCCTTGGCAGTTGGGACAGACGGAAGGGATGTCGTAGGTCTTGCCGCAATAATGGCAGACCAGCTGTCGGAAGCCGCGGTGGACGGTCAGGCTGACGTCGCAGCTCTGGCAACGCGGCGTCCATCCGCATTCGCGGCACTCCAGTACGGGCGCATAGCCTCTGCGGTTCTGGAAGAGGATGACCTGCTGGTGTTGCTCCAAGGCTTTGCGTATGTGGGCAAGCAACTGCGGCGAGAACACGCCCGACATCATCTTCTTCCGCTGCATCTCCTGCACATCGACCACCTCGATGTCGGGCAGGCTCAGCCCGGCATAGCGGGTCTTCAGCGTGACAAGCCCGTACTTGCCGCTCAGGGCGTTGTAGTACGACTCCAGACTCGGCGTGGCAGAACCCAGCAAAGCCTTCGCTCCGGCCTGTGCTGCCAGCACGAGGGCGGCGTTGCGGGCATGGTAGCGAGGGGCAGGGTCTTGCTGCTTGAACGACGTCTCGTGCTCTTCGTCGATGATGAGCAAGCCCAGCCTTTGGAAGGGAAGAAAGATGCTACTTCGCACTCCCACCACTATGTCGTAGGGCGCATCGGAGAGCATCTTCTGGTAAAGCTCCACGCGGTCTCGGTCGGGATAGCGCGAGTGATAGACTCCCAAACGCTCGCCGAAGACGCGTCGCAGCCGCTCGGTAAGCTGGGTGGTCAGTACAATCTCGGGCAGCATGTAGAGCACTTGCTTCCCTTCCCCGATGGCTTTCTTGATGAGCTGAATGTAGATTTCCGTCTTTCCGCTGCTCGTCACGCCGTGGAGCAGGCAGACGCCATGCTTCTTCCATTGGCCAACGATGCCGTCCATGGCCTGCTGCTGGGCTTCGGTCAAAGCCCCCTCCCCCTTCCTCTCCCCCGAGGAGGAGGGGCTTTCGCGGCGAGACTCCCCTCCTTCTTGGGGGAGGGGGCCGGAAATGGGCTGTGTGTTTGCTTGAGACTTCGCTGTTCTTGGCTTGCGGCTACGTCGCAACTCCTCCTTCATCTGCACGGCTCCTTTCTCCAAAAGACTCTTCACGACAGGAAGAATCCCCTTCAAGCCGGTGGCTTTCTGCAAGTTTGCCAGCGACTGCCCCGATGCTTTGCCCTTCTTCTTGGGCTGAAGTGCCTGCCACACCTTCTCTTCGCCCGTCGTGAGAGGCAACGTCGCATCCCAGTCGGCATTCAGCAGGACAACGCTCTCGCTCTCAAGCTTGAGGCCGGAAGGAAGTGCCGCCTTGAACACTTCGCCCAAGGAGCAGAGGTAGTACTCGCTGACCCATTTCCACAGACGCAACTGGCCGGGCAGGACGGCAGGCGCGTCGTCGAGCAGCTCCGAAACGTCTTTGGTGGGGTAGGGCGGCTTTTCGTTGTGCAGACGCACCACGATAGCCGTGTAGAACTTGCGTACTCCGAAAGGCACTATGACACGGCATCCCACCTGCGTCCGCGTGGCGAATTCGTCCGGCAAGGCGTAGGTGAAGGCTCCCTGAAGCGGTAGCGGCAATATGACATCTGCGTATTGTGACATCTTGGGTACAAAGGTACAAAGAAATTGAGAGTTGAGCGTGATGAAACATTCCTAAGATTAACTAAAAATGCCTCCAGAGAGAAATACACATTATATTATATATAGACTTCGGAAGTTTGCACTTCCTCAGTTTCGAAAGGAGCAAGGGGCAAGGAGCAGGGGGCAAGAGGAATGATAAGAAAGGAGCAAGGGGCAAGGAGCAAGGGGCAAGAGGAATGATAAGAAAGGAGCAAGGGGCAAGGAGCAAGGGGCAAGAGGAATGATAAGAAAGGAGCAGGGGGCAAGGAGCAAGGTGCAAGAGGAATGATAGGAAAGGGGCAGGGGGCAAGGAGCAAGGGGCAAGAGGAATAGTTTCTAAGGGGCAAGGGGCAAGGAGCAAGGTGCATGAGGAATGATAAGAAAGGGGCAGGGGGCAAGGAGCAAGAGGATAGTTCTTGCTGCCCGACGGCAGTATCTGCTTGCTCCCGCCCCCTAAACCGCGAGCTAACATAAAAGCAGGAACGAAATCATTGCACAAGAGGCCCCTTTTGTGCACATATTAGACGTTTTTGTGCAAAATAGGAGATATTTTTCTGTTCTTCTATTGCATAATTGCTCAAAATGTAGTTACTTTGCACCGCAAAAAGCTAAAAAACGCCTTGTTAAGGCAGTGAAGAAGCAGAAAAACAAACAGTTAAATAGTTAATTTATAAAGTTATGTCAGAAATTGAAGCTAAAGTAAAAGAGATTATTGTTGACAAGTTGGGTGTAGATGAAGCAGACGTTACTCCCGAAGCATCTTTCACCAACGACCTTGGTGCCGATTCTTTGGATACCGTTGAGCTGATTATGGCATTCGAGAACGCATTCGAAATCACCATTCCCGACGATCAGGCAGAGAAGATCTCTACCGTTGCTGATGCTATTGCTTTCATCGAAGCAAACAAGTAAGCAAACAATTCACAATTCATAATTTAAGTTTTGGGAGTTATAGGATGAAGTTAAATAGGGAGTTAAGCGCTTCGCGCAGGAAGTAAAGCCAGACCTCTGGCTTGCCGCCTGAGGCGTCAGCCGAAGATGCTGGCAGGACGATAGCTTTGGATGCTGTCTGCCTATATGGTATTGTCCTTTTATAACTTCCACAAGCGTAGCGAGTTTACTTCCACTTTAACTTCCATTTTAACTTCCGAAACTTCAGTGAATTAATATGGAACTGAAAAGAGTTGTAGTAACAGGACTGGGTGCCGTTACGCCTTTGGGCAACACAGCTGCTGAGACGTGGCAGAACATGCTTGCGGGCGTGAGCGGTGCTGCACCTATTACTCATTTCGATGCCTCCAAGTTCAAGTCGCAGTTTGCCTGCGAGGTCAAAGGTTTCGACCCCGAGCAATTCATCGACCGCAAGGAAGCACGCAAGATGGACCCCTACTGCCAGTACGCGCTGGCTGCTGCCATTATGGCTGTGGATGACAGCGCGATGGACCTGGAGAAGGTGGACAAGAACCGCGTGGGTGTGGTGATGGGTGTCGGTATCGGCGGCATGAAGACCTACGAGGAAGAGGTGTCGAACTATGCCAAGACAGGCGAGACGCTCGGTCCCAAGTTCAATCCGTTCTTTGTGCCTAAGATGATAGCCGACATCTGTGCCGGCCAGATCAGCATGAAGTACGGGTTCCACGGCCCCAACTTCATCACCTCGAGTGCCTGTGCTTCTTCGACCAACGCGCTTGCCGATGCTTTCAACCTCATCCGTTTGGGTAAGGCAGATGTCATCGTGAGCGGTGGTGCCGAGGCAGCCATCACTCCTTCGGGTGTGGGCGGGTTCACTGCCATGCATGCTCTGAGCACGCGCAACGATAGTCCCGAAACAGCCAGCCGGCCTTTCAGTGCCAGTCGCGACGGCTTCGTCATTGCCGAGGGCAGCGCAGTTCTCGTGCTTGAGGAACTGGAGCATGCCAAGGCTCGCGGTGCGAAGATCTATGCCGAGATGGCAGGTGCCGGCATGAGTGCCGATGCCTATCACATCACAGCCTCGCATCCCGAGGGTCTCGGAGCCATTCTCGTCATGCAGAATGCACTTGAGGATGCAGCCTTTCAGCCCGATGACATTGACTACATCAACGTTCATGGCACATCGACGAAGGTGGGCGACATCAGCGAATGCAAGGCTATCCAGGCAGTCTTCGGACAGCATGCCTACGAGCTTAACATCAGCAGTACGAAGTCCATGACGGGCCATCTGCTGGGTGCTGCCGGTGCCATCGAGGCAATGGCCAGTGTGATGTCGGTCAATCAGGACATTGTGCCTCCGACGATCAATCACGAGGAGGGCGACGAAGACCCCGAGATTGACTATAAACTGAACTTCACCTTCGGGCAGGCTCAGAAGCGCACGGTAAGGGCAGCCTTGAGCAATACGTTTGGCTTCGGTGGTCACAACGCCTGCGTTGTCTTCAAGAAATATGTAGAATAGGGCCGTGTTTGCCACTAACCTTATAGACGCGATAAGGCTTCCTTTCCGCAAGGACAAGGGACTTTATCGCGCTTTTCGTAATATGCTGGGCTTCTATCCGCACAGGATAAGCCTCTACCAGGAGGCGCTGATGCACAAGTCGATGCTGGCTCATGCCAAGGAGGGAACGCCCCTCAACAACGAGCGCCTGGAGTTCCTGGGCGATGCCATACTCGACGCCGTGGTGGGCGAGATAGTCTATCACCACTTCCCCCGCAAGCGCGAGGGCTTCCTGACCAACACGCGCAGCAAGATAGTGCAGCGCGAATCGCTCGGCAAGTTGGCCACCGAGATAGGGCTTGACAAGCTCCTCATCCGCAACGAGCACAACCAGACGCACAACAGCTACCTTGCGGGCAATGCCTTCGAAGCTCTCGTTGGCGCCATCTACCTCGACAGGGGCTACGGACATTGCAAGGACTTCATTACGAAGAAGATAATGCGCGGCCTCATCGACATCGACAAGCTGGCCTATCAGGAGGTCAACTTCAAGAGCAAGCTGCTGGAGTGGTGCCAGAAGCACAAGGCCAGGCTCGAGTATGTCCTGCTGGACGAGACAAAGGGCGACGACGGGTCGCCGCTTTTCAACTCGAAGGTAGTCATCAATGGCATAGAATGCGGCCGCGGCAAAGGCTACTCCAAAAAGGAGAGCCATCAGAAGGCAAGCCGTAATGTGCTGCACCGGCTCAAGCACGACCGACGCCTGCACGACGAGCTGTCGGGAGCAGTCAAGTAGAGGGCGAAAAAACGTGACCCAAGAGGGGCGGTTTTACACTCCACGGAGCATCGCTTCACACTCCACGGAGCATCGGCTTACGCTCCACGGAGTATCGGCTTACACTCCACGGAGCATCGGCCTTCGCTCCAGCAAGCGTAGGAAGGCACCCCTGCGAGTCGCCCTTCGAGACTGCAGAAACAGGTTTCTATATCGTTAAATCTCAATTAATTAAAACAAAGATGTCGCTAACTAAGCTTATCAGTCCGCTTCTTACTTCCCGCTGCAAGAGATTGGAACGCTATGCAACGGAACCAGAGGCCATGCAGCGAAAGGTACTAAAGCATCTGCTTGACAAGGCTTCCCAGACGGAATGGGGCGTGGCTCATGCCTATGGCAAAACGCTCGACTACGACGGCTTCGTCCGCCAGACTCCCCTCAATACCTACGAGGAACTGAAGGGCTACATCGACCGCATGAGGCACGGCGAGAAGGATATCCTTTGGCCGGGCAGCGTGAAATGGTACGCGAAGTCGAGCGGCACCACCAACGACAAGAGCAAGTTCATCCCGGTGAGCAACGACTGCCTCGTTGACACGCACTATGCTGGCGGCACGGATTCCGTGGCCTGCTACCTGCGCGACAACCCGAAGAGCCGCTTCTTCGACGGCAGAGCTTTGATTCTCGGCGGCAGTCACTCCCCCAACTACAACCTGCCGCACAGCCTCGTCGGCGACCTCAGCGCCATCCTCATCGAGAACATCAACCCTATCGTCAACCTAGTGCGCGTGCCCAAGAAGTCAACAGCCCTGCTCAGCGACTTCGAGATAAAGCGCGACCGCATAGCCCGCGAAGCTATGACGAAGGACGTCACGAACCTGAGCGGCGTACCCTCCTGGATGCTCTCCGTGCTGAACCGAGTGATGGAACTCAGCGGCAAGCAGCACCTCAACGACGTCTGGCCCAATCTGGAAGTATTCTTCCACGGCGGCGTCGCCTTTACTCCCTATCGCAAACAGTATCAGCGGCTTATCACTTCGCCCAAGATGCACTACGTAGAGACCTACAACGCCTCCGAGGGCTTCTTTGGACTGCAGACCGACCCGACAGACTCGGCCATGAGCCTGATGATAGACTATGGCGTGTTCTACGAGTTCATCCCCATGGACGAGTTCGACCAGGAGAACCCCAGCGTCGTTCCCCTCTGGGGCGTAGAGCCTGGGCGCAACTATGCGATGGTAATCTCCACCACAGGCGGCCTTTGGCGATACATCATCGGCGACATGATACGGTTCACGCAGACGAAGCCCTATAAGTTCATCATCACAGGCCGAACAAAGTCCTTCATCAACGCCTTCGGCGAGGAACTCATCGTCGATAACGCAGAGAAAGGACTGGCCGAAGCCTGCCATCAGACAGGAGCGGAAGTGCTGGAATACACAGCTGCGCCCGTCTTCATGGACGACCAAGGCAAGTGCCGTCACCAGTGGGTAGTGGAGTTCAGCCACGCGCCAAGCGACCTCTCCGAGTTCGCCCGCATCCTCGACGAGACCCTCCAGCAGCTCAACTCCGACTACGAGGCAAAGCGCTACAAGGACATCACACTCCAGCGGCTCGAACTCATCAAGGCGCGTCCCGGCGTCTTCAACGACTGGCTCAAGCAGAAAGGCAAGCTCGGCGGCCAGCACAAAGTGCCGCGCCTCTCAAACACCCGCGACATCATCGAGCAAGTCCTTGCGCTCAATTGAGTGCAAGGAATCTTCGCCTAAAGGAGAAAGCCTAGGAGACCCTAGGAAATCCTAGGAAAGCCTAGGAGGCCCTAGGAAAGCCTAGGAGGCCCTAGGAAAGCCTAGGAGCACCCAGTAAAGCGTTAAAGAGTTGAAAAAGTTCCCCTTTTCCTCTTTTCATGTTTTTACCTTATCACTTTTTTTCGTACCTTTGCAGGTGAAAAGGTAAATAAGTAAAAGCGTAAAAGTGAAATTAGTGAAGGCAAAACACATACTTGCAGGCTTGGCATTGCTCCTTTTGGTGGCTTGCGCAAGCATCGGAGCTCCCGATGGCGGCATCTACGACGAGATACCGCCGCAGGTGCTGGCCTGCTATCCTGCCGACCGCTCCGTGGACGTCTCGACACGCAAGATGAGGATTCGCTTCAATGAATTTATCAAGCTCGAGAACGCTAACGACAAAGTCATCGTCTCGCCCCCACAACTGGAACCCGCCAATATACGCGCCGAAGGCAAAAACGTGAAGATTACGCTCTACGACTCGCTGAAGGCTAACACCACCTACACCATCGACTTCAGCGACGCTATCGTGGACAACAACGAGGGCAACCCGATGGGCAACTACACCTATAGCTTCAGCACCGGCAGCGAGATAGACACCATGGAAGTCTCTGGTGCTGTGCTCAATGCATCCGACTTGGAACCCGTCAAGGGAATGCTGGTCGGCCTCTTCCCCCTCGACTCGCTCTTCAACGACTCCATCCTCTACAAGAGTCCCTTCAGCCGCGTCTCGCGTACGAATGGCTCCGGACGCTTCTGCATCAAGGGCGTCAAGCCGGGACGCTACCGTGCTTTTGCCCTCGAAGACAAGGACGGCGACTTCCTCTTCTCGCAGAAGAGCGAGCGCATCGCCTTCCAGAAGGACACCTTCACCACTTCCTGCAAGTGGGACATGCGCAATGACACCATTTGGCGCGACTCTACCCACTACGACTCCATCCGCGTCACACCCTACGTCCACTACTATCCCGACGACCTCGTGCTCAATGTCTTCCTCGAAGCAGGACAGGCACAGCATCTGCTCAAGGTGGAGCGTCTCGATCCCGATGCCATGACGCTCTTCTTCACGGCTCCGGCCGACACGCTGCCCGTCCTTCGCGGCTTGAACTTCGACGAGAAGTGCCTCGTCGTTGACGCGTCGCTCCATTACGACACCATCACCTATTGGATTACCGACACGGCATTCACGCATCGCGAGGACACCATACGCTTCGAAATCACTTTCCTCGAGACCGACGACTCGCTGGGCATCTTGCGTCCGCATACAGAAGTGATGGAAAAAGTGCCGAAGACGACGTGGGCTAAAATCAGTAAGGAAAAGGAGAAGCGCATACAGGACTGGCAGAAGCAACGCGAGAAGCGGCAGAAGCGCTCGAAGGAACCATTGCCGCCCGAAGAGAACCCCTACGAGAAGGAGTTCCTCGACCTCTCCGCCAAGCCTAGCGGAAGCCTCGACCCGAACCAGAATGTGCACTACTCGTCCAAACAGCCTATCGTCAGCGTCGATACGACACGCATGCATCTCTTCATCAAGCAGGACACCCTTTGGATTCCCGAACCCTTCCTTTTCTTGCCGGACCGCGACGTGAAGTCCTATACGCTCTATGCCGAGTGGGAACAGAAACGCCAGTATCGCTTCACCATCGACAGCGCAGCTGTGGTAGGGGCAATGGGCCATTCGTGCAGACCCATCAAGAATGAGTTCACAGTCAGAGGGGAGGAAGAGTACGGCTCGCTCTTCGTCCATGTCCTGTTGCCCGACACGTCGCATGTCGTCGTGCAGCTGCTGAACAAGAGCGACAAGTGCGTGGCCGAGTTGCCGACAGGTTCCGACGGGCGTGCCGACTTCTTCTTCGTGAAGCCCGGCGAGTACTACCTGCGTTGCTACCTCGACAGCGACCAAGACCGCGTATGGGACACAGGCGACTATGCCAGCGGCCTGCAGCCCGAAATGGTGTACTACTTCCCGAAGCCCATCTTCATCAAGGCAAAGTGGGACGTGGAGCAGGAATGGGCACCGCTCACCATACCGCGTCTCGGGCAGAAACCAATGGTGATAACCAAGCAGAAGCCCGACAAGCAGAGGGACATCAAGCAACGCAACCGAGAGCGCGAAATCAAGAAACAAGAAGAGAAGCGAAGACCCCAATCCACGGAATAGTTAAAACCACCCGAATGACACGAACCAGCATGAATAATAATGTAACCACAGATTGAACGGATTATTACTTAACTACGGATTATATAACTTAACCACAGATTGAACGGATTGAGATTATTACTTAACCACGGATTACACGAACTCCACGAATTTTATTTCTGTGATTCCTGTGATTTCCGTGTGAGATATTAAACCTTCCGTGTGAGATATAAGAAAGCGGATTGGATGGTAACTTTTCACTTTTCACTCCGCTACAGGCGTATGAATTACAAACGACTTATAGCAGTTTTGGCCGTCGCGTTATCTTTCGCCACGAGTTCCTTCGGCCAATGTTCCGCCGAGAACACCGCTTTCCGTGCTGGCGAAGAACTAACCTACGACCTCTTCTTCAACTGGAAGTTCATCTGGCTGAATGCAGGCTCAGCTACGATGAAGATTGTTCAGTCGAATTGGAACGGCAAGCCTGCCTACAAGGCGCACCTCATCACCCGTACCAGCGATCGACTTGATCGCTTCTTCATGATGCGCGACACGATGGTGAGCATCGTCACAGAAGACATGTCGCCCTGCTACTACCGAAAGGGCGCAAACGAGGGCGGACGCTACTATGTGGACGAAGTATGGTATTCCTATCCGGGCGGCAAGACTCACTTGCGCCAGCGCTATCGCAATCGCGACGGAGTGGTGACGGAGCAGACATACGACAGTCCCAAGTGCATCTACGACATGCTGAGCCAGATGCTGCGGGCGCGTTCCTTCCGTGTCGAAAGCATGCGAGCTGGCGAGAAGTTTCGCCTGCCTCTTGCCGACGGGCACAAAGTGGAGGACATCACACTCATCTTCCGTGGACGCGAGGACTTCAAGATGAAGTCGGATGGAAAAATCTATCGTTGCCTAGTCTTCTCGTTTGTAGAGTACCCTGCCGGCAAAGAGAAAGAAGTCATCACCTTCTATATCTCCGACGACGAGAACCACATCCCCGTCCGCCTCGACCTCTTTCTGCGCTTCGGCGTAGCCAAAGCCTACCTCAGCAAAACCAAAGGATTGAGACACTGAGGCATAATTCTTAATTCATAATTATTCCCATCGCCTAATATCTCGCACAGCTTTGGGCGTAGCGTTTATTCCCATCGCCTAATATCTCGCATAGTTTTGTGTGTAGCGATTATGAATTATGAATTATAAAATGTGAATTAAGAATTGTGAATTAGTGTCACCTCTTCCGCTTTGACTTGCACGGAAGCGGTGCAGGCACCTGGGATGCTGACCACGAGCCTACGAGCACGATGGCCTTCGGTGCGCTTGAAGAAGCCGCGGACTCCCTTGAGCGGGCCGCTTACCACCAGCACTTCCTGTCCGGGCTTGAACTGAATCCCCTCTGCCGGCAGTATCTCCACAAACTCGGGACTTGTGGTACAGACCTTCATGAAGTCGTCCATCTGTCGCTGGGGCACGATGATTTTCTCCATCCGCCCGTCTATGCAGCGCATCATGTATTGGAGTTCGGGGCGCGACTTCTTTAGCGTCTGAAGCCTGTCCTCTGTGATATGAATGAATATGAGGTTGTGAATGGCAGGCTCCATTGCGTTTTCCAGTCGTGGGCCGTGCTTCATGATGCGGCGCATGGGCACAAAGGCTTGGATGCCAAGCGCATCCATCTCTGCCTTTACCTTCATCTCGCGCCGATAGGTGACGCGCATTGCGAACCAGTTCTCCATTGATGCGATTAAAAAGGAGGTTAGAAGTAAGGGGTTAGAGGTGAGAGGATTGCTGTGGGCATTTGTATTCTCTACCCTTAACCTCTAACCACTAACCCCTTAATTTCCGTCGGAAAGAGGAGACTCGAACTCCCGACCCCCACGTCCCGAACGTGGTACGCTACCAACTGCGCTACTTTCCGAATGGCCTAAAAACCGCTGCAAAGGTACGACAAATAATTGAAAAACGAAAATTGAAAAGTAAAAAATACACGCTTTTCTACATTTTTTTTTGTATTTACTTGCAAGGTTCAGAAAAAAGCTATACCTTTGCACTCGCAAATCGTAAAAAGGTGTCATAGCTCAGTTGGTAGAGCAAAGGACTGAAAATCCTTGTGTCCCCGGTTCGATTCCTGGTGACACCACGCGAAAGGAAGCACTAAACAATATGTTTGGTGCTTTTTTCTTTTCAATATCTTTCAACTTTCAATTTTCAACTCCCAACTTTCAACTTTCACTGTCACCCCGTCACCTTTCCACTTATTGCGTTGTGATTCAATAGGATGCGAGGTGACGAGAGGGTGACGGTAGGGTGACAGTACTGTCACCCCGTTACCCTGCTTATTTTCATTCTGTTAGGGCAAAAAGTGACGGGTGACGATAGAAATTTTTAAAGTTGAGAATTGAAAGTTGAGAATTGAAAGTTGAGAATTGAAAGTTAAAAATTGAGAATTGAAAGTTGAGAATTGAAAATGGAGCGTTCAAAATAGAAAAGTGAAACTGGTTGTTAGAGGTTAGATGATTATTGAGGCGTGCTGTGTCGGACGATGCCACTGGCAGGAAGTAAGTGAACAACATGGAGTGTTGGCTCTTGCTCCTCGCTGTGCGACATTACTGCCGTGGAGGAATACAAGGGCGAAAGAGCAGCCTACAGCAGCCGCCTCATGCACAGGCGGTACTCCGGCTTTCGTTCATGCACAGACGGTACTTCGGCTGTCGCTCAGTCACAGACGGTTGTTTATTATTGCTGTCTGGGGAACATTTCTTCCGCTGCCTTTTAGAACCTTTTCATCGGCATTTCTAGCGTATAGAAGTCGAAGGGGGCTTATTATTGTTCTGCGACCCTATCCCGGGGGTTCTTCGCTTCGCTCAGGCGCAGGCGGAGTCACCCCCGTCTGTGGTCTTTCGCGCCTTTGGCACTTATTTAGCGGGCAGCAATAGTTGTTTATATTTATGACACAGCCCTCTTTCCTTCCCTAAATATGACCTCGTCGAGCGTTTGCTTCTCCCCCTAAGGGAAGTTATAGCGGGTCTCTTCTACTTTCAACTTTCAACTGCCTACTTTCAATTTTCAACTTTCAGATGTCCTTATTTGTTAAAAGTACTTAATTATTGTTCACTTTTCTTTCATGTTTCGGCAAAAAGTTGTATTTTTGTAGCGCAAACATGAAGAAATGAAGTACTTTTTTGGCAAAAGCTAACGACATACATTAATTATATAATATATTATATTTATTAACTTAAAAAACAAACGCAAATGAGAAAGATTACGTCTCTTGCCATCCTCGGCCTCATGTGGCTTGCAGGGTCTGCGTCTGCTTTCGCCGACGACCACGGATACGTGAACGGTATCTGTACGATGCACGACGATTGCCCGGAACACTTCGAAGCTCCTAAGCAGGATGCGGATGGCTTCTACATGCTTTGCAATGCGGGCAATGTGGAATGGATTTCGGACTTAGTTGCCAATGGCAACCTCGACCCTAATTGTAAGTTGATGAACGACATCGACTTCGAGAACATCGAGAACTTGCACAGGCCTATTGGTCCAACCAACGGCAAGAAGTACAATGGTACGTTCGATGGTCAGGGCTTCCGCATCAAGAACATGATTATCAATCGTCCCGACAGTGAGATGCAAGGCTTCTTCGGCTCCCTTCGTGGCAACCCGAATAGTCGTGGTGAAGGTACGGTTATCAAGAACCTTATCCTTGACAAGAGTTGCTCTATTACTGGCGCCTTGCGTACTGGCGGCATCACAGGTACTGGTCAGAACAATGAGAAGGAGATTGTCATCATGAACTGCGTGAACGAGGCCGAAATCAATACTCCCAGCAAAAATGCAGGCGGCATCACTGGCGGCAGCAACAGCAATCATCCTATCTGGAAGATTTCGAACTGTGTCAACACAGGCACGATTACATCCACTGGCGATGGCGAGTCTGCTGGCATCTCCGGTTGGCTGGGCGACAACGGAAACACGCGCGTCGTGAACTGTATCAACCTTGGCTTGGTAAACGGTATTGATGGCAACGGCCGTGGTGTCTTCCGTCACTCAAACAATGCATCTGTGGGCATAAACTGCTACGACATCAGCGGCAACGAACTCAACTACCAGTACATCGACCACGAGCTCACGGCAGAAGACGTAGTAAACGGCAAGCTTACTTACGTCATCAACCAGCTGGCTGGCTCTATAGTCTATTGGCAGACACTCGGTGTGGACGAATATCCTATGCCCTTCAGCACCAGTAAGCAGGTCTATCTGCAAGGCGAAGTGCTCTGCGACGGTACTCCCATCGAGGGCGGCACCTATACGAACAACCCTGTGGAGCCTGTCCGTCCGCCTCATGAATACGACGAAGGCGACTTCTATTGCATCAATTGCGGCAAGATCAGCGACGACTTCTGCGAGAAGGATGCCGAAGGCTTCTATCAGCTGAACAACGAACTTGACGTCTGCTGGTTTGCAGAGTACGTCAAGGCAGGCAACGTCGAGGTGAATGCCAAGCTGAATGCTGACCTCGACTTCACAGACTACTCGATAGAATCTGCCTACTGCTTCAGTGGTATTGGCGACCGCAACCACGGTTTCAAAGGCATCTTCGATGGTGGCTTCCATACCATCAGCAACATGGACATGACTTGGCGCGAAGGCGAGGAATGGGTTGGCTTCATCAACTTCCTCAACGGCGGCGCTACCGTCAAGAACCTTCGTGGCGATGCCACCTGCTTCATCAATGCTACAGGCAATGCCGGCTTCATCGGCGGCTCTACGGCTCCTGGCGATATCCACTTGGAGAACCTTGGCTTCGAGGGCGACGTCTATTGCTCACGTGCTGGTGCCGGCGGCATTCTGGGCTGCAACACTGGCTCACAGGCTCACATCTACATGACCAACTGCTACGTCACCGGTTTCATCTCTGGTTCAACCGTCATGGAGAACGGTGCCTTGAGTGCATGGCTCGGCAGCAGCGGCGCAGTCATCACAGGCTGCTGGTCATCGGCAACGGTAAGCGGCTATCAGAACGGCGACAAGTATCTTGCCCGCTTCGACAACGCTACCTTCACCAACTGCTTCTGCACGGTTCCCGAAGAGGGCATCAACCCGCTGCAGGCTACAATCGTAGAGTATGAAGACATCGAAAGCGGTGCCCTCTGCTACAAGCTGAACGGCAATCAGGAGAACATCACTTGGTTCCAAGACCTTGGCTCAGACGAGTTCCCCACCTTCATGCCTGGTCACAAGCAAGTTTATGCTAACGGTCAGATGCGTTGCGACGGCATGTTCATAGGCGACGAGATTACCTATTCCAATACGAATGGTTCAGTCAAGCCCGACCACCAGTTCGTCGATGGCTTCTGCAAAGTCTGCCATCAGCAAGACCCCGACTTCCCCTTCCTCGAAGTCTTTGCCAATGCCGACCACGACGTAGCTACGGGCTACACGACCAGCAACTCCGGCGACGGAAGCGGCTTGGCTATCAACAACAGCGTGGCTGAACATTGGAACATGCATTGGTTCGAGACCTATCAGACCATCAAGGGTCTGGAGCCTGGCATCTATCGCCTTCGTCTGCAAGGCTTGACCCGCGTACAGCAGTGGAGCAACGACGAAGGAAGCCCCTACGAAACAGGTGAGCTTAGCGAAGAATATGCTCCTCTCTACCACAGCAGCCAGTACTTCGCAGAGGTAGGCGGCAAGAAGATAGCTGCCCGCTTCATGGATATCACCAAGGGCGGACAGGAAGAACGCGTCAACGAGACAGAGAACTACAACGAAAACACCAACCTTTGGGTGCCCAACTCGCTGGCTGCCTGCAACAAGTACTTTGCCCGTGGCCTCTACTGGAACGAGCCTATCTACTTCGCCATCGAGAATGCAGAGGACAGCGTCAACGTGGGCGTTGAGAACAGCCTCTACCTCTATGGCAACTGGACGGTATGGGACAGCTGGCGCCTCGACAAGATAGCCGATGGCAGCATCGAACTCATCCGCAAGCAGCAGGAAGCTGCCATTCAGCACGACATCGAGGACCTCTTGCCTCAGCTCTCTCTCATGGAAGCTTACAACAAGGCAAAGAATGACATCGCCAATGCTTCGACCCTCCAGCAGATAATGGATGCCTCCGACGTGCTGGCACGCTATCCCAACCTCATCCGTCGCAGCCACCTTGCATACGAAAACTTCCAGGCTGCCATTGAAGCCATCAGGGAGGAACGCTCCTCTCGCGACGACCTCAACGGAGCTGCTGCCGACTTGCTCGACAAGTATCTCGAAGAAGACGAGGAGGCAAGCGAAGAGCTGCCCAACGGTACCTTCATCAACATCATCGACGCACGCACGCTCAACGAAGAGGAGCTGGCAGCCGAGATAGAGTTTGCTAAGGAACTGTACAACAACGCCATCTTGACAAGCGTCTCCGAAGGCTCCGACGTCAGCAACATCATCAAGAACGCTGCCTTCACAGCCGACGGCAACTTCCAGGATTGGGAGACTGAGATTACATTCCAAAGCTCAGCTGGCAGCAACTTCAGCTCCAACACCGGCTTCACCGACATCTATCCCGTTGCCGGCTCTTGGAACACAGCCTTCAACGTATCGCAGTACATCGTGGCCGACATTCCCGACGGCATCTACGAACTGGAGGTTCCTGCCTTCTATCGCCCAGGTCCCGACGGACGCAACGAGAATTGCATCAGCGACTTCGAAGGCAACGACTATGTGCCCGCCGACCTCTTCATCAACGACTTCTACACGCCCATTATGAACATCTATGCCGGCCGCGTGCTCTATGCCGATGCCATCAACGGCGTGAACTGTCGTTACGATGCCAGCGGCGACCCCGAGGCTCCTCATAACGGCGAATCGACATCCGCTCAGGACTTCGATACAGGCGACGGCTACGTGCCCGAACAACGTCAGGCAGTCAGCTTTGCATTTGCCGGCGGCCGCTATATTAATAAGGTATATGGCCTTGTTCAGGGCGGCGAGCTTCGTCTCGGCATCCGCAACACCGGCAAGCCCTGGTACGAAAGCGGCATGACCATGTGGGGCAAGTTCAAGCTCACCTATCGCGGCAACAGCAGCGAAGCCATCCAGGCCATGATAGAGAACTTCGAGTCTCGCCTTGCTGCCCTCAAGTATGCTCACGACGACCAGTGGTTCATGTTCTACAGCCTGAGCCATATCGACAGAATCGAGTCGCTCATCGCTGAAGTGAAGCATACCAGCGGTGCACAGCAGATTGCGAACATCAGGAGGCTCAACGACGAGTTCAACACCATCCTCGACAGCTACGATGCCTACGAAGAACTTCTCAACCTCTACGAGTTCTGCTCCGACAAGGGACAAGAGTACTTCGATGCCGGCGACGAAACTAAGAGCGAAGCCTTCTTCGAAGTGGCCAGCGAAATACAGTCTCACTACACCGAAGGCGACCTCACCGACGAAGAGGCACGCAACTATCGTGAGACCATCCTCAACGACCCGGCTCTCGGCGGTGGCTACTACGTACAGGGCGACCTGCTCGATGCCGAAGGCAACGACCTCCCATACGACGGCCACTGCACACTCTATCCCATGACGCTTCAGGAGGACGGAACGTACCTCGCTACTGGCGTCAAGGTGCAGAACCGTGCTAACCTTGCCAACGCTAATGCCCGTGCCGGCCTCTACATCAACCGTATGGACGAAGTCTATAAGGCCAACCAGAGCACCCGTCGCTTCGTGACACCTGCCACCACCACCTTCACCTTGGCCAAGGGCGCAGGCAACGACCTGCAGATGGTAGGCGGCGAATTCAACGTCACCTTCAATCCAGCTACCGGCGAGACGAAGGTTGAGACCGTCAGCTACAACTGGTCCGACAACGTCTATGTCGTAGGTTCCATCATCAACCAGGCAGGCCAGAAGCATCGCTGGAAGAACGACGAGATGGCTCCGCTGGCTCATAAGGGCAACGGCCTCTACGAAGGCATCGTCACCTTCTACAGAGACTCTGTGGAGAACTACTATCCCAACTTCACCATCTTCTCCTGCCGCTCCAACACAGCCGTAGTTCCCTATGCCACAACCACTCGCAGCGGATGGAACGAAGGCCGCTACGGAAGCGACGAGAACAAGCTCATCCTTGAAGACGGCGTTGCACTGGGCGACCTCATCCGCGGTGCTGACCGCAAGTGGTACATGAACTGGAACGAGAGCAGCCTGGAAGAGACACAGCGCTACCTCATCTCCTTCGACATGAACCACAATACCATCGTCACCCGCAACCTCTATGCCGACCTCAACCTCGATGGCAAGACCGACATCGCCGATGCCGTAGCAATCCTCGAGGTAATGGCAAGAGACGAGTACAGCACAGCTGCCGACCTCAACGGCGACGGTAAGGTTGACATAGCAGACTTCGTAGCCGTGCTCGAAACCATGGCAAAGCAGTAACGTCTCCGCTCTCATCTCATTAGAGAGACAGTAAGCATCGCCCCTTGCATAGAACATGCAGGGGGCGATTTTTCTTTGGGTGCTGGGAGTGTAAGCCTCTCCTCATCCCTCTTCTCAGCAGAGCGTGTGCTTCCCCTGGAAAGTAATTGTTGCGAAGATTGTTGTTTGGGGAAAAGCACCTTCGAGACTTTAGAATAGACCCCCATGAACTGCTTTTCGTCAGGAAAGCCGAATAATAGGCGCATAAGTAGAGGTGCTCTTGATTTTCCTCAGACAACAATATCGCGAAAAAAACTTTACAGTAAATTCCTCTGGAAAAGGGGGCGCGGAGCATCTTAACGTGCCGTGTCGTTCAACACTCCACGTTGAGTTGGCCAACACAACGTGGAGAGTTGGCTTTTCCTCTGTGGAGGTTCTACTATCGCTCCGTGGCGTTTTTGGCCGAAAACTATGCTGAATTTTGCTGCGCAACAAGAGGGACAGACATCTTCTTAACATTGAGTCGAAAAATACTCCTTTGTAATGACTTGATTATCAATGCCCATTCGATTTAAGCCCATTTCTCGCGTTTGGGGCTACAAAGTGCCACACTGCCCAAAATAATGCCGTAGCGGGCGTGCTGTTGCGAATTGTTTTGACAAATGCAGAACTTTTCAGTTAACTTTGTGCCCTAAAATTTGGAGGGTCAAAAGAAAAGTTGTAATTTTGCAGAAAAGAAAGGTCAGAACTTTGCAAAGTAAACCTCGTCAAAGCTTTTTCCGCCGCTTCGTGCAGTTCGTGCTGCGGCCTGTAAGCGAACAGAAGGCGCTCTTCGTCTTCCTGGTGTTGATGTGCTGTGTCGTAATCCCTGTGATGTGCTATGCAACAGGTGCTTTCCCCAAGCCGTTTGTGTTCGCTGCGCCGGTGTTCGATTGCTATCTGGTAGTGTTGCTTGCCAGCCTGCTGAGGCGTCTGCGCCTGCAATGGTTGGTGTGGTTGCTGTGCTTTTTCCTGCTCGGCGGCGAGGTCTTCTGCCTGCTCTGCTATCAGTCGCCCTATTCGATGACGGTGCTTCAGCTCATTCTCGAAACGAATGGACGCGAGGCAACCGAGTTTCTGATGGGTCGAGGCGTGTTGTGTCAGCTGGCTTGGAGCACGTTGATAACCGTCGCGGCTATGTTGGCCCCCCTCCTTCTCCCTCGAGAGGGAAGGAAAAGCCGCCAGTCCTCAACGGGAGTTGGAAGTATCTGCCTTTTCTTCCTTCTTCTCCTCTCCGCCTTCTGCCAAGGCTATTCCTACTTCCGCCTTTGGCAGGCGTATTCAGCTGAAGTGACGACAACGATAGCCGAAAACAAGTACATGCCCTTGCGCAACAGCCCCTTCGTCCGCTTCCTCTACGGACATGCGCTCAACGTGGTGAGCACAAAGGAGTTGCGAAAGCTGGTGCATACGGTCAGGGCTACGGAAGTGGAAGGCTGCGAGTACCGCAGTCCCGTCATCCTGCTGCTCATCGGAGAGTCGTACAACAAGTATCACTCTCCGCTCTACAATGCTGAGGCTCGGCAGACAACGCCCTGTCTCTGTCGCCTCCACGAGCAGGGCAACCTCATTGTCTATGACGATGCTCTGAGTCCCTATAACGTGACGAGCAAGACGTTCCGGCAGATGTTCTCCACGTACTATCCGGGCTGCGGACGCGAATGGGTGGATTGTACGCTCTTCCCCGCCGTGTTCCGCAAGGCAGGCTATCGTGTCTGGTTCATTACCAATCAGTTCGCCGGCGAGGAGAACAACAAGGACCATCACGACCATGCTGGCGGCACCATCTTCAACCAGAGCGAGTTGCGACGCCTGCAGTTCTCGTACATGAACAGCGAGGCCCAGCGCTACGACATGGATCTGCTTTGCGAACTGCCGCCTGCCGACACGCTTGCCGCACAGCCTTCGTTGCTCATCTTCCACATGATAGGGCAGCACGAGGACTATCGCGAACGCTATCCCGAAGCCTTCAACCACTTTACGGCCGACAGCATACAGAATCGCTTTACCGATGAACAAGGGCGGCAAGTGGTGGCGGAATACGATAATGCCACGCTCTACAACGATGCCGTCGTAGGCCGACTGCTTGAAAGGTACGCGTCGCTGGACGTGGTGGGCATCTATCTCTCCGACCATGGCGAAGAGATCTACGATTGGCGCAACTCGTGCTACCGCACCAACAGCGACCAGATGACGCCTGAAATAGCGAAGTATCAGTATGAGATTCCGCTGCTGTTCTATGTGTCGGACAGCTACAAGGCGAAGCATCCCGACCTGCTCGGAGAGATACAGGCGGCACGTCACAAGCCTTTCATCGCCTCGATGCTACCCTTCGCGCTCTTCCATCTGGCAGGCATCAGCCATGCCGACTACAAGCCGACGCTCGACATCCTTTCGCCCGAATACGATGAAAGCTATCCCCGCATCATCCGCGAAGACGTTTATTACGATGAGCTGAAGCCCTCCCCACATGAGGGGATGCAATAATAAACGACAACGGATTGCACGGATTTGACGGACTTTACCCAAGCTGATAATCAGCATACAAGATAGAATCCGTCAAATCCGTACAATCCGTTGATTATTATAATATCCGTTGTTTAGTGCACGCCCTCAGGGGGAGAGACTTTATTTACGGTCGTCGATGTTGTCCCCTTCCGTCTCGCGAAGTGTTTCGTCGAAGTCGTCGAGGCCGTTCTCGATGAGTATGTCGTACCACTGGACGAGCTTCTTGACGTCTGTGGGATATACGCGGTCGCGGTCGAAGTCGGGCAGTACTTCGCCAAGGTAAGCATAGAGTTCCTCTTTCGAAGCCTTGCGGTAGTCGATGCTGGCTGCTTTGCCGCCTTCCTTCTCCTTGATGCTCTTCAGCACTTGGCGCAGAGGCACTTCTTTTTCTTCGGTGTACATGGCGATGTCTGCCAGCGAGATGACTTTGTCGGCGGAAAAGGCGGGCATGCGCTTCTTCTGAGCGTCGATGGTTTCAACGATAAGGCTGCGATTACCGCGCGATACGAGTTTGTAGAGTCCGGGCTTGCCGGAGATTGCTAAAATGGTTTCAAGCATTGTTTTATTTGATTATGTTAAGTATAACTTTCTATTGTTTGAGCAGAGCAATCTGCTTCAGTTGTTCCAGCAACAGCAGGTCGCTGTCCGTGCTGTTATCGACGATGAAGTCGGCAAGCTTGCGGCTTTGCTCCGTCTGCTGCATCTTCATGCGTGCCACGACCTGTGCCTCTGTCGCCGTGTCGCGCTGCATGGCCCTTCGGAGGCGGACGTCTTCGGGTGCGTCAACAAAGAGAATGTAGTCAACGTGTTTGTAGAATCCGCTCTCGTAGAGGATGGCGCTCTCCAGCGCGACTACAGGCTTCGTCTGCTTTTCCGCCCAGGCTGAGAAGTCCTTCAGAACAGTGGGATGGACGATGGCATTCACCTTTCGGGCATGTTCGGGGTCGGCAAAGAGGTAGTCGGCAAGGTGCTGCCTGTTGAGGCCCGATGCGCCATAGACTTCAGGCCCGACGAGGCCGACGAGCTGGCTGCGTATCTCTTCGCTCTCAGCCATGAGCCGCTTGGCCTCCCTGTCGCAGTCGTAAACAGGTATCCCGAAGCGTTCTGCCAGCATCTTCGCAACGTAGCTCTTGCCGCTCCCTATGCCACCGGTGATGCCTATGGTTAATACATCATTCATAATTGTTTATTTCGCTTGCTTTTTAATCAGCCGCTGTTCTTTCGTGAGAGATATTTCCAGTCGTTTATATCTGTTAGGCTTTGCCAGGGTGAATGGGATGGGAATCAAAGCCTTGTGCGTATCCTCATTATCAATTATGTATTACGAATGATGTGTTAGTTTTGTTCGGGCACCATTTGCTCGATAAGGTAGTCCACGTCGGGCGGCAATATCCTGACGTCCGACACGCCTTCGGGCACAGTCTTCAAGTGCAGGTGCAGCTTGCTGTCCTCTGTGTTCGACAGCAATTCCTCGTAGGTGGTGGCAAGCACAAAGTCCTCTGGCTTGACTTGCTGATAGCGTCCTGATTCCACGCGGAAGGTGATGGCGACGCGTGCCGGGAAGGTGCGCAACTTCTTCTCTGCTGGGAAGTTCAGTCCCATGACGGGCACTTCGACCGTCTTCTCCGTGTAGAAGCCTAAGTCCACCTTGATGTTGATCTGTTCCTGCTCGTACTTCAGCAGTTTCTGCTTGCGCAGGCTGATGGGATGGCTCCCGTCCTTGTGCAGTTCTTCCAGCAGGAAAGGCTCAGAATAGACGGCATGCATCGTGTCGAGAATGACTTTCGGAGCGAACACAAGAACCGATTCCGGCTCTATGCTGATGCTCTTGATGTAGTTCTCCCGCGACGTTTCGAAGGTGCCTGCCAGCCTGACAGGGAATTTGCGTGAACCGCCGTGGTTGTAGGCGTAGCGAATGGTGTCGGGCCGGAAAGAGGTTATCTTCGTGGAGGCATCGAAGACGCGGTTCAGCATACGCACGATGTCGGTAGCAGGGACATACACCTCCGCGTCTTTCCGCTTTGTGTCGTAACGGGCGAAGTCCAACTTCAGGCGGTTCGGCTGAAAGAGGCTGTAGATACTGTGGCGTGCAAGGATGAGTCCTCTGTCGCGCAAGACGACGCTGAGCGTAGGAGGCAGGGAATCGATGATGACCACATTGTCGGGGATGTTCTCCAGTTCCAGCCTGACCTGCACTTCGCGTTCGAGTGTCTCGTTGAGCGCCTGCAGAAGCCAGAAGCCAAAGGACACGGCAAGGAAAAAGCAAAAGACAAGCAGTTCGTGACTCTTCGTCCCGAACAGCAAGTCCCTCCATTGATTGAAGATGTTTTTGCCCTTTGACATGCCTTATGCTGGGAAGTTGTAGGAAGGAGGCAACATCTCGGTTCTCCGTCTGCCTCTCTTTGTGGCTTCTCCTCTTACAGCGTCACCTGTGGCGAGGCGAACACGCTGCCGCGGTCCACCTTGATGCAGATGCCGCTGGCAATCTCCACTTTGAGTGTGTTAGCGGCCTCGTCGATGTCCTTGACCACGCCGTAGATGCCGCCGGCCGTTACAATCTGCTGTCCTCGGGTAATGTTTGCCCGGAAGTTCTGAATCTCATTTTGTTTCTTCTTTTGTGGGCGAATCATAAAGAACCACATGATGGCAAAGATGATGACCATCATAAGAAGGAACGACATGTTCCCGCCGCCCTGAGCTTGAAGTAATGTAAGCATCGTTTACTGTTTGTTTAATATGTGAAAAAAGTTATTTCTTAGTTCTGATTCCTATTCAGCTTCGGTCTCCTTCACCAGTTTTCCTTCCTCGATGAGCTTCTTTGCGATGGTGTCGAGCGTAGCGTTGATGTACTTGCCGCTCTTCGGGGTGCTGTACATCTTGGCGATGTCAACGTACTCGTTGATGCTGACGCTGATAGGGATGTTCGGGAAGGTGGTTATCTCGGCAAGCCCTAATTGCAGGATGATGCGGTCCATCAAGGCAATTCGTTCGAAGTCCCACTTGCGGGTAGTAGTGCCAATGAGTCCGTAGAAGTGCTCCTGTCCCATTAGTGCACGCCGCATGAGCTTGATGGCGAAGTCGCGGTCAGTGTCTGTCTTGAACTTTGGCATGAGAGGCTGTGCCGCTGTGCTCTTCTCCGTGAAGCGGTTGATGGTCTTGAGCACAAAGGTGTCTATTATGGTCTTGTCGTCGTTCCAATAGACATTGATGTCCTCCAGGATGCCGGCAAGCTCTTCGTTGTCCACGATGAGGTGGCGGTAGATGAGGCGCCAAATCTCGCGGTCCTCCTCGTAGGAGGAAGTGTCGGAGTTCATGTACTGCTGATAGAAGTCACTCTCTTCTACCTTATTATATAAGTTGCGCACGAAGTCCTCATGGTTTGCCCAGCTCAGTTCCTGCTCGTCGCAATAGTCGCGAAGTTCCCTGTTCGACTCCAGCTGTAGGATGAAACGGTTGTCCACGAACTTATGGCTCCAGTGGATGCCGTCGTTCAGCTTCTTGCTGCGACTTTCCCTCATCTCAAGCATGCGGAGAGATATCCGGCTCGTCTCAACCATGAGCAGAAGCATGTAGTTGTAGAGGTCGTATGCCTTGTCGAGACTCAGCAAGAGTTCCTTCTCGGCAACATCAGGATTGTGACTACCTTTTTGGAGGTATGAGTAAAGCACCTGAACAAGCTTTAAACGTATCAATTCACGGTTTATCATAGTCTGATAGATGTAAAAGAGAGTGCAAATTTAGTCATTTTAATGCAAAAAGAGACTTTTTCCTTCATCTTTTTTTGGCAGTTTGCAGAAATAAGGGGAAATTTGGGCGGCAAAAGTAAGTATGCACTATGGAAACAGACAAGAAACTAACAGAAGGTCACGATGCCGAGATCTTATTCTCGCGAACTGTCAAAGCTGGGCAGCGCATCTACTACATCGACGTGAAGCAGAACCGTCGGGGCGAAATGTATCTGAGTGTAACGGAGAGCAAGAAGATACTCAGCGGAACTCAGGAAATGCCTCAAATCAGCTACGAGAAGCACAAGATATTCCTCTTCCGCGAGGACTTTGGCAAGTTCAACGAAGCATTGCAGCAGGCATTCGACTTTGTAGCCAGCGAGCAGGGCGAGGCCGAGGCGCGTCCCGAAGTTGACAACGCCATCAATATCGATTTGGATTTCTGAAGGATACCCCCGTATGACAATGAGCAAATCTCTAAGGGTAATCCTGTGTGCTTGCCTGTTCTGCGCCTTTGGCGCTACGCCTCTTGAGGCAAAGAAGAACAAGGTAGTGCAGAAGCCTGTCTATCTGATGGGCGTGGGCATCTCGTTTGCAGACTCATCGGTGTTCATCACCGACATGATGCAGGTTGACAGCATTACGCTCGACAAGAAGAGGAAGTTCTTGATGGACAGGCAGCTCTACTCCTTTCAGCTGCAACGCTACCTTGAGGCGACGTACAAGGGCGGCCCGTATGTCACGGCCATCTACTTCAGTCCTGGCAGGAAGAAGATGGAGCGCCGCTACTTGTCTCTGCACAAGCGTTATGCCCACAGCGACGAGTTGCGTATGATATTGGTTGACCGAGGCCAGTTCCGCTTTAAGCCGGAAGAGTATATCGAAGTGGAAGAACAAGTTGTTTCTCCTACAAAGAAGAAGTAATCATTACATTGCACATGAAAAGTTACTACTATAAGGTTGGCGGCCATGCGTTTGCCATTCACTTTGCCGACGAGGCCAACGATGACAGGCTTATTCCTTCGTTTGCTCCCTTCCTGCTGGAGGGGAAGCCCGAAGAGGCGTTGCTTTTCACGATGACTGTGGACGACAGCCTCGACTGGCAGGAGGAGGGCGACGAGATAGGCGTGTTCGACTGTGGCGGATGCGACTACGGCGTGTATTGCATGGCAGACGGAGGCTATCAGTATGCCGTCAACGATGTCGATGGAGTGCTCTGCAGCCGTATGCGCAGCAAAGCCGACTTCTCTCAGTGCCAAGTGTCGCTCTTCGGCAAGACCTTTGTGCAACGCAACTATGGGCTGAACAATGCCTTGATGATGGCTTATGCTTTTGCTGCGGCCTGCACGAGGACGATGCTCATGCATGCTTCGGTCATCCGATGCGATGGCAAGGGCTATCTGATGACTGCTCCCAGCGGAACGGGCAAGAGTACGCACACACGCCTTTGGTACGACAACATACCGGGTTGCGACCTTATGAACGACGACAACCCCGTGGTACGCATCATCGAAGGCCAGGCCATCGTCTTCGGCAGTCCGTGGAGCGGAAAGACGCGCTGCTACCGCAACATTCAGGCTCCTGTCGGCGGCATTGTCCGCATCCAGCAGCGGCCTGAGAACACGATTCGCAAGCTCCGTACCGTCGAAGCTTTCTGCAATCTGCTTCCTGCCATGAGCAACATGAAGTGGGACGAGCGTGTCTATAACGGCGTTTGCGATGGCATCGGCGAACTCATCCGCATCGTCGGCATGTACGAGCTTGGCTGCCTGCCCAATGCCGAGGCTGCCATCTTGTGCCATGACACGGTAGCCGCTGATAAGGATTAGAGAATAAGGATTAAAGATTAAGGATTAAAGATTAAGGATTAGGGATTAGGGATTGGTTGTGGAGATGAAAAGGCTATTGAAAGCAATCGTTAAACGCTCGACGCGCGTCCTGCTGACGCCTTGGCGCAAGAGCTATCAGCGTCGCAACGGCACGACCTCCCTTCAGCCTCGGCATGAGTTGCCTAACGATGCTTGGCTGGGCGAGGTGTCGAAGATGCTGAGCGAAGGCAAGCCCTATGCCATTTACGTCAAGGGCTACAGCATGCGTCCCTTCATCGAGCACACACGCGACCGTGTCTTCCTCGAGAAGCGCGACAGCTACGATGTAGGCGATGCGGTTCTGGCACAGATAGCACCGGGGCACTATGTCCTGCACCGCATCATAGAGAAGCACGGCGAAAACCTTGTCCTGCAGGGCGATGGCAACGTGAGAGGCGTGGAACATTGCAGGCAGCAGGACGTCAGCGGCCTCGTCACGCAGTATATCCGTCCGCATCGCATCATTCCTGCCGACGACCCTAAGCTCATCCGCCGCATCAAGCTGTGGCGCAAGCTCAGACCCGTCAGGAGATACCTATTATTTATATATAAGGCAATAGTATAACAAAGGAAGACTTCCTTAGGCCTCCCTTAGCCTCTCTCCCCATCCCTCCCCTAAAGGGAAGTGGGATATAAATAGTTAAATCGTAAATAAATAGTAAATAGTAAATCGTCAAATAGTAAATTATAAGGATGAAGATTAAGAAAGGATTTGAACTCCGCGAGGTGTGCGGCGAGCACATCATCGTGGCTTACGGAAGAGAGAACATCGACTTCAACAAGGTCATCAGCCTCAACGAGTCGGCAACCTATCTGTGGAAGAATATCTGCGACAAAGAGTTCACGGCCGAGACGATGGCTGAGCTTCTGATGCAGGAGTATGAGGTGGATGCCGACACAGCCCGTCGCGATGCCCAGACTCTGCTCGACGAGTGGGTGAAGGTGGGACTGGCAGAAGGCTGATAGGTTCAAGTTTCGGAAGTGTTGATAATAAGAAGATAAAAGAAGCGTAGCTTGCAAAAGTTGATTTAAGCAATATATGTTTTATCTTTTCGACTTTTCGATTCATAACCTTTTGCAGGACATGGCCGACACGTTGCGGTTGCCTGTCACGTTTGTCGTCATCGAGTTCATCGGCACCTTTGCCTTTGCCATCTCGGGCGTCAGGCTGTCCTCGACGAAGCAGTTCGACATCTTCGGCGCATGGATTGTGGGCATGGCGACGGCTATCGGTGGCGGAACGATTCGCGACCTCATGCTTGGCGTCAATCCCTTCTGGATGACGAACAGCAGCTACTTCGTCTGTTGCGCCCTGGCCGTGCTGGCTGTCGGCATGTTCGGCAAGTACATCATCCATCACAACTACACCTGGTTCATCTTCGACACCATTGGCCTTGCCCTTTTCAACGTCATCGGCATCGAAAAGACGCTTGCTCTGGGGCATCCCTTCTGGGTGGCGATTACGATGGGAGCCGTGACTGGAGCCGGAGGCGGAATCATCCGCGACGTCCTGATGAACGACGTGCCGCTCATCTTCCGCAGCGAAATCTACGCCCTTGCCTGCGTGGCTGGCGGACTGGCCTACGTCGTCTGCCTCCACATGGGGCTGAGCGTCGAAATCAGCGCCATGCTGAGTGCCTTCGGAGTCATACTGATTCGCATCCTTGCCGTCAAGTTCCATTGGCAACTGCCTGTGCTGAAGGGCGAAGAGACAGAACCTTCCCATCCCTCCCCTAAAGTGAGGGAGTCCTCCCCTTTAAAGGGAGAGAACTCAGGGAAGGAAGCCTCCCCTTTAAGGGAAGGTATGGAAGAGGCTGAGTCTGCACAGGAAGAGTCTTTGAGCAGCATCCTCCGCTCTGTCATCTTTGCCGTCTTTATTCTTCAGTCTTCGCTTTTTGCTCTTCACGCTCAGACGCAGCAAATCTTCGACCGGAACGTGCGGACGCTTACCCTGACTGTCGACGACGACCCCACCTTGCCGCCCTATCTGGCCTTCCGAGGCCGTCAGCACCTCGACATCGAATGGGACGAGATGAGCCACGACTACAAGCGCTACCGCTACCACATCGACCATTGCAACTGGGACTGGCAGCCCACCGACGGCATCTTCGAGAGCGACTTCCTCGAAGGACTCAACGACCAGCTCATCGAGGACTACGAGAAGAGCTTCAACACCACACAGATCTATACGCACTACCGCCTGCGAGTGCCCTCCCGCGAGCTTCGACTCCGCCTGAGCGGCAACTACCGTGTCCGCATCTACGAAGAGGACGAGGAGGACAACCCCGTACTCGAAGCACGCTTCTGCATCTACGAGAAAGAGACGGGCATCGTGGCATCGCTGAGCAGCAACACCGACATCGACTTCAACGACAAGCACCAGCAGATGACGCTCTCCGTAGGCTTCGGCGCCTTGCAGGTATTCGACCCACAGCGCGAACTGAAGGTCGTCGTCATGCAGAACCGCCGATGGGACAGCCGAGTTGAGGGTCTCGTGCCTAACGTCCGCAAGCCCAACGGGATAGAGTTCACGCACAACCGACAGCTCGTCTTCCCCGGTGGTAACGAGTACCACCGCTTCGAGATTCTCGACGTCCACCGGACAGCAACCGGAGTGGACCGCATCGAGTGGTTCGAACCCTATTACCACGCCACGCTCTTCCCTGCTACCATCGACCATGCCTACAGCTACGTCGAGGACCAGAACGGCGTCTTCGTGCTCCGCAGCGCCGACGACTACGACGATGCCACAACAGCCGAATACGTCGTAGTCCACTTCTTCCTCTCCACGCCCCGCCTCGACGGAGGCGACGTCTATGTGAGCGGCAACTGGACAGGCCAGACCTTCAACCCCGACTGCCGCATGGAGTACGACGAACTGCGACAGGAGTATCATGCCGACCTCCTGCTCAAACAAGGCTACTACAGCTACGAGTTCCTCCAGCAGGATGGTCTGACACGGCGCACCATGGGCAGCTTCTTCGAGACCGAGAACGAGTATCAGGTCCTCGTCTATTATCGTCAGCAAGGTGCCCGCTTCGACCGCCTCACCGGCTACAGCATCATGCACAACGCCCGGTAAGGACCTCCCCCGCTGTTCGTGTGGAATTGTACTCCGCACGCATGGATTATCGGGATTTTCAATCGCACCATAACCGCCCACTCGCCCTATGCAAGATGTCAAAACTTTTCGCATCTTGCCTCGTTCTAACGGCCTTTTTTCGCTTCTGTGGCACTTTGGTCCACCGAATGCGGGAAAAGGCCTTATTTTTAATCGCCGCTGATAACCAGCCACTTGCAAGGGCGCGTTTTTCAGAGTGCTGTTAAGAAAGTATAGGGACTGCACACAGTGCTGTCAAACGGAACAAAGAATGAAGTTGAAAATTGAAAGTTGAGAGTGGAAATTCAACGTGGAGCATCATCTGACGCTCCACGTAGTGTAGCCCGATGCTCCACGTAGCATCAGAAATCTTCCCCAGCCGCATCGTCCAATCCCCCTCGCCGCAGTACAAAATCCTGTCAAGGTTTTTCGGTTCGCTTCCCCTTCTTGAACTAAATCACTACGGAGCCAAGGAGCCAAAGGAGAAAGCCCCCTCCCTTCCCCTCCCCTCCAAGGGGAGGGGTTAGGGGTGGGGTCTATTCTCTCCAAGGGGAGGGGGCCGCGGCGGACTTCCCTCTCTCCGACGTCACAAGCCCCTCCCCCTCGGGGGAGGATGGGAGGGGGCTGGGGGGGTAGGGGTGGGGTCTGTATTCTTCAGCACCAAGCCCTTTCACCTAGAGGGAGGCTAGGAGTGGAAGCCTTCACTCTTCACTCTGAACCCGATGCTTTCTATGGCGCTGTGTACCTCGGCCTCATCGGGCGAACCGACGATGTAGGCCTTGCCTTCGTGGAGCGACACTTCCACGCTCTCCACGCCTTCCACTGCGGCAATCGCCCGCCTGACGCTCTCGGCACAATGGCTGCAGTTCATGCCCTCGATGGTAACAGAGATCTCAGACCCTCTCCAAACCTCTCCCTCTATGGGGAGGCTTTCCTTGCCTAATATTCTCCCCCTAGATGGGGAGTTAGAGGGGGTCTTTTTATGTTCTTCGTGATGGTGGTGGTGATGATGGTGGCTAAGCAGAAGCGCATTCAGCAGGAATATGATCAGCAGGGCTGTGCAGATGTAGGAGAAGAGGCCGATGCCTTCCTCGTGGCAGGCAGACTCTGTTATGCCGCTCTGCACGGCAAACCACTCCTGCGGCAGCAGATAGTCGATGCCAAGTCCGAAGAGCATGGCTCCGACGACGATGGAGAGGAGGTAGAGCTTGAGCGTGCGCCCTCCGAAGACCTTGCCGATGACCAGCATCGAGGCCGTGTTGACGGCAGGACCTGCCATCAGCAGTACCAGGCCTGCACCAGGTGTCAAGCCTTTAGCCATCAGCGACACAGCGATAGGGATGCTGCCCGTGGCGCAGACGTACATCGGAATGGCGATGGCAAGCACGATAAGCATGTTCAGCAGCTTGTAGTCGTGGAGTGCTGCCAGCCAATCGTTAGGCACAGCCACCGTGATGAGTGCTGCAATGAGCAAGCCTACGACAAGCCATTTGCCCACGTCCTCCATCATCTCCACAAAAGCATAGGAGAAAGCCTCCTTCAGTTTCCCTGCGAAGTTTTTTCCTTTGCTCTCGCTCTCGTCGTGGCAGTGGCAGCAGTCGTCGTCGCAGGTGACGTCGGCCACAACCTCTTTATTCTCATGGGCATACTTGCTGACCAGCCATCCGCCGAACATAGCCGTGAACAGAGCAGCAAGTGGGCGCACAATAGCGAAAGGCAGGCCCATGAGGGAATAGGTGGCGGCGATGCTATCGACACCCGTCTGCGGCGTAGCAATCAGGAAGCTGGTGCAGGCTCCGTGGCTGGCACCTTCCTTGCGAAGCCCCACAGCCGTCGGGATGACGCCGCACGAGCAAAGCGGCAGGGGAATGCCAAGAGCAGCGGCCTTCACCACGCTCTTCATGCCAGGCTTGGCAAGGTGTTGGGAGTACAAACTGCGCGGCACAAACACACGCAAAATGCCTGCAATGAAGAAACCCAAAAGCAGATAGGGAGCCATCTCGGCTGTCATCAGAAGCAGAGCCTCCCAGTATTGTTCAATCCATTCAAGTACCATATTATATATTGTATTGTTTATGTTTTGCGCTGCAAAGGTACGAAGGATTTCGTGCAACTGGGTTGCAAAGGTTGATTATCGGCCTTTTTCTTTCCTCAAAGCACATCGGGGACAAAGCCCTTTTGCCATATAGTTGACGCTTTCCAGCACGTATCCGTCGGGCAAACTGACGGTAGGAATGGGCACGTCGGTGATGCAAAACGTCTGCTGGCACTGTTCGCAGTAGAAGTGAACGTGCTGGTCGTCGTCGTGCTCGTGGCCGTCGGTGCTGTGGCACAGCTCGTAGCGGACGCTGTCGCTCCCGTCCTCGAGCACATGCACAAGGTGATGCTCGCGGAACAACGTCAGCACTCGGAACACGCTCGACCTATCGACAGACAGCATTTCGCACTCCAACTCGCTGAGCGACAATGGTTGTCGGGCTTCTGCCAACGTGCGGAGCACAAGGATGCGGTTGGCTGTTGGCTTTATCTCGTGCGACTCAAGCAGAGCCTCACATAGCGTAGAATTGTATTTCATGTCTGCAAATATACAAAAAAACTTTCATCCTTAATCCTTATTCTCTAATCTTTTTCGTACCTTTGCAGCAAAAATCATCATAATTGATTATGCAAAAGACAATAGGAGTATTGACGGCGATGAATATCGAGTACCGTCATGTGGCTGCCATGCTCAGCGAGACAGAGACGGTGCAGTCAGGTCCGCAGGAGTTCCTGGTAGGCAAAATGGGTGAGAGCAAGGTTGTTCTGCTGCAATGCGGCATCGGCAAGGCCAACGCTGCTTCGGGCGTGACGAACCTCATCTTGACGTTCCATCCCGATTACGTCATCTCGACAGGTGCAGCAGGCGGCATCGATGCGAAACTCAATGTGATGGATATCGTCATCGGCAAAGAGGTTTGCTATCACGACGTCATTTGCGGCGACAACTACGACCCAGGACAGGTGCAAGGCCTGCCCAGGTTCTTCGACGGCGATAAGCAGCTCGTCTCTGCTGCCACATCCTTGAAGACCGACATCCGCGTCGTGCCCGGACTTATCTGCACAGGCGACCAGTTCATCACCAACCGCGAAGAGCTGAACGTCATCAAGGAGAAGTACCCTGAAGGCATGGCCGTTGATATGGAAAGCGCAGCCATCGCTCAGGTCTGCCACCTCTGGGGTGTACCTTTCCTCAGCTTCCGCATCATCAGCGACACGCCCGGAGTAGATGCTCACTTTGAGCAATACCTCAACTTCTGGGACACAATGGCCGACAAAAGCTTCAGCGTCACCAAAGAGTTCCTAAGCAAAATCTAATCCTTAAAGACCTTAAAGTCCTTAAGGTCCTTAAAGTCCCTAAAGTCCTTATGACCGGCGAACTGCTTTCACTTCTTGTGGCTGTGATGTGGACCTTCACGGCCATCTTTGCAGAGATAGCGAGCAAGCGCATGGGTACGCTGGTGCTCAACGTTTGGCGCATGGTTCTTACCATCGTCCTTCTTGGCTGTCTGCTATGGGTGACTTGCGGTCGTCCTTGGCCGCAGCACACCACGCCCGAAGTGTGGAAGTGGTTCTTGGCCAGCGGCTTCATGGGCTTCGTCTTCGGCGACTACTGTCTGTTCAATGCCTACGTCGTCATCGGCAGTCGCTATGCTCAGCTTTTCATGACGCTTGGCTGCCCCTTCGCTGCCATCACCGCATGGCTCCTGATGGGCGAAACGATGGGAACGCTTGGCCTGCTCGGCATGATGGTCACGCTGACAGGCATCGGCATCTCCATCTTGGGCAAGGACGATTCGGGCAGTCGCCATGTCGCTTTGCCGCTTCGTGGCATCCTGCTTGGCATCGGGGCCGGATTGGGACAAGGCGTGGGTCTCGTCCTCAGCAAGCAAGGCATGTTGCACTATGCTGCTTCCTGTCCTCCCGAAGCCACCGATGTTGCCTCGATGATGCCTTTTGCCGGGACGCAGATACGTGCTTTGATGGGGCTTCTTGCCTTCGGCGCATCGCTCCTGCTTGCCCGCAAGCTCGGTCAGTTCTTCCGTGCAGCAACTGACTTTCGCGGTGCGGCTGCTGCCATGGGTGCCGTCCTGCTCGGCCCTTTCTTCGGCGTCAGCTTCAGTCTGCTGGCTGTAAGCATGACGAATACAGGCGTGGCGCAGACGCTGATGTCCCTTACTCCAGTCCTCATTCTGTGGCCTTCCCGACAGATTTTCGGCAAGAAAGTAAGCATGCAGGAAATCGTCGGGGCCATCATTGCAGTAGCCGGAGCATCACTTTTCTTCGTTTAGATTTGCATAGTTCGAAATAAAGTTGTAATTTTGCAGTCGCAAACAGAAAGGAGAGATGCCAGAGTGGTCGAATGGACCGCACTCGAAATGCGGCGTACTCTTACGGGTACCCTGGGTTCGAATCCCAGTCTCTCCGCAAAAGAAGAAAGTAAAAGTTCACACGGCACGTCGTTTCAGACGATGCCGTGTGTTGTGTTGGAACACCTCTACTCTTCAGTCGAAGCCAACATACCGCAACTACGAAACTCTAATAAATCATCAGATGAAGAATAAACCTCTTTCTTGGATTCCGTCGCTCTATTTGGGCGAGTCGCTGCCTTTTGCAGCGGTAATGTTGATGTCGCTTGTGCTCTATCAGGAGATGGGCCTGACCGATACGCAAATCACGCTCTACACGGGCTGGCTGGGTTTGCCGTGGGTCATCAAGCCGCTGTGGTCGCCCATCGTGGACGGCATAAAGACGAAGCGCTGGTGGATTCTTGCCATGCAGCTGCTCATCGGTGCCTCGTTGGCTCTGCTGGCCTTCACGTTGCCTACTGACCTTTGGCTGCAATGCTCGCTTGCGCTCTTCATGCTGATTGCCTTCAGCAGCGCCACGCACGACATCTGTGCCGACGGCTTCTACATCCTTGCCCTCGACAATAAGGACCAAGAGCTATACGTCGGCTTGCGCAACACGTTCTACCGCATCGGCATGGTGCTCGGACAGGGCGGACTGGTGATGCTGGCTGGACTGCTGCAAGCAGAACATCTTTCCATTTTCAATTCCCGGTTTTCCTTCGGCTTCAGCGTTCCGCTCTCGTGGAGCATTACCTTCATGGTTGTAGCTGGCTTGATGCTCATGCTTGCCGCCTACCACTGGAGGGCGTTGCCAAAGCCCCTCTCTGACTCCCCCGAAGGGAAGAAACTGTCTGTCTTTGCCGAATTTGTGTTGACGCTGAAGGTCTTCTTCTCGAAACCTCACCTCTTGACGGCTTTGCTTTTCATCCTGCTGTTCCGTCTGCCGGAGGGCTTGCTGACGAAGATTGTTCCCCTTTTCCTGAAGCGAACCGTCGAGGAAGGCGGTCTGGCCTTGACCGATGTGCAGTACGGCTTTGTCTATGGCACGCTGGGAGTCATAGGACTGCTTGGCGGAGGCATCGTAGGCGGCTGGCTTGTCTCGAAGTACGGACTTAAGCGGATGCTTTGGCCGCTGGTGCTGGCTATCACCCTGCCCGACATCGTCTATGTTTGGCTCAGCTTTACCCAGACGCAGAGTCTGCCCCTCATCGCTTCGTGCGTCTTCATCGAACAAGTGGGCTACGGGCTGGGCTTCACGGCCTATACGCTCTATCTGGTGGGCTTCTCGCACGGCGAGCGAAGCACTTCGGTCTTCTCCTTCTGCACGGCTTTCCAGTATTTGGGCGGCGTGATGCTGCCGGGCATGGTGAGCGGCTGGATGTCCGACCAGATGGGCTACTCGCAGTTCTTCGTCGCCGTGATGGGCTTCTGCCTCGTCACCTTCGCTGTCACGGCATTGGTGAAGCTGCCTAAAGAGTGAAGAATGAGTAGTTTACTACAGCCCTCACCTTTCAATCCTCTCCCGAACTCTTTCCCTAAGGGACGATTCAGAGGAGGCTGCTAAATGTTTAATGAGATTTGATTTTAAGTTCCGCTTGTTATAAGGGGAAGGAAGGTTCTTTTTTCTCATACGTGATAAATTGATTTCTCACCAGTGATAAATTGATTTCTCACCAGTGATAAATCGATTTCTCACACGTGATAAAAAATGATAGTCCTAATGAGGTGAACGCCTATACCAAGTTCCATCTCCTTTCCCCTACAATATAAGCAGAGCTTGCAGAACTTCGATATGAAACAGATTGCTTTTATCTTTACCTTATTATATATGTTGCCTGCCTTTGCAGAGCAGCCCGTCAGCTATACTCGCGAAGACAGCCTCCGCGTCGTAGAACTCTTGCAGAAGGGCGCAAAGGAGATGGCTAATGGCAAATGGTCAAATGGCGAATGCATGACGCTCTACTATGCGAAGCAATTGATGAACCGCCCCTATGTGGCTCACACCTTGGAGATAAAGGACAAGGAGGAGCATCTTGCCGTGAACCTGCAGAGCCTCGACTGCACGACACTCGTAGAGACGGTCTGTGCCTTGGCACTCACGACCAGTCGCGGCGGCAAGCGCTGGGCTGACTACCTCTCCTGGCTTCGGAAGCTTCGCTATCAGGACGGAAAGATAGACGGCTACAAGAGCCGCAACCACTACTTCAGCCAATGGATTCAGTCGGGCACGAAGCAAGGACTTGTTCGCGAAGTGGTGCCGAAGGAGAACCTGTCGGTGCCGATGAAGCTCAGTCTGACCTACATGAGCGAACATCCGCAGTCGTACCCTCTGCTAAAGGAGAACATAGAGGAGCGGCGCCTCATAGCCGAAATGGAGAGACGCGCCTCGGGTGCCACCATTCGCTACATTCCCAAGGAAAGGGTAGGGGAGAGCAAGGCCGTGCTTTCCGACATACGCGACGGCGACATCATCGCCATCACGACCAACAAGAAAGGCCTCGACATCGCTCATGTAGGTTTCGCTGTTTGGGGGAAGGACGGCAAGCTGCATCTCCTCAACGCCAGCAGCATACATAAGAAAGTGGTGCTCGAACCCATGACGCTCTACCAGTACATGCAGAAGCATCCCAGCCAGACCGGCATCCGCGTCGTACGGCTCTCTTCCCCCAATCCCTCCAAGCCATAGGGAAATCCCTCTGTCGAAATAGGGAAAAGCATCCGTCGCGTCTGGCAGAAACGACGTACCTTTGCAGCAGAAACAAGAAACAGAATTGTTGAACTCTTAAAAGCAAAGGTTATGAAAAAGATGAACTTCTTCGCCGCATTTGCCATCATGATGGCGATGGGCAACATGAATGCAAACGCCAATATGCGTAACGCAAGGGCTGGAGAGCTACACGTGAACAGCAGCGGTATCGTGTATGTAAGCAACAGCGGTCATCAGCATGACTATGACTACGACCGTGAATACAACGTGCGCCATCACGATAAGATGTCGCGCAAGGAACGTCAGATGATGGAAGAGCGTCGCCGCATGGAAGAGCGTCGCCGCATGGAAGAACGTCGTCGCATGGAAGAACATCGTCGGATGGAAGAGTACCGCCGTCGTCACGAGGCAGAGCGTGTTGCTGGAAAGGTTGTGGCAGGAGTTGCTGCCGCCGCTACTGTAGCCACTCTCATCAGCATCCTCGCCCGGTAGGAAGCTTGCTGACAGGGTCACTGTGCCGGTATGATGCGTCCGTCCTGCATGCAGATCTTCCGGTCGGCGAGGTTGGCAAGCTGCTCGTCGTGTGTGACGATGACGAAGGTCTGCCCCATCTGGTCGCGGAGGTCGAAGAAAAGCCGGTGCAGCTCCTGCTTGTTCTGCGTGTCGAGGGAGCCGCTCGGTTCATCGGCAAAGACGACGTCGGGCTTTCCTATTAGGGCGCGGGCAACAGCCACTCGTTGCTTCTCGCCGCCGGAAAGCTCGCTCGGCTTGTGCGAGGCACGCTGGGAGAGTCCCATGAAGTCCAAGAGTTCTTCTGCCCGCTTCCGTGCCTCGCGTTTCGGTGTGCCGCCTATGAGGGCAGGCATCATCACGTTCTCCAAAGCCGTGAACTCGGGCAGAAGCTGGTGGAACTGGAAGACGAAGCCCATGTGTTTGTTGCGGAAAGCAGAGCGTTTGGCGTCGCTAAGTTGCATAACGTCAACGCCATCGATAACGACGCTGCCGCTATCTGGCTTGTCGAGTGTCCCCATTATCTGAAGGAGTGTTGTCTTTCCTGCACCGCTTGCTCCAACGATGCTTACCACTTTGCCCCGCTCTATGTCGAGGTCGATGCCCTTGAGTACTTCGAGATTGCCGAAGCTCTTTCTGATATTACGAACCTGTATCACTTTGAATTCTAGGTTTTTCGGTTTGCTATGCTAATATCTGATACTCTATTTGCTGCCAAAGAGAACCTTCTTGCGATTGCCTTCCTTATCTACTATGATATAGACTCCCTGGTGCCTTCCATTCAATACCTTTCTGCCTTGAAGGTCGAAGATGCCCTCCTCTGCCTTCGCTGAGGCGACTGAGGGTATCGCATCGTAGTTCGACATCAGATAGTTGAGTCCTGCTTCAGCATCAATCTCACCGTATCCGTATTTGTTGTTGGGGTAGGAGAGCAAGGGGTCGCGCCGGTGGCATGTTGCTTGAAAGGTCTCAATAATCAGTTCGCGTGTAAGGGTCGGGATGGCTTCCATCCATTGTGCAATGATGCCTGCAACGATGGGGCAAGCCATGCTGGTGCCTGTCTGCATGGACCAGGCATAGTTTCGGCCTTGCCAGTCGAAGCGTGCCACATCGGAGTTGGAGATGTCGTCATCGGGGTTAAGCTCGGCATAGAAGCTGTTGAAGGCAGCTGCAATGTTGGTGCCTGGCGCAAGGACATCAGGCTTGATGTTCCCTGAGAGGGTAGGCCCGCAGCTGCTGTAGCGTCCCACATCTCCGCCGCTTCCCCATTCGTTTTTCTTCCAGATACCTTCGTAGTTGAAGAAGCCTGTTCTGTAAGCTGTGGCGCCTACGCAAATGACGCTTGGGTCAGAGCCTGGATAGTGGACGTTGTGTGTCGATTCAGCATCCTGATAGTCGGGATATTTCTCTGAGTTCTTCAGGTTGCCGACTTCCTGAAAGGTTTCCACTTCGGCTTCCGTGCCGTTGACGCTGAGTCCCATGTCTATGGAGGTGAGGCTTCCCCTGCCTATCTTGTTTATAACGACATCGGTCACCAACTGGTTTTCGTCGTAACAATTGGGATAACAGCCGAAGATAAGTTCGAAGGTGAGCTTGCCAGCTTGGACTGTATCGACGAGCAGGCTGTCCTCTGTGGCGAGGACTTTGTCGATGGGCACTTCGTAGTTCAGCAGCATCTGCGAGGAGGAGTCCATGAAGTCGATGCCAATGCTGAAGTCTCCCTTGCTTCGCATCATCATGTATGTGGTGTTGCCGGTCGGTTGGATAAGGGCTGCGGCACGTTCCTTTCCGACGGGCTTCCGCATGTAGGTGCCGTAGATGCTCTGGTTGCCGGCTGCGGCGCAGATGATACGTCCGGGACGTACAAGGCTGTCAAGGACGGCGCTGAAGAGTTTGGCTTCGCCCCAGAGGTCTTCGTGCGAGCCTTCGCTGAAGCTGATGACGCATGGTTTGTTCACTTTGTCGGCATAGCGGAAGATGTATTCAAAGCCAAGCAGGTCGATGACGGGGCCGTAGAGTCCCCAAAGCGAGTCGGGCACAAGTTCCTTGTCGCTCGACACAGCATTCGAGACGAGGCAGATGTCGGCATCGGGAGCCATACCGATATAGGGCGAGTCGTAGCCGCTTCCTGCTGCTGTGCTGGCCGTATGTGAGCCGTGATACTGCAGGCGGCTGTCCGAGGAACATGCTTTGCAAAGCAGTTCGCCCGTTGAAGTATAGGACTTGCCAATGGGAAGCAGGCTTGGGTTTTCGGAGGTAGTCTCCTCGAAATCAAGCATGTCCCAAAAGGAGCGGACACGATAAGTGCCGAGGTCGCGGCTGTAGAACGTCGGGTTGGTCAGGTCGAAGCCAATATCCATCACACCCACCACGACACCTCTTCCTGTGTAGGCAGAGCGGTTTGGCGTGGGAGTGCGGAGCCTGTCGGAGCGTGTTATGATGGCTGCGCTGTCGGTCTGGGTGTCGCAGGTTCTGCCTGCTTCTATGCGCATCACTTCTGGTCGGAGGGACAGGGCGGCAATCTCATGTTGAGGTATGGTTGTTGCGTGGATGTTTCCCCAATGGGCATAGCATCGGCAACCGTGCTGCTTGAGCACTTCCTCGCTGGATGATTGGACAAGGGCAAGGAAGCTTCCTTTCTCAATCCCTCCCTCATGGAGTTGGGGTGTTTCGCGGCAGTAAGTCTCTCCCCTTGGGGTGAGGCTGGAGGAGGCCTGACTCCTCTTCTCTTCGGGGAAGAGGTTGGAAGAGGGAGCTGCTCTGAGAGCCTTTAACCTTACCATAGGCGACATCTTTTCGAAGCGGGGACGCTGGGCCATCAAGGGGCAAAGTTGAAGGTTGAGAGTAGAAAGTAGAAAGAGGAGCAGCATGATGGCCGAGCGGCTTGCCATGAAGAACTTGCGACGTATCCATCCGCTCAGGGAGCGCGGTTGCCGCTGAACAGCAGTCCCATTGGGCGTAAAGACAGACAGACTCTCCTGCGGCTCGCCCCATTGGTCGGGGAAGAGGAGCATGACGCTGTATTGGCTGAAGTATCTGTGGATGAGCAACGGCGCCTCCTCGAAGCAGTTCTGGTAGGAAATGAAATCAGGCCTTGCAACGACCACGACAAGCATGCAGTTCAGACGCATCTCGTGGCGAAGCTTGGTGAAGTGCATCCACTTGTTCATCTCTACATAATGCGAGCGCACATGGCTATGCTTCTGTTCCATGTAGCCCCTGATGTAAGGCATCGTGTCGGCATGGGCATGATATTCCAGATGGCAGTCAAGTTCTTCGCCGATGCGGCAGATGTGTTCCAGCCACTTGTAGAAGCCTACTTCGTATTCAGCCTTCTGCGGAACGGCTACAAACACCTTCCTGATAGTGCCAGGCGGCACAATGCCACGAACTGCCATCACCTCTCGGTGACTGCCGCTCACCACATTGTCTATCGTAGTGCCCAGCGAGGACTTGGCCATGTCGGCCGTGCAGTCGTTCAGGCTTACTATCACCTCTCCGCAGTCGTACTCGTTCATGGTGTGCAGGATGCCTCCTGCAATGTTGGTGCTCATGCGGCCGATAGCCGTCATGGGCACATCTGCCGCCGCTGCCACCATCTGAGCCTTTTCGAGCAGATAGCGTCCACGTGCCACACCGCTCTTTTCTGCTCTGTCGGGAGAGGTTTGGGAGGGTGTCGTTTGTGTCGTGACATGAAGTCCCATAAGGCTGTCGGGGATGAAGGGGTTGCGGATGAGGATGGCGAGTTGCGTCATCACGTCCACATTATCTTCGTGGTCGTACATGACGAGGCACTTGCCGTGATAGGAGCCTCGGTTGTCCTCGAGCGATGTGTCGCTCAGAGCAAGTTCCTTAGCCCCTCGGTTTGTGGCGAAGCTGCTGATGATGCAGCTGAAAAGGATGAGCATGACGGTGCCGCCAAGCACTTCGCTTCCCATAAGTTGCACGCCAGGTGCTGTGCCTATCGCTACTATGGCAAGCGCACCGGCTGCATGGGCATTGGTCAGTCCGAACATCAGCCACATGCCGCATCGCTCCTCGCCCATCGTCCATGCCATGATGGCCGATGCCAACAGCTTGGAGAGTGTGCCCACCACCACCAGCACTACTACCAGCCAGAGCGTTTCGGGATGGCGTACAACCAATCCGAGGTCGATAATCATGCCTACTCCAATAAGGAAATAGGGAATGAAGAGGGCATTGCCGACGAACTCCAGCCTCGACATCAACGGACTGGTCTTAGGGATGAGCCGATTCACTATCAGTCCGGCAAGGAAGGCGCCGAGCAACCCCTCTAAGCCCACCATCTTCGCCAGCGAAGCGCTGATGAAGACGAGTGCAAGGATGAAGATGAACTGCATGACGCTGTCCTCGTAGCGTCGCAGGAACCAGCGGCCAATGCGGGGGAACACGAGAATGACGAAGACGACATAGAGCACGCATCTCAAGCCGAAGAGCAGCCAGGTCAGCCAGGAGGTGTCGGGATTCTGCCTGCCCACCATCACGGCAAGCACGAGCAGGGCGCAGGAGAGAGCAAATGCCGTAGCCACCACGCTGACGACAACTGTCCTGTGGCGGTTCAGGCCGTAGCGACCCACTATCGGATAGGTGACGAGCGTATGGCTGGCATAGATGCAGGCCAGCAGGATGCTTGTGGAGAGCGTGTAACCGAGAATCAGAATGCTCGAAGCAATGCCGAGCATGAAGGGGATGGCAAAGGTGAGGATGCCGAAGCGAAGGCCGCGGCTTCCGTAGTGCTCCACGCTCCCCATCTCCAGTTCCAGTCCTGCGAGGAACATGATGTAGTAGATGCCCACCTGTCCGAAGAGTTCAAAAGAGCTGTCATGTGCCAGGAGGTTGAATCCGTAGGGTCCCACGAGAATGCCTGCCACGATGAGGCCTATGAGTGGCGGAATGCGGAGCTGTCGGAGCAGAAGCGGGGCAAACAGGATGATGCCCAGCACGATGGAGAAAATCCAGGTAGGGTCGGTGATGAGAGCGGTGTTCATTGCTGTTCTTCTGTTTTAGGGGGGGCGGAAGGTGGCAAGGCACTTTCGGCTGCACCCCATTGCATGTTCGGCCTGCTGCCCATTTCAAGGACGAGGGTAGCTCCGTCCTTTATGTCGTCGTGGCTGAACCAGGGTTTGTCCCAAGGATTGCCGTTGAGGGTGGCGTGCTGGATGTACTTGTTCTCGCGGCTGCATCCTTTGGCTATGATGTGCAGTTCTTTGCCCGCAGGCAGCTTGACGCGTATGTCTGCGAACAGCGGCGAGCCGATGTTGTAAATTGGGAAGCCAGGCGTGACGGGGTAGAAGCCAAGCGCCGAGAATACGACGAAGGATGTCATTCCGCCTCCGTCCTCGTCACCGGGGATGCCCATCAGGTCGTTGCGGAACCATGTGTCGAGGCATTGGCGAATGCGTTTCTGCGTCTTCCATGGCGCTCCGGCATAGTTATATATATAAGGTATATGGAGCGAAGGCTCGTTAGCCATCGTGAACTGGCCGATGTTTCCCGTCTGGTCGGGGAAAGTGCCGTAGAACTGCCACTTGCTTTTGCCTAATGGTTCGGCAAAGGTGCGGTCAAGCTCGCGGGCCATTGCCTCCTTGCCTCCCATCAGGTTTGCGAGGTCGGCAAGGTTGTGCTGTACGTCCCATCGATACGTCCATCCGTTGTTCTCGCCGTAGGCTGCACGCGCTCCGATGCCGCCGCTGAAGCGATAGTCGAAGTCGGGCAGGAAGCTGCCGTCCTCGTCTTTGGGATGGAAGAAGCGTGTCTCAGCGTTCCAGACGTTGCGGTAGTTGTAGCTGTGTGCAAGGTATTTGTCGGCTTCGTCCTTCTTGCCCATGAATTCGGCGATGCGCGAGAGGCACCACTCGTCGTAGGCCGTTCCGAGCGTGACAGCGATGGGTTGCCGTTGCTCGAAGTTGCTTACGTTGGGTTCTGTCTCCTTTTCGCCTGGTCGGAGAGCAGGGAAGTAGCCGTGTTCCTTGTAGAAGTTGTCGAGCCTACCTGCCGGAGCGCCGCTCCAGGGGATGAGCGTCTTCTCCTCGATGCCTTTGCGGCAGTATTCGAAGCCGCGCTCCGCATCCACTTCAAGCCCTTTCCATAGGGCATCGGCCACCATAGCTACGCCGTGGTTGCTGTTCATCCTTCGCGTGTCGCCCGTCATTTCGGGGAACGTCGGCATCCATTTCGTGCCCATCTGTTCGGCCATGCGAAGGTAACTCTCGATGATGTCCTCCTCCTTTTCGGGCTGGATGAGTGTACGAAGCGGGTGTGCTGCGCGATAAGTGTCCCAAATCCAGTCGTCGGTATAGAAGGGATGGCCGTCGTCATCGTGTACCTTTCCGTCGAAAGCCGAGAAGTAACGTCCGTCCTCGCTCAAGCAGACGGGACGCTCGAAGGTGCGATAATAAGAGGTGTAGAGCACCGTCTTCTGGTCGTCGGTGCCGCCTTCGACAAGGATGTTGCTCAGCGTCTCGTTCCATTCCTTGCGGCCGTTCTTGACGACTTTCTCCATATCGAAGTCCTTGCCCTGTTCGCGGACAAGGTTCTTCTCTGCCTGTTCTTCGCTGATGAGGGAAACGCCGTAACGGAACTGAACCTTCTTCGTGCCGGCAGGAAAACGGAGAGCTGTGCAAACGCCTGGCCCTGCAGGAACCTTCTCCTCAGCAATTCTTCCGTTGCGTATCGCACCAGCCTTCTCCGGCTCGACGTCGAACTCGCCCGAAAAGAAGATTTCCATGTTCTTGCTCAACCTTTGGCTTGCAGAAGCGTGGCATCCTTCGACCCGCATTCTGCCGCTTTCCGTATAGAGAATAATGGTGGCAGGCTTGCTTGGGTCGGTGAATGTGAGTTCGTAGATGGCACTTTGGTGGCAGACGGCCAGATGGACGTCGATAGCGTTGTCGGCAATCTGCACTTGATAGTCGTAGGGCGTCACCCGCTCGTTGTCCCAGCTTGTCGCAATGATGGGACGCAGCTCGTCGCCTTGTGTGACACTCAGTCGGAAGGCGCTTCGCTCGCGATGATTGGTGACGACGATGGGCAGCCCGTCGAGATACTCGGTCACATAGTCGTTTCTCGTCGGGTAGATGCGCATCAGGCTGTTCGGCAACTGCACCGTAGGGAAGCACGGCACCAGCAGATGGCTGATGCTGCCGATATAGGGGTTGACGTAGTCCACAGGCTCTCTGCCAGCGGCCTTCGCAGCAAAAGCGATGGGCAGCAGAGCCGCCAGAAGCAACAGTCTTGTCTCTTTCATAGTTTTCATCTCGTGGCCTTTTCCGTCCGCAAAGTTACGATTTTTTGTTGAAATACACAAGAAAGGAAGCTATTAAGGTGTGTTCTGATAACAAAGCTAATTTTCAGAAGCTACTCTATATGCTGAATACTAATGTAACTTAAATCCGTGAAATCCGTAGAATCCGTTGTTTCATTATTTCTGTTGTGCTTTGACAAATTCCTCCTTAATAAGGTTGTTTTCTCCGAACATTGAATTGCCGAAATATCTTGACAGAGAAAATTGACATTTACAGGGGCGTTGGATGACTTGGCGTGGGGTGTTGGTCGATGCTGCGTGCAGTGTTGGCCGATACTCCACGTTGTGTTGGCCGATGCCCTGTGTTGTTTTCACTATCCCGAAACGGCATTTTTGACTTGAAAGTATGCGTTGTTTGCTATTGTTGCAAGCAGGAACGATACCTTCTTAACATTCAGTCGAAAAAAGCGGTTTTGTAAGTCGTTGATTATCACCGCAGATTCGATTTAAGGCCATTTCTTGTGTTTTGGGTTCCAAAGTGCCACCGAAGCAAAAAAAGGCCGCCAGAGAGTGTCCGATTGCGAAAGTTTTTGACAAAAAGAGCAGGGGAGCGGTAGTTAAAAGACAGGGGCGCTGGCCAATGCCAACGCCCCTGTCTGTCTTGGGTAATCGGAGAGTTCTGAGTATTCTGAGTATTCAGAGTCTTCTGAGAACTCTGGCTGTCTTTACAGGCTCCAGTCCTCCTGCGTCTTGCGGACGTAGGTCTTGTAGCGGCGCTGGGCAGCTGCCTTACAAGCATCGTACAGCTCTTGAGCCTCTTCGGGTGCGGCCTTCTTCAGAGAGAGGAAGCGAACCTCGCCCTCGAGGAAGTCCTGGAACTTATCCCAATCAGGCTCCTTGCTGTCGAGCTGGAAGGGAGTCTTGCCCTCTTCGGCCAGAGCGGGATTGTAGCGCCACAGGTGCCAGTAGCCGCACTCAACAGCCTTTGCCTCCTCGGCTTGGCTCTTGCCCATGCCGCCCTTAGCCTTCAGGCCGTGGTTGATACAAGGAGCGTAGGCGATGATGAGTGAAGGTCCGTGCCATGCCTCAGCCTCGCGGAAGGCCTTGAGGCACTGGCTCTGGTCGGCACCCATAGCCACCTGAGCTACATAGACGTTGCCGTAGGTAGCCTGCATCAGGCCGAGGTCCTTCTTGCCCACGCGCTTGCCGTTGGCAGCGAACTGAGCAATGGCACCGATGGGCGTTGCCTTCGAAGCCTGACCGCCAGTGTTGGAGTAAACCTCAGTGTCGATAACGAAGATGTTGACGTCTTCGCCAGAGCCAATGACGTGGTCGAGGCCGCCGTAACCGATGTCGTAGCTTGCGCCGTCGCCACCGATAATCCATTGGCTTGCCTTGGCCAGCTTGTCCTTATTCTCCAACAGTTCGCTTTCGAGAGCACATCCGCGACACGGGCAGATGGGGCTGCCTGCAGCCTTGGCATCCTTGGCTTCCTGCAACTTCTGTGCAGCCACCTCGGCGCCATACAGTTCCTTGCCCTTGCCCTGCCAGAACTCTATGGCTCCATCGATTGGCAGTATTGCCTTCTCCAGAGCGGCAACGAATTCATCGGTTGCTTTGCGGTTGGCAGTAGAGTCGTCGAATGTGTCGAGCCATTTCTGTGTGGCCTCGCGCATCCAGTCGAAGGCTGTAGTATTCACCAGTTCCTCGGCCAGCTTGCGCATTCTGTTGCGCAACTTCTTGCGGCCAAGCACCATACCAAGTCCGTACTCGCAGAAGTCTTCGAAGAGGGAGTTCGACCAAGCGGGGCCTTGACCCTTCGCGTTCTTCGTGTAAGGAGTGGAAGGAATAGAGCCGGAGTAGATGCTGGAGCAACCTGTAGCGTTGCTGGCCATCTCGCGGTCGCCGAAGAGCTGGCTGATGAGCTTCACGTAAGGCGTCTCGCCGCAACCCGAGCAAGCGCCGCTGAACTCGAACAGAGGCTGAGCGAACTGGCTGTTCTTCGGGCTTTGCTTGATATCGACGAGGTCTTGCTTCGAGCTGACCTTCTTGACGCAGTATTCCCAGTTCTTTGCTTCCTGAGCAGCTTCGGCGCTGGAGTCGTCGTAGGCCACCATCTTGAGTGCAGGACCGCCAAGCTTCGGGTTGCCCGGGCAGACGTCGGCACAGTTGCCGCAACCCAAGCAGTCCTTCACGCCGACCTGCATGACGAAGTGCATGCCCTTCATGGCTGCAGGAGCCTTCATCTCGATGGTCTTGCCTTCGAAGCCCTTCACCTCCTCGTCGTCCATGACGATGGGACGGATGCAAGCATGAGGACAAACGAATGCACACTTGTTGCACTGGATGCAGTTGTCGGGGTTCCATACGGGAACGAAGCCTGCTACGCCACGCTTCTCGTAGGCGGCTGTGCCCTGTTCCCAAGCGCCGTCCTCGTAGTCCTTGTAGGCGCTGACGGGCAGGTCGGCACCATTCTGGGCGTTGATGGGACGCACGAGCTTCGTGATGAACTCGGGTTCGTCATAGACGGGAGCCTCGTCGGCAGGCAGGTTAGCCCAAGCAGGATCAACAGGCAGCACCTTGTACTCGCCGCCGCGGTCAACGGCTGCAAAGTTCATGTTCACCACGTCCTCGCCCTTCTTGCCGTATGACTTCACGATGGCTTTCTTCATCTGCTCTACGGCAAGCTCTACGGGAATAACTTCTGTGATGCGGAAGAAGGCGCTCTGCAGGATGGTGTTCGTGCGGTTGCCAAGGCCAATCTCCTGTGCTATCTTGGTGGCGTTGATGTAGTAAACGGTGATGTTCTTCTCTGCGAAGTACTTCTTTATATTATTAGGAATGAACTTCACAAGCTCTTCGCCCTCGAAGATGGTGTTCAAGAGGAACTGACCGCCGGGGCGCAGACCGCGAATCACGTCGTACATACGCAGATAAGCCTGAACGTGGCAAGCCACGAAGTTAGGCGTCTTAATCTGATAGGTGCTGCGGATGGGCGTGTCGCCAAAGCGCAGGTGAGAGCAAGTGAAGCCGCCCGACTTCTTGGAGTCGTAGCTGAAGTAAGCCTGGCAGTACTTGTTGGTGTTGTCGCCGATAATCTTGACAGAGTTCTTGTTGGCACCAACCGTACCGTCGGCACCCAGACCGAAGAACTTAGCTTCGAAGATGCCTTCGCCACCCAGAGCCATCTCCTCCTTGACGGGCAGAGAGGTGTAGGTGAGGTCGTCGACGATACCGACGGTGAAGTGTGTCTTGGGCTGGGGCAGCTCGAGGTTTTCATAGACGCTGAGCATCATGGTGGGCGTTACGTCGGCAGAGCCGAGACCATAGCGTCCGCCTACGATGATAGGAGCGTTGGGCTGGCCATAGAATGCGTCGCGAACATCGAGGTACAGAGGTTCGCCGTTTGCTCCAGGCTCCTTGGTGCGGTCGAGGACTGCGATGCGCTTGCAAGTCTTGGGAACCGCAGCAAGCAAGTGCTTGACGCTGAAGGGACGATAGAGGTGGACGCTGACCATGCCGTACTTCTTGCCGTTGGCGTTAGCGTAGTCGATAGCCTCGCGAGCAGCCTCAGAAGCTGAACCCATCAGGATGATGACCTGCTCTGCATCCTCAGCACCATAGTAGCTGAAAAGCTCGTACTTGCGGCCTGTGCGCTCGCTGATGGCTGCCATGTACTTCTCCACGATAGCGGGAACGGCATCGTAGTAGCGGTTGCAGCTCTCGCGATGAGCGAAGAAAGTCTCGGGGTTCTCGGCCATACCCTTTGCCTGAGGATGCTCAGGAGAGAGAGCACGAGCACGGAACTCGCTGAGTGCCTTCTGATTGACAAGGTCGCGAACATCATCTTCTTCCAGAAGCTCCACCTTCTGATACTCATGGGAAGTACGGAAGCCATCGAAGAAGTTGATGAAAGGAACACGAGCCTCAAGAGCAGAAAGATGAGCCACAGCGCTGAGGTCCATGACCTCCTGCACACTGCCTTCTGCCAGCATGGCAAAGCCAGTCTGACGGCAAGCCATCACGTCACTGTGGTCGCCAAAGATGCAAAGGGAGTGCGTCGCAAGGGTACGGGCAGAAACGTGGAAGACGCTGGGCAGCAGTTCGCCAGCAATCTTGTACATGTTCGGAATCATCAAGAGCAAGCCCTGGCTGGCTGTGAAGGTGCTTGTGAGAGCACCAGCCTGCAGCGAACCATGAACGGCACCGGCAGCACCGCCTTCGCTCTGCATTTCCTGAACCATTACTGTGTCGCCGAAGAGGTTCTTGCGTCCCTGGGCGGCCCACTCGTCAACATGCTCCGCCATAGGAGATGAGGGAGTGATGGGATAGATGGCAGCTACTTCGCTGAACATATAAGCCACATGTCCGGCACAGGTGTTACCATCCCAAGTCACGAATTTCTTTTGCTTCATAATGACAATTACTATTTAATTAATGTACGATTTAGCAATTTACAATGTACAAATGATGTACAATATATTAATTTAGCCATTAACAAGGCAGAGCCTTTTGGCCTTTTTACTTTTTAACTTTTTAATCTTTTCACCTTTTCACCTTTTAACTTTTAGTAGAGGAACCCGTACATCCAGAGGGGAATCTCCTGTTCGAGGCCTTCCTTAACGCCAGCCAAAGCGTAGAGGACGTCGGTGTTCTTGCGTTTGGGCTGCTCCAGACAGATGCGGAACTTCTGGTTCCCATCGACGATGAACGTGCAGCTGCGGTCGCCTTTCTGCACCTTGTGCCGTCCCCAAAGGGCGTTCTGGAAGAAGGTCTCCATGATCATCTGCTCGTCGTTGAGGTCTGGCATCATGGCGTACATCAGGTTCGTATTGTGGAGCAGGATGCTTGCGGGCTTTTTCGGGAAGTCTTCTCCCGGTCGGTAGAGCATGTTCAGCAAGCGGGCGTCGCTCAAGTACTTGATGTAGTTCACCACCGTTGCACGGCTTGTCTGCAAGTCTTGTGCCAGCTGGCTGACGTTGGGAGCGCCGTAGTCGCCCGTAGCCAGCAGGTAGAGCAGCTTCTTAATCTTGCTCAGATATTTGAGGTCGATTTGCTTGATGAGCAAGATATCGACCTCAATCATCATGTTTACTGCCTTCAAGAGGTTCTCTATGAAGCTTGCCTTCTCGAGGAAGAAGGGGTAGTAGCCGTGGTGGAGGTAGTCGTTGAAGTAGTCGAGGGGGTTGACGTGCGGCAGCACCTCTTCTGCGATGTGCTCGTGGCGGTTCTGTATCTCGCGTATGCTGTAGGGTCGGAAGTTAGTACCTGCCCTAAGATTGAGGTATTCGCGGAAGGAGAAGCCGCGCAGGTTGTAGCTTTGGCAGATGCTGCCCAGCTCGGGGTTCTCGTCCTTCAGTCGCATCACGCTCGAGCCAGCGAAGATGACTCTGAGCCGAGGGCAACGGTCGTAGATGAGGCGCAGCTCGCGGCTCCATTCGGGGTATTTGAACACCTGGTCGATGAGCAGCACCTGTCCCCCTGCCTGCATGAACTCCTGAGCAAACTGGAAGAGCGTTTGGCCTTGGAAATAGAAGTTGTTCATGTTGATGTAGAGGCACCTGCGGTCTCTCGGACCGAAGTTCTCCTTGACGTACTGGAGCAGGAAGGTTGTTCTTCCGACGCCTCGGCTTCCCTTGATGCCGATGAGCCGTTTGTGCCAGTCAATTTCGTCCATCAAGGCGCGTCTGATGGGTGCTTGCGTGCGTTCCACCAGATACTGATGCATTCTATAGAAGGAATCAAACATAGTATTAAAGATGTTTTTGCGCTGCAAAGATACGAATTTCTTTGTAAAATGCAAAGTCTAAATGACAAAAAGTGCATTCGGAGGGGAAAAAGAGGGGGCAGAGAATGATACAGAAGCATGTTTTTTGCGATTTATTGAAATAAATGTCGTAACTTTGAGACGCAAATCGACAATAAAAACCTTAAAGCAGAGAAATCCATGTTAGTAACACTGAGTGAAATACTGAAGGATGCCAACGAGCGGCACTATGCCGTAGGTGCATTCAATTGTCTGAGCCTGGAGAACGTGATGGGCGCTATGGAAGCAGCCGAGGACTTGCGTTCTCCCATCATTCTGCAACTTGCTGAAGTGCAGTTCCCTGAGGCTCCTATGGAGCTGATGGCGCCGCTCTTCCTCGAGGCGGCCAAGCGGTCGTCGGTACCTGTCTGCGTCCATCTCGACCACGGGCAGAGCGTCGAGACGTGTGTGAAGGCTATCCGTCTGGGTTTCACCTCTGTGATGTTCGACGGTGCAGCCCTTCCTTTCGAGGAGAATGTGGCTGTGAGCCGAGAAGTGACACGCATAGCCAAGGCTGCCGGGGTTGATGTGGAGGCCGAGCTTGGCAAGGTGGGCGACTCGGGAGTCGATACGGCCGATGTCTTTACGGACGTAGAGGAATCGGTCCGCTTCGTGCAGGCTACGGGCATAGATGCCTTGGCAGTCGCCATCGGCAACCTGCATGGTCATTATGTCCATACGCCTCGACTCAACATCCAACGACTCATCGAGTTGCACGACGCCAACCGCCTGCCTTTGGTGCTGCACGGCGGAAGCGGCACGAGCGAGGAGGACTTCAAGGCCTGCATCCACAATGGCATCTGCAAGATAAACGTTGCTACGGCCATTCAGCGCGGCATCATGAAGCGCATCCGTGAACGCCTTGCACAGAAGCCCGACGAGGGGTATGTCCCTCTGAAACAGGTGATGATAGATGCCTCGCGAGAAGTCGTCAGGGAGCACATCGTGCTGTTCGAGAGTAGCCCCCTCGACCCCCTCTAAATCTCCCCGAGAGGGGTTAGCTAAATTACTAAATTGTACATCAATTGCACATTAGCCAAATCGAAAATAAATAAAGAGTAAATCGTAAATCACCATGGTGAAACGTAGCGAAATCAATCAGATTCTGCGCGATGCCAAGGCATTTCTGGCGTCGCGGCAGTTCGTGCTGCCCGAATGGGCCGAATGGAGCCTTTCCGACTGGAAGGCTAACAGGGAGAAGGTAGATTACATAGTGGAACGCATGCTCGGATGGGACATCACCGACTTCGGCTCGGGCGACTTCCTGCATCGGGGGCTTTTCCTCTTCACCATTCGCAACGGCAAGTACGGCGTCGACAAGAAGCCTTATGCCGAGAAGATAATGATAGTAGAGGAAAATCAAGAGACGCCCATGCACTTCCACTGGTCGAAGATGGAGGACATCATCAATCGTGGCGGCGGCAACCTCGTAGTCGAACTCTACAATGCGGACAAGGACGAGCAGTTTGCCGACACGCCTGTCCATTTCCGCATCGACGGCATCGAGCACACGGTGAACCCGGGCGGAAAGGTTATCCTGCATCCAGGACAGAGCATCTGCATGGAGCAGTACCTTTACCATCGCTTCTATGGCGAACCCGGAAAGGGCAAAGTCATGGTGGGCGAAGTGAGCCAATGCAACGACGACACGACCGACAACCGCTTCTACGAACAGATAGGTCGCTTCCCCGACATCGAGGAGGACGAGCAGCCCCTGCATCTCCTTTGCTCCGACTATGGGAAATTCCTTTGACAATCAGTAGGGTTACGGGCCACAATGCCGTCGGCGTGTGAGGCGTCCTGCAGGTGTGTCGGAAGATGCCCCAAGAAGCAGGGGTTCACGCTCCGTGGAGCATCGGCTTACACAGCGTGGAGCATTGGCCTACGCTCCACGTTGCATCGGGCTACGCTCCACGTTGTGTAAAACGGCAACCCCAATAACATATTATATAATATATAATGTATGAAACGTATTCGCATTAGTGGGGTAGGGTGCTGCCTGATGGACCGCATCTACGACCACGTTGACTTTCAGTCCGAGACTTTCTTCGAGTATTTGAGCAAAACAGGCGGCGACGGCGGCATGGAGCCAGGCAAGCTGACGTTTGAGGAAGAGCTGGAGCGCTTTGCTGGCCAGTCCTTCGCCTCCGACATCCTTCCCCGGCTTACCGAGGGTCGTGCTCCGGACAAGGAGAACATCGGCGGCCCTTGCGTCGTAGCCCTCATCAATGCGTCGCAACTTGCCTACAAAGAGTCAGTTGTCAGCTTCTATGGCTGCCGAGGCGACGACGAAGTGGGCCAGACCTTGCTACAGAAACTAGGCCAGACGAGCCTCGACCTCAGTCACTATCGCATCCAGCCGGAGAGCGAAACGCCTTCCACAAGCGTGCTCTCCGACCCCCATTACGACAACGGCCACGGCGAGCGCACATTCGTGAACACCATCGGAGCCTCGTGGCACTACCTGCCCGAAGAGGTGGACGACAGCTTCTACGAGAGCGACATCTGCGTCTTCGGCGGCACAGCCCTCGTCCCTCGCATCCATCAAGGCCTGTCCCTCATGCTCCGTCGCGCCAAGCAACGAGGCTGCATCACCTTGGTCAACACCGTCTATGACTTCCTCTGCGAGAAGAACGACCCAGCCCATCGTTGGCCTTTGGGCGACAGCGACGAGTGCTACCGCTTTACCGACCTGCTCATAGTTGACCGCGAGGAAGCACTCCGACTCAGCGGCTGCAGCGACATAGGCCCCGCCATCGCTTTCTTCCGCGAGAAGGGAACGGGCGCGGTAATCGTTACCAATGGTGCACAAAACGTCAGTCTTTGGGCCGACAGCCCCCTCTTCGGAAAGGTTCCCGAGCAGACGATGCCCGTCTCGGCAGCCGTAGGAGAAGCCCTGAAGCAAGGCAGGAAGGGCGACAGCACCGGATGCGGCGACAACTTCGCAGGCGGCGTCATCGGCTACTTGGCAAAGAGCCTCAGCCAACAGCAGCACCAGCATCTCCCCCATAGCCTTTCCTCTTCCCCCCAATCCTCTCCTGAATCCTCACTTAAAGCCTCTCCTATAATCTCCCCTAAAGCCTCTTCAGCATCCTCCCCTAAAGGGAAGGACTTCCCTCCTCTTAGTGAAGAGACGGGGGCAGGCTTTGAGGGCAATGGGATTCTACTCGAAGCTTGTCGTTGGGGCATTGTTTCCGGAGGCTTCGCCTGCTTCTACTATGGCGGAACATACCTCGAGAAGCACGAAGGCGAAAAACTCTCTCTCTTGCAGGACCTTTATGACCAATATATCGTTCAATAAGCAGTAGATGACGCAAAGTATTGTGCCGTATCACCGCATTATTGCTCGTTTTTTCCTCCTTTGTGCAAAAAATGTCGCTCAATTGTTTGTAGCATTGTAAATTTTACTTACCTTTGCACAAAATTAATTAAAATGTGCAGAATGGAAACAGTACAAGTTCCCTCTTACAACAAAATGATCCAGCAGAGCATTCACGAACATTGGTACCTGGACTCGATGACGGATTACGGAGTATATACCTTACAATATAAAGATGTAGCCCGTATCATCGAGAAGATGCATATCCTGTTTGAACATGCAGGCATCCAGAAGGGCGATAAAATTGCCCTTTGCGGGCGTAATCAGAGCCGTTGGGGGGCTGCTTTCCTCAGCATTCTGACTTACGGAGCTGTAGCAGTACCTATTCTGCATGAGTTTCATCCTTCTCAGGTGCACGATATCGTGAATCATTCGGATGCAAAGCTCCTCTTTGTAGGCGACAAGGTATGGCCCAAACTCAATGCCGAAGAGATGCCCAACCTGAAGGGTGTCATCTCGCTGGTTGACTATGGATTGCTGGTCTCCCGCAACGACAAGTTGACTTTCGCACGTGAGAACCTCAACCGTCTCTTTGGTGAGAAGTTCCCCCGCCATTTCCGGCCGGAACATCTCGACTACCATAAGGACCAGCCTGACGAGATGGCTGTGCTCAACTACACCAGCGGAACGACCAGCAACTCGAAGGGTGTGATGATTCCCTACCGCGCGCTCTGGAGCAACTGCGACTTTGCTGCCCATGTCTTTGGCCATGCTATGAAGCAGGGCGACAAGGTGCTCAGCATGTTGCCGCTGGCTCACACATACGGCATGGCTTTTGAATTCACCTATGAATTCATGTATGGAGCACACATCAACTTCCTTACGAAGGTGGCTTCCCCCACAATCTTGCTGAAAGCCCTCTCAGATGTGAAGCCTGTTGTCCTCGTGGTTGTTCCTCTTATTATAGAGAAGGTGGTGCGTAAATCCGTCCTGCCCAAGATACAAGACCTGAAGGTGAGGATGCTTATGGACTTGCCAGTCATCGGCGACCGCATCCGTAAACGCATCTGCGACGGCTTGACCCAGGCTCTCGGCGGCAACTTCTACGAGGTCATCATCGGCGGTGCCGCACTCAATCAAGAGATTGAACAGCTGCTCCACGACATAGGTTTCCGCTACACGGTCGGCTATGGAGCTACCGAGTGTGCGCCCATCATCACCTATAGCGACTGGAAAGACCAGGTGGTTGGCGGTTGCGGTAAGAACGTCATCCATCAGGAACTGCTCATTGATAGCACGGATCCCGAAAATACTCCCGGTGAGATACTGACGCGCGGCCTTAACGTCATGCTCGGCTACTACAAGAACGAGGAGGCCACGAAGGCAGCTCTCGACGCAGACGGCTGGTATCATACCGGCGACCTTGGTGTACTCAAAGAGGGCACCCTCTTCATTAAGGGTCGCAGCAAGAACATGCTCCTCGGAGCCAACGGACAGAACATCTACCCCGAAGAAATAGAAGACAAGCTGAGCAGCATGATGCTCGTGGGCGAATGCCTTGTAGTGCAGCGCGACGAAAAGCTCGTAGGCCTTGTCTATCCCGACCCAGATGAAGTGAAGAAGCTCGGACTTTCTCGCTCCGAGATAGAAGCTATCATGGAGCAGAACCGTAAGGACGTCAACCCGGCTCTCCCTGCCTATGCACAAATCTCGAGCATCAAAATCATGGACGAAGAGTTTGAAAAGACGCCTAAGAAGAGCATCAAACGCTTCCTCTATACCTAAGGAAATAAGTAAAGAATTAGCATAGATGAATGTTTAGGTTATTATGAAGACCCCATGGCGTGAGCCGACGGGGTCTTTTTCGTTTCTTGATGGCACTTGTCACGTCTTTGTGAAGCCTTTCCCTTCCATCGGAATGATGTGGCTAAGTCTTTCCCCTTCTTTTTGTGCCCGAAAATCCACGACATGATTTCCCTCCTCTCCGTAGGGCAATCTCCACCTCCGCGTGCCATCCTTTTCGACGCTCCACGTTGTGTAAGCCGACGCTCCACGGAGCATCGCCCTTTCCTCCACGTTAACTTTCCCCTTTCAACTTTCAATTTTCAACTTCAATCTTTGTTCCGTTTGTCGGCATGTCATACCGACCACATACTTTCTTAACCCTCCTCGACAAAACACTCCTTTCTAACCCATTGATTCCCAGCTGTCATTCAAAATAAGCCCATTTCCCACCTTCGGTGGGCCAAAGTGCCACAGAAGCAATAAAACGCCGTCAGAACGCGCCCCATTGCGAAAAGTTCTGACAAAAACAAAAGTTCTCTCACACGGAAAGCACAGAAAGGTCGCCTTCGGCGAAGTGAAGAGTGAAGAGTGAAAAATCAAAGTTACTATCCTCCGCCGCGGTTTCCCTCCCCTCCAAGGGGAGGGGTTAAGGGTGGGGTCTCTGTCTTGTCGTTCGAGCGGATTTGCAATCCGCTCGTATAGAGTAAAGGGATTTACAATCCCAACATTCGCCTACAGCATTACAAATGCTTATACTCAGTCCTGGCGGATTACAAATCCGCCAGAACGGGGTGCTTAGCGCAAGAAGTCCTTCCCTTTAGGGGAGGATTTAGGAGAGGCTTTGTAGGGGTTAGGGTGGGCTAAATAAGTTTCCCTTGTTCGAGCGGATTTGCAATCCGCTCGTATGGAGTTTAGGGATTTACAATCCCCACATTTGTTGAAAGCATTACAAATGCTTAACCTCTGTCCTGTCGGATTACAAATCCGCCAGAACGGGCGAGAGGCCTCAACTTCCTTTCCCCTCCCCTCGAAGGGGAGGGGGTAGGGGTGGGGACATTATTATATATGTTCCCTTGTTCGAGCGGATTTGCAATCCGCTCGTATGGAGTTTAGTGATTTACAATCCCCACATTTGTTGTAAGCATTACAAATGCTTACACTCAGTCCTGTCGGATTACAAATCCGCCAGAACGGCTGCAAACAGCCCTCACCCCTGAGAGAGGATGCGAAGGGGCTGTGGAGGGGTCATGGATTGGATAGATAAGACCATTATTATAATTATTGTAGTCCGCTAAAAGAGCACCGAGGGCGCGAAAGACCACAGACGGGGGTGAAGCCCACGGTACAGGAGCATCAGCAAAACATAAGCCCCGAAGAGGCGACAGAATATCTAAGTTGTTTGATTTCAACTTGCATCTATCTCTGTCTCCCCGTCGGGGCTTCTCTCATTGTCGCATCAATACCAGAGGTTTACACCTCCGTCTGTGGTCTTTCGTCTCTTCGAGACTTTAACCAATCCCTCATAAGCTGCTTTTCGTCAGAAATGCCGATGGATAAGAGCCTACATAGGGAATCAACAGATCACTTTACTAATACTTTCTTCCCGCCGACGATGTAGATGCCATGATGCCTGTCGGGGTTTACTCGTCTGCCGGTAAGGTCCCAAGAGTCTTTAAGGTCCTTAAGGTCTTTAAGGTCCTTAGGGTCGTTGATGGCGGTGGCGTGGTCTTCGTCTATGCAGATGAAGTTGAGGGGCGTTTCGCTCTTGAGGTAGCAGGTGTTGGCTGCTACTGAGATGCCTGCTGCCTGGCGGAAGATGGGGAAGCCGTCTTCGTCGGTTGTCAGGACGAACTCGTCTGTGCCGCTCGTGACGTAGGGGCTGTAGCCGCCTGCAAGCAGCCCTGTGCTGTAGTTAGGCAGGATGGCTTTGGAGGGACCGGCAAAACTCTTCTGCCATTTGCCGTTGACCATCGACCCTCCCTGTGCTGTGGGGTTGATGGCTATGAGATAGGGAGTGTTGGCTTTGAGGCTCTGGTGCTCTTCGGCCTCTATGCAGGGGAGGTCGGTTCTGATGCCTTCTACGGTGAATGCTCTGCAACCTTCGGGCAAGGGAGCGTCGAAGGGGAGTATGAGGGTGGCGTAGGGAGAGGAGCTGACGGGAGTGAGGCTAACGTTGAGCGCCGTTTCTGCTGCCGGTACTACGGACAGTCCGGTGCGGGTGGTGCGCAGCAGGGAGCCGAGGTCAGTCAGGATGAGGTTGTCTTTGGAAGAGGATGTGCCGAGGTACTTGTCACCTGCTTTCAGCTTGATTTCGCCTTCTGTGGTGTAGGAAGGAAGGGCTTCGATGGTGATCGCTTCCTGCGGATTGGTGGAGAGGAGCACTCCTTCGCTGTTCTGAGCGAGATAGTATTTGTCGTGATTGTCGTCGATGTAGGCACGCAGCAGGTTGGAGTATCGGTCGGAGGCGCTTTCGAAGCAGAAGCCGAGGCTGTAGATGTCCTCTCCGGGCTTCTTGGAGAAACGCATGGAAAGGTTCTTGTCGAGGGTGACGGCGTTGCCTGTCCACTTGGAGGAGAAGAGGGTGGTCCATTCGTCCTTCATAAGGATGTTGAAGGGCGAGTCAGGCTCTGGAGCGATGAAGCCTCGCGTGTAGAAGGCGTTCTTGGCTTCCTTGAAGCTTCGGATGCCTTCGCTGAAGTGGTTTCGCGAGGTTTCGTCGAGCTTAGAGAGGTTCTTCAGCGAAGTCAGGTCGTAGTCGCCAATGGTTTCGGTAAGCTTGTCGTCCGAGAGGTCCTGTGCTTCGGCAAGAGCTTGGTTGTAGTTCGATGTGATGGTATGGTCGTAGGTGAAGGGAGGCTGTTGAGACTCTCCGTCCCAGTCGGCATTGCAGTTGGCTTCGACCTTCGTCTGCCCTTCCAGCTCTTTAGCGAGTTCGGCCTTTGCTGCGAGGTAGTCCTTTGCCGACCATCGGCCCACGAGCTGTATGTTGTCGGCGCGGTACTGTTCGGCTCCAATGAAGGAGACGAGGCCGGAGTCCATGCCAAGGATGACGAGGTCGCCTTCGTTTATGATGAAGTTCACCTCTCCGTCGGAGAAAGTGTTGAGGTTCTTGCAGCTGACGGAAGCGGTGTAGAGTTCGCCGTTTTCGAGGATGGGTTGGATGTATTCGGTCAGTTTGAAGTTGCTCAGCAGGTCCTCCCATTCCTGGTTCGACTGCACGATGATGCCAAGGATGCTTCTCACGGCATCCGACGAGACGACGAGGGCGTTGAGGTGAACCTTGTTGAGTCCGAGCAGTCCGGGCTTGCATGCGACCTTTGCTCGGAAGGTGTAGATGCCGGCTGGCAGGCCGAAGACGGGCTGCATGGTCAGTTGGTTGCTGTTGAGAAAGAACTTCCCATGGCCTCCGCTGACGGCATCATCGCCCGTGTTCTCTACGGCCATTGTCTCTTCGTTCCAGTCCCTCAGCGTGACGGCTTTGGTGAGGGGGCTGACGCTGCCTGCTGCAATGGCGCGTGTGACGTCGGCAAGTGTCACCTTGCTCAGGTCGAAACCGAAGCAGTTCCACCAGGAAAGCTCGCCCGTGTCGAAGGAATGGTTGCCGATGAGGCCCGTGAAGTCCTGTTCCGCCTCGAAGGTCTTGACAATCTGCAGGTAGTTGGCTACGATGTCGGCTCGCAGGAAGGCCATTGAGGTTCGTATGTCCCTCGGGTCGCTCATGATTCTGATAGAGTTCCTTGCCACTTGGTATCTCGATATAAAGCCGCTGTAGCTGCCCGTAATCTTGCTCATGTTGTCGATGGCTTCGTTGCAGGCATTCCTGTAGTCATTGATGTCTCCCGTGGTTTGGTGGTCTTGTGCAAAGGAAGCCATAGAGGCAAGTCCAAAGCAAAGAATCAGTAGATAATAAGTTTTTTTCATGTGTACATTGAAGTTTTATTAGCTTAGGTTGTCGCCTCAGTTGCAGGCGGGACCAATGTAGCGTATTAATATATGTGTTGTGTCATTGCCAGCGAAAAAGTTCTGTAGGCTGTGGCTTAGGCGGGGATGGTCGTCTTGGCCTACCACTTGGCTGTACTCGCCTTTCCATAAGAGATTGAGTAGTGTTCCGTCGGCCATATCGGTCTGCGTGAAGGTGCCTAAACCTGCTCCCGTCTGTGCTGCACCGCAAGCGAAGCTGTTGGTGAAGTGAATCGAGAAGCCTCGGCAGACGTCGTGTCCGCTCTCCCAGCCTTTGCCTTTGACGAGAGCATAGCAGTTGCGGATGCGGGCATGCGATGACCAACCCGATAGGGCGCCGTTGTCGCTTACGCCGTTGACGGTGCCCACGGTGTAGCTGTTGGTGAAGTATGCCGTGAAGTTGTTATTGGGCACGCATCCCACTATGCCGCCCCCGTTGTCGTTGACGTTGATGGTGCCCTCGAAGCCGAGGTTCATGAAGTGAACTTGGCCTCCGTCGGCTCCATAGACTTTGCCTGCAAAACCGCCGACGTAGCGATAGCCCGTGAAGGAGCAAGTGCCGTCGAGGGTGAGGTCGTGAATCTCCAGCCCGTCGGTTCCCACGTTGACCAAACCAACTCCCGTTTCTCCTGCCTTGTTCATGATTAGGCCCGATATGATGTTCTTGCAGCCGTCTATCTCGCCATGATACGGAACATCGTTTGTCCCGATGCCCGGGAAGTTGCAGCCCGTCATGTCGATGTCGGCTGTGATGCGGCAATACTCGGAAGCATGGCCAGGCACGGTGTTCACGAAGTAGGCGAACCATCGCAGTGCTTCGGGCGTGGCCAGCTCGTAGTAGCCCTCCGTGTCGGTGTACATGTACTCTTCGTCAACGAGCAGGCATACGCTGCAAAGCCCATCGGCAAAGTCATGTGGCAGATAGGTGGCGCTGTTTGAGTTGGAGAAGGAAGCTGTGGAGCTGGCTGCTGTTCCGTCGCACTTCAATGTGCCTGCTGCATAGACGATGCCATGGCCTCGTGAAGAGCAGACGGGATGGTCGTCGATAGCGAGTCCGTTGTCGAGGTTCTGATAGAAGCAACCCTTGGGCGAGTTGCCGTTGAGCATCCAAGCCAATGCGCCGTTCTTTCGCTGGGGGAGCGTGAAGCGCTTCGTGTTCTGACGACCGGAGCTGTCATAGACGTTGCTCACCGTCGGCGAGGAGCGCCACAGATAGTTGCTGCCCTCCACGCCTGCTGTGAGTGTGCCGGAGTTGTAGCAGCATGTGATGGCGGAGGCGCTGCCGCCCATCCATCCGCAGAAGATGGCAGACTCGCGGTTGCCCGTCACGCGGCCTGTATTGTAACAATGGCTGAGCACAAGGCTTCCGCTGTGTACGCATCCCACAAAAGCAGCGGCATTCTGGGCACTGCCTGTCACCTTCCCTTCGTGTCCGCAGCAGTCGATGTAGGCTGTTCCGTTGCCTATCTTGTCGCCCACAAGGCCTCCCACAAACGCTTTGCCCTTAATGTTGTTGCCCGAGCCTGCGGTGAGGTTCAAGATGTGTGCGCTGTCGATGTAGCCGAAGATGCCAACGCCATCGGCCGAGGAGAGCGAGAGGGAAAGGCTGTCGATAGCGAAACCCTGGCCGTCGAAGGTGCCGCAGTAGCCCATCGAACTGGTGCCGATAGGGGTGAAGTCGTAGCCCTTCATGTTGATGTTGGCTGTCAGTAAGGCATTCAGGTCGCGCTTGCCTCCGTTGACGAGCAACGAGAAGTCGCAAAGGTCCTGAGCCGATGCGATGAGATAAGTGCCGTCGGAGGTAGTGTTGATGGCGCTTGCGCTGAGCGATGTCAGCAGTAGTGCGAGGGATATTACTTTCTTCATGGCAATGGCTTCAATGTGGTGGAACTTGTCTGCCGGATGTCGCGCGAAGAGAATCCAAGCATGATGTTGTACTGACCGGCATCGTAAACAAAGTCGTGCCGGTTCACGTCGTAGTAGCTGAAAGCTTCAGGCTTCAAGGTGAACGATACTTGTTGCGACTCGCCGGCACGCAGGAAGACCTTTGCGAAGTCGCGTAGTTCCTTTATCGGTCGCTTCACGGGGCACTCGCCTTCGCGTCCGACGTAGAGCTGAACGACCTGTGCTCCGTCGCGGCTGCCTGTGTTGGTCAGCGTGCAGCTCACCTCGATGTTGCCGTCTGCCTGCTGTTCGCCGATAGTGAGACCGTTGATGCTGAAGGTGGTGTACGACAGGCCGTGGCCGAAAGGATATAGCACTTGACGGTCAAGCTTGTCGTAGCCACGATAGCCCATGAAGATGCCTTCGCTATAACGGACGTGCTTGTCGCCATCGGGGTCGTGGTAGGAGTTGTAAGTCGGGTTCTCGCTCCAGGCGCGTTCGATAGTGATGGGCAGGTGGCCCGACGGGTTTGTCTTGCCGAAGAGGATGTCGGCAATGGCCGTACCGCCTTGCTGTCCGCCATAGAAGGCCCAAAGGATGGCATCGGTCTGCTGCTGCCACGACTGCATCTCTACTGCTCCGCCACCATTGACGACGGCAACCGTAGGCCTTCCGGCCGCTGCTACGGAAGCCAGCACTTCCTTGTCGTCGCTTGGGAGGTCGAAGCTGCGGTCGTGTCCTTCGCCCTCGATGCTCGAGTTCATGCCGATGCAGGCCACAACGAGGTCTGCATCCTTCAGGTACTCAGCCAAGTAGTCATTCGTGTCGCCTCGCTTCTGCCACATCAGGTCCACCATTGCGTCGCCCTCCAATTGGTAGTATTCGAAGGTGACGGCATAGACCTTTCCCTTGTTGAAGAGCTTGGAGGCGGACTTGCTGTGATAGGAAGATGCCGTCCAGTCGTCGAGCAGCGATGTGCCGTCGATGAGGAGGCGGAAGCCGTCGTCGCCGCCTGCCGTGAAGGTGTAGTAAGCAGAGGCTGGCACGCTGATGTAGCCACTCCAGCGTACAGAATAGTTCTTCTTGCCGATGCCCTCCACGTCGGGTCCGCCGGCGCTCCATATGTGGTTGACCTTCGTCTCAGTCTGTGTCAGCACAGGCGAGCCGCTTAGGTCGCTTGTAGCAAAGTATTCTGCCTTGAAGCCCGGTTCGGTGAGCGACTCGTCGGTATAGATGATGGAGGGCAGCAGGTCGAGCTTGTCCTTGCATTCCACCTCGATGCCAAGGCTTTCGCCGAGTGTGCGGATGCCGTCGAAGGTGCTGACGTAGTGCCAGGGATTGACGTTGCCGCTGCCGCCGCCGCTCACGTAGCCGGTGGCGTTCTTGCCCGTCACGACGATGCGCTTCACCTTCGATGTGTCGATGGGCAACAGGTTGTTCTCGTTGCGCAAAAGCGTTATCGCCTCGCTGGCCACGGCAAGGGCCGTCGAGTCGCTTTCGGGGTCGTAGAGAGGAATGGTGCTGTCGCGTTGTCCCTCGTCGTGGAAGCCCATGCTAATCATAGTGTGGAGGATGTGTCGCACCTTCGTTTCGATGTCGTTCATCGAGAGTTTACCCTTCGAGATGTATAGGCGAAGGCTGTCGGGCGTCATGTGGTCGGCACTGGCCATCTCGAGGTCGAGGCCGCCATAGGCTGCTCCCAGACAGTCGTGCGTGGAGCCCCAGTCGCTCATGACGATGCCTTTGTAGCCCCAGCGGTCGCGCAGAATGTCGGTAAGCAAAGCGCGGCTATGTGTCGTGTAGATGCCGTTCACGAGGTTGTAACTGCTCATCAGGCATCCCGTCTTGCCTTCCTGCACAGCGGCTTTGAAGACGGGGAGGTAGATTTCGTGCAACGTCCGCTCGTCCATGTCGTTGCTGATGCGGTTGCGGTCGTAGTCGGAGTTGTTGCCGAGGAAGTGCTTGACGGTCGTCGCAACGCCTTCCCGCTGGGCGCCGACGATGTAGTTGGCGGCTGTCTGCCCTGCCAGATAGGGGTCCTCGCCCATGTACTCGAAGTTGCGTCCGCAGAGGGGCGAACGATAGATGTTGACGCCTGGACCGAGGATGATGTTGATGCCGCGAGCGCGGCAATCGCGTGCCAAGGAGCGTCCGTAGCGTTGGGCCATGTCGCGGTTCCATGTGGCAGCAAGTGCCTGATTGTGCGGATAAGCCGTTGCTATGTTGTCCGAGCCGACGCCTTGCGGGCCGTCGCACATCTCCATGCCAGGGATGTCGAGGCGGTCGATGTTCTTTGTATGATACCAGTTCGTGCCGCCCACCATCGAAAGCTTCTCGTCGTCGGTCATCAGGTGGAGCAGCGAATCGACCATCCTATCGACGTATGCCTCGTCGGGCCTGACGAGGACGGAGATGGTGCGCTGTCCTGCTTCGCTATGCGTGGCGGTGAGGGTGCAGAAGCCTGATGCGACGGCCGTCACTTCGAACTGTGCTCCGCCGCGACGCTTGGCTTTGGCTACGTTGCTGTTCGACGAGTAGATGAGCTTATCGACATAGCGGACGACGCTCTCTTCCGGTTGGAAGTCGATGTCGATGATAGCTGTTTCGCCCGGCCGCATCACGAGGTCGGGGCGCGAGAAGGTGAAGTCGCGGCAGGGGAAGTAGCGGCTGATGTACTGTATCTGCGAGAGGTCTTTGTTCGGGTAGTACACGCTTCCGGGTGCCCACTCGTCTTTGTCGCCGTTCTGCGAGAAGCGGATGTCGTCGGTGCTCGTGCCGACCATCGTGCCATAGTGAACGGCAAACTTCTTCTGCGCAAGGGTCTTAGACCATTGACCATTAGCCATTGACCATTGGACAAGGAGAAGGAGTATGATATATCGTAGCTGTTTCATGGCTTGCGGAGCTTGAAGGATGCCTCTCCTATCCTTATTATATAATACGTGCGCGCGGGAAGGGAACTGATGTCTATCTGCTCGTCGGACTTGGCCTGCTGCATGAGCTTGCCGTCGATGCTGTAGATGCAGACTGTGCTGCCGGCGAGAGCGTTCGTCAGAAGCAGGTTGTCCTTTGCGACGACGATGCCGGGCTTCGCGATGCCTGTGGGTATCTCCATGCCGAAACGGGCACGGCGGACGCCTGCGATGGCCTCGCCTTCTTTGAGCACGACGGCAAAGGTGGAGTCGTCGTCGGCTGCGGCCAGGCAGAGCACTTCGCTCATTGCCACGCTCTCGCCGCTGTCGGTGATGAGGCACCAGACGCGTTCCTCGGCTCTCGCAAGGGGCAGAAGCAGCAATAGGGCCAGGCTGAGTATCGTAAGTCTCTTCATGTTCGTTGTCGCTGAAGTGTGTTATATTCCGTTGTTTATGACGAGTGTGTTGCCGATGTAGCTGACGCGATAGCGGTAGAGGTTGCGACCTCCCGGCCCGTCGGCGATGGTGCCGCAGTCGTTCAGGTTGTAGGTGCGTCCGCAGTAATTGCACTTGGCGTAGCCGCCGACCTGTAGCCGAAGGGGCCTGGTGATGTTGTAGTTCTCGTAGCAGTTCGAGCAGGCGAGGTCGAAACATACCACCTTCGGCACGTCCTCTCCCATTTCGGGGATGGTGAGTTTGCCTACGATGAAGCCGTCCAGCCAGTAGTAGCCGTTGTAGTCGCTGATGGCTGGGATGTTGATGACCGATGTGGTGTTGGAAGCGTTGGTGAAGGTGAAGCGCTGGCCGTCGCTCTTGATGGTGCAATACTCGCCCATGCTCTCGCAAGCCGTGAAGAGGACTGGAGCTTGCAGGACATTGTCGATGGTCAGTCTGGCCCGCAGGTTGCAGTACTTGTTGTTCACCTCGCCGTTGTTGCAAGCCGCAAGTAGTAACCCGCTAATAATGGGTAAGATATAAATGCAAATGCGTTTCATTTCTTGTTCCTTGATGTTGTGTCGTCCCACACAGCATGGAGCGTAGCCCGATGCTCCGTGGAGTGTGAGCCGATTCTCCGTGGAGTGTGAGCCGATTCTCCGTGGAGTGTAAGCCGATTCTCCGTGGAGTGTTTTTAGCCCCCTAATTTCGCCTCGGCTTCTTCCGCCTTCTCGAAGCGGAAATTGCTCCATGTTTGTTCGAAGAGAGTAGCTATCTCTTTCGTGCAGAGGTTGCCGATGCTGCCTTCGTGGCTGTGGCGTACTTCCTTCCTCGGAACGAACTTGCCGGCCTCGATGTCAAGCCCGACTTTCTTGTAGGCATCGCGGAAGGGCATCCCTTCGGAGGCGAGGCGGTTGACTTCCTCCACGGAGAACATGAGGTCGTAGCGCGGGTCGTCGAGGATGTGCTCGTTCACTTCGAGGCGATGGATGATGTAGGTGGCCATCTGCAGGCAGTCGCGCAGCTCTTGGAAGGCGGGCAGGAAGACTTCCTTGATGATTTGGAGGTCGCGGAAGTAGCCGCTGGGCAGGTTGTTCATGATGAGCGTAACCTGCTGAGGCAGAGCCTGGAGCTTGTTGCACTTGGCGCGTGTCAGCTCGAAGACGTCGGGGTTCTTCTTGTGCGGCATAATGCTCGAGCCGGTCGTACACTCCTTCGGAAGCTTGATGAAACCGAAGTTCTGGCTGTTGAAGAGGCAGGCGTCGAAGGCCAGCTTGCTGACGGTTCCTGCTATTCCGGCCAAGGCGAAGGCCACGTTGCGCTCCGTCTTTCCACGTCCCATCTGGGCATAGACCACGTTGTAGTCGAGCGAGTCGAAGCCCAGCAACTCGGTCGTCATCGTCCTGTTCAAGGGGAACGACGAGCCGTAGCCAGCGGCCGAGCCGAGCGGGTTGCGGTTCGTGATGCGGTAGGCGGCTTGGAGGAAGACGAGGTCATCCACGAGACTCTCGGCGTAAGCACCCAGCCAAAGGCCGAAGCTACTGGGCATCGCCACTTGCAGATGCGTGTAGCCTGGCATCAGCACGCCTTTGTATCGTTCGCTCTGCTGCTGCAGCTCGATGAAGAGACTCTTGACGTCCTCTGCCACGAGGCGTAGCTGCTTGCGGATGAACAACTTGAGGTCCACCAACACCTGGTCGTTGCGACTGCGGCCGGAGTGTATCTTCTTGCCCATGTCGCCCAGCCGACGGGTCAGCATCAGCTCAACTTGCGAGTGTACGTCCTCTATGCCGTCCTCTATCGTGAAGCGTCCCTCGCGTATCTCCGCGAGGATGTTCCGCAGCTCAGCCAGTAAGGCTTGCAGTTCGTCTTTCTCGAGAAGCCCGATGCTCTCGAGCATGGTGATGTGCGCCATCGAGCCAAGCACGTCGGCCTCAGCCAGATACATGTCCATCTCGCGGTCGCGTCCGACGGTGAAGCGCTCTATCTCCGCCGTCGGCTCATATCCTTTGTCCCACAACTTTTGCATAATTCATAATTATTAATTCATAATTCATAATTCATCATTGCCTCTCTTGCCCTCGCTCTCTGGGGCGTGCTATAGTATTATGAATTATGAATTGTGAATTGTTTCTAGTAAGGTAAGGATGCCAGCATCTGTGCCAGGCCATCGACGCCTTGTTCGAGCTTCTTGCCCACCATTTGGCGGATGAAGAAGTTGAGGTCGGCCTTGACGGTCAAGCGCATAGCGCACTCGTTGTCGTTTTGCGGAAGCAGTTGAATCCACATGTTGGCTGCCACGGGCATGCCTTCTGCAGCGAACTTGATGGTCTTCTCCGGCTCGCGCTCGATGATGCGGAGCGTGGCTGTCCCTATCGGGGTGTTGCCCGAAACGCTGTCCCTGTCGAACTGCAACTCGCGGAGCTTCTGGACAATTTGCTCGAGTTGTTCAGGCTTCACCTTGTCGCCGGCCTGCTGCTTGATGCGCTCCATCGCATCGGGGTTGTCGAGGCCCTGCTGTATGACAGCCAGGTTGTTGAGGTCTGCCAACCGCTCATAGACGCGTCCAATGGGAGCGTATATCTTCTTTACTTCGCTTTTGTATTCAGTCACCTTGCATTTACCATTTAATCATTTAACCATTTACCATTTATATCCTTCCCTTTGGAAGGAAGTTAGAGAGGGGCCTTCCAGTTTGCCGGATCCTTGCGCCATTCGTTGAGGGTCGCTATGTCGTCTTCCTTGATATAACCCGTTTTGAGGGCTTCAGCCACGACGGCTTCGTAGTTGGTGAGGGTGATGAGCTTGACGCCAGCTGCCTTGAAGGCTTCTTCTGCAACGGGGAAGCCATAAGTGTAAGACGCCACCATGCCGACCACTTCACATCCTGCTTTCCTGAGCGCCTCGACGGCTTTGAGGCTGCTGCCGCCTGTGCTGATGAGGTCTTCTACGACTACGACCTTCATCCCCTGCTTGAGTTCGCCTTCGATGAGGTTCTCCATGCCGTGGTCTTTAGGCTTGCTGCGGACGTAGGCAAAGGGGAGAGAGAGGGCGTCGGCCACCAAAGCGCCTTGTGCGATGGCACCTGTGGCCACGCCGGCCACGCCTTCTGCCTCGGGGAACTGCTCCATGACGAGTCGTGTCAGCTCCACCTTGACGAAACTGCGAAGGTCGGGGAAGGAGAGTGTCTTGCGGTTGTCGCAATAGAAGGGACTCTTCCAGCCGCTTGCCCATGTGAAGGGATTGCTTGGCTGTAACTTGATGGCTTTCACTTCAAGCAGCTTGGCTGCAAAGATTGATTCAACGTTGTTCATCATCATATTTACCATTTAATCATTTATCATTTACCATTTATTGGACCCTTATAGGTGGTTGGTGGTTAGAGGTTAGTGGTAAGAGGATAGCTGTGGGTGATGGTGTTCCCTAACCTCTAACCCCTAACCTCTAACCCCTTAACGCGGAGAGGGATTAGGGGTGAGGCTTTTTAACTCTTTATCACTTTCTTGCCGTCCTTGATATAGAGGCCCGGCTCCTGCATGCTTGCGGTGCGGGTGCCGTCGAGGCGGTAGATGAGGTGGTTGCCTTCTCTCTCTTCAGAGGGAGCCGACACGCTGTCACCGTCGCCATTGCCTGCGATGCTGAAATATTGGCGTGGGAAAGGCTCCTCGTAGCCGTCGGCCATGAAGTAGCCCACAAAGTAGTCGCCTTCGGGCAAGGGTGCCGTCCAGTTCTTCGTGCCGCTGACGTTGAGCGTGAGCGAGCCGTTCACCTTGTTGTTGTAGAGCCAAGTGGGGCACTTCGCGTCCTTCGGAACGATGTCGGCCCTGTAGATGCCTATCCAGTCGTTGCTTAGCATGGGAGCGTTGGCAAGCGTCACTTCGATGGCGTCGCCCACGTTATAGACGGATTTGTCGGTCTGCATGGAGAAGTTCTCGGGGTTGTAAGCCCGCGAAAGGACAAAGAGGGGAATGCGTGGCGAGCACTCCGTGTAGCCGCCGTCCTGGAAGAGCACGGCAAAGTATTCGCCGGGTTCCGTGAGGCTGAGGCTCAGCGTGCCTGCTGCCACTTCGGTATATTTGTAGGTGTCGGCCTTGTCGTTAGAGCCAGGCTTCTTTCCTTTTGCGTAGATGCCGAGCCAGGCTTCCGTGCCGACGGGAACGCTGCTGAAGGTCGCTCGGATGGCTTCGCCCGTGCGGTAGAACTGCTTGTTGAGCGAGAGCGACGAGGTAAACATGGCGAAAGAGCTGTCTATCCAATCCGAATAAATGGGGTTTCCTTTGGCTCCGAAGCAGTTGCAGGGACGGATGGCAAAGCGGTAGGCGAAGTCCTTGGGCAGTTCGCCTTCGCCGAAGACGCAGATGACTTCGCCCTCTTCCTTGTTCTCGCCGAGGTAGCACTTGGGCGAGAAGACGCGCTTCGTCGAGCAGACGTTGCGGACATCGAGCCAGTCGTACTCCACTTGCACCTCGTAGTCGAAGGCGCGAACGCCGGCGTTCTTCTTCAAGACGGTCGGGAAGTGGACCGTCACTTGCTTCTGCTGTGTGCCGTAACGGTCGCTGCCTTTGCCTGCCGTCACGGTGACTTTTGTGCCTGCGGGGAACTGCGGAATGGCGGCCGACTTGGCGCGGTTCTCGAAGGAGAGCGGCTGCGAGGTCGAGATGGGCCAGGGCAGATACCACGGCTCGCCGATGGGTTCGTCATAGACAAACTCGCGCTTCTCGAACGTGATAGCGTTGTCATAGATACGCATCACCATGCCTTGACGTCCGTCCTGCGGGTCCATCTTCGCCATTTGCGTAGGCGGCTTGGCCGACCAGTCGTCCTGATAGGTGTTTTCGCGTGCCGGCATCGGATAGAGGTACTTGAGCGACGAGGTGCCGATGCTGGTGAAGCTGCCTTGCCAAAGGTCGCGGTCGTCGTCGAGAGGCGAGTGCGAGTGTCCGGAGAACGCGATGGCGTTGGGGTACTTGCTCAGGAGTCTCGTCACCGTTCCGTCGTCGCGGCCCCAAGCCCACGCGCAGTTGCAGGTGTCCTTGGGGTGAGGGTGTTGGATGTAGAAGAAGGGCTTGCCGTCGGCCTTCAGCTCGGCGTTGTGCTCTTCGAGGAAGCTTGCGAGGCCGGAGATGTGGTTCTGGTTCTCCCAATGCGCGCCGATGAAGTGATAGCCCTTGATGGTCTTCATCCAAAGGGGCTGATAATCTTCCTTGAAGCATTGCTTCCAAGCGGCGGCAGCCTGTCGGCCGATGCCCTGCGCCTGCGCCGTGGCAGCCCCCACGCTACTGATGGTTCCGCCCCAGGTGTAGCCCTCCATGTCGTGGTTGCCGTAGATGAAGAGCTGAACCGTCTCTTTGCCGTCGAGGCCTTTATTGTCAGGAAAGACTTGGAACCAAGCGTCTGCCACGACTTGCAGCTGCGGCAGGAGTCCCTGGTCGGCCATGTCGCCGGCGATGATGACACCATCTACCTTCAGACTACGGAAGTATTCGAGCGTGTGGATGAACGTCGCGGCCGTATCTGCTCCGCGCAGATGGATGTCGCTGACGATGCCGATAACGAGGTTGGGGTTGCCCAAAGTGGCGATGGTCTCAGCAAGGGCGGGCGTGCCCAGATAGGCGGCTCCGGCAAGAACGCCTGAGCGTTGGAGAAATTCTCTGCGATTCATGGAATAACCTTTAATTCAGTAATGTGTACTTTATATCGCGTGCAAAGATACAAAAAAATGAAGAATGAAGGATGAAGAAAGGAGAATAATTTCGCTTAAACGGGGTTTGACGAACAACTTGGCGTGCGTAACGCTCTAAGCCCATTCTTCCTGAAAACAAGCATTACGTGGTGGTTTTGTCAAGTCTTTTCGCAACGACACGCGTTCTGACGGCTTCTTTTTGGCGCGGCGGCACTTTGGTCCACCGAAGCCCTAAAATGGCCTTAAATCGAATGGGCTTTGACTTTCAATTGGTTGCAAAGGGGCGTTTAGCAGGGCTGTGTTAAGAAAGTATCTGGACGACATGGCATACCGTCATACAGAACAAAGTTTAAAATTGAAAATTGAGAGTTGAAAGGGGAAAGTTAACGTGGAGGAAAAGGCAACACAACGTGGAGCATCGGCCTACGCAACGTGGAGCGTCGAATCGCGCACCATGCAGAGGCCCTCGAAAGGGCTGCAAGGGGCGTCAAATGATGTAAGGGTTTTTCGGGAAGAAAGGATGCCTCGTTCAGTCTTTCCCCACGATTCTGAAGAAGGCGGGCTTGGGCTGGAGAGTTTTGTCGAAGAGGAGGGGATGGTTTTTCTCGCCGAGCCACGAACAGCCGTCGTGCAGGTTCCAGAACGTGACGCAGTCTATCTTGTCGCGGAAGCGGCGGAAGGTCTGGAAGAGACGCTCATATTGCTGCGCGTGAAGGGCTTGGATGGTGTCGGTCATCGCAATGCCTTCTCGGTCGAACTTCAACTGTCCGCCCATCTCTTCGCTGGCCCGCACGTCGAGTTCCGTCACGTGGATGTGCTCCACAAGCGGTGCGTAGAGGCTGAGCGCGGCCTCGAGTTCCTCGACGCTCGGCCCGAAGATGTTGTAGTGGCCCTGCATGCCGATGCCGTCGATGGGCACGCCCTTGCTACGCATGCGCAGCACCATCTCGTAGATGTTCCTCGACTTGCGGGGGTTCGTCTCGTTGTAGTCGTTGTAGAAGAGGATGGCCTTCGGGTCGGCTTCGCGAGCAAACTGGAAAGCCTTGGCGATGAACTCGTCGCCGCAGAGCTGGTAGAGCTTGGACTGACGATAGGGGTTCTCGCCGCCATCGGACATGGCTTCGTTCACCACGTCCCAGGCATAGACGACATCCTTGTAGCGGTTCACGACCGTCAGGATGTGGTCTTTGAGGCGGGCATAAAAGGTCTCCTTGTCCACGAAGTTGCCCTTGTCGTCGTAGTACATCCAGTCCGAGAACTGATTGTGCCAGACGAGACAGTGGCCGCGCATCTTGATGCCGTTCTGCCTACAGAAGTTGGCGATGCGGTCCGCCTCGTCCCATCGCCAAACGTCGGGTGCGGGATGGAGCGAACTGGGCTTCATGGCGTTCTCGCACGTCACGCTGTTGAAGTGCTTGCGGATGAGGTCCTGCTCGGCATCGATGCGCACATTGCGGCCGCTCAGCGAGACGCCCATCAGGAAGTCTCCTGCGAAGACGTCTTTAAGGCTTTGGGCAAAGCCCTGTAGCGTCATAAGGGAAAGGAGAAGGAGCAACAGCTTTTTCATACACTTATCTTTCGGCTCTCATCGGATTGTTGAGGAAGTCCTGGTAGCTCAGCCTGATGCCGTCCTCCAGCTCGGTCTTGTATGTCCAGCCCAAAGCCGCAGCCTTCGAGACATCGAGGAGCTTGCGAGGCGTTCCGTTCGGCCGTGTGGTGTCCCATTCAATCTTGCCTTTGTAGCCCACAACCTTAGCCACCAGCTCCGTCAGCGCCTTGATGGTCAGCTCTTTCCCCGTGCCGGCATTGACCGTTTCGTTGCCGCTGTAGTTCTTCATAAGGAAGACACAGAGGTTGGCCAGGTCATCGACATAGAGGAACTCGCGAAGCGGAGAGCCGTCGCCCCAGCAGGTCACGCTCTCAAGGCCTGCTTCCTTGGCCTCGTGGAAACGCCGTATCAGCGCCGGCAGCACGTGGCTGTGCTCGGGATGATAGTTGTCGTTGGGACCGTAGAGGTTCGTCGGCATCACCGAGATATAGTCCGTTCCGTACTGACGGTTCAAGAACTCGCAGTACTTCAAGCCGCTTATCTTGGCCAAAGCATAAGCTTCGTTGGTCTTCTCCAGCTCGCCTGTCAGCAGACAGCTCTCGGGCATGGGCTGCGGCGCCATGCGGGGATAGATGCACGAGCTGCCGAGGAACTCGAGCTTCTTGCAGCCGTTCTTCCATGCTGCATGGATGACGTTCATCTCGAGCACCATGTTGTCGTACATGAAGTCTGCCAAAGCGGACTGGTTTGCCACGATGCCTCCCACCTTCGCTGCCGCGAGGAAGACGTATTCGGGCTTCTCCTCGGCAAAGAACTTCTCCACGGCTTCCTGCCTGGTCAGGTCAAGTTCCTTGTGCGTCCTTGTGATGATGTTGGTGTATCCCTGCCGTTGCAGTTCCCTCACTATCGCGGAGCCGACCATCCCCCGATGGCCTGCAACATAAATTTTACTGTCCTTACTAAACATCTTAATCATTTATTATTTAACATCGAAAAACACGAAAAAAACCAATTCTCCTTTTCTTGTTTCATCCATTCAAAGGCATTAATGAATCGAAAAACACGAAATTCGTTGATATATTTTAGTTTCTTTCGTTTCCTCCTATGTTTATATCTTTCCGGTAGTTCCTAATACTCTTGCTTCCTTTTTAGTTTCTTTCGTTTATCTATATGTTTAAAATTGTCGAAACAGCCTAAAAGCGAACTATTCTTTCGGGTTTTATCTGTTGTGCATTAAAGTTTACTAACAGACCAAGCTTGTAGCCTGTTAATGCGAGATAGTTAACGACTTGGGCTGTATGTACTGGCAACAACTCCTCTACAGCCTTTAGCTCTACTATGATTTTGCCATAGCAGACAAAGTCAGCCACATATTTCTGTTCAAGTTCCTCTCCTTTATAATTGATGGAGAATGCTTTTTCGCGCTCGTAAGGTATGCCTTGCAGCTTGAATTCCTTCTCTAAGGCCTCTTGATAGACCTTCTCAAGAAGTCCAGGCCCTAGCACCTTATGAACTTCGAACAATGCGCCTGTTATCTTGTATGACTCAGTCGCGTAGAGCAGAGACATGTGTTCGTTACTTTCGTGTTTTTAGATGTTCTCTTACTTCACGATGCCTTTTTCGAGGTATTCGGCGAGGTTGGTGCGGACTTTTTCGGCAGCGCCTTCGGCTGCGACTTTGCCCATGTCGTGCTCGACCATCAGCTTGACAAGCTCTTCGAAGCTGGTCTTAGCGGGGTTCCAGCCGAGCTTTGCCTTGGCTTTTGTCGGGTCGCCCCAGAGGTTGACTACGTCGGTGGGACGGTAGAAGTCTGCGCTAACTTCGACCAGCGTCTTGCCGACGAGATGTTCGGGGCCGCCGACGCAGATGCCTTTCTCGTTGATGCCTTCTCCTTCGAACTTGAGTTCTATGCCGACGTGGCGGAAAGCGAGGTCGGTGAACTCACGGACGGAGTGCTGTACACCTGTGGCGATGACGAAGTCCTCGGGTGTCTCGTGCTGCAGGATGAGCCACATGCATTCCACATAGTCCTTGGCGTAGCCCCAGTCGCGCAACGAGTCGAGGTTGCCCAGGTAGAGCTTCTCCTGTTTGCCCTGCGCGATGCGTGCTGCGGCGAGGGTAATCTTTCGGGTGACAAACGTCTCGCCTCGGCGCTCGCTCTCGTGGTTGAAGAGGATGCCGGAGCAGCAGAACATGCCGTATGCTTCGCGGTATTCCTTCACGATCCAGAAGCCGTAGAGCTTGGCGACGGCATAGGGACTGTAGGGATGGAAAGGCGTGTTCTCGTTCTGCGGCACTTCTTCCACCTTGCCGTAGAGTTCGGAGGTGGATGCCTGATACACCTTGCAAGTCTTCTCCAGATGGTTGGTTCGGACGGCTTCGAGTATGCGGAGCACGCCTACGGCATCCACGTCGGCCGTGAACTCCGGGGCGTCGAAGCTGACTTGGACGTGGCTTTGTGCTGCCAGATTGTAGATTTCGGTGGGTTGAACCAGGCCGACCAGCTTGACGAGCGACATCGAGTCGCCCATGTCGGCATAGTGCAGATGGAAATGAGGCTTGCCCTCGAGGTGTGCGATGCGCTCGCGGTAGTCAACCGAGCTGCGGCGAATGATGCCGTGCACCTCGTAGCCTTTGGCGAGAAGGAACTCCGACAAGTAGGAACCGTCCTGTCCTGTGACGCCGGTGATAAGTGCGATGTTGTTGTTCATTGCTGGTGATTGTGATTTTTCTGAGTGCTCTGAAAACTCGGAGAACTCGGAGAGTCTGATTATTCTGAGTGCTCTGAAAGCTCGGAGAACTCGTAATGCTCTGATTATTCTGATTTCTCTGAGAACTGCTTGATGCGTTGTTCGTCGGCGAGGCGGCAGATGAGCAGGGTGTCGTCGCACTCTGCAACGATGTATCCGTCGAGGCCTTGCACCACGACACGCTTCTCCTGAGTGGCGTGGATGATGCAGTTGGTGGTCTCATAGACGTCGATGTTCTTGCCGAAGAGGGCGTTGCCGTAGATGTCGCGCTCTGTGTTTTCCTGCAAGGACCCCCAGGTGCCGAGGTCGCTCCAGCCGAAGTTGGCCGGCAGGACATAGATTTCTTCCGCCTTCTCCATGATGGCGTAGTCGATGGAGATGTTCTCGCACTTGGGGAACACCTTGTTGATGGCGTCCTGCTCCTTCTCGGTGCCATAGAGGGGAAGCAAGTCCTCGAAGGTCTTCGAAAGCGTGGGCTGATAGACGCGCAACGCGTTGGCGATGGTGCCGACGTTCCAGATGAAGATGCCTGCATTCCAGAAGAAGTTGTTCTTCTGTATGTAGCGTTTGGCCGTATCGATGTCGGGTTTCTCCTTGAACGAATCGACGCGGAAGATTTCCTTATTGCGGGCGGTGGAGTAGGAGAGGTCGGCTTGGATGTAACCATAGCCGGTTTCGGGGCGGTTGGGCTTCATGCCGAGCGTGACCATAGCATCCGATTCGGACACGAACTTCAGGGCCGACTTGATGACGCGCTGGTACTCGTTGACGTCCATCACGATAGCGTCGCTCGGAGTAACCACGATGTTGGCCTTCGTGTCCTGCGACTTGATGCGCCAGCTGGCGTAGGCAATGCAGGGAGCCGTATTCCTGCGGCAAGGTTCGAGCAACACGTGGTTCCAGGGAATCTCAGGCAGTTGCTCGCGGACGATGCCGACGTAGGCTGCCGAAGTCACCACCCAAGTGTTCTCCGCAGGGATGATTTTCTTGAAGCGGTCAAAGGTAAGTTGAATTAATGTCCTGCCGCAACCCATGACATCGACGAACTGCTTCGGCTGCTGCGGCGTACTCATCGGCCAGAAACGGCTGCCCACGCCGCCTGCCATGATAACCAAATGATTGTGTCCCTCCATTGTGAATGCTTTTGAAAAATGATTTGCAAAGATAAGATTTTTTAACGTTATGACAAAATAAAGTATAAGAAAAAATGCGCTATCGGCTGAAAAACGAAACTTCGGGGCAAGTAGCGTCAGCCGATGCTCCACGTTGTGTTCGTTGCTCTTACATGTAGGAGCAATCGCTCTTACATGAAGGAGCAATTGCTCCTACATGAAGGAGCAAAGAAATAGGCACGCCATTCCGTCGGATAGTCCCCGCCAAGTGTCGTCGGCCAACGCATCGCGCGCATTCGCCCGAAGTGGAGGTTCATTTTGTCCCTCTTTCTGCATTTTGTCACATTTTCTTAGCTCATCTTGCCGAAATGCCGGTAAAAAATTGTATCTTTGCGCAGTTAAAGCCTTTTCTCAGCCTCTCCCCAGCCCTCCCCTAAAGGGAAGGGGGAAGTGAGTATATTAAGAGGTTAGCGGTTAGCGGTTAGTGGTTAGAGAATACTTTCGGCCCCTAATTAGCATCCAGAACATTCCTCTAACCTCTAACCCCCAACCTCTCTCTTAGAGAGTGGAATAAATGGTAAATGGTAAGGACCCCCTAACCCCCTTTAGGGGGAACAAATGGTAAATGGTAAGGACCCCCTGACCCCCTTTAGGGGGAACAAATGGTAAATGGTAAGGACCCCCTAACCCCCTTTAGGGGGAACAAATGGTAAATGGTAAATGATTAAATGGTAAATGCATAGATGACTCTGAAAGATACCTCCTTCGTTGACCTGATGCTCAATCGGGTTTACAACGTTCTGCTCATAGCCAATCCCTACGACGCCTTCATGCTGGAGGACGACGGACGCGTGGATGAGAAGATTTTCTCTGAGTATGCCCGCTTGGGACTACGCTTCCCGCCGCGATTCCTGCAAGTGCACAGTCGCGAAGAAGCCAAGGAAACGATGGCCGGCGGACAGATTAACCTCGTCATCTGTATGCCTGCTGCCGAGGACAACTCCGTGTTCGACATCGCCCGCGACATAAAGCTCGACTATCCAGCCATACCTATCGTGGTGCTCACACCCTTCAGCCACGGCATCACCCGCCGCATGCAGAACGAAGACCTCAGCGCCTTCGAGTACGTCTTCTGCTGGCTCGGAAACACCGAACTGCTGCTCTCCATCATCAAGCTCATGGAGGACCGCATGAACCTGGAGCACGACATACGGTCGGCCGGCGTGCAGATGCTGCTCGTCGTCGAGGACAGCATACGCTTCTACTCCAGCATCCTGCCCACGCTCTACAAGTTCGTCCTACAGCAGAGCCTCGAGTTCGCCACCGAAGCCCTCAACACGAGCCTCGAGATGCTACGCATGCGTGGCCGTCCGAAGATAGTGCTCGCCCGCAACTACGAAGAGGCTTGGCTGCTCTACAACCGCTTTGCCGACAACACGCTGGGCGTCATCAGCGACTGCCGCTTTCCCATGACGGCCGGAGGAGAAAAGGACGAAGAGGCCGGCTTCAAGCTCCTCAGCGCCATCAGGGCACGCGACCCCTACGTCCCCCTCATCCTCGATTCGAACGAGACCGACAAAGCCCGGCTCGCCAAACTTTGCCAAGCAAGCTTCATCGACAAGAACTCCAAGAAGATGGACGTTGACTTGCGCGACCACCTGCGCGACTACTTCGGCTTCGGCGACTTCATCTTCCGCGACCCCGACACGAAGCAGGAAGTGGCACGACTGCACAACCTCAAGGACCTACAAGACAACATCATGACGTTGCCTACGCGCAGTCTGCTCTACCACATCTCCCACAACAACGTGAGCCGCTGGCTTGCCTCGCGCGCGCTCTTTCCTATATCTGAGTTCCTCAAGCGCATCACTTGGGAAAGCCTGCAGGACGTCGATGCCCATCGCGCCATCATCCTCGACGCCATCGTAGCCTACCGAAGGATGAAGAACCAGGGCGTCGTGGCCGTCTTCCAGCGAGAACGCTTCGACCAGTACAGCAATTTCGCCCGCATCGGCGACGGAAGCCTTGGAGGTAAAGGACGCGGCCTTGCCTTCATCGACCATTTGCTGGGGCGCCACACCGACCTCAACGAGCGCGACGGCGTTACCGTCAGCATCCCCAAGACCGTCGTGCTCTGTACCGACATCTTCGACGAGTTCATGGACACCAACGACCTCTATCAGGTTGCCCTCAGCGACTATCCCGACGAAGAGATACTCAATCACTTCCTCCGCGCTCGCCTTCCCATGCGGCTCGTAGGCGACCTCGAAGCCTTCCTCGACGTCGTGGACGGCCCCATCGCCATACGCTCCAGCAGTCTGCTCGAGGACTCGCACTATCAGCCCTTCGCAGGCGTCTATAGTACCTATATGATTCCCTCAGCCCACGACCGCTATGAGCGTCTCTCCATGCTTTCCGAAGCCATCAAAGCCGTCTATGCCAGCGTCTTCTACCGCAGCAGCAAGGACTACATGACGGCCACGAGCAACGTCATCGACCAGGAGAAGATGGCCGTCATCCTGCAGGAAGTGGTGGGCGAAGAGCACAACGGCAGGTTCTATCCCGTCATCAGCGGCGTAGCTCGCAGCATCAACTATTACCCCATCGGCGACGAGAAGGCCGAGGAGGGAACCGTCTCGTTGGCAATGGGCCTCGGCAAGTACATCGTCGATGGCGGCACCTGCTTGCGCGTCTGCCCCGCACATCCCCATCAGATTCTGCAGATGAGCGAGATGGAGATTGCACTTCGCGACACTCAGACCCACTTCCTTGCCCTCCCCTCGGAAAGCAACTCGGAGGAGGCTGCAACAATGAGCGTCAACGATGGCTTCAATCTCATCAAAGTGCCTGTCCGCGAAGCAGAAGCCGACGGCACGCTCCGTTGGATTTGCTCCACCTACGACCCCTTCGACCAATGCATCTATGATGGCTTCTACGAAGGACGCAACCGCAAGATTATCTCCTTTGCGGGCGTCCTGCAGAACGACATCTTCCCTCTGCCCGAACTGATGCGGAAAGTCTTGAAGTACGGACAGGAAGAGATGAAACGCCCCGTCGAGATAGAGTTCGCCGTCAACCTTCATGCCGACCGCACCGGCGAGTTCCGCCTCCTGCAGATACGTCCGATGGTTGATAACCGCATGGAGCTGGACGAAGACCTCACGACCATTCCCGACGAGAAGTGCCTCCTGCGCTCCCACAACGCCATAGGTCACGGCATCTTTAGCGACATACAGGACATCGTTTACGTGAAGACGGAAAACTACTCTCCTGCCAACAACCCGGCCATCGCCGAAGAGATAGAGCAGATAAACAGAAAGATCCTAAACCAGCCCATAGTCCCAGTCAGCCCCCTCCCCGCTCCCCCTTTGGAGGAGTGCTTCAAAAGCAAAGAGACTCGCAGCTTGGACACTCCCCCAAAGGGGGAGCAGGAAGGGGCTGGTAGTCCTTCCTACCTCCTCATCGGTCCCGGCCGTTGGGGGAGCAGCGACCCGTGGCTCGGCATTCCCGTGAAGTGGAGTCACATCAGCGCTGCACAAGTCATCGTTGAGGCAGGACTGAACAGCTTCCAAGTCGATCCCAGCCAAGGTACGCATTTCTTCCAGAATCTCACGTCGCTTGGCGTCTGCTACCTCACCATCAACGACTTCCGAGGCGACGGCATCTATCGGCAGGACATCCTCGACGCGCTGCCAGCCGAGCAGGAAACAGAGCACGTCCGCCACGTCCGCCTGCCTGCTCCCCTCAACATCATGGTCGATGGCTGCAAGAAGGAAGCCGTAGTGATTATGGAAGGAAAGAATTAAAAAAATAGCGACTGTGAGAATAATTCTTCATCCTTCATTCATCGTTCTTCATTTCTTTTTCGTACCTTTGCCCTCGTAAACAAACAAAACGATTCACCAAACAAATGCACGCATGGATACTCCAAAGCTTAAAGGAAAAGTTAGCGAGCCAATAGACCGAGCCACCCGCGACATCAGTTGTTACCTTGAACCAATCCTTCTTGAAAGCGGCGAAGACTCGCCCATCTATCGCGAAGTGATGCGAACAGGTGTGGCAGTATAACAACGAATACCTTTATCGTCGGAGTTCTCTTTGAGTTGATATGGAATACATCTTGAATCTTGAATTTATAAAGTTCGACCTAATCACGTCGATTAGCGACTGGCTTTGGACCTACGTGGTCATTACGATGCTTGTGGGCTGTGCGCTCTTCTTCACCTGGAACCTTCGGGCCGTGCAGTTCACGATGCTGCCCACAATGATTAAGAATCTTTTCAGCCCCGGCAACGAACCCATTGAGAGCATTGGCAGACGGAAGATTACTTCCTTCCAAGCCTTTGCCATCAGCCTCTCGTCGAGAGTGGGCACAGGTAACTTGGCTGGCGTGGCAAGTGCTATCTTCGTGGGCGGTCCGGGAGCCGTGTTCTGGATGTGGGTGATGGCTTTGCTGGGAGCAAGCACAGCCTTCATGGAAGCCACGTTGGCACAGCTCTTCAAGCGGCGCGGCAAAGAGACTTTCTACGGCGGACCTGCCTACTACATGAAGTTCGGCTTGAAGCGGCCGTGGATGGGCGTGCTGTTTGCCTGCCTCATCATCTACGGCTTCGGCCTTTCCAACCAGATTGTGCAGAGCAACACGCTTTGCGACGCTATCTCCCACGCCTTCCATGTTCCCATGCCCTATGTGGCTGCTGGACTGGCATTGCTGACGCTCGCCATCATCTTCGGCGGCATCCATCGCATAGCCCGCTTCTGTGCGATAATCGTTCCCTTCATGGCCTTCGGCTACATCCTGCTCGCCCTCTACATCCTCATGGCGAATGTGTCGCAGATACCCGCCATGCTGAGCCTAATCGTGCGGAGTGCTTTCGGTTGGGAGCAAGCGGCGGGCGGAGCCGTTGGCATAGCCGTGATGCAGGGCGTGAAGCGCGGCCTCTTCTCCAACGAAGCGGGCGAGGGAAGTGCGCCCAATGCAGCCGCTACAGCCACCATTCCCCATCCCGTCTATCAAGGTTTGTTGCAAAGCTTCGGTGTCTTCACCGATACGCTCGTCATCTGCACCTGCACGGCCTTCATCATCCTGCTGAGCGGCCTTTATACCGACGGCAGCGACGGCATCATCCTCACCAGTCATGCTATGGAGCACCACTTGGGAAGCTTCGGAAGCTGGTTCCTCCTGGCTGCCATCTTCCTGTTTGCCTACTCCACCATCATCGCCAACTACTTCTACGGCGAGACCAACGTCCGCTACATCTGTAACAAGTCGTGGGCCGTTGTGCTGTTCCGCTGTCTGAGCGGCATCGTAGTGCTGCTGGGCGGCTTCATGTCGTTGCAGCAGGCATGGAGCATCGTGGACCTCGCCATGGCCTTGATGACCATCACCAACCTCATCGCCGTCCTTTCGCTGAGCCGCTATGCCTTCCGCCTCTTGCAGGACTTCCGCGAACAGCGCAAAGCAGGCGAAGAGAAGCCAGTCTTCAATCCTGACCTCTTCCCGGAAGCCGACCTCGAAGGCTGGAGATAAAAGCATTTACGATTTGACGATTTACAATTTACGATTTATTCCCCCCAGATAAGAATTAAGAAATAAGAATTAACGTGAGTTCTTCGGCAAGCTTTGCCAGCAGGGAGTTAAGCACTCCGTGCAGGACAATACTTTTGTCAGCAAGAAAACTATCGTCCATTTTAACTTCCATGAACGAAGCGAATTAACTTCCATTTTTTCTTCCTAACTATAAGTGAATTTTGAATTTTTTACCTTTCATATTATGTCCCGCAAACAGTTATATGAGATTATAGAGAAGGATGACGGTTCCAATGTTTGGAGCCACATCTACGACATTTTCATGTTTTGTGTCATCATCCTAAGCGTCGTACCCCTCATGTATTGGGAGACCTACCCTTCGTTCTTCTATATTGAGGTGTTTACGACGACGGTATTCATCATAGATTACATTCTGCGATGGATAACAGCCGACTATAAGCTGGGCAGAGGAGTTCACTCCTTCTTCATCTATCCATATAGCTTTTGGGCCATAATCGACCTGCTCTCGATATTGCCGAGCTTCCAGATTCTGGGCAGCAACTTCAAGCTTCTGCGTACGTTGCGTATGATGAAGATTCTGCGTCTGCTGAAAGCTCTTCGCTATTCCGACCAGATATTCCTCTTCGTAAAAGTATTGCAGAAGGAGCGCAAAGTGCTGACGGCAGTATTGCTCTTCGCAGCAACCTATATCTTCGTCACGGCACTGGTGATGTTCAACTTCGAGCCGCGCATCAACCCCCATACAGGGCAGGAAACATTCCATACATTCTTCGACGCTCTCTATTGGTCAACAGTCACGCTGACTACTGTCGGATACGGAGACCTCTGCCCTGCCACCAACCTGGGACGACTCATCAGCATGTTCTCGTCGCTCTTCGGCGTAGCAGTCATTGCCTTGCCCTCAGGCATCATCACCGCCAGCTACTTGGACGAACTGCGCAAAACAAAAGAACGCGAAGGAGAAGGAGTTCACAATTCTTAATTCATAATTCTTAATTCTTGTGCGGTAGCCATCCGTTTAATCCGCTGCTATAATTAAAGGTTAAAGGTTTAAAAAATTAATAAGGTAAAAAATCAATCCGTTAAATCCGTTAAATCCGTTGTTGAAATTATAATCTGTTTAATCAGCTTAATCCGTGGTCCTATATCAATTCATAATTCATAATTCATAATTCATAATTATTAGTGCGGTAGCCAATCTGTTTAATCCGTCTAAATCCGTTGTTGAAATTATAATCTGTTTAATCAGCTTAATCTGTGGTCATTATTCAATTCATAATTCTTAATTCATAATTCATAATTATTAGTGCGGTAGCCAATCTGTTTAATCCGTCTAAATCCGTTGTTGAAATTATTATCTGTTTAATCAGCTGAATCTGTGGTCCTATATCAATTCATAATTCAGAATTCTTAATTCATAATTATTTGTGCGGTAGCCAATCCGTTTAATCCGCTGCTATAATTAAAGGTTAAAAGTTTAAAAATTTAATAAGGTAAAAAATCAATCTGTTTAATCCGTCTAAATCCGTTGTTGAAAGAATAATCTGTTTAATCAGCTGAATCTGTGGTCATTATTCAATTCATAATTCTTAATTCATAATTCATAATTATTTGTGCGGTAGTCAATCCGTTTAATCCGCTGCTATAATTAAAGGTTAAAAGTTTAAAAATTTAATAAGGTAAAAAACTCAACTTTAGCATTTGACTTTTATGCAATCTGTTTTTCCATCAAATATGGTTCGAAGAGTACCTTCAGGTGCTTGTTCCCATTGATGGCCGACTTCATCAATTCATCGTAATCGGCGGAGACCTGCTCTGCAATCGCAGTAACGACCTCTATGATGAGTAGCCATATCTTCTCCACGATGGACAGTTCCATTGTTCCCGAAGTGACCTGCGCAAACAGGCCGCCAATGGTCTCATACGAATTGAAGCGTTTGACATAGCCAAGGATGTTGTACTGCAAGATGCAAAGTGAGATGCTGGCAATCTGTTCTGTGAAGTTCCTTGCCTGAGATTTCCCCAGATTAAGCAGTCCCTTCATTTCTGCGAAGCTAACTTCTATGCTCCACCTCATGGCATAGATTTCGTATGCTTTGAAGAAGTCCAGCTCCGTGTCGGTGGTGAGCAGTCCGTTCCAATTGCCATGCTTTCCCCTGCGGCAGAAGAACACTTTGACGGGCATGCCGTCGAATGTCACTTCCATCTCTCCATAATAGCAGTGCAGCCTCTTGCTGTAGCGTATTCCTTTCTTGACCCTCTTCAACTTGTCAATGCATCCTTTTGCGGTCAAGGCGCCATACGTCTCAGTGTCATATTTGGTATTGCCCATCTTAATCATGCCGAGGAAGTGACATCTGATGCGTCTGCGCTTGATGAAGTGTACCAACTCCTTGCAGGTGAACCAGCTGTCAACCAGCAGGTAGTCAAAACGGATGCCTCGCCTGATGGCATTTGTGACCATCTCACGAAGCCTCGTCTGTTTGTCGACCTTGTATTCGTCAACTCTCTTCTGACCATTGCTCCCCGCATCTCGATCACGGCTGTAACGCTCCTGTATCTGCTTCTTTGTCATGCCTTGCGGCTTGTCTGGGTTCTGCCCCTCCTCGCCATGCAGCGAGAAGTCAAGAACCGTCTGCGTCTTGCCATCCGTACGGGCCAGAAACAGCCCCTTGAATCCGAGTATGCTGATATTCTTCACGTGAGAATGAATGCGACCGATGAGCTCGATATGCATTCCGGTCTTGGGAAGATCAGTGTCATCTGCGACAAGACATACGGGCTTGACCGATTCCTTGTTGTCGGCACGGCAAGAAATACGATTGATGAGCTGGAGATTGAGCAGGTATAGGATGTTTCGCCAGTTGATATTGTCGTCGCGCATGAAACGGTAGAACGTGTCTTTCTCGGGATGGAAAATACGGCCAAGTGCAGAAGTCGAGAAACTATAGGCATCCTTCACCATAAAGAAAGGAAACAGAAGTAGCAGGTGTAGAATTTGAGTGGTGGTGAACTGACAGTTCTCCGCCTTCTCTATTCCTATCTTGTTCTTATGCAGTCTGAGGCTGTTCATGACGTCGGAAATGCGATTTATTGCCAGATGGGAATCATTTTGCAGGAAAAATTCCTGTAATTCTGAGAAAATTGTTGTATCTTTGCACATAGCTAAGGAATGAAGTATCTTTTTTTGGCTATTACAAAGGTACTGATTTTTGGGGACTTCCCCAAATATTCCTTAGCTTTTTTCGTACCAGAAACTATGCTTTTGAATCAAATGCTAAAGTTGAGTAAAAAATCAAGTAACTATTCAGCGATTACCATATATCTGAAGGCTCTTAAAGACGTTCTCGAAGGAGAAGGCAGGCGGACGTGCGGTCTCCGAGAGGGTGTAGGAGGAG